>NZOA01000043.1 GCA_002695115.1 Planctomycetota bacterium
AAGGTCAAGTTCCTGATGTGGAACAGGAACCTGCTTCCGGCGCTGGTGAAGGCGAAGGAGGTGATCGATCGCGGAGACATCGGTACGCCCTACGCGATCCACGTCGACTTCTATTTCGCCAAGGACGCGGGACCGCCGAAGGGCTCCCTCGGGCCGGACGCTGAGCCGCTTGACTGGATGGAATTTCTCAAGGCCGCCCACGCAACGGGCGCTGATGGCGGTGTCGGCAAGGATCCGATGGGGGAGCTCAGCATCGAGGGCTGCTATCCCCTCGCCTACATCGCGCTCCTGTGCGGCAAAGAGGCGAAGCGGGTCTTCGCCCGCACCACGGCGCACTTCCACCAGCTCTGTGTAGACAACGATGTCGAGGACCTCGCGACGGTCACGCTCGAGTTTGAAGATGAGCTCGTCGGCAGCCTCGCTATCGGTCGCATCGGCAACGCGAGCCATCCCGACATCGGCGAGATCAAGCTTCACGTTCTCGGCTCGAAAGGAGCCCTGGTGATCAGCGAGGCGCGGCCGGAGGTGTCGATCTACTACTGCGACCAGCCCGACACCGAGTTCAAGAGCCAGCGCCTCCTGGCTGAAGACAATGACTACCTGCTGGCGGACAATTTCCTTCGGGCGATCGAGGAGGACAGCTCGTCCATTCTCGATGTTCGAACGAGCCGCAACATCACCGCCATGGTCGCCGCGGCCATCGAGTCGGGACGCTCCGGCAAAGTTGTGGAGGTGGGTTAGAGATGAGAAACGAGAGCCGGGTATGAAATTCAAAATCGCCGTATTGGGAGCCACCGGATTTATAGGAGCCCCGTACCGGGAGGAAATTCGAGAGTGTCCCGATGATGCCGAGATCGTTTCTCTCTGCGGTCGAAGGCTTGACCTGCTCGAGGCGGCGGCCGCTGAGGACGGCGCTGGATGTTTTACCGCCGACTGGCGCGAGGCGATCGGGCAGGAGGGCGTGAACCTCGTGCTCGTCTGCACGCCCGATGCCCTGCATCACGAGGCGGTCATGGCCTGCGCCGAGGCCGGGCTTCACGTGGTCTGTGAAAAGCCGATCGGCGTGAACGCCGCCGAAGCGAACGAGATCTGGAAGGCCTACTCCGAAAGTGGGCTTGGCCACTTCGTACCGCTGTGGACCCGCTACGTCGACGTCTTCCGTAAGGCGCGGGAAATTTGCGAATCAGGCGCCTTGGGGGAGGTGCGCGCCTTCATCTATCGCTGGCACAACCCGCGTCCCGCCTCCATGCCGCTCACCTGGCGGGATGATGCGACGCTCTCCTCGGCCGGCAGCATCGCCGACGTCGGCTCCCACGCCTACGACGCCGTGCGCTGGATCCTGGGTGAGGAAGCCAGGCGCGTGCAGACCCACGCCGACGTGGTCTCGCCGCCCAAGTCGGACCTCGGCGACATCAACCTCGGCGAGGCCATCGCCTGGGGTGAGGAGCACGCCGAGCCCGGCGAGACCGAGCGGCGCAAGGGTTCGTCTTACGATTACGCCTCGATATCCGTCGAGCTCGATAGCGGCGCGGTGGGGACGATGGTCCTGTCGCACGCTTCGTTTCTTCGAAAGGGCGTCGCCCCGGAGCTCGAGCTTCACGGCAGCGATGCTTCGCTCTCGATCGACCGGATCAGCGGCGCGGTGCGCCTCTTTCGAACTGACGCCGAGCCTGAAACGGCGGCGACCCTTCCCGACGAGGGCCAGGGCAATCGCTTCAAACAATACGCCTTCCCGGGACTCCGCGACCGCATCGAGGGACGGCCTTGTGTCCATCCCGGCCTCGATGACGGTTACCGCGTCCAGCTCTTCACCGAGGCCGCCGCGCGCTCAGCCCGCCAGGGCGGCTGGGTCGAGCTTTCAGCGATAGAGGATGAGCTCGATTAGAGCGAAGCGCCTCGCATGTGCCTTGGGCATTCTTTCGCTTGACCTGCCGGTTTGAAGTGGGGTTTAAAGGTGTTTCTTCGCGAATTATCTGCTGAAGAACTACTGGTCTTAATTTACTCAAACGAATGGAGGACGTTATGAATTTGACGAGAACATTTTCAATACAGAAGAGTGGTCTTCTGATGGGGCTCTTCCTGGTTGTCATGGCCTTCTGCTGGTCACCGGGCTCTCTGCGGGCGGGGGAAGCTGAGGATTATCACAAGTTCTACAGCTACTACCACAGCAAGTGGGAGATCGTGGAGGAGACAGAGGGAAAGAAAGAAACCATCAAAGCGGAGTGTTACGGCACCGCCACCGGCTGCAATATATTTGTCAGCAAAAAGCAGACATCGATCTGGGGCTATGACCCGAAAACCAAACAGTGGACCGGCGTTGGACACCTGAAGGATGGAAGCCGTTACACCTCGACGATCTCGCGTCCCCAGGGTCCGAAGTTCAAAGCAGGCATGGTCTTGACCTTCACAAGTATCATCCGGCATGCAGATGGCAAGATCAGCTACGTAACCGGCAAGCAGACCGTTGTCGATGAGAACACCATGAACGAGGTCATCACAGGGACCGACCAGGACGGGAAACCGATCCCGAAGGTCGTCAGGACTGCTAAGAAAATCAAGTAGCCTGCTGAATCAGGGTAGCGGGGTGGTAAGGCGCCAGGCGGTTAAGCTCGCGCCCTACCACCCCGTTTTCGTCTCCTGCTCCTGGCTTTTCTTATCAGCGAACGGGTTTATCACCCTGGCTGGAGGACTCTTTCTTCGCGCGGCTGACTCCATTTCCTGACAGGTGCCAGTCGTCGGAATCCTTCGAGCTCCGTCGCAGGGTCAGGTTGGTCAGCTTCGCGCTGATCTCATCGGAAGGCGGGTGAGAGATCCTGATCTCGACGGGCCCGGTGAGCTTCGCCTCGAGCGGGTTGGCCTTGTTCGCGCCGAGTGATTTCGCGGCGGTTTGAGTACTGAACGGCTTTTGTCCCGCGGCGTCCCAGATCTCGCTGACCGTGCTCGTGTCGGGAACGTCAAAGTTCGTTTCCAGGACGCACTCTCCCCCATGGTGGACCCGCAGCTGGAGGAGCTTCATGCCGGGGGGGAGGCCGCAGGAAGCCAGCAGAGCGCTCAACGCCATGAGGGCGAGGGTCTGTTTCCAGTGGATCTTCTTACGATCTTTCATCGCCGTCTCCCTGTTTTGTCGCTTCGAGACTAATGGAGTCCTGCCGGGTAGAGCCATTCCTATTTTCCAGCTTTGCTTGAGAAAGGGTCACGCGATCGCTTCCGGTGGCGGAAATCGTTGATGTGACAGGCCCGGCGGTCTACCTTTGCCGTTCATCGCATTTTAAACTTTCCTTGTTTCAGTAGTCGGCAGACCTTCATGCAGATTGGCTCGACCACGATTATAGATACCTTCGCCGAAGCCTTCGGCATGCGCTATTCGCGGCTGATCATTACGGCTGTTGATGACCACTGGCTCAATGCGGCTCTTGAGTCCATCTCGGGCTACGCCACCTCGGTGATCTCCTGCGATGCAGAGGTAGGGGTCGAGGGATACATTCCAGGCGATGAGACCCCCGATGGTCGACCTGGCGCGAGCGTGCTGCTCTTTGGTTTTTCCACCGATGGATTGGCCAAGGCGGTACCCAACCGGGTAGGCCAGTGCGTGATGACCTGTCCGACCACCGCCTGCTACGATGGCCTCGCGGGGGGAGAGGTGGAGGAGAAGGTCCCGCTTGGAAAGAACCTGCGATTTTTCGGTGATGGATTCCAGAAGAGCAAGAAGCGGGAGGATCGACGATTCTGGCGGATCCCCGTGATGGATGGCGAATTCCTGGTGGAGGAGACCGCCGGCGTAGGGAAGGGCGTCGCCGGTGGCAATATCATTCTCCAGGCGGTCTCGCAGTCGGTGGGGCTCGATGCGGCGCGTCGCGCGAGCGAGGCTGTCTCCGAATTGTCGGGTGTCATCGCGCCATTTCCCGGTGGGGTCGTCCGCAGCGGCAGCAAGGTTGGCTCACGCTACGAGCAGTTGGTAGCCTCGACCAATGACGCCCTCGCCCCTACTCAGAGAAGTCGGTCCGAGACCGAGCTGGTCGAGGGAGCGAACTGCTGCTATGAACTGGTTATGGACGGAATCGATGAAGGCGCCGTTAGCCAGGCCATGCGCGCGGCCATCGAGGCGGCGTCGGGGGATGGGGTGCTGGCGATCGGCGCCGGTAACTACGGCGGTAAGCTCGGCAAGTTCAATTTCCACCTGCGCGAGGTGATGGGAGACAGCTGAAGAGCCGGAAACCGGCCTCGCTGTCGTCGGGCGGTCATTAGGCGGGCATTAGGCGGTATAATCTGGTAAAACGGTCCAGAGCTTAGACATAGAGGGAGTAACCGTTGGCTACCAGGCAATTCATCATGAACGCGGGTCGCACGACCAAGCAAGGGCGNCAGATCAACGTCGGCAAGGACGATGCCGAGTACGAGGAGATGGTGACCACGCTGATCATGCACCCGGACGACATCGAGGANATCGGCGCCTCGGTCGGTGCCAGCGTCCGGGTTCGCTCGGAAAATGGCGAGGGGACCTTTGTCTGCCAGGAACACGGCGGCAAGGAAGGCAAGGTTCCACCCGGGATGGTATTTATCGCCTACGGCCCACCGACCTGCAAGCTCATGGGCCAGAGCACCGATGGCACGGGGATGCCCACCTCCAAGGGCTGGGAGGTAGAGATCGAGCCNCTGGCCGCTGGNGAGGCCCCAGCTGAAGTGGAGACAGAATCNTGAANGANNNNGNCAACCGGGAGAGCGAAGANCAAGCCATGGATNAGACAAANCCNCGTATGGANACNGACCAGACGATAGCNGCCCANTTNCCCGACAGNCTCGACGAGGNNCCNGCGGCGGAAGNCCTCGAGGCCTGGGAGCTCATNGACCCNGAAACCGGGCGCTACATGCCGAGACGGATCCGCGGCAGCTTCCGCGGCCGTGCGCTTGGCTGAAGCTTCATCATGCCGTCCGGTTCGGGCGAGAGCGACAAGAGTAAGAAGCAGTAGAAGGCATGACCCTTAAAACGGTAGAAAACGCCACCTGTACCTTCTGCGGCTGCGTCTGTGACCACATAGACCTGCAGGCTGAAGGCGACCGCATCGTCAAGACCAAGCGCGCCTGTGGTCTCGGCGAGGCGTGGTTCAAGAACCATACCGCTGAACACTGCTATCCCGATGCCTTGATCGATGGCAAGCCGGCCACGGTTGACGAGGCGGTGGAGGAGGCGGCCGAATATCTCTACCAGGCGAATATGCCGCTGGTATACGGGCTCAGCAATATCACCTGCGAGGCGCAGCGCAACGCGGTAGCGCTGGCCGAATGGGTTGGAGGCGTGGTCGACAGCCACACCTCCTTGTGACACGGCCCGACCGAAGTAGCCGCCCAGTTGGGTGGTAAAGTCACGTGCACCCTGGGCGAGGTGAAGAACCGGGCTGATTTCATCATCTATTGGGGAGGCAATCCGGCCGATTGTCATCCGCTGCATTTCTCCAGGTACACCCTGATCCCCAAGGGCAAGCACGTGCCCGAGGGCCGCAAGGGCCGGACCATGGTCCTCGTGGATGTCCGGGAGACTCCCAGCGCGAAACACGCCGACATCCTCCTGCAGGTAAAGCCGGGNAAGGACTTCGAGGTCGTCACCACGCTGCGCGCCCTGGTCAAGAACCAGCCGGTTGACGCGGCCCGCGTGGCGGAAACGGGACTGACCCTCGAACAGCTCCAGGATCTCGTCGACCGCATGAAGAACGCCCGCTTCGGGGTGATCTTTTTCGGAATGGGCGTGTCGATGACACGCGGCAAGCATATGAACTCGGCGGCGATCCTGTCNCTGGTCGCGGAACTGAACGCATTTACCAAGTTCGTCTCCATGCCGATGCGGGGGCATGGCAATGTCACCGGAGCCGACGTGGTCATGCGCTGGACGACCGGGTTTCCCTTCGGGGTCAGCCTGTCACGCGGCTACCCGAGGTTCAACCCGGGAGAGTTCTCGACCATCGATGTGCTGGTAAGAGGCGACAACGATGCCACGCTGGTCCTGGGTGCCGATCCCGGCGCGACGATGCCGCAGCCGGCCATCGATCACCTCTCCAGGACCCCGACCATCGTATTGGATCCGAAGCTGACGCATACCAGTCGGTTGGCCCGGGTTCACATCACGACGGCGACCACGGGTATTAGCGCGGACGGGACGGTCTACCGCATGGACGAGATACCATTGCCTCTCAAGCCTATCCTCAAATCGCCTTATCCCACCGATGAGGAGGTGATCCACCGCATCCTCGAAAAGGTCAAGGAGAAGCCCGCCTGGACGCCGGCTTCTTTCAAGGAGGTACCCTGCGCATGAAGACGGGCACCGGCGGAACATCGATGAGGAGCATCCTGGGCGCATGCTGCGAATAACGGGCGGCAGGGTATTTGATCCGGCCAACGACATAGACGGTGAGGTCAGGGATGTCTGCATCTCGGATGGGCGGATTGTCGCCGAGGTCGAGGGCGATGGCATTCGTACGATTGATGCTTCCGGGATGGTCGTATTTCCCGGCGGGGTCGATGTCCATACGCACGTAGCCGGCGGGGCGCTCAACTTTGCCCGGGCGATGACCCCTGAAAATCATCGAGACGCCGCCAAGTTTACCCACTCCCCGGAGCTTCGCGCGGGCGTTGGCGGGACGACACCAACCACCTTTGCGACCGGCTACCTCTATGCCGGCCTGGGCTATACCACGGTCAACGAGGCNGCCGTGCCGGTGCTCTCGGCCCGGCACACCCACGAAGAGCTCCGCGACACGCCGCTTGTCGATAAGTCCTGTTGTGTGCTCATGGCTAATAATGAGATCCTGCTGGATCTTCTCGAGGAAGGTGAAACCGAGCGTGCAAAGCATCTCCTGGCCTGGCACCTGTGGGCGGCAAAAGGCTACGGGGTCAAGGCGGTGAACCCGGGCGGGGTTACGGCCTGGAAGTGGGGAAAGGATGCCAAGGTTCTCTCCGAGCCGGTTGAGGGCTACAGCAAGGTGACGCCGGCGAAAATCATCTCGAGCATGGCGGCGATGGTAGATGAGCTCAAGCTGCCGCATCCGATGCACCTGCACTGCAACAACCTCGGAGCCCCGGGCAACATCGACACCACGATCGAAACCATGAAGGTGCTCGGTGGTCATCGCGCGCACATGGCGCACCTGCAGTTCCACTCCTACGGCGGCGACGACTGGGACACCCTGCGCTCCGAATCGGTGCAGCTCGCTGAATTTTTCAACGGGCAGCCGAACCTCACGGCCGATGCCGGCGCGATCCTCTTCGGCGACTCGGTGACCATTACCGCCGACGGTCCGTGGCAGCACCTGCTGTATCAACTTACCGGACGGAAGTGGGGCAACCTGGATGTGGAGAACGAGACCGGCTGCGGAGTCGTTCCCTACACCTACAAGGGCACCAACCTGGTCAACGCCGTGCAGTGGGCAGTGGGGTTGGAATTGCTCCTGCTGATCGACGATCCGTGGCGAATTTACCTGACCACGGACCATCCGAACGGAGCCTGCTTCTGGCGGTATCCGGAAATCATCCAGCTATTGATGAACGTTGAGTTTCGGCGCGAGTGCATTGCGAAGCTGCCGGAGAAGGCGCTCGAGCGAATCCACCTGCCCGGGATTGAGCGTGAGTACACGCTGTCGGAAATCGCCATCATCATCTCGGCTGGACCGGCGCGGGCGCTCGGCATGCCGCAGAAGGGTCATCTCGGTATAGGTGCAGATGCGGACGTGGCCCTGTACAACGATGATCCTGACCGTGAGCGCATGTTCGGGCATCCGCGCTATCTCCTCAAGGGCGGGGAGGTCGTCGTCGAGGAGGGCGACATCCGCAAGATGGTGGATGGTCGTGAGCTCGTCGTGCGGCCTGCCTACGACGAGAGCATCGAGGAGTACCTGCGGCCGTTATTCGAGCAGTACTACACGATGAGCTTCGATAATTACCCGGTGGAAATGGAACGGATCGAGGGAGCGGACATCCGTGAGTGTGGTTAGCCGATGATCACCCTGACCCTCAAAGAGCAGCCTGNNGTTCCNATNGAGGCCGAGGCCCTCTCGCCNGACGTNGTGGCGGAGCTGGGNNANGACGAGNTCNGCGCTCTCCCGATCTTCCTGGGCAAGCGACAGCTTCGCCTCGACGAGTTCTTCGAGGTCGAAGGCGAGGCCAGCGAAGAGCTGGAGATCCGGGGGGACGCGGGAAGGATCAAGTGGCTCGGACGCGGCATGACCCGAGGCCACCTCAACATTGACGGCAACGCCGGGATGCATCTGGGGGCCTTCATGAAGGGCGGGACCATCGAGGTCTCCGGCAACGTCTCGGATTGGATTGGCGCGGAGATGTCGGGAGGCTATATCCACATCGGCGGTAACGCCGGCGGGCAGATCGGGGCCGCCTACCGGGGCAGCCTCACCGGGATGACCGATGGAACGATCGTAGTCGAGGGCTCGGCGGGTCTCGAGGTCGGGATGCGGATGAAGCGAGGGACCATTGTCGTCAAGGGCATGGCGAAGGACTTCACCGGTCTCGAGATGAAGGGCGGCACCATTATCCTCGGCGGCGCCGAGCTCCGCACCGGCGCCTGGATGAACCGAGGCACGATCATCTCCCTGGCGCCGATCCCGTTGTTGCCGACCTTTGCCTACAACTGCAGCTACAATCCTATCTTCCTGCGCATCTACGCCAGGGAGCTGGCGGCGCTGGGAGTATCGGTTCCTTTTGAAGAGAGTGAAGGCACCTACGAGCTCTACAGCGGTGACGCCGCAGTCTCGCGAAAAGGTGAGCTTCTTATCTGGAAGCCGGCAGGATAGGGCTCATTTGCCCAGCATCTTATCGAGCTCAGCCTCGATGGCCTCGGCCCAGATCTCGTGACCTTTTTCGCTTGGGTGGGTCGTGTCGGGCATCATCTCTTTCGACAGGAAGCCCTTCTCGTCGAGGAATTTCGGTCCGATGTCGAGGAACTTTACGTTCTCGAGGTTCTTCAGCAGGCCGGGGAGATAGGAGTTCAGCTCGATGATCTGCTTGCGGTGGGGGTGATCGAGCTTCCGCCTGCGCGGGAAGACGCCGAGAACCAGGATCTTCATCTCGGGATAGAGCTCGCCGAGCTTGCGCGCGATCGCCTGTACGCCCACGGCGGCATCTTTGGGCTTGTCGCTGCCCCAGCAGATGTTGTTCGTTCCGATGAGGACGACGGCGCCCCTCGGCGCCTTCTTCAGCTTCGGCAGATGGTCGAGGCGCCACAACACGTGGTTGGTGCGATCACCGCCGAATCCCAGGTTGATCGCTTTGCGCGGCTCGAAGGACTTCTTCCAGACCGGCGCGCCGACGCTGTCGAAATTATTCGTGATCGAATCGCCGACCATCAGGAGATCGATATCGCCCTTGGTCATCTCGGCGATCTTCTCGGCCTGGCGGGCGAACCACCACTCGACGATACGGGGCTGGGGCGTGATCGCGGGGTTCTTTCCGGTGGGCTGCGCCTCGGCTCGTTCGACTTGAACAATGGTCGCCATCGCGACAAAGACGGCCAGGGCCATAATGTTGGGTCTCAACATGTTCAGGTTCCTCTTTTCCATGGAGCGGTGAAACAAGCGAATCACATGATACGCCCGTTTCCCGCTGATTTCACCGGTGCTGGCAGCGCCTGGATCCACTTGCGGCCCGCCAACCATGTCGAAAATTGTATTTACCCACGATGGTGCCTTAAACTGTATCAGATGCTTCTGGTTTCAGAAGCGCAGTCCCTAGTTGAAAACGATGTCCAATTCCGCGGCGGATGGTGGACTATAGATATAGTTTCACCAACTCCGCCCAATACTTAGCCCTGAGACGCTGACCCGGGCAAGCGGAGAAGACTGGAATCTTAGAGCTATGAAGAACGCCATCCTGGTCCTGATCGCAACCTGCTGGCTTCCGGCTGGCGGTGCGGTGGCGCAGGCGTTCAAGCGGGATGTGGCGCCCCTGGTCGAGGCATCGTGTATTAAATGCCACGATGCGGACACTGAAACACGTCTCGATTTCGAGCGCCTGGGCTACGATCTCTCGGATCCCGCCACGTTTCGAAAGTGGGAGCTGGTCTTTGACCGAGTCCACGCTGACGAGATGCCGCCCAAGACAAAAGCTCGCCCGTCTGCCGCGCTGCGCAGGAAGGCGCTGGCTTCGCTGAAACGCAATCTCCTCAAAGAGAACCTTTTCAGGCAGCGCAAGGAGGGCCGTGTTCCCTCCCGCCGCCTGACCCGCATCGAGTATGAATACACGATGCGCGACCTGCTCCTCGTCCGCGAGGATCTCGCGAAGATCCTGCCCGCCGAAAGTGACTCGGGAAGCTTTGACACGGTGGGCGCCGGGCAGGGAATCTCACCTATCCATATTCGCAGCTACCTCGAGGCGGCGGACTACGCCATCGATGCGGCCATCAATCTTCGCAGCCGCCCCAAGGGAAAGCCCCAGCTGGTTGACTACCTGAACTCACCCTATGTGAACATGTGGCATGACCGGGAGCTGAGACGGGGCGGAAGCGTCACCAGGAAACTCAAGGATGCCGTCGCGGTGTTCGTGGACCAGGACTATATCCTGAGATCCAACGCCAGCGGGCTGAATATCCGTTCGCCGGGGCTCTACCGTATCAAGGTGGAGGCCTATACTTACCAGTCCAGGAAGCCNNTGATCCTGACGNTCATCCANACCAGCGAGAANGGCGGCGGCTCNCANCTGCTNGGGGCCTTTGACCTNNTNCCCGGTGAGCCGCGCACGGTNGAGGTGANGGCGCTGNTGAAGCCGGGNGATTANCTNTANCCCTCGGTGGCCGGTCTCACCCATCCCAAGNGTGTCTACATTGTCGGATCCNAGAAGTACAAAGGCGAAGGCATCGCGATGAAATCGATGCACGTGGAGGGACCGATCTTTAAGAGCTGGCCGCCGCAAAGCACCCGTAGGCTCCTTGGCGACGTGGACTACAAGGAGCTGAACTGGCTGAGACGNCGGGGATCCGCCGGTCCTGATGGCTACCGCAGTACCTACGAGGTTGAGCTGAAGAGGAAGCCGCTCGAGCAGGTGGCCGACGTCGTTGAGCGGCTCGCCCCGCTNGCCTTCAGGCGGCCGCNCCGGGAGGGCGAGGTCGAGGCGCTCGTCAGCCTGGCCCGTCCGGCGATCGAAGCCGGACGTAAATTCACCGATGCGATCCGGGTGCCGCTGCGCGCCATGTTCAGCTCTCCTTCCTTCCTCTTCCATGGAGGCGAGCCGGGCAAGCTGGACGACTTCGCTCTCGCCACCCGGNTGTCCTATTTCCTGTGGAAGAGCCTGCCTGATGAGAAGCTTTTTGAGCTGGCGAAAGATGGCCGGTTGTCCGATCCGAAGGTGCTCGCCGGGCAGGTCGATCGNATGCTCGATGACCAAAGATCGATGAGGTTCGTGCAGGATTTTCTCGGGCAGTGGATCAGGCTGAAGGAGATCAATGCCACCACGCCCGATGAGAAGCTCTATCCTGAATTCAACGAGATCCTCGGCCAGTCCATGACGAGGGAGACGGAGCTTTTCTTTGCCGCTCTCATCGAGGAGGACCTTGGTGTGAGAAACCTGTTGGACTCGGGCTTTACCTTCCTCAATCGTCCGCTGGCGAAGCACTACGGTATTGCGGGGGTCGCTGGACAACATTTCCGCAAGGTGAAGATCCCGGAGAACAACCCGCGCGGCGGCTTGCTGACCCAGGCGAGCATCCTGAAGATCACGGCGAATGGCACCGTTACCTCGCCGGTNATGCGCGGGAATTTCGTGCTGACGAACCTGCTGGGAACGCCTCCGGACCCGCCGCCGCCGACGGCCGGCACGGTTGAGCCTGATACGCGCGGAAATACGACTATCCGCGAGATCCTTGCAGCGCACCGCGATGAAGAAACCTGCAACAGGTGCCATCGCGAGATAGATCCTCCCGGGTTCGCGCTGGAAAGTTTTGATCCAATCGGCGGATTTCGAACACGGTACCGTTCGACTCGGTCAAACGGCAGGGTGCTTTCCAAGATTTTGCCCGGCAAGGGGCGCAAGGTCGATGCCAGCGGGGTGACGGCCGNGGGGAAGACCTTTTCCGGCATCTCGGAATACAAGGAGCTCCTGCTCGAGCGGGAGGACCAGGTCGCCCGCCACCTTATCTCGCGGCTCTTTGTCTACGCCACCGGGGCGGAGATCCAATTTGCCGACAGGGAGCCGGTGGAGGTCCTGGCGGAGAAGGTCCGCAAGAAGGGGTATCCCCTGCGGACAATCATTCACAAGGTAGTTCAGAGCGAGTTGTTCAGGAATAAGTAGGCGCAGCTATACTTGGGGGAGTCCCCGTTAGGGAAGAGGACGAAAGCCATGCACCAACCACTCAAGCGACGAACCTTTTTAAAAGCATCCGGGGTCTCGCTGGCNCTGCCTCTCCTGGAGACGATGTCTCCCGCGCTCGGCAGCGCGCCCGTCGTCGCCCCCAAAAAAATGGTCTGCATCTGCACGACCCTGGGACTGCATCCCCCATCGCTCTGGCCGAGGACTCCCGGCGCGGGCTACGAGTCGACCGAGTACCTCGGGCTCCTGAAAGATCACCGGAAGGACTTCACGCTGTTTTCAGGTCTCGAGCATGAGGGACAGACAGGCCGCCAGCCGCACAATTGCGAGCTGACCTGGCTGACCGCCGCGCAGGGACCCGGGCTTGGCGGGTTCCGCAATTCGATCTCCGTCGATCAGTACGCGGCCGAGAAGCTCGGCTACGTGACCCGCTTTCCCTCCGTGGTCATCAGCAGCAACTCGACGCAGAGCCAGTCCTTCACCAGCAGCGGCGTGATGGTGCCGGCACAGAGGAGTCCGGCGAAGCTGTTTTCGAAGATGTTCCTGAAGGGAAACGCGCGGGAGGTCGCGAAGCAGAAACGAAGGCTGAGCGATGGCCGGAGCATTCTTGACTCGCTGAGAGCCCAGGCGAAGAAACTTCAGCGGAACGCGAGCAAGTCGGACAACAAACAGCTCGATGAGTATTACGAGTCGGTTCGCAAGGCGGAGAAGGACCTCGCCGANGTGCAGGCCTGGATGAAGAAGGCCAAGCCAAAGGTCGCCGCGGCTCCTCCCGACGATATCCGGGACAAGAGAAACCTCGTTGGACGGACCCAGCTGCTGATGAACATGGTTCCGTTGATTCTGCAGACGGATTCCTCACGGGTTGTCGCCGTGATGATCCAGGACCATTACAGCGTGCCGCAGGTCGAGGGAGTTTCCCTCGAGCATCACAACCTGTCCCATCACGGCAGGGACAAGGCCAAGATCGAGCAGCTGAAGAAGATCGAGTCCGCCCTGGTGAAATGTTTCGGCAGTCTTCTGACCCAGTTGAAGGCGAAGAAGGAAGGAGCGGATACGCTGCTTGGCAATACCTCGGTTCTCTTCGGCAGCAACCTCGGCAACGCCAACTCCCATGATCCGCGAAACCTGCCGATCTTCCTGGCCGGCGGAGGCTACAAGCATGGCCGCTATGTCGCCCGCAAGAAGGATGACACAGCTCCCCTGTGCAACCTCTTTGTCACGATGCTCAACAGCATGGGACTGGAGACGGAATCGTTTGCGCAAAGCAATGGCGCCTTGAACTGGTAGGATTGGGGGGAATCGCCCCATGTGCCGCTCCTGCAGGTCAGAGGTCATCCATGACAGGTCTCGAACGTCAAAACCCGGTTGCGCCAGCAGTCTTTCTTCCGGTGTTCCTCCTTCTGGCAGTTATAGGCGGCGCCCTTGGCGCCCAGAACCTGCCTGACGATATAGACATCTCGCAATCGCCTGATGGGATCGTGGCCCTTCCGGCCAGGGTCCATTCCGTTTTCCGGTCGAGCTTTGACCGCTACACGAAGATCGTCGCTCCCAACGGCGGCGCGATTCATTTCCTGCTGCAGAGCCAGGTCACCAACGAGATGGGGGTTCGGGCCCGGGAGATCCTGCGCTTCTACATCACCGATGCGCCGGGAACCGAGTTCGGCAGCGACAAGGCCGCGGTGGCGAACTCGATGGCGAACCTCGATGCGACGCTGGTCTACTTCAACTCGGAGTCGGCGGCCGAGAGGGCCATCGATGGCCGTCTCGGCAAGGTCGACCTGTTCTTCCAGGATCTCTACGCGAGCGAATCGGTGGTGGAGGGGAGCCGGGCCTACGTAAACAACACGGTTCGCGATGCGACGCTCGAGGAGGTCTTTCACCTCGTGCATGGCGCCGGGATCCAGCCGACGCTGCCGGCCTTTCATTCGAGGATCACAGCCGCCACCAACGCGGCCATCTCGGCGGGGATCTACGATCCTCCTCCTACCCGCGAGTTGCCCCGGGCGGATCGCCCCTTCGAGTACATCATCAGCATCATCGATGTCTACTACGGCATGTGGGCCCACGAGCGCGGCGGAGATTCGTTTGGCGGAGAGTATCGCTACAACACGCGGGCGGCGATCGAGGCGGGAGACCCCGCCGGGGTGGCGGCGATGCTCGCCTTTCTGCCACCCTACCTCGAGGCGTCCCTGGCAGTCACCGGTTCCTGGAACAGCGAGTTTACCCTCACTCGCAATCCGGCCGTTCCATATACCCACAAGACACAGTACCTCACCAATGTCCGTCTTGATGGAACCCGCAATGCCAGCCTCATCGGCAATGCCCTCGACAACACTCTCGCCGGTAACTCCGGCGATAACCGTATCGATGGGGGCGGGGGTATTGATTCAGTTCTTTTCAGCGGCCGGTTTTCCGAATACGCCCTGACGACCAGGGCCGGCGTTGTCGAGGTTCAAGATACGATTCGGGGCAGGGATGGAACGGATCGGCTGAGCGCGGTGGAAAGGCTCGTCTTTACCGACAGGGTTGTTGATCCCACCGCCGGCGGGAGCTTTCTTCGCGGCGATGGAAATGGAGATGGGACCATCGACCTGACCGATGCGGTCTACACCCTGAACTACCTCTTCCTGGGCGGCGCCGTNCCCGCCTGTCTTGACGCGGCTGATGTCGATGATAGCGAAGAGGTCCAGCTGACCGACGCGATCTACACCCTGGGATTTCTCTTCTCCGGAGGCGCTCCACCGCCCGCGCCCTGGCCCGATTGCGGCGAAGATCCGACCGCCGAGGGGCTTGATTGCGCGACCCGGGAGTCCTGTCCCTGAGGGGAAGGGACTCGTGCCGATGCGAAGAAGCAGAGATGGTAATTGTCCGTGACAGGGCGTTACACTATTTGCACACAGGCTTCGCAGTCGAGGAAGGCGAGGCGATCGGGCAAGTCTTGAATCAATGTTCGGGGGCGTATCCCTGTACGGCCCGGACTCTCAATCGCCAGGCTCTTACTAGCTGAACTGTCAATAGACAGGTAGAAAGCGAGATAAGATGAAGAAGCTAATCGCTATCGTAGCGTTGATCGTGCTCATGCCGGCCCCGGTGTTCGCCGACAACCTGGCCACCGACAGCCATTACCTGATCTTTCATGCCTACGATGCGGAGGACCGCATCTACGACCTGGAGGATCTTACCTTCAACACATCCAATGGACTGAACGAGCCGCACATCTCGAGGACGCACTGCGGCGGCGGGTACTACGATCGCAACACTGGCTACGTCATCACCGGGAGCAATGGTCCCGATGGCAACGCCGCCTATAAGACCGTGCTCCTGGACGCGCTCGCCGGGGCAGCCAATCCGTCGTCCGACATCGACGACTGGGGCCTGGCATTCGGCCGCTATTGCGGCGCGCCNGATGGTACCGTCTGGAACAGGCATCTCAGCGGCCAACTGGAGACNGTGCGNTTNGATTTTGANACCAACNCCGTNCACAATCCNCCGGACTGGGGCCATATCGGNGGNGCGAGAAACGGCGGCAANCGCGAGAGGTANCTCTACNATGGTTCGGTCTACGAGATCAACCACGGCGGCGGCATCTGGAAGATAACGTGGAATGGAAACTATGGAGACATGTCCGTCGGTCCCTGGGATACGCCTGTTCAGCCCGGGTACGTTACCTCGAGCTGGACCGGCTACAACGGGGCTCTCGACGGCAACGGAATCCTCTACGGCGGGCCGGGCGACGGCAGCACCGTCTACGCGCTTGACCTGAATGTCATTGAGCGGGACAGGCTCGTGGCGACCGTACCCGGTGTCCGCATCGGGGGGGTCAATTACCAGAGATCGATCCAGAATGACGCTGGTGATATCCAGGTCAACACCGAGGGTACGATGCTCTATATCTCTGGGCGGCTCATCGCCTCCAACAACTCGCCCCTGCAGTCCTACGGATTTTTCGGTATCTACGACACAGTCAACGACAGCTACGCTCCAGTCGTCGACGGGACCCATCCGCCGGGCCTCGGCGGCGGTATCCAGGACAGCTGGCGGCTGACCTACATCGACTTGAGGGAGGGGGGCGGCGTTCCAGCCGCCGAGCTCTGTGACAACGGCATCGATGACGATGGAGACGGCAACACCGATTGCGATGACGACGACTGCGCCGAGGCGGATGCCTGCCGGCTCCCCGAATTCGTCAGGGGGGATCCGGATGGGAATGGCGCGGTCCAACTGACCGACGGGATCTACATCCTGAATTTCCTCTTCCTTGGTGGTGAAGTCCCAGGCTGCTACGATTCGGCTGACGCAGACGACAACGGAGCAGTGCAGATGACCGATGGGATCTACATTCTGAACTTCCTCTTCCTTGGAGGATCCACGATGCCGGCTCCTTATCCTGAATGCGGGACGGATGGAAGGGACGGCACGCCGGGCTGCGAATCGTCGGCCGGGAATTGCGAGTAAAGCGAGGTTCGATGAAAAAGTTACTGGCGATCACGGTGGGGGCCCTGTTGGCGGTGGGCCCGGGCTCCGCATGGGCGGAAACCTTCACCGGGGCGATCAGTACAGATTGGCATACGGGAGGCAATTGGTCTGGAGGGCGGGTTCCTAATCTCACCGGTGTCAACGGCGCCAATATCACCAATGGCAGGACGGCGGACGTTACCCGGGACACCGCCTTTCACGGCGACTTCGACATGTCCAACGCCACGGTGAATATCACCAACGGCGCGCAGCTGACCTTCCACTCCAACTCCTGGTGGGGTCGTCCCGGAACCTACAGCCGCATCAATATCATCGATGCCACCCTGAGCCAGGCCTTCGGGGCAAACTCCCATTTCGGCATGGGCAACAACGGGACAGCCGAGATGACCCTGGACAACGGAGTGTTTCTCAACTCGGACACGATCAAGAACGGCAATGACAACTCGCGAATGATCATCAACATGCTCAATGACAGCCTCATTGATGGCTCCATGCTCTACCTGCGGCATGAGAACCCCAGCAGGTCCGGTATCATTCGGGGCACAGGCACCATCACTCTGTCGCAGAAGGCGAGGCCCGGTAACCCCGGCGATACAAGAGCCGGCCATATGCGCAACAACGGCCGCGTGGAGGCTGACGGCGGCCTGCTGGCTATCACCAGCTTCGGCCCCGGCGGGCTCCTTGACGACAACGACTGGCCGGTCAGGATGAACGATGGGAATTACGCCGGCTGGTACGCGTCCAATGGGGGTGAGCTGAGTCTTGCGGCCCTGGCCTGGGATGGCGCGAGGATTAATTGGGGCGAGCCCTCCTCCGATTCGACCGTCAACGTCATCAACAGCCTCGGGTTTTTCAGAGCCTCCAATCCCGCCGGTAGCCTTGCCGGCTCGCTGCTGGCCGTTGACAACGGCTCCGTGCAGCCGGGGCTGAGCAACGCAGTTGGTGTCTGGAACCTCTCGGGCGCGACGTTCACCTCAGCCGACCTCGAGATCAGGTTCGATGCGCAGGCGGCCAGCCGCCTCGGTGTCGCCGAGCCCGATCTCAAGCTGTTCCAGTTCATCGATGGCGGCTGGGTCGACCTGGGCGCGGCGGTGAACCGCGGCCGCGACATCATCACTGCCAGGGGGATCACATCCCTGTCGCAATTCGCTGTGGCCGAAGGAGCAGTCGCCCCGCTTCCCCCGTTGCCGGTGTTCCTTCGTGGCGACCCCGATGGTAACGGCACGGTGCAGTTGACCGACGGAATCTTCCTGCTGAACTTTCTCTTCCTCGGCGGCGATTCCCCCGGCTGCTTCGATGCGGCCGACGCCGACAACAACGGAACGATCCAGATGACCGATGGGATCTATCTCCTGAACTACCTCTTTCTCGGTGGCGCGCCTCCGCCGGAGCCTTTCGAGGGCTGTGGACCGGATCCTGCCGAGCCCGCCGACAAGCTTGGCTGCGAGAGCTTCAGCTCCTGCCCCTGAAGGGCTTTTTAAGGCCGAAGCGTTTGCACGCGAGGCCGTATCCGAATACCCTTCGTTCGGAGGTGTTCAACAACATGGGTGATGCGACACTGGCAATCGGACTGTTCGTTTTCTTCTTGCCCGCGCTGCCGCTTTACGCCGATGAGAAGGACCCCGCCGCCGGGCATCCCAGGTCGTCCTATGAGCATTACTCCGGCGACGAGATGGAGGTGCTTGCCGCGGCGGTGAGAAAGAGCCGGCCGCAGATGCATCGAGGGGGCTGGGAGTGGGGCCGTCTTCTGTCTCGATTCATTGATGGAGGGCGCAGACAGAAGAACGAGCTCAAAATCATCCAGGCGTACTTTTTGAGCATCCTCGACCGCTACCGGGAATCGAAGCAGGCCGAAGAAGGTCCCCCCTTGACCCTCTTCCATAATCATCGGTCCTGGGGCAGCGGCGGCCGCATGCGCATCTTCGCCGAGCTTGTTCGCCAGGGCCTGCTCACCGGGAGAGAACAGGCTGAGTTCAGGGAACTCGTCAGCCATAGCCTGGTGGTCAATTTTCCGGACTACTCCAAAATCGAGCTCGGCGTCAACAACCGCCCCTACGGCATCAACTCCGGCCCGGCGATCGCGGCGCGGATGTTCCCGAAGATGCCAAGCGCCATCAGACACAAACCCTGGCTCGATGCCCTGTGGAGCGAGCTGGTCGAGTACGGCGACACGACCGAAACGAATTACTATCCCTACGGACCGCTCTACCTGCACGGCCTGATCGACATGGCGGAGGGGATGGGCAAGTTCGAGACCGAGCGCGATTTTCTCTACGCCCATGCGCGGCGCTACCTTGACTATGTCCACGGCGGCGGGGTGCGAGGCAATCCAAACTCGGGCGCTCGGATCATCCAGGATCGGTCCGGGATCTACGCCGATCCGTGGAACGCGGAATACTACGCCGGGGCAGAACGCGTGAACGATGGGCACGCGTGGTACCGCCTCGCGAAACATTTCAAGGATCCTGAATTTCTCTGGGCCTCGGAGCAGGTCCTGCTTGGAGGGCGCCCGCCTGGGGGCGCAGATGTTCCCGCTGAATACATGGATGCCTACAGGCGGCGCTACGGCTGGTTCCTCAAAAGAGGAATCAAGCCCCGGGTTCCAGCCGGGAAATCGAAGATCGGCTACTTCAGCCCGTTGAAGCACAAGGTTCCTGACCGCCTTTACCTCGGCCCTGGCCGCGGGAGCGGCCGACCGTTCGTCTCGTATTTCCTCTACGACCGCAATAACAACTACATGCACTGCTGCGATGATGCGGGCGGAAGGCTCTACGAGTATTGCGTCGATGGAGCCAAGTTCCTGCATACTTCGGGAAAATATTCGAGCGGCCGGGCGGGGGTGGCGGAGACGGCCTACGACCTGCTCTCGGTCCTCTCTCCCGACATGGACTTTCCCGTCGATAAGACCGGCAAGATGTCGACCCCCTCGGAGGACACCTGGAAGCTCGCCTCGATGGCCGTCAAGCTCGTCCTGAATTGCCGCACCGGCCCCGATTCGAAAAACTGGTTCTACGACAGTGAGATCGATCTCTTTCGCCGAAGGGACCATCCGAAGCTGGGTTACGCCCACGGCAATATGGATGGCTACTGGTACCTGAACAATGATTACCACCTGAGATCGGTGCACCTGGGAACCTACAAGGCCTCGGCTTCCTTTCAGAACCTGCGACTGGGCGGTCCGAAGGGGGAGAAGATCCTTGCCGCTTTCGACACGGTCCCGGGGAATCTGGAGGTCGTGCTCAAGCAGGGGGAGGATTCCCGGGTCTTAGAGGGAGAAGAGCGCACCCGGGCGCTGTCGATCGTAGAGGACGGCAGGAGGGCGGGGAGCAGTCTTCGCCTCAATGTTCCCGAAGGCGCCGCGCTTTCGATCACGCTCAAGGGACTGGACGAAAAATTCGACGCGCAGAACGAATACACGCGGGTCTCGTATGATTTCAAAGGCCAGCAGGCAGGCTTCCGGCTGAATGAACGCACCTTACCCATCTACTATCACTCCCTCTACAACCGCGGGGCGATCCTGGTTAGAGATTCGCTTCGGGCGGAGAACAAGGGGGACGATTCCTTCGGACAGTTTACCTACCGCAACTTCTACGGTGCCCGCAGCCGGTGGGCCCGGCAGACGGTGCTGACGGCCGAAGGCATCCTGGTGGTGCGTGACAAGTACGAGCCCTGCCGGGATGTGGATGGCTACCAGGCCTCTCCCTGCTGGCTGTTGATGGCCGAAGGGGAGGTCCCCGCCGAAGGAGGCAACTGGTTCGATGCCCCGGCAAGGGATCACGCCTGGTGGCAGGATCAGAAAAAGCGGGTCCTGCTGTACCTGCATCAGGACAAGGACCTGTCGATCGGCCAGGTGGCGCACCGCGCATCACAAGACATCGGCGGCGCGACCCACAACGCCTTCGCCCGGGCCGTCGTCAGGGCCGGGAAGCCGCAGGTGTGGCTGAGTGTCATGGTTCCCTTCAACGAGGGTGAGGACGCATCCAGGGTTGCCGAAGGGATTACGACCCGCGTCGATGAGCAGGGCTCTGCCACGGTGACGACAGGTAAGCTGAAGATAACGATCGGAGAGGATGGCGCCTGGGGTGTGACGCGTTAGAGAGATTCCCCACCGAAAATTTTTCCCATTCAAAAATAGTCTTACAGATTTTTCGGGGGCATAATCGTTGCGGGCTTGTGCTAGGAAATAACAGGAGTAAGACAATGCGTTCACCAGGAGTGCGTGGATTCGCGGCGGTATTGGTATGTTCTCTCATCTTGGCGTCTTTCCTCGGCCCGCGGCTGGCGGCTGATCCTTTCATACGTGGGGATGGGAACGCCGATGGGAGCATCAACATGACCGATGTGATCTCCACCCTGAGCTTTCTCTTCCTGGGAGGTAGCGCCCCTGCCTGCCAGGATGCGGCGGATACTGACGACAACGGGCTGGTTCAATTGACCGATGCGATCTATACGCTGAATTTTCTTTTTTCCGGCGGCGCCCAGCCGCCCGCTCCCTGGCCCGGCTGTGGCGAAGATCCCGGGGGGGACAAGCTGGGCTGCGCCGATTTTCCTCCCTGCGCGGGTGCCCGGCCGGTGATCCTCGGCGATGCCAACTGCGATGGGGTGGTCGATCAGGATGATGGCGAGATCATCAGGGACCATGTCACGATGGGGCTCGAGCTCTGTTGCAGGACCGCTGCCGACGCCAACCAGGACGGCATCGTCAACGTCAACGATGCGGTCCTGATCCTCAATGTCCTCATCGATGCGGAGCCGACAGCTGTAGACTGTGATTCGGTGGATTAGGAACCCCGTGGCGTTAACATCTCGTGGTAGACTGCGAAAACGTGTCCCTGCCGCGGCAGCGCAGAGGGCTCCGATCGCCTTGATTACCGCCTGCATGGAGGGTTTTGAAATGAGTAAGCGTCATTTGTCCATGGTCCTGGTCTCTCTCGCCCTTTTCGGGACGGCTGTCCCGGTGTTTGCCGAGGACAAGGAGCCGCCGCTGTTCAAATGGCGCAAGGTGGAGATCGCGAAGATCTCCATCGGCTACGGAGTGCAGCTGACGGACGTGGACGGCGACAAGAAGATCGACATTGTCCTTTGCGATAAGAAGACCATCCAGTGGTACCAGAACCCCNGCTGGGAGAAGCACNTCATCGCCCGTGANCTGACGAAGCGCGANAANGTNTGCGTCACNGCCNGGGANATCGATGGNGANGGCAAGTGNGAGATCGCCGTNGGCGGNCAGTGGAACTTCAGCGAGACGCGCAAGGANGGGGCNGTTTTCTATCTCATCCCGCCGAAGGANCGCACCCAGATGTGGACGCCGGTCAAGCTCTACAACGAGCCCAGCACCCACCGCATGCACTGGATCAGGCACCACGGCGGTAAGTACGCGCTGACCGTCAAGCCCCTGCGCGGCCGCGGCACCAGGAACGGGGTCGGTCCCGGCCTGAAGCTGCTGGCCTACCTGCCGCCGNCCGATCCNCGNGCCGAATGGAAGACCGAGCTCATTGGAGACTTCCTCCACCTGTCGCACAACTTCCACCCGGTGAACTGGGACANCGANCCCGAGGANGAGCTCATCGAGGCNGCCAAGGAGGGNGTCTGGCANTTCGATTACAGCGGCGGCAAGTGGAATTCAAAGCAGCTGACGAAGGACTTCGCCGGCGAGATCCGTGACGGCAAGCTCCCGGGCGGCAAGCGCTTCATCGTNACGGTGGAGCCCATGCACGGGACCAAGTCGGCGGTCTATGTCGAGCCCGAAGGCGATGGCCTCTGGAAGCAGGCCGCGGTTCTCGACGAGAAGCTCCAGGACGGCCACGCCATCGCCTGCGCTGACTACCTCGGCATCGGCTCCGACCAGATNGTCGTCGGCTGGCGGGCGATGAACGGCGGCGGTGTGCCGGGGATCAAGTTCTTCGCTCCCCTGGACAAGGCCGGGACGAAGTGGCGTGAGCAGAAAGTCTCCGCCAAGGAGGTCGCTGTCGAGGACATCAAGGCCGCCGATCTCAACGGCGACGGCCTCGCTGACATCGTGGCCGCGGCCCGTCAGACGAAGAACCTGACGATTTTCTTCAGCGTACGCTGAAGCAGCGTCCGGTTTTGATGGCCTTGACGGGTTTTACTCGGTGAGCTTGACCACCCGGAAGCCGATGTTCGCGAGNTCCATCTCCTGGTTGCTGAAGAAGCGTCCAGCCGCCTGGCGGTTGTTGCCCTGGAACCAGCCCCCGGAGCGGAGGCCGCGTCCGAGCCTGCTCACCACCGACTCGTTCCATTCCCAGAACTTGTCGGCCATCTGTTCAGCGCCGTAGTGTGACTTTGAATCTTCCGGCCGTTCGACCGCGCGGCCGAGGATGTTCATATTCGAGTAGCCGCTCCCGGGAGAGAAATAGGCGGCCTTGTACCATTCATTTTCTCTGGAGAGAGCGAAGCGGGCTTTTTTCTCCCGTTTGCCGACGCTTTCCCTGCCGCTGAAGGCGTAGGCACCGCTCTCCGTCGTAGCCGCGTCCTGCGCTCCACTGGGGCGNCCATTGTGGAGCCAGTTGCAGAAACGCAGCGCGTCATACCAGCTCACGAAGTTCACTGTTTTCGATGCCAGCTCCGAACTGACCCGGTAGGTGTATTTACCCGGTGAGCCCAGGCGCAGGATGCCTCCCTCCGGGCGCTCCTGCATATCGGGATTAAAGAGACCCGCCGGGTCGCTGGCGGCGACCGCGTTCAGGAAGACGGCGTATTGCTCGTTGGTGACCCGGCGCGTCCCGATNTCGTAGGCTGAATCGACATTTCCGAAGACACCGCGTTCGTAGAAATNCTTGTCTGGCTTGTTGTCCGGGTCGCTGACCTTGACGAAATTCATGAAGGGATCCGGTCGCGAGGGCTCCCGGCTCTTGCCGTGGACCNCCTGTTTTTTGGTCGCGCCGCTGCTCGATCGGCCCTTGAAGTCCAGGCCTGCCAGGGGCAGGGGAGTATTCCAGAAGATCTTTTTGTCTTCGGGCGGGCGGTTGAAGAAGTGCCACTCGGCGAAGGCCAGGATCTTTTCCCAGTCATCGGTGGTGAAGGAATGCCCGCCGTGGCGGTAGGTGATGGCGTTTTTTTCAGGTGCGCCGAGAAATTTGAAGGCCTCCTGCGCCGCCATGGAGGAGACCTGGGTTCCAAGCGGATTGGCGAAGAGGTCCTCGAAGGCTTCATTGCTGATGACAGCGCGCGGGGCGACCAGAGCCTTGACGAAGTGCTGGTCGAAGGGCAGGTACTCTTCGCGTTCACCGAACCACTGGATTCGCTCATGGTACCACCACGGCTTGTCGTTCATGCCGAGGGTCTCGGCACCGGGGCCGAGGATGCGGTAGCAGCCGGAGCCTCCGGCGCCTGACTGGTTGGGGATGGCCATGGCGAAGCGCTCGTCAAGGGCCGCGGTCAGGAGCGCCATCTTTCCTCCGCGGGAGTGCCCTGTTGTGGCGATGTGCTCGAGGTCGACATCCTTACGTGTTTCGAGGTAGTCGACCAGGCGCATCGCGCCCCAGGCCCAGACCGCCAGCGTCGCCCAGTCGTAGTCCGGGTAGGCCTCCTGGGCCGGGCCGGCGAAGCTCTTCCTGTCGGGGTCGAGGTCGCTGCGAGCGTACTCGATGAAGATGTAGCCCTTGTCGAGGAACATCGGAACGTTGCGGTTGCCCCCGAGGCGGCCCGCCTCGCAGAGGATGACGGGCCGGGCACCGGGCGTCTTTGGCAGGTTCAGAAGGATCCGCATACGCAGCTTCCTCTTTGAGCCGATCACCAGCGTCATAAACTCCATGGTGCCCTTGCCACTTGGATGGGGACGCCGCTGGATGCCGGCGGCGGTAACCGTATCGGGGCGGGGCGGGATGCGGCCGTACTGGTAGTAGAGCAGCATCTTCTTCATCTCCGCCCGGCGCCTCCCCCAATCAGCTTTCGTCTTTACTCTGCTTCCATCGGCAAAGGTGAAGAGATCGGGAAGCTCAAGCGAGGGCTTCAGCGATTCAGGCGAGGCGGGCGGCTTCCACTCGTCATCCGCCGCGTGGACTGCGAGTCCCGGGATGAGGAGGAAGCTCGTGAAGAGTATGTTGAGCAGGGAGTTGGGTCTTCCGGTGTCAGGCATCAGAGTTGACTTTCATCCTGGTCGAATCCAGGNTCCTCACCTAGGGGGAGGGGATCTCGAGCTCTATGATCAATTCGAGATTCTGTCCATCCTTGACCTCCAGGTCAAGTGATGCCGGGGTGTGTCCAGGCGCCGTGACCTTGAGGAGATAGCTTCCCGGCAGCAGGTTGTTCGATCTGAAAAAGCCCTCGGCGTTCGGCTGCAGGCCCTGGCCTCCTTTTTGAACGCCCAGGGGATCGAGCTGGGCACGGCTTCCGGTTATGGCGCGTCCGCTGGAGCGGGATACAACCTGGCCGCTGATTCTTCCGTATTGCCGGAGGACCAGGGTCACTTTTTCCCCGGCGTTGATCATTCGCGAGTGCCTCAGGTAGCCCTTGCTCTGGACGGTGACCAGGTAGACTCCATCGCCAAGCTGGCCGATGCTGAATTCCCCGCCGGCGTTCGTGCGGTTGCTGGACTTTTCTTCCTGGCCGAGCTCCAGCCGCGACCTGAAGGATTTGACCAGCGAGCCCTTGACAGGCTCGCCCCGGCTGTTGCGTACGATACCTGAGATGGTCTTCTCCGGCTCGAGCTGGATGACCTGCTCCAGGTTTCGGCTNCCGGTGACCTGCAAGAGCCGGGTGTAATGTCGTGTTCCTCCGTTGCCGCCTGCGCGCAGGGAGTAGCTGTTGTCGTGGAGACCGGCGAAGAAGCTCTTGCCGCTGGAGTCAGCCTTGCGTGTTTTTATCTTTTCCCAGGGGTGCTTCCGGTCGTCGACAGCTCTCCAGATGGACAGGTCCGCGCCGGCGTGGGGCGAACCATCGGGNCCCAGGACCGTGATGTTGATCCGGCCTCCTCTTGAGAGCCTGATGGTGAAGCTCTCGATCGCCTCTGCGGAGCGCAGCTCGAAGGGCTTACCTTGGAATTCAACGTAGTCCAGATGGAAGGCCATGAGTTCGACNGAGGGGGCGGGATCGATTTCGAGAAACTCAAAGACACCTCTCCCATCGGTCTCGGTCGAACCGAGCTCGCGCTTTTCCTGGTCTTTTTTCTTTTTTGCCCTCTTCTCGGCCTTCCGGAGGCGCACCAGGACTCCCGCGATGGGCTTGCCTTCGCCATCGGTCACGACGCCCTTCACCGAAGCTTTCGGGGCGGGAACGATCTCAGGCGCGGGAGCGGGAGGCGGCGTGTTCTCAGGCGGCTCGGCTTTTTCTTCCGGCGCCTGCTTCGCTACCGGTGGAACGATGGGAGGCGGGTTCACTTCCGGGATTGGTTCTTCCGGGAGTTTCTTCCCGGATGGCTTGTTCGTTGCCTCCGGCTTCTCTTCCTCCGGTGGTTTTTCGATCGGCGTCTTTTCTAATTCTCCCGGCGCAGGAGTTTCTTTGGCGGCCACCTGTGTCTCTTCACTGCCCTTGCGGGGATTTACGTCTTTTTTCCCGGAGGAGAGCGCCCAGATCAGCAATGCGAGGAGGACGACCGAGATGATGGTAGAGCCCGTGTTTTTCTGCATCTTGAGCTGGGTGACAGACAACCTTGTGCCAGGTGACTTTCGCGGTAACAGTCCTTCGTTGCCCCGCTGTCTTCCACCAGCGAGCTGGGCCAGACCCTGGATTCATTTAACCCTGTGAGACGGCAATACTCCAGCGCTAGTGGCCGGGCGGCTTGCGGGGTCGGAACGGGCATCTACAATGGCCCAAACGGTGAAACCATTAACCAGGGAGAGGAACTGGAATCTATCGAAGTCTTTTCGCCTCTTTGTTTTCTTCGGCGGGCTCTGGGTTGCTTCTCTGTGCTCGATGCCTGAGTGAGAAGTGCGGCTTGCTGTCTCTTTTCCTTAGCAGGATAATGTCGGCATGAAACAACAGGTTCTTTCCGTTCTTGGCCTTTTCCTGGCGCTGGCGCCGCTTCGGGCTGCGGATCGTTTTGACTATCATTCCATCCGCAAGCAGCCGGTGCTCGTGGCCAGGGGTATCTACGAGGGTGAGACGCACCTGCGCTTCGGGGGCAAGGCCCGTCCGCAGGATATGAGGGGCTTTGGCCGGGGCTGGAGAGGCGACAGCCACCTGCTGTGGAACGGGGTGGTGGGGCAGGCAAATACCGTCGGGTTCGAGGTGGCGAAGTCGGGCAGGTACTCGCTGGCGATCCAGTGGACCCTCGCTCCTGATTACGGCCTCTTCGAGGTGCGCCTGAACGGCAGGGTGATCATTCCCCAGGTCGATCTGTACTCACCCAGGGTAGAGCTTGCCAGGCTGCAGCAGGTCGGCGAGTTTGACCTCCAGGCCGGGATCCAACGGCTGACCATCAAGCTCACCGGCGGCAATCCTAAGGCGAAGAAATACGGAGGTAACGGTTATCTCTGGGGGCTGGATTACCTGAAGTTGACCGATCTGGCACCCGAACCCGAAAAGCCCGCTGTCGAGAAGACCGAGATCGTGGCTGCGCAGGTCGGCCTTGAGGANGCTCTTCCCCTGATGAAGGAATACTGCTTCGGCTGCCACGGGGCTGTGAAGAAGGTCAAGGGGAAGGTCAACCTGGCGGAGCTCTCGGTCCGCAGTGATTTCCTGAAGAAGATCGAGCTTTCGCGTACNGCNGCCAGGGTCCTGGGCAAGAGCGAGATGCCGCCTGAGAAGAAGAAGCAGCCNACAAAGGCGGAGAGGGAGAAGCTCCNNCGCTTCTTCGATGGAGTGGTGGAGGAATACGTCCAGAAGAACACCACCCTGGAGCCGGCGGTGATGCGGCGGTTGAATCGCTACGAGTACAACAACGCGGTGCGTGACCTGCTGCAGCTGCGCGGAGACATCTACCCCCTGCCTGAAAAGGTGATTCGATCGAGCCGGTATTTCGATCCGGCCTCCGGTCGTATGCCCCCCAGCGTGAATGCCGGTAACCGCACCCTGGGCAAGTTCCAGGTGGAGCGGCAGATTCTCGATGGCGTCGATCCCTTNGCCATCGACCTGCAGGCCGAGCACGGGTTCAACAACCAGGGAGNACAGCTGAACCTGCCCCCGATCCTGCTCGAGAGCCTCCTGAAGCTCGGCCGCAGCATCGTGAACAGCCCCCAGTTCGATGACTATACCGGCCTCCGGAACACTTTTTTCAAGGAGGGGGGGGAGCCCCTGGAACAACGGCTGCGGCTCTTCCTCGAGCGGGCCTTCCGAGGACCGGTGGGGGATGATGCCCTGGCACGCTACGTCGCCTTCCACCGGGTCGAACAGAAGCGCACCGGGTCCTTCAGCAAGGCCATGAAGANCGTGGTGGGGGCGGTACTCGCCTCGCCCAAGTTCGTTTACGTGGTGGAAGCCAAGCACGGGGCGGGCGAGAAGTCGCCGGTAAGTGATTATGAGCTGGCGCAGCGCCTGGCACTCTTTATCTGGAGCAGCATTCCTGATGAACCCCTGATGGCTGCCGCACGCAAGGGCGACCTGGGGAAGCCGGATGTTCTCGAGGGTCAGGTGCGGCGAATGCTTAACGATTCGCGCAGCCGTGCCCTGGCGGAAAACTTCGCGCGCCAGTGGCTGCGACTCGACCAGCTCATCACCGCCGTGCCGGATTTCGATCGCTTCCAGGTCTACTACTCGCGCATCGGCTGCGAGCAATGGAAGTTCGGGCTGCAGACGATGGTGGAGCCCCTGCTGCTCTTTGAGAGCATCCAGGTGGAGGACCGCTCGATCATGCTGCTGGTGGACAGCAACTACTCCTACCGTTCGAATGAATTGCAGGCCTGGTATACCCGGCCGGACAAGCCCTTCGGCAACAGGGGCAACCGCAACCGGTTCAACACCAACTCACAGGCCTTCCACAGGCGCAAGCTCACCAGCCGGCGTGAGGGCGGGGTGATTACCAGCGCGGCGGTGCTGACGATGACGGCTACCCCGCTTCGGACAAGCCCCATCAAGCGAGGCGCCTGGGTAGCTACGGTGATCTTCAATGATCCGCCGCCACCCCCGCCGGATGTGGTGCCGGAGATCGAGGCTGATGATGCGGAGATCGCGGCAAAGGGCCTTACGATTCGCCAGCGTCTGAAGCAACACGCCACCGACGAGAGCTGTGCAAGCTGTCACGCCAGGATCGACCCCCTGGGCTTCGCTCTCGAGAGCTTTGATCCGATTGGGCGCTGGCGCGACAAATACCGCGGCGGCCTGCCGGTCGATGCCAGCGGCAAGTTGTTTGGCGACAAGGATTTCAAGGACATCATCGGATTCAAGGACGCGCTGCTGGAGCAGCCGGCGAAGTTCATGCGAGCTTTCAGCGAGCACATGCTATCCTATGCATTGGGACGCGAACTGAAGGTCACCGACAAGCCGGCGATCGATCGCATCTCGAGCCAGGTGCTCAACGACCATGGACGGTTCTCAACGGTGGTCGTCGAGATCGCCAGGAGCGTTCCCTTTCGGTACAAGACCGGCCAGGAAGAACGTAAATGAACATCCTGAGACAAACCCGAATCCCTCGGCGTACCTTCCTGCGAGGTTGCGGTGCGGTCATGGCCCTGCCCTTTCTCGATGGGATGCAGGCGCGCGGCGCCGCGCCCGGCGCGCCCAGGCGGACAGCCTTCTTCTATATCCCCAATGGCGTTGCGCAGCGGGCCTGGCATCCGAAGGAGCCGGGGCACAACTTCGCCCTGAGCCCGACCCTGAAGCCGCTCGAAAAGGTCCGCCAGAAGATCTCGCTCTTCACGAATCTCGACCGGGTCAAGGTGGCTGGTACCGATGGCCACGCCCAGGCTGGCGCCTGCTGGCTCAGCAGCGCGGCCCCGGATGAGCTCTCACCCGCGGGCTATCCGCTCAAGCGCACCATCGACCAGCTGATCGCAGATGAGGCCGGCAAGTCGACGGCGTTTCGCTCGCTGGAGCTCTCCTGCAATAGCTTTACCGACAATCGTGAGTCGGTCTATTTCGACAATATCTCCTGGTACGGGCACGGCCACGTGGCGCGTTCGATCAAGGACCCGCGCCGGGTTTTCAACAGGCTCTTCGCCGTCAAGGAGCACAAGGCCAATGCCAGCGTGCTGGACCTGGTTCTCGCGGATGCGAAGGATCTGCAGGGCAAGCTGGGCCGTCTGGACCATCACAAGCTTGAAGAATACCTGGACTCCGTTCGTACCGTGGAGCAGCAGATCGAGCGCATCAGCAGGCGCCAGGTGGACATCCGGGACCTCGACCTCGAGGAGCCCGAGAAGCTCTGGACCACGATGCGTCGCGATGAGTATATCCAGGTGATGGGGGACCTGCTGATCCTGGCATTGCAGACCGACCTCACGCGTGTGGCCACTCTGATGGTTTCGCCTGAGCGCTGGGATACGCCCCTGCTGTTCGAGGATGTATTCGCCAAGCCCATCCGCCATCACGGCTGGACGCACAACCAGAAAAACCAGAATGTTCTGCGCGACCTGGAAAAGCTCGACCACTTCCACCTCGAGCAATACGCGCGGCTCGTTGGCAAGATGGACTCCATCCGCGAAGGAGAAGGCACGCTTCTCGACAGCATGATGTTCACCCTCGGCTCCGGGCTCTCGAGCGGTATGCTGCACACCTGCACCAATCTGCCCACCGTCATCGCCGGTAGCGGCGGCGGCCTGCTCAAGACCAACCGCCACGACCAGCACGCCAAGGGTACTCCGATCGCCAATCTCTGGCTCTCCATGGCGCGGGTTATGGGCGTCAAGGCCGACAAGATCGGCGACAGCACCGGCGCGCTGAAGGGCTTCCTGGCGTAGACAGGATCGGACGATACGCTGTCGTTTGGTACAAAGTTCTCCCAGGGCGTGGAGAAAAACCGCTCAGGCCAGCATCCCGGCCACTGTTCCCGTACTGTCTGCGTACTTCTTCCGCTCAATGCCCAGGGCCTGGAGCTGGGTTAGCCAGAGGTTGGCAAGCGGGGTGCCGCGCTTACAGTGGACGTGGTGGCCAAGCTTCAGGGCGCCGCTCCCTCCGCCTGCGACGACCAGGGGCAGGTCGTTGTACTGGTGGGTGGTACCATCCCCCATGCCGGCTCCGAGGGTGAAGATGGTATTGTCCAGGAGGGTGGTGTCGTTGGCTTCCTTGATGTTGTCCATACGCTCCAGCAGCCGGGCAAAGGCTGAGACGTGGAAGTGGTCGAGCTTGAGCAGCTGCTCCATGTGATGCTGGATGGCGTGGGTCATGGCGTGATGGCTATAGGGCTTGTCCAGGATGCCTTCCCAATTGGTGGGCGTCGTCCATCGTTCCGGGCCAACCATCAGGGTGCCCACGTTGGTCAGGCCGATCTGCAATGCGGTCACCAGCAGGTCGCCCATCAGGTGAATGTATTCGTTGCGCGGCAAATGCTCGGCCGGACGCTTGATGTCGGTGGCAGCCAGATCGGATTTCATTTTGTCAATTCGATCCATGCGCGTTTCGATGGTTCTAACCGCTTCGAAATATTCGTCGAACTTCCTGCGGTCATTGGTTCCCAATCGTTTCTGCAGCTGCCGGGCGGTGCCAAGCGCGAGATCGGTGATGTTGCGGGAGCGTGCGTTGGCTTGCGTACCGAACAGCCGGTCGTAGATCTTTCGCGGGTTTCTCATTGAAGGGGCGACGTGACCTGTTCCGTACCAGGACATATTGTCGAAGTAGATCGACTCGATGTTGTTCTTGTGGTCGTTGCAGCTCAATTCAAGAGTCGAGTAGGGAGTCGACTGTCCGATGCTGTCTGCCGCGATGTGGTCCAATGTGCGGGCTAGAGGATAGGCGGAGTTCTTGACCTCGTACGGCGCGACGCTGGTGAGGAAGCAGGAAGCACATTGGGCATGCGAGTCGGTGCCGTGCTGGAAGACGCGGTCCATGCCGGTGATCAGCGAGATCTTCCCCCGCATCTTGTGCAACGGAGCCAGAGTTGGGGTGAGCGCCAGGGGGTGGCTGCCGGGCGGGACGGTCTTTCCTTCGAAACGCCAGACGTTGTTCTGTCCCGCGAACTTCGGCAGCGGCCGGTCATCTTCTCCGGGGAAGAAGCCTCGACGCGTTATGCCATTTGGCAGGTAGAAAAAAGCCAACCGCTTTGCCGGAGGCTTTGCTTTGCGGCCCAGGGCGCTGGCATAGCTTTCGAGCCAGGGCAGGCTGAGGGTGGCACCACCGGCACACGCCAGGAAATTGCGGCGCGAAATGGATCGGAGAAGGTTTTTATTGCGGCTCATCTTGAAAATATCCTTCGCTGAATCATTTTAATGGAGGTCCTCAAATTGCCGAGGTGTAAATTCCGGCCGGTGCGCCTGGGTTTCATTTTTCCGTGCTCGCTTTCTTCCCAGGCACGGTCGTCGCAAGGGTGTTCTTGTGAAGAAACGGCTCGCTCATCGCTATGCTCTTCAGCACGACTCGCAGCTGGTCCTGGCCTGCCATTGCCCGGGCACCGAGGTCATCCAGCGTAGGCGTATCCGCTGGGCCGAGCTCCCGGCCCAGCGCGTAGGACAGCAGGTGCGCGATGAATCCGCGAATGAAACGCTGCTTCTCTTTCAGGAGCAGCTGCTTGAACTCAACCAATGTCTTGAATTCGTGCTGATTGAACAGCACACCGCTGACATCCACCTCCCGCCCGTTTTCATACTTGTCACGCCAGACACCTGTCGGGCCGTAGTTTTCCAGGGCATAGCCAAGGGGGTCAATCTTGTTGTGGCAACCGGCGCAGTCCTCGCGCTTGCGATGGGCTGCCAGGCGCTCGCGAATGGTGAGTTTTTCCAGCTCTTCCTTGCTGGCTTCAGGCAGGGGCGGGACATCGGCCGGAGGCGGNTCAGGCGGATCATTGAAGATCACCGCGTTGATCCAGGCGCCCCGGGTAATCGGCTGGGTGCGCGTGGGGGTGGCGGTCATCGTCATGACGGCCGCACAGGTAATGACTCCGCCACGACGCGGGTCGGTCAGCGGTACGCGTTTGAAAAGCTGAGTTACAACATCGTGGCCTGCCTTGGAGTGGCCCGAGTAGTTTGCGCGGAGCATGCCGTTCTCCCATGTGAATTTCGGATCCAGCAGTTCCATGATGGACCGATCCTCGATGTAGACCGTCTCAAAGAGGAGCAGTGGCTCCGATATCATGTGCATGCTGGTGCGATATCCGTCGACAAGATAGAAGTACGGAAACTTTTCTGGATCCGGAACCGAAGTGATCAGGCGATCCAGCTGCAACCATTGGGTGGGGAAATTGTCGCAAAGCCGACCCGATCGCCGATCATTCAGCATCCGGTCAATCTGTGTGCCGAGTATTTTCGGATCACTCAACCTGCCGNCCTCGGCAAGGTCGAGCAGCGTGTCGTCAGGAATGCTGCTCCAGAAGAACAGGGCCAGTCGCGAGGCCAGCTCGAAATCACTGATACGCTGACGGCCGCGGCCCTTGTTGTCTGAATTCCCCTTGCCGGGCATTTCATAAAAATAGAGGAAGTCGGGCATACCGAGGATGGCTCCGACCACAGTGCGCATCGTCTGTTCGAACGTGGCCCCGGCGGCCAGCTGCGCCTCGGCGAACTTCGCGAAGCGCTCCACCGCGGCAGGCCCGGTCGCCCGCCGAAACGCCCGTCGCAGCAANCTCCTGAGCCTGGAACGAATCGCCTTTGCCTCGGCGACCTTGGGATCAGATCTCGGTTCAGCCTCTTTTCCAGGCGGCGCAAACAGCCAGTCCCAGCTGCGGCATTCCTTGAAGTTCAGATCCGGGCTCTCGGCGATGGTCTGGCTGAGCTTGAGAAACGACTCCATGAGTAACGGCGAGAGCGTCAGGTGATCGGCACGGTTATCAAAACCATGCTCGGCTCGCTTGTCNTGGGGAAACGACGCGACACCCCTGAACCCCTCGGGCCGCTGGTTGTCGATGTCCTTGCTGAGCGGCCGACTGGAGACACGCACCTGGGCGGGCATCTTCCTGGTTTCCGGTTTGAAGTAATCCTCCCGCCGCCGCATCAGTCGTTCATTGAGCCGGAAGATTTGACGGTCCAGCTCGAGGAGGTCCACCACGGCATTGTTGTACTGAAAGCGGTTCATTCGCCGCATGGGCGTGGGCAGGAATGCCCGTGTCTTCAGGGCCTGCCGAAGCATCGCCTGGAGTCGCACGACCATATGCTTTCGTGTGGCCTCCGGCAATGGCGGCTCTTTCTTTGGCGGCATCTCGCGATCCTGGAGCACATCGATCAGCGTCTCGAGCAGCCCGGGCCTGGCCAGAAGGTCATTGCCTGATTTCAGCGCCAGCAGGTTGACCTTGCCCTTAACCTTGCCGTCCTGGCCGTGGCATTTCACGCAATGCGTCTTGAAAGCCGATGGGAGCGACGCGGTAGAATCCTCCGCCTGCAAGGATGCCGCAAGGCCTGCAGACAATACGAAAGCGATGAAAGTCGGGAAGGTTGTTTTCAAGGGCTTCCAATCACGCTATTTGAGATTACTGAAAACGCCAGCTCGGAAATTATATCGGCAACTGTTACCTGGGCTTCCTGGTTTTGTCGGATTTCGGCAACGCCGCCTGTTCAGCCTGTGCCGTCGCCCAGGCGACGGCCCTCAACCAGGCCGCCTCTTTTGCGGTCATGCTTCCGTGTTTCTTTGGATAATATTCGAGCTTCAGGGGGCTCTCCTTGAATATTGTCGAATAGAGCACATAGAGCGCGAGGTAGGTGCCCTGGATACTGGGATGCTCTCTGTCTTTGGCGTACATGTTCACCCCGGGACGCTCCTTCATTGCCCTCTCCCATGCGATGCCGACGGGGGCAATCCGGGCGCCAAGCTGGGCGCCAATTGTGCGATGGGCCCGGGCAATTTCCTTCATGGTGATCCAGCCGAGCCGCTTGTAGGGCCAGGCCATGAAGAATACGGGCTGAGCTCCCGATCGGCGAATCGTGGAATCGAATTTCCGTGCGTACTTATAGAACGACTCTACGTTCGTCTCAGGGATATCTTCCTGCAGGACAACAACATCATAAGCACCTTCAGAAATTACTGTACGGGCCCTGGTCTTTTCCCACATTACTTTCAGGGAGGCGCCTCCTCGTACGACACGCTCCGCTTTGAACTTCTGTTGTCCAGGCCGGTATTGAACCAGCTGCTCCATGTGATGCCACAACCCATTGTTCCAATAGGTGAAGCTATTGCCCACAAACAGGATTTTTTTCGGACTGGAGAGTTCTGTCGAACTGCCTGGGATGGCTTTTTTGTCTTCCGCAAAAACGGATGGACTCGTAATCGCCGTAATTATCAGGAGGAAGTGCCGCATATTGAAAATCCTACGCCTTCTTCCCACTCCTGCTCAAGGATTGAACCGGGCGAGGGGTGGATTCCTCTGAGTGGGATCAGCAGCCCGAATATGCCTCGCAGCCCAGCAGGCTGTCGGCGGGTACCGGACCGCAGGCTTCTATCGGAGGACCCGGGGATGCAGGAGCCGGGCCACCGAGGAACAGGTAGCTGAGCAGGTAGATGCCGTCTGAGAGGTCGATCGCTCCATCTCCGTTGGAGTCGGCCGATTCGTTGCAGCTCGGCGACGACCC
>NZOA01000044.1 GCA_002695115.1 Planctomycetota bacterium
CGATGATGCCGGTGGCGGCGACGGCGGCGGCGATGATGCCGGTGGCGGCGACGGCGGCGGCGATGATGCCGGTGGCGGCGACTAAAAGCTACTGAGACGGCTGCTCGTCTCTGGTGATTTGGACATATCCATGTCTCAAGAAGAGGAAACTCCTCAAGCACAAGAGCCGGAAAGCTCCGACGAAGTGGCACAGATTGAAGAGCCGACCGTCGGAGAAGCCGTTGAAGAGAGCGGCGACGCCGAAGATGCCGTCGAGACTGAAGAAATCATCCGGCCCCCGTTTGAACTCAAAACGGGGGCCCGGATTTTTTACGGCCTGAAAAAAGGGACCGTGCTGTCAATCCGGGGCAACGGCAAGATTCCCTATGAGGTCGGCATCCGCTGGGCTGAAGAAAAACATCCCGAATGGATGCTGTTCCAGGCCCTCAAGCTGGCCTACGAACAGGGTGATCTGGCTGTCAACCCCTGAGCTCGGTTCCCCGATCTCCCCCTGGCCGGGCAGTCCGGCCTTCAGGGCGCCGGGCGGCCCTGTCCCTCCACGCATTTCACGATCCGGTTCAGCCCCGCGACCTCGAACAGTTCACTTCCCCCCGACGGCCATTCGACGAGCAGCTCTTTGACCGTGCCGCGCGCGCCAAGACCGAAGCGAACCGTCAACTCGGAGTGGGAGGCGTAGCCCACTCCGCTGAGTACCCGCCTCGCCTGGGTTCGGGAGGCCCCCTGGAGAACTACTACGGCACCGATAGCCGACCGATTGGAGCGCGTCCCCTGAAGGCTCACTGCAAGCCAGCGACCCCGCGGCGGACCCGAACATTCCAGCAAGGTCGCCCTCTCATCGATCTCGTTGATCACCAGGTCGAGATCCCCATCCCCATCGAGGTCTCCGCAGGCGGCCCCCCTCGAAGATTTTTCGATCCGCAGACCATCCCCGCAGCGCGCCCCTTCATCGCTGAACCTGCCGGCGCCATCGTTGAGGAAGAGCTTGTTCGGTTGCGCGTAACCCGGACTCGAGGGGATCGCCGCCGCCTGGGGAATAACGTGTCCCTGCGCGATGAAAAGATCGAGGTCCGCATCGAAATCAAAGTCCTGGAAGAAACACCCCCAGCCTAGATGCTTGAAGCAGGGGGCCCCGAGCCCCCGAGACTGGGTCTCCTCGTCGAAGAAGCCGCCGCCCTTGTTCAGATAGTAGGTGTTGTTGTCATCTTCATAGTTGACGACAAACAGGTCCTCCCTTTCAGGATTGGAAACAAAGGCGAATTGAACGCCCATTCCCGCCTGGGCTACGGCGTTGTCATTGCGCGCCACGCCAGCCAGCAAACCGACCTCTTCGAAGGTGCCGTTGCCGAGATTGTGAAAGAGCATGTTTTCCGTGGTGTCGGAGGCGACATAGAAATCAGGCCAGCCGTCGCGGTCGTAATCGCCTGTCGCCACACCGAGACCGTATCCCTTTTTGGCTCGAATGCCCGCGGCCTCGCTGACATCTCTGAATTTCCCGCCTCCCTCATTGCGATAGAGAGTGCAATAGGCCTGCGGCAGGCCAACGGGACCATAGAGGATCCTCTGTCCCTTATAGGTAGATGAGTCGGGACCCCTGGGCTTGATCGCCGCGCGGTCGAAATGGAGATAATCCACCACGAAGAGATCGACAAGCCCATCGCGATCGTAGTCGCTGAAGGCGCAGCTCGCCCCCCAGCCCGCGCCGGCCACTCCAGCCTCTTCGCCCGCCGCCGCAAAGGTTCCATCTCCCCTGTTCAGCCAGAGCTCATTGGGGCCGAAATTGGTTACGTAGAGATCCTCGTCCCCATCGTTGTCCAGATCGGCGACCGCGCAACCGCAACCCCAGGCCGTCTCCGAGATTCCCGCCGCAGCCGTTACGTCGGTAAAACGCCAGCCTCCCTCGTTCCTGTAGAGCCGATCTCCCGGAACCGTTTCGCCGGCCTGCGAAAAACGGCCTCCGTTTACAAAGAAGATGTCGAGATCGCCATCCCCATCATAGTCAAAGAGGGCGCAGCCTCCGCCGTTCACCTCGAGGATATAGTCCTTCTCCCTGCCGCCGCAGACGCTGGTAAAGTCCACCCCGGAGCTGGCGGTACGCTCGATGAAATTCAGGCCCGCGGCGGCGCCCGGGCTCTCGGAAGAGGGGCCACAGGCAAACGGCACGAGGGCCAGGAGAAGCAGGCCGAGCGGGAGCAGGCGCCTGGCTCTTGTCCTTCTCACTCTTCGCATGGCCCCTGCCTTTGTTGCTGTGAAACGCCTATTGTTCTCATGGGCTCACATTCTATGGCGCCCCGAGTTGACACCAACTCTAATCCGGACCCCAAAAAACAGCGAGTCCATAGTGCGTCCACGCGAGAGCTCTGATAGCATCTCTCAGTGGGCCCTGCCGTGCAGGCTGGCTGTTTTTCCCGGGGCCTCCCGGCCACCCAACGTCGCAAACCGGATCTTCTCTAATGGACACCATTTTCAATTTCCTCTCTGAGCACCAGGCGTTTTTCCTGGGTATCGGACTGCTCATCGTCAACCTGCTATTCCTGGTGGCGACGGTCCTGCAATTGCCCGGGAACTGGCTGATGGTACTGGCCGCGGGCGGGCTCGTATTGTGGGGGCCCGAACCCGCGATGTTCTCGCCCTGGACCCTCGGCGCCCTGGCCCTGATCGCGCTCCTGGCTGAAATCATCGAGTTCGCCTCCGGCTCGGCGGGATCACGCATCTCCGGCGGCACCCGCACGGGAGCGTTCTGGGCGCTCGGCGGCGGATTCGCGGGAGGCGTCCTGGGCACCTTCTTCATCCCGATCCCGATTGTCGGCTCCATCCTAGGGGCCTGCGCAGGAGCCTTCCTCGGCGCCCTGCTGGGAGAGCGGAATACCGGGCGATCGATGAAGGAATCCCTCCGCTCCGGGGGAGGCGCGGCAGCCGGCCGATTCTTCGGCATCATCGGCAAGATCGGCGGCGGGATATTGATCTGGTTCATCTCAGCGGTGGCAGCCTTTGTGCCCTGAGCCCGAAAAGAGGTGACTCCCTCGGGCTTCAGCAGGCGGCGACGAAACGGATTCCGGCTATAGCCGGAATGAGCCGGGGCGGTTAAGCTGGGGGCATGAAGCTCGCGGAACTCGGCAGCGAACCCATCCCCGGCGATCTCGACCTGAGTGAAGAGGTCCTGATTGGAGCGGGCCTCTGTGGAGAGCTTCCCCGCCTGGCAGCCGAACATGCAGGCCCAAAACCGCTCTGGCTTGCCGATCCCCGGACCTGGGGCGCGCTCTGCGCAGCCGATCCCCATCGCGCTTCGGGCCGGCCGGAAGTGGGTCCGGAATTGCACCTGCTCTGCGAGGACCCCCACGCGGACACCGAACAGGTCGGCCAGGCGTGCGCCATCGTCGAAGGAGGGGGGTTCTCCGGGATCATCGCGGTAGGCGCCGGCACGGTGAACGATATAGCCAAGATGGCCGCCACCTTGAGCGGCATGCCTTACCTGGTCTTCGCGACCGCGGCCAGCATGAACGGCTACGCGAGCGGGATCGCCGCGATTCTCGTCGATGGCCTCAAGACCACCCTCGAGGCCCGGCCGCCCAGGGCGATTGTCCTCGACTCAGCGGTCCTTGCCGCCGCGCCCCCACAGCTTGCGGCAGCGGGCCTGGGCGATCTCCTGAGCAAGCCCGTCAGCTCCGCCGATTGGTGGCTTGGCAATCGCCTCGAAGGAAGCGGCTTCGATGCTCTTCCCGGCCAGATCGTCGGTGAAGCGGTAGCTCTCGCCACCCGGCACGCCCGCGGCCTCCCCGCAGGAGAGACCGCGGCGCACGAGGCCCTGGCCCGGGCTCTTGTGCTCAGCGGTGTTTCGATGGTCGTCGCCGGCAGCAGCAGCCCCGCCAGCGGGGGAGAGCACCTCCTCAGCCACCTCTGGGACATGGAGGCGCTTATTTCAGGAAGAAACCTGCGCTTACACGGCGCCCAGGTTGGTGTGGCGACCTGTCTCTCCGCAGCGCTCTACCACCTCCTGATCGGCCTGGAGAGCCCCGACTTCCCAAAAACGCCCAACTGGGCACGGACCTCGGAGAGAATACGCATCGCCCACGGGGAGCTGGCCGACGCCGTTCTGCCCCAGGCGAAAAAAAAGTTCGCCGGCTTCGTGCAAAGAAGCACCCTGCTGCGGGATGAGTGGCCGGAGATACGCGCCGAACTGGCGACCCTCGGCATCCCCTCGGCTGATGAACTCCGGGCAATACTCCAGGCGGCAAAAGCGCCCGCCAGCCTGGAGGAGCTCGCCATCGAGCGCGACGAGGCCTTCGATTCCCTCTCGAGAGCCCGGGACATCCGGGACCGCTACACTGTACTGGACCTCGCCTTCGAGCTTGGCTTCTTCCCCGCCGGCATCCGACAGGTGCTCGCCAGTTCCGGGGTCTGACCCGGGAAAACATCGGTCGTCGCAGAAGGCCTTCCTTCTCGCAGGCAAATGCTTTCCTTGATCCACTGATCCTCAGGCGGCACCATCGAGTTCATGAGAAACCTTCTTCTTGCCCTCCTGCTCCTGGCCAGCCCCCTCCTGCACTCCGATGAAGGACGCTTCGACCCGCCGCTGAAGGGCGCCTATCTCGGCGTGAGCCTGGGAAAGATCAGCGCCGGCCTGGTGGTGCTGAAAATCGAGGACAACTCAGCGGCCCAAGCCGCCGGACTGCGCCGCGGCGACGTGCTCGTTCGCTTCGGCCATCTTGACGAACTTCCGCGCATGAGCGTTCGCCAACTCTGGGAGGCCCTCTCGAAGCTGCCGGGAAGAACCGCCTACGAGCTCGCCGTCCTGCGCGATGAGCGCAAGGTCCTCCTGGAAATAACGCCCGACCCCGCCCTGGTACGCGATGCCCGAGCCCTCGCCAGGCGCCTCAAAGATCACCGTCTCTTCACCGCGCTCAAGGACAAGAAGGCCCTGCTCGGGAACATCGAGATCGATCTGATCGCCGCTGTCCGGCGCAGCCGCTCGACACAATCAGCCTATGAAGCCCTCAACGAGGTGCTCGACCGATTCGACATCTCCCACACGGCCGTCATCCCTCCCTGGAGCTATGCGAGCATGCTCGGCAAAGGATCGGATGGAAAGCCGGTGTTCCACCTCGGCCTGACAATCCAGAAAATCGCCGGCCGCACCGGAGAGCGCTTCTTCGTTCGTGAGCTCATGTACGGCGGCGGCGCCCGAGAGGCGGGGCTGCGCATTGGCGACGAGCTGGTAGCCGTAAACGGGCTTCCCTTCTCGAACTCCCCGCGCCGGACCCTGGCGGGCTACGAGGCCCGCCATGCGATGTACACCATCCAGGTCGACACAGAAGAGAGCGTCCGGATCGACTACCGCAGAGAGGCCGGACAGGCTGTGCACAGCCTGTCGATAGCGGCCGACCGGGCCTCCACGGCCATCGATTCGACCCGCAAGAGCATCCGGATGCTCGGTGCAAAAGCCCGGGGCCTCGGCTATATCCACCTCTGGAATCTCCTGTCGCCCGAAACCGTCTCCATCTTCGAGAAGGCCCTGCGCGAAAAGCTCGGCCCCGCCAGGGCCCTGGTCATCGATCTCCGGGGCAGGGGGGGACAGGTCCCCGTGCTGAAGGCGATCGCAAAACGCATCATCGCCGATGGCCGGCCCACGGCACTGCTGATTGACGACCTGACCCGCAGCGCCAAAGAGATCGTCGCCTATATGCTGAAGGGCAAGAAGGGAATCACTCTCATCGGCGAAACGACCGCCGGCGCGGTTCGCGCCGCGGGATATATCACCTTCGAAGACCGGGCCCGCGTGATGATCCCCGTTAACGTCCGAATGCGAATCGAGAGCCTGACCGGGGGCATCGATCTCGAGGGCCGGGGGGTGAGCCCCGATGCCATCGTCGAGTTTCACCTTCCGTTCCTGGCGGGACAGGATCCCATCCTCGAGCGCGCCATCTCCCTCTTGCACGCTGGCGCGCCGAAACCCGCCCGCCGAAGAATCTGAACACCCGGCCGTGGCGGACGTCTACTTTGTCGGCGACGACCTGAGATCGGCCAGGATGCAGATCCAGTCCGCCTCGCCATCCGAGGTCGTATCGACCGGGGCAAGGGTGGCCTCGCGGATTTCCAGGCGTACATCCGGCTCTCCATCGGTGTCGAGATCGAAGGCCAGCTCCGGCAAAGGCACCGAAGGAAGCTCCAACGCCTCCACGATGCCTCCGAGGGAAGGACCGACAAGGCTGATCACCAGCTGGGCAAACTCCAGGAGGTTCTCATCGGCGATATCGAAGACCTCGCCGGCAACCCTGATGTCGAGTCCCGCAGCGCCGCCGATGATGGCGTCGGGAAAGCCGTCCTTGTTTAGATCGGCTGTATCCACGTTGAAAACGATCGCTGGAACCCCCTCGGGGGAAAACGCCAGAGCCAACGACGTCTGCAGGTTCAGGGCCAGCGAATAAGAGATTAGGCCAACCTCATCCGGCTCTCCATCGGCATCCGCTTCGCCAGCCCCATCTCCATCGGTGTCCGCCAGGAAAGCGATCTCCAGGCCACCGATCCGCATCTCGGCCGGGATGGCGCTGATGATTCCTTCCGGACCGGGCAGCGAACGAAGGATCTCGGGCACCAGGACGAAATCAGAGCTGGTGCCGCTCACGTTATGTCCCTGGAGCGCGAGAACGTTGCCCGCGGAACGCAGGAGCCCGCGCCATTGGAGCAGATCGACCTCCAGGGTGTCCGGCTCACCCGTGCTGTCGGCCAACTCATCAAAGCGCGGCGGCGTCCCCTCGACACCGATATTCCGCCTGGCGATCTCTACGCCGTTGAGATAGGCAACGAAGGCGTCATCGAAGAGTACCCGCAGGACGAGGCTCTCCATCTCCTCCAGGGCCTCGATGTCAAAGGAGGCGCGCAGGTAGAGCGCGGTGTAATCTCCCGTGGCCAGGCCCTCCGGCCGGGTTCGCACCCGCCCGAGCTCCTCGTCATTCGACGAATACCCGAAGCCCGAAGGCGCGCGAGCCCAACCGCTGTCATCAAAGGTCCGCCCGTTCCACTGGGCGGGAGGCTCGGTATCACCCGGGCGCCAGCTCCATTCATCTCCCACCCCCACTATCGAGGCATCGAGCGGCCCCTCGCCCGGCACCAACGTCGGCGGATGGCGTATCCCGACCCGGATAACGAGAGGATCCTCAGGATCGACACCGGGGAGGCTCAGGATGCGCGGTTCCAGCGCCACCGCCAGCGTATTCACATTGAGGGGCAACGGACTGTCGATGTCCTCGACCGCAAGAGTGGTGTCAAGGCTCCCCCCGGCCGCCAGCTCGGCCAGGGCCTGGTTCAGGGTGTCCGTGGAGAGAGAAATCGTCGCATCGACAGGGTGCGGGGCCGAGGACTCCACCGGGAAACCCGGAAAAGGCGCCCGGGCGAGCACCGAGCCCGGATAGGGTGGCCAGGAGGCTCCCGGCCTGGCGGAGCTCACCCAGCTTCCATCGAAAAGAAGCGATAGACCCCCTGCGCTTTCGACCGCATCGCTGAGACGGGTCTGCAGCGCGACGGGATCGATGACAATATCCAGGTTCAGGTTGCCCAGGGTCTCGACGAGAATCGGCACGACCTGGCCATCGGCGGCATCCTGGACCGCGTCGCGGACGGCATCTTCGATCTGGCCGGAGAACAGTCCGCTCAGGACGTTAACCAGCGCGTCGAAGATCCCCAGGGGATCGAGAAACCCGCTGACGGAAAAATCGGAGCTTCCGATCTCGACGGTAAAACCATCGGAGACCACCTCCAGCCGCGAGCCTTCATCGACGGGAACGAAGGCCATGGTCCCGGTGATATCGATATCGTTACCCGTCCAGATCGCATCCCATTCGTCCGTGCCGAGAAAGCCAAAATCGCTCTCCCCGTCACCGAAAAAGCGCAGCCTGTCGAGCCGGACCCGGAGCCCGAGCCGCCCGCCGGCGAGATCGGAGGGGAATAGATCGAAGTCGATCGGGCCATTGATCTCTACACGGTCGCCGTCAACCTCGACGGGAACACCGAGGATATTCCCGTCAAACAATCGCACCCCGCGCACGGACTCGTTCAACAATTCCGGGAGCCCATCCAGGAAAGGCTCAACGATCACCTCCAGCTCGTCGTATCCACTGTCCCCGGAGATGTCGATGGCGAGCGCCTCGGTCGTGTCCCCCCGGGCGAGAACCGGGCTGAAGCCGAGGGCCAGCTCGCCGAACGCGGTTCTGCCGGCCTCGTCGATGATCTCGATGCGAACCAGCTGCGGGCCCGGCTCCCCGCTCCTGATATTCACCCGCAGCGTCGCGGGCAGGCTGAGCGGGGATGGCAAGATGACCTCTTCCCCATCAACAAGCACCCGGTGGACACCTGTATCGTCATCTACCTGCAGACGCAGATTGAAGCTTCGTCCGGAGATGATGCTTCCCTGCGGGGGAGCGAGTATGGCGAGGGTGGGGGGAGCGTTCGCCTCCACCCCGGCGACCTCGCAGCCGGCCTCCGCCGCCACGGCGCCGCCGAGCACCGCCACGATCCGGTATTCGTGAGCCCCCACGGCAAGCGGGGCGTCACTGTACTCACGGCTCTCGACACCGAGCTCGGCAACCAGCGCCCCATCCCGGTGGAGCTCAAAACCCTCCACCTCTCCGGCCAAGGTCCAGGACAGGTCCACCATCGGCCCACGCACGTCGCAAAACAGCTCGAGCGTCACCGGCGCCCCGCAACTCAACCCGGGAGTCGGGTCCGGCCCAGCGACTGGAAAGGGAGGAGCCGGTGGAGAGCCGCCGAGAAAGAGGTATTCGAGAACCCTGATCGGGTCGGAGATGTCGACCGTCTCGTCATCATTTGCATCGGCAGCGGCCGGACAATCCGGCTCTCTGCCGGCAAGGAAAAGCCATCTCAGGGTGTGCTGGGCATCGGATATGTTGAGCTCTCCATCGCTGTTGGAGTCTCCCCGGATGAAGTCGTCAGCTACAGCGCCCAGGCAAAGAAACCCCGACAGCGCCGACAAGAGCAGTATTCGCCATGTTTTCGACATCAAAAACTCCCGTTTCAGCCGATTCCCAGGAATGGCCAAAGAACCCAAGAGGCCATCATAAGCGCTGTGCAGAAACCCATTAAGCACAAAAGCGCCGCTTATTCGCTGCCTCGCTTGAGCAACTCCAAGCCCCGCCGACGAACAATGGAACCGATCGCCGGACCGACCGACATGGATTCTTCGTAGGCGTCCTTGCGGAAATCGCCGGCTGGAATGATATAGCCCAGCTGGTCATTGCAAAGCCCGACGATCATCCTGGGATAGCCTTTCATCTTCTCGAGCAACTCGAAGGACAGCTCCGGCAAGAGTTCCCCGGGAACGGTGAGAAATTCGGCATCCCCGAGCCTGGCGTGAAACAATTCCGTGGTCGCCCGCCCGCGATGAAACACCCGGCGACCCTGGTGCCGCTTGCCGAAAAGCAGGAGGCGGGCATTGGTCACGGGGGCTTCGATCCTCGACCTCCGGAACTCAAACACCGCGCTCGCGCTGGGCACCGCAAAGCCGAGAATCCGTGACGCTTCATCCGCGAGGCGCAGACCCGCCTTGCGAGCCTCTTCGTGGCTGCGTTCCCGGGTGTCGCCGGAGACCATGCCCCCTATCGCCCCGTTGAGAAACACCGCGGGCGCGCCGGTGCGCCTTCTGAGCTCATCACACATATAGCCCGGGAAGTCAGCGCTGATCTCCTTCGGGCCTTTTTCGAGCCCCTCCACGTGGCAAGCGAAATGAATGACGTTCACGATCGCCTTTCCATCCCGCCCCCGCGCCTGGACGACCGCGAGCTGGGGATCGACAATGCCCGGGTTGCGGGCGTTGCGAAACAGCCCGCCAACCCTTGCTCCCGCGAGCGAAAGCTCATCGGAGCCGACGAGCAACTCCTTCACCGGGACGAGTCTNCCGAGAGCCTTGCCGACCCCGGCCACGATACGCTCCTGCAGATAACCGACATAGTCCTCCGGATACGAACCGTAGATGCCGATCGTGTCCGGCGCGGCGTGGTTGTGCGACATCGCCAGCATCAGATGCGAAACGCCCAACCTCCTGAGCCGCGCCTCGATCGGATCGACCTCGCTCTTGAGCAAGCCGAAAAGATCGGCCCCGACGATCGCGACCTTCAGCCCACCACGGACAAAGACCGCACAGCGCGCCTTCAGAGGATCTCGCACCTCGTATTTACCCTTCAGCCAGCCGGGCTCCACCGGGCTGATGTCGATCTCGAAGGCCCCGGCGAGCAGGTTCACGGCGGGGGGCGCGGGGGGGCGCGGCTGGGGGCCCTGGCGCAAGAAGCCCAGGTCAACCAGCTTCCGATCCCCCGGGGGAACGCGCCGGTACCCATGGGGAAAATAGGCGGCTCCGATGGTCCTGGACTCCGCCGACAGGGTGAAACGAACGCCCTGCAGNCTGTAGTCGAGCAACCGCTGGCCGCCGGGCAGAACGAGCTCGAACTCCGGCTCTCCCAGCCTGCCGCGGATCTTGCCGGCGCTCTCGAAACCCCCGGGAATCGTAACGGCCTCGATCGTCCCGACCTTCCCCTTCTCCCTGTCGCCAAAAATATGGAAAGCATCGAATTGNCCGGCCTGTTCCTTGGCTGCGTAGAGCATCTTCCAGGCATACCAGGCGCCCTCATGGGCCGGCCTACCCATACGCCTGAGGAGCTCGGAAACCGGCGTAACCCCCGGGACCATTCCATGGTAGGAAACCGGCCGGGGGCGAGACCCCGGCTGCGGCGCCACCCCTACCGCCTGCCCCGGCAGGCCGGGACAGAGGGCAAAAAAAGCCGCGAAAAGAAGGATAGCGATAATGGCGAAGCGCCTCATGAATCAACCCGGATAGTTGAAGGAGAAAAACCGTCTCTGAACCTCGATGCGAACTCCCTGCGAAACCGCCTCCTCTATCCCAGCGCGGCTAAGACGGAAATAGTTAGCCCGAAAGGGTTTCCGTAAGAGCAGGGGGTTCCATCGCTTCATTCGCTCTACTTTGATATAATGGCTGCAGGTTCGCAGCGATAAACTTTTTATTGGTTTCTCATGGNNAGAAAAAAAANCGGTCAAACCGCCGAAAANCCCGATTCGGNNCGGCTNATAGAGTCCCTCGAGGAAAAAGGTGCCGCGGAGATTGACTCCTTTCTTCTCGATGGCCCAATCGACGANNTGAAGGNNCTGGTCACCGNATGCTATTGTTCCGACCTGGTCAATCTGCTCCTTGATGCCAAGAAAGCTTCCGTTCGGACGTTTTTCCGCCGGGCGGCAGGCGCCTGCAAGAGAGCCATCGCACCCGTCGTGTCCCTGTACAACTACAGGGTCTATCTCTCCAACCCGCTCCCGTTATCCCTCAAGGGTAACGATGGAGAAATCCATCTCAATTATTTTGTCGTTCTCGGCGTGCACCTGCTGGCNGATGACGACATAGTCGCCAACGCCTATAAGCTCCTCANCAAAGCTCACGCCCCCGAGTCCTTTCCCGCCCCGCTCCGNGACATAAGCGCCGAGCGCCTGGATGAGATCAAACTTTCCCACAAGATGCTCAAGACTCCCGAGTCGCGGGAGAGCACCCGAGCCATCCTGGGCGCCCATCCGGGCTATTGTTTCCCCGAACGAGACNCCTCCTGGATGGAAGCGGTCGCCTCCATCCTGGGCTGAAGCCTCCGGAAGATGCCCAGACGGAAACCGGCCAATGAAACTGATACTCGCATCCAGCTCGCCACGGCGGCGAGAGCTTCTCGACCAACTCGGCGAGCCATACCAGGTCCTGCCGCCCGAAGGCGTCGATGAGTCCGCCGTCAGTGGCACGGCCTACTCCGTCAGCCAGGAGCTCGCCAGGATGAAAGCCGAGTCGGTCCTGGCGACATGCGATGTGGAGGAGNACACCGTGGTCATCGGCTGCGACACCATCGTCGCCATAGTCAGTGGCGCCCGGGAGCGAGTGCTCGGCAAGCCGGAAGACGAAGAAGACGCCCGGCAAATGCTTCAGGCCCTCTCCGGCGCGTCTCACCGAGTGGTCAGCGCCGTGGCCCTCGCCCGGCCGGACACGCCGATCGAGATCGCGGTGGAGNTCAGCCACGTGACCTTCAGGAAGCTGAACGAGGAGACCATCGAGACCTACGTTCAAAGCGGCGACCCCCTCGACAAGGCGGGGGCCTACGGAATCCAGACCGCCGGCGGAGAGCTGGTCGCATCCATCCGGGGCTGCTACCTCAACATAGTCGGCCTCCCCGTGATGCTGCTGTGCCGAATGCTCGGTGTCAAAACTCCCTACGAATGCCCCTGCGCGAGCCACGACCTGCAGACCTGCCCATCCGGATGCGGTCTCGGCGGCTGCTGAGGCGGCCTCAGCGAGCTTGCGACGGGATCAGTTCCGGCCGTCCGTCTTCCTCAACACGCCAGGGGGAAACGGGGCCGCCTTTGAGCCCGACTCGCGACGCAGGTTGGCGCCGGAGCCTCGCTTGAAACCGAAAGGCACCCTGGTTCCGCCGCTTTTCTCCAGACGCGCGTACAGCTCCTTGCGCATCTTCGCGGCTGTGGCGGCGTGCTCACGAACATGGACCAGGTTCCGCCTCTCGAGAGGATCCGCCGTGAGATCGTAGAGCTCATCGGTATCCCAGATGCCATGGTAGACGATGAGCTTGAAGCGGTTGCCCCGGAGAGCGAAAACCGTTGGCGTATGAGGGAAATTCCACTCCCAGTAGTACTCATACAAAAGGTATTGGCGCCATTGGGAGAGCGCCTGCTTGCCCGAGGCCANGTCGAGAAAGCTGGAGCCGTCCATATANTCCGGGGTTTCCAGGCCGGCCGCCGCAAGNAAGGTCGCGGCGATGTCNATATTGGCCACCACTCCCTTNACNACNGTNCCGCCCGGGAAGAGGGCCGGGCAATGCGCCAGCATCGGGATCCTCATGGACTCCTCGTAGGCATTCCTCTTGTCGATCAATCCATGCTCTCCGAAGAGGAAGCCATTGTCTCCCATGTAGAGCACCAGNGCCTCCTGCTCGAGCTTCTTTTTGCGCAACCAGTCCATGAGCCGGCCNACGCTGTCGTCGACAGCCGAGAGAGTACGGCAGTAGTTTCGGTAGTACTCCTTGACGTTCAGATNGCTGTGNTAGGGAAAGTCGACGCCGTGCCAGCTGTTGCGCTGGTTCTTGACCCACATGGGCTTGCCGTTGTAGTTCTCCGGGGTGTCNNNCTGGGTGAGGGGATCGGGTATCCTGGCATCCGCGTACTGCTGAGCATGCCGCTTAGCGGGCTCGAACCGGGCATGAACCGCCTTGTGGGAGAGGAAAAGAAAGAACGGCTTCTCAAGTGAGCGACCCTCGAGCCATTCGATCGCGTAGTCAGTCAGCTCATCGGTGATATAACCCTTCTGCGGCACACGCTTACCGTTGACGTTGAAGGTCGTCCTGCGAGCCGGATAGTAGCGCCCCTGGCCCCTGAAGCTCACCCAGTGATCAAAGCCCGGGCGCGGATCGTCGCTCTGGCCGCCCATATGCCACTTGCCGACGAAGGCCGTCTCGTAGCCCGCCTTCTGGAGAAATTGCGGGAAGAAGATCGTCCCCGGGGGGGCGAGATCGTTGTTGTCGACCACGTTGTGATGATGCATGAACAGGCCGGTAAGAATCGACGCGCGGCTGGGGGAACACAGGGAGGTGGTGACGAAGGCGTTGGGGAAATGGGCGCCGCCGGAGGCGAGAGCGTCGAGCTGGGGAGTCTTCAGGAAGGGGTGGTCAAGAAAACCGATGGCATCGTAGCGATGGTCATCGGCCAGGACGAAGATGATGTTCCGGGGGCTCGCTCCTTCGATCCTCTTCAACTCGAGATTCTGCCGGTTGTCCTCGCCGAAAGCCGCCCCCGGTGACGGGAACGTCAGCATTGCCACTACGATAAAAAAGCGCCTGCTCAGATGCCTCAAGAGAGCCTCCCGTTCATTTCCATTTCCTTCAAAATCAATCACCCTCCGGACCGGAAAACTCATTCGTCCGGGCCCGCCTCAGGACCGCCGATTGTCTTGCCCCCACACCATCGAATCAAGCCCTTAGTCCGGGCTTCGAGACAAGGGGCGGTAACATTCCGCCTGGTCCTGTAACCCACCCGAACGACTCTTATCGGTTAGCCCTAAGCCTTTACTTCTTAAGGCTTTGTGCCTGACGGCCCGGGGCTCCGGACGCATCCGGGTCCTCGTTGTATATTTCTCCACCCCAGCCCGCGGGTCTGAAGGGCGCCGGGGAACCTGAAAACGAGGCAACGGGCGGAAGATGTCCTGCGAAATCACCACATACGGCGACGGAGGTTCGGCGATCGGGCCGGGCCCCAGGCAAGGCGGCTTGTTTTCCCTCAGCCACCTGGTGCTGCAGATGGTTTTGACCTGCCTGGTCTTCTACCTCTGGTCATCCCCCCTGGCGCAACCGATCAAGCTCATGGTGGTGCTCTTTCACGAGATCAGCCATGGAGTGATGGCCCTCTTCACTGGTGGAAAAATCATCTCGATCCTGATTACCGCAGATGAAGGCGGCGCCTGCGAAACCGAGGGCGGCAGCGAGGCGCTGATCGTCACCGCCGGCTACCTCGGCAGCATGTTCGTCGGGGGAATGCTGCTCTACCTTTCCCGAGCCAAGCATTTCGTCCCGCTGGTTTTCGGGCTGCTGACGCTGATCCTCGTCGCCGCCATCACAACGGTTATCCGCGACTCCTATTCCCGCACCTTCGCCTCCGGTCTCGCGGTCTTCTTCGTACTCTGCGGATTCCTGGCCCCCTCGACCATCGGCGCCCTCCTGCTGAGGCTGATCGGGACCTTCACCTGCCTCTATTCAATCTTCGACATCTACTGGGACGTCCTGGCCGACCAGGGCTCCGCCTTCAACCAGAACGATGCCGTGGCCTTCTCCCAGTTGACCGGGATGGAGCCCCAGGTCGTCGGCCTCGCCTGGCTGATCGGATGTCTCGTCTTCTTCCTCCTGGTCCTGAAAAACATTCTCCATTCCGAGGAAGAGCTTCCCGAGCCGGAAATCATCCGGGAGAGAGAATCCTTCAACCTGCCCGGCGTCTAATCGAGCGCCGCCCACTCCCCGCCAGGGCCCTGCTCGAGAGCGTCCCATCCCTTCTGCTCGATGATGGAATGAAAGACCGCGGGAAGCGGCGCCTCCAACAGCAGCGAACGACCCGTCACAGCCGCGGGCAGGCCCAGGCGCCAGGCATGGAGAAGAAAATAACCGGCCCCGAAGCGCTCGCGAAATTGCTGCGCCGGCTTCGGCTTTCCATAGCGCAGGTCCCCCGCGAGCGGGCGACCTGAACGGGCCATGAGCGCCCGGATCTGGTGCGTCCGCCCTCCCTCCGGCTTCACCTCGACAAGGCTGAGGCGGTCATCTCCCCGCAGGCGCCTGTAGCTGAGGCTGGCGGGCAGATGGCGGTAGCGGCCGCGGAGCTTCGAGCGGATCTTGCCCTTGAGCTCTCCCGCCGCCGGCATCGGCCCGGCGACGACGGCGAGATAGACCTTGGTGACGCCGCGCTCCTCGAAGGCCCGCTTCGCAGCGCGCGCCGCCGATGTCTTGACCGCCAGCAGCAGGGCCCCGGAGGCCTCGAGGTCGAGGCGATGAACCGGGTGGATCTTGCTGCCGGGCCGGACATCGAGCAGCCCGGGATTCAGGCTGACCCATTCGCCGAGAAGGTCGGTCACGCCCACAGAGTGCCCGGTCCCCCGATGGACCGGCACCCCGGCCGGCTTATCGACACCGACCAGCCCGTGGCCGTGAAACAAGATACTCTGCGGATCGAACTCCAAAATCTCACTCCTGTGAAGACTACTGGCCGAAATATAAGCCGCCGTTTACGTGGATGACATCGCCGCTGATGTAGTCGGCGTTTGGCGAGGCGAGAAACGCCACCGCGCCGGCGACATCCTCGTTCGTTCCCGCCCGGGCCAGGGGCACGCCGGCGACCAGCTTCTCGAACATCTCCGGCGGGGTGTGGTCCTCGTGGAAGCGGTTGTCGATGATCCCCGGGGCTACACTGTTCACCTGGATGTTGCTCGAGCCGAATTCCTTCGTGAGGGTGCGGGCGAAATTCGAAACCGCCGCCTTGGCGGGACCGTAGTGCGGCGTGGTCGGCGCGCCGCCATTGTGCCCGGCCACGGAGGATATGTTGATCACCTTGCCGCCGCCGTGCCCGGTCATGACGGGAACGATCGCCTGGCACAAGAGGACCACGCTGGTGAAGTTGAGCCGCAGCGTCTCCTCGATCAGGTCGGGATCCAGGTCTCCCAGGAGGGCCCGCCGAATGATGCCCCCGGCGTTGTTGACCAGGATGTCAACCCGCCCGCCTCCAAACTCAACCGCGGCCTCTTTCAACGCCAGGATGTCATCGGGGCTGGTCACATCCGCCTTGACAGCCAGCGCCCGGCGGCCCAGGGCCTCTATTTCGACGACGGTCTGCCCGGCGGACTCTGCGCTCGAGTGGTAGTTAACCACGACGTCCGCCCCGTTGGCCGCCAGCTCCAGGCAGCAGGCGCGTCCTATATCGCGCCCGCCCCCGGTAACCAGGGCGATCTTTCCATCGATGCTGAATCCCATCTCGACCTCCGGAATAATAATGACAACTCGAGTTTTTCCATTTTGATGGAGGTCGGGTCCGCCAGCCTCCGGGCGAACAGATCTTGGCGGTCTCCGGGACTACGGCAAGTAAATTTCTTTTTTCCATTTCTTCCCAAGCCGCCCCGGCTCCGCCGGCGGTCTTTTTCGGCAGGGAATAACCAGCCCTGGATATGACCTCAGCTTCCAACTACTCACGCTATCCCCGCATAGGATCCCACCGGGACATCGACAGCTTTCGCGGGCATCTTCACGGGCTCTGCCCCGACATCCCCGCCGATGATGAGATCCTCCGCGGCGATGACTCTCCGCTGGCGCGAGAAATAGAGATCTGCGGAAGGGCCGCAGGCAACCGCTGGGCCATCCAGCCGATGGAGGGCTGGGATGGGACCGAGGACGGCAATCCAGGCGAGCTCACCCTGCGGCGCTGGAGGCGATTCGGACTCAGCGGAGCGCAGCTGATCTGGGGAGGCGAGGCGGTCGCGGTGGACGCCTCCGGGCGGGCCAATCCCGGCCAGCTCGTCATCGCCGACCATACCCTCGCCGGCCTCGATGGTCTTCGCTCGGCTCTTCTCGATTCTCACCGTGATCGTTTCGGCTCGGCGCCTGATCCCATCATCGGGATCCAGCTCACCCACTCCGGGCGTTTCTCCCGGCCACATAAAGAGGCCCCCCCCCAGCCTCGAATCGCCTACCGCCACCCGCTCCTTGACGAACGCGTCGGGGTGAACGATGACTCCGCGATCCTCAGCGACCCCGAGGTAGAAGGCCTTATCGAGAGCTTCGTCAATGCCGCCGTCCGGGCCGCCGCNCTGGGTTTTGAGTTTGTCGACATCAAACACTGCCACGGCTATCTTCTGCATGAATTTCTCGGCGCCCATACCCGGCAGGGGCCCTATGGAGGGTCCTTCGAGAACCGCACCCGGCTCCTGCGGGAGATCGTCGCNGGAATCCGCCGGGAAGCTCCCAGCCTCCACATCGCGGTTCGCGTGAGCATCTTCGACAGCATTCCCTTCCGGGCAGGCGCCGATGGCGGAGCGGGAGTGCCCGAGGACTCTCCCCNCGGCGAGCCCTACCGGCTGGGCTTTGGTGTCGACATGGCCAACCCGGTCGAGCCGGACCTCTCGGAGGGNCGNNCCTTTCTCGCCCTGCTCGANGAGCTCGGCATCCGGCTCGTTAANCTCTCGGGTGGAAGCCCGTATTACAATCCCCACCTGCAGAGGCCGGCGCTTTATCCGCCCTCCGATGGCTACCTGCCACCGGAGGACCCCCTCGTGGGAGTGATCCGGCACCTGCAGGCAACGCGCGCGCTCAAGCAAGAGTTTCCAGGCCTGGTTATCACCGGCTCCGCGCTCTCCTATCTGCAGGAATATCTACCCCATGTCGCCCAGGGCCTGGTCAGGGAGGGTTGGATGGATTTTGTCGGGATCGGGCGCATGGTCCTGAGCTACCCCGAGNTGCCCGCCGACACCCTCGAGAACGGCAAGCTCGNGCGCAAGCGTATCTGTCGTACCTTCAGCGACTGCACCACGGCTCCGCGCGGCGGACTCGTCAGCGGCTGCTATCCCCTCGATGACGCCTACGGCTCACTTCCAGAGGCCGCGACCCTGCGCGAACTGAAAAAAGAGCGGCCGGACTGAACGCCGCCTAGTCTTCCTTCGAGGCCGACCGGGTGAGCAAACTGTAATAACCGCCATCGGAATCGACCCGGTGGGGCAGGAAGAGACGGGTGTCAAGCTCCACCAGGAACGGGCAGCGNCGCAGCAGGGCGGCCACCCGCTCCTCGTTCTCCTGCGGCTCGATCGAGCAGGTGGAGTAGACCANGCGCCCTCCGGGCCGGAGGTGGCGCACGGCGGCATCGAGGAGCCCATCCTGCAATTCGGCGAGGGAGTTGAGGTCTTCTCTGCGCACCCTCCAGCGCGCCTCCGGGCGCCTGCCGAGCACCCCGGTATTGGAGCAGGGCGCGTCGACGAGGATATGGGTGAAGCTCTCGCCCAGCTCGATCGAGGCCGGCTCGGTGGGCAGGGTCGCCGCCTTCCAGTTCCCCTCGAGCCCGGAAAGGTTCTCCTCGACAAGCGCCAGCCGGGACTCGCTGCGGTCTGTCGCCAGCAGGGAGCCTTCCGTCCCGAGGCGCTCGAGCAGCTGGACGGCCTTGGTGCCCGGCGCCGAACACAGGTCCAGCACCCTGGCCCCGGCCGGCGGGGCCAGGGCGGCGCCGATCTGTATCGCGGTCAGATCCTGNAATTGGATCCAGCCCTTCTCCAGCGCCTCCGATGGNCCGGGCCCGCCGCCGGCGAAGAGCACGGACTGTTCATCCTCCCCGGCCTCCACCTCGAAACCATCGCCTTGCAGAGCCTCGACAACCTCCGCGGNCGATGGGGCCCGGGCGGTGATCCTCGCGCANAGCCGNGGCGTACGGTTGCCGGCGATCAACAGCGCCCTGGCCTCCTGGGCCCCGAAGCGATCGAGCCANNNCTTTACCAGCCATCNCGGATAGGAATACTTGACGCTCAGGTGNTCCACCTGGTCGAGACGCACCAGCGGCAGGACCGGGCGGCTGAAATGACAATAGCCANCGCGCACNGGGAGGATGCTGGGATCNTCGNGCTCCGCCGGCTCATCCCCNGTCTTCCTGGTTATATCACCAATCAGCCGATGCAGGATCGCGTTGACGAAACCCACGTCTTTTCTGCCGATCCCCTGGAAAGATTTCATGCCCTCGAGGGTCTGGTTCACCGCCGCGTGCGCCGGCACCCGGNTGAGATAGACCAGCTGGTANGCNCCCAGCCGAAGGGCCCAGCGCACCGGCGCNCGCTGGCGATCCATCGACAGCTTNACGTAGANCTTCAGCAGGCGGTCGAGAGTGTTCTGATGGCGGAGAGCCCCNTAGGAGATCTCCTGCAGGAGGTGGCGATCGCGGCGCTCGAAACGGCCGATGTGCTCCGACAGCACCTCGTCTACGAAGCGGCTGCCGGCCTCGGTTTCGCAGAGCAGCTCGAGCGCCGCCTTGCGTACCACGGCGTATTCGCCGGGGGCCCNTTCCTGTGAGAATTCTTCGTTCATCGCCGCACCTCTACAGAAGCCCTGAATTGGTCTCCCGGCTCGATCGGATTGCCCCGCATGAAGGCTGCCGCGTCCATCGCCGGCTTTCCCTCCCGCTGCAGCNCGAGGACCCGGAGAGCCCCCCGGCCGCAGGAGACGGAGAAACNCTCCGCATCCACCTCGTGAACGGTCCCCGGCGGCGGGCCCCCGGCCNCATCCCCGCCTGGTNTCGAGCGCAGGATGCTCACCCTTTTCNTCTTGCCCTGCAATGGACAAAGAAAGCCATGCGCCAGNGGCCAGGGGTTCATCGCGCGAACCAGATCGCATACCGAGCTCGCGGGCAGATCCCAGTCGATGAGCCCATCGGATTTTTTGAGCTTGGGTGCCAGGGTCGCGAGGCTCTCATCCTGGGCCTCCCCGGCGGCGTTCCCCGCGGCAATCACCGGCAGCTGCTCGAGGAGCAGGGCGGCGGAAAGCTCCGACAGGCGCGCCTCCAGCTCGCCGGCGGTCTCCNCCGGGTCGATGGNCGTGCGCGAGCAGGCCAGCACCGGGCCGCTGTCAAGGCCCCTCTCCAGCCTGAANAGCGTCACGCCNGTTTCGTCCTCCCCCCCGAGGATGGCGTGAACCACCGGCGCCGCGCCCCGGTAGGCCGGCAGCAGCGAGGCGTGCAGGTTGAAGGAGCCCAGCGACGGCANGGANAGAACCTCCTCCCTGAGAATCTCTCCGTAATCNGCGACGATAAAGACGTCCGTGCCGATGGCGTCCATCTCCTCACGGAATTCAGGGGTGTTCACCGATTCGGGAGTACGGCAATCGACTCCCAGCTCGAGCGCCCGGNCCTTGACCGGGTTCGNCCGCNGCTTGCGNCCCCGCCCNGCNGGCCTGTCCGGCCGGCTGACTACCCGGTGGAGCTCGAAGTCGGCCCCTCCCTGGTGGAGAACATCCAGGACAGGAATCGCGAAGGGACCCGAAGCGAGCAGAGCGACCTTCATTCCTCTCCCTCGCTGTCGTCCTCTTCAGCCGGCTCATCGGGCCCCGCCAGGGCCTCCTCTCCTTCGCCCCTGAGGAGATGTTTCTCGGCCGGCCCCGTACCCGCGGCATTGCCCTCCTCGGCCTGGAGACGACGGGTTTCTTCTTCATCCCTGCACTGGACCCGGATCTCCTGCCCGAGCTCATCCTGGATAACCTTGAGAACGTACTCCTTGGCGAGCTCCAGGATGGCGAGGAAATACCCGATGGCTTCGTTCTGCGTCCGAGCTCCCCTGAACAGATCCTCGAACAGGCAGCCCTCCTCCGGAGCGGCGCGAAGAGTCTCTTTCACCTCCTCGATGAATTCCGCGATCGGCCGATCCTCGAGCATGATCTCGTGGGGCACGCGCCGCCCAATCGCCAGCTGGATGCGATGGAAGGCTGTGAGCAGATCCCAGACATCTGTATTGCCCAGCGGCAGGGGCTCTGTAACATCCTCTGCATCGATGGACAGCTTCTGCGCGGGGCGCACGTACCGTCGCTTGTGCGCGTCGATCTTCTTTTCGAGCAGCAGCGCGCGCTCCTTGAATTTCTTGTACTCCAGGAGCTGCTTCACCAATTCCAGGCGAGGATCCTCGTATTCCTCGTCTTCACCTTCGAGAACTTCGCGCGGCAGAAGCAGCTTGGATTTGACCTCCATCAGGCGAGCCGCCATGACGAGAAATTCCCCCGAGACGTTGGGGTCGATCTCCCGCAGGTAATCGAGGTGCTCATGGTATTGTTCGATCACCCTGGAAACCGGTATGTCAAAGACATCGACCTCGTCTTTTCGGATGAGGTAGAGAAGCAGGTCGAGGGGACCGCTATAGGTCTCTACCGTCGCGCGGAAATCCGGATGGGGTTTGGCCATCGATCCTCTTCCTGTCAAGAATCAGCCAGCCGGCCGGCGACCACCTGCAGGGCCTCGTCAATCTTGATCCGTTCCTGTTCGGTGGTGTCGCGGTCACGGATGGTTACCGTCCCATCCTCGAGGGACTCGCCATCAACGGTCAGGCAATAGGGGGTGCCGACCTCGTCATGGCGTGCGTAGCGCTTGCCCACCTGGTGCTGCTCATCGTATTTCGCATTGATGCCGGAATTGAAGAACTGCTGGACGATTTCCCTCGCCAGCTCCGGCATTCCATCTCTCTTTACCAGGGGCAGCACGGCGACCTTATAGGGCGCCAGGCGCGGATGCAGCTTCAGCACGCGCCGGGTCTTCACCTTGCCCTGCGCGTCCGGGCGCGGGCTGTCGTAGCAGAAGGCATCGAGGAGGTACATGAGCGTGGTCCTCGTGGCCCCCGCGGCCGGCTCGACCACATAGGGCGTGTAGTGAACGCCCTTCTTGCCCGTCTCCGGGTTTTCCTTCTCCGGGTCGAAATAGGTCAGGCGCACGCCGGAGTGCTCGGAGTGTTTCTTGAGATCGTAGTCGGTCCGGCTGGCGATCCCCTCGAGCTCTCCCCAGCCCCAGGGATACTCGTACTCGATGTCGTAGCAATCATCGGCGTAGTGGGCCAGCTCTTCGGGCTCGTGCTGGCGCAGCCGGAACCTCGAGGGGTCGTTGGCGTAACGCTGGTACCAGCTCAGGCGCTCGTCCTTCCAGAAATCGAGCGCCTCCTTTTGCTTGCCCGGCTCGACGAAGTACTCCATCTCCATCTGCTCGAACTCACAGGACCGGAAGATGAAATGCTCCACGGTGATCTCGTTGCGGAAGGACTTGCCCATCTGGGCGATACCGAAGGGCACCTTGAGAGAAAGCGCCTGCTGGATATTGGCGAACTGGACGAACATCGCCTGCGCGGTTTCCGGTCTCAGGTAGACGGCGTTCTCGCCGATCTTTTCCTCGATGATCGCCGTGGCCTCATCGCGGGAGAGAGCCTTGCCCTCGATGGCCCTGGCGAGCCGCTGGACCGGATCGACCGGCCCCAGGCTGGTGCGGAACATGAGGTTGAACTGCCTCTCGTCGCTCAGGAAGGGACAGCCGATCTCCGGGCTTACATACCCCCGGTAGGGGAATGTTTCAGCGGCCTCGTCGGAATCATCGGCGAAGAAGCCGAAGGTCTCTTCATCGATCACCTTCAGGCCCTCCAGAACCTTGCCCCTGCGCCTGAGCTCGATGCCGAAGCGCTCCGTGATGGCCTTGTGGTAGGCCTTCGCCTGCCCCTTGTCGCCGCAGGCGATCGGCAGGTCGGCCCCCGGCTCCGGCCTGGGGGCGTTGTCAGCACGGAACCGTTCCTTGCTGATAAGACAATCCACAAGCGGGTCGGCGAAACCAGCGAGGTGCCCTGACGCCTTCCAGACATTCGTATGCATGATGATCGAGGCATCGAGCCCTACGATATCTTCGCGCTCATGCACCATGGCACGCCACCATTCGTTCATGATGTTGCGCTTGAGCTCGGCTCCAAGCGGACCATAGTCATAACAACTCTTGAGGCCGCCGTAGATCTCGCTGGACTGGAAAATGAAACCCCGCTGCTTGCACAGCGAGATGATCTCCTTCATGAGGTCGAGCTCGTCTTCGGGAGCCGCCTGCGGGGCGTTCATTCGATCCTTGAGGTCCCTTCTGAGAAAAGCGGGAAAACGTTTAGAGCAAAAGAGTTGCGTCAGGAACGTGATTATTTCTCTCAGGCCCTTCAAGTCAACCTATATCAAGCCTCGACGGTAGCCCGGCCGGCCGACGCGGCCTCCTCATCCAGACAGGGAAACTGCGGGTTTCTCACCTGTAGTGTCTGGAAATCACCCCCTCCATCAACTAATCTTGGTAATTGTCAATTCCATGAATTGACCGGGCGGCGCAGGTCTTTTCGTCCCTGTCCCGACCGCGAAAGTCGTTTGCAAAAACAGGGTCTTGCTGGGCGTGAACGATCGCCCCCGGCGACCGCTCTTCAGCGGGTTTAAACGAGTTCAAGACGCGCACAGCGCTCGCGGCATACGCGGATTGCCACATTCATATGGTTGGGAGGTTTCAATGTCCTGTCATCGGTTCGTTTCTCTATGTTCCAGAGTCCTTACGGTCCTGATGTTGATCGCTTTCACGGCGCCCGCGGCGCGGGCCCAGACGGACGATAACGGTTTCTTCACCGAGTACCTGGTCGCCGCCGCCTACTCAGGTCCGGGCTGCAACCCGAACCAGCTGGCCGCCGCCGATTTCCTCTGCGATGGCGACAACAGCGAAAGTGACATCATCCCCGAAGAGGGACTCATCCTCATGCCCCCCGTCCTCGAAGCCGAGGATTGTGAAGGGAACGTCCCGCCAGCGCTTTTCGGTACCTTTCATCCCAGCGCGCCGCTGGATCTCGACGGTAATCTTCCGGTCGTCATCCAGATGACCGAGGGAGATCTGCTTAATTTCGAAACGCAGGCCCCCGGAGCCGACAACGCCATGGGCTACGCCTGGGTCTACGTCGAGAACGTCACCGACTCTCCGCTTGTCATGAGAATGGGCATCGCCAGCGACGACACCATCCAGGTCAAGGTCAACCGGGTAGAGGTCTTCAGCCTCGGCGTCTGCCGCGGCTGGGGCGGAGCCGGCACCACCCAGAACACCTTCCCCGTCACCCTGCAGCCCGGCGGCAACCTCATCCAGTTCAAGGTCTGGGATGGCGGCGGCGGCTGGGGCATGAGGGCCCGCTTTGAAGATCCCACCGGCTGTGGAGCGGTCCGCAGCGGCGATGGCCAGATCGAGGTCAGCGTCGAACCGCTCGAGCTCTGGCAATCTCCCGCCTCGCGATCGGTAAGCGTAGATGGAGAGGCTCCCGGAGAGGTGACGGCCAGCGTATCGATCGCCATCAACGCCGGCGGTGGATCCTACGACCTCGAAGAAAGCTACGACCGCGCCTGGGAGGCCAGTGACGTCTCCCCGGAGCCGACCGTGAACGAGCCCGGCAGGCTCGCCTGGGAAGGCATCACGGCGGCGACCGTCAGCTACACCCTGGGCCGCTCGGGAGCCTGGACCATCAGCAGCTTCTCCGGCACGGCGAACATCGGCGACACCGAATATCCGGTGGGCGGCGCGACGAACCTCTCAAGCGGCCTCTCCAGCCATGTCGGCGAGATTCTCGTGACCCCGGCCTATACGATGGCCGGCGGCGTCCAGGGCTGCAATATCAGCGTCGAGCAGATGAACGGCCCCTGGATTAACGATGCGGACGAGATCTCCGATGAAACAATCATTCCCGAGGAGGGGCTGATCTTCAATATCGACTTCGAAGGCGAGAGCCAGATCGCGGGGCTGGGGCTCATGGGCCCCGACCAGGAGGCGCTCTTCCTCGACTTCCCCGGCGACCCGTTCAGCGAATCCATCCTTGTGCGGGCGACTTCAGCCGACGGATTCTACGATTTCCAGCGCGCCGACATCTTCGGCACCGACGTCGAGCAGGTGATGTGTGCTGCCTTCTTCTACGCCATCAACGACAGCGATGAGCCCATCCGCGTCGGCATCGGCTTCGGCTCGGATGACGCCGGCACGGTCCGCGTCAACGGCCGACCCGTGATCACCACCCCGCGCTGCGCCGGGCATCCGGGCTTCACCGACAAGGGCTCCGCCCAGCTCGACCCCGGTAAGAACCTCGTCTCGGTCTACACCTTCGAAAACGGCGGCGGCTACAATATGTGCATCCGCTTCGAAGATGAGAACTTCGAGCCCCTGCCGATTCCCACCACCATCGATCCGACCGGCTACGAGCCGGGCGAAGAGGCCCACCCCGAGCCGGAGCCCGAGGGGCCCGGCAATGGCGACATCGCCATCCACGACAGCCCCGTCATTCGCGAGGTGCTGTTGACCCCCGCCTTCGACCTGGCGGTCTGGAACGGCTGCAACATTCCCATCGACGTTATGGGCGAAGAATGGATCAGCGATATCGACGGAGAGGTCTCCGATGAGACCATCGTCCCCGAGGACGGGCTGGTCTTCCTTCCCGATTTTGGCGGCAGCGCCCAGGAGATCAGCGGCTTCACCAACCTCGGGGTCTCCGCGCTCGATCGCTTCTGGACTATACCGGTCGATGCGTTTGACACCGAGGCGATGCTCGCACCCATGTCATCTCCCAACGGCGTCTACGACCTGCAGGGAGGAAACGCCTTCCAGGCGAACGTAGAACGGTGCATGTGCGTGGCCTATACCTACGTCATCAACGATTCCGAGGTGGGCCGCTGTATCCAGCTGGGAATCGGCTCGGATGACTCCATCTCGGTCAAGGTCAATGGCCGCCCCGCCGGGGCCTTTTCGCACTGCGCTCCGCACAACCCGTTTTCCTTCAAGATCCCCGTCTGGCTCGACCCAGGCAAGAACATGATCGCGATCGCCACCTACGAAAACGGCGGCGGCTACATCATGTGCGCGCGTTTCGAAGACGAGAACGGCACGCCGATAGCGATGCCGCATACCATCGATCCGACGGGCTACGATCCCGAAGACCACGGCAACGCCGCGGACGGCTGCTCCAACGAACCTGTCGACCCCGCGCCCTATCTGCGCGGCGGACCCTCCAACGGTTTCATCACCGAGTGGCTGGTCAACGCCCAGCAGTTTGAGTCGGTAACCGCCGGCAACGCCCCGTCCCAGGCCTTTATCGAGGACTACGTCTCCCAGAACGGCGGCCCCCCGGACATCGACAGCATCTTCGAAGGCGCCATCGTCGAGGCCGGCATCTCGGGCCTGATCACCAGCGGCGTACGCGAGAGCGAATGCGGCTTCACCTCGCTCGTGCGGGCAAGCGGCTATGACCTCAATGCCGGCGATCCCGGCCTCTTCAACGGCGAGGTCTACTACGGCGGCGGCGACCAGTACACCGCGGTCATGTTCACCTTCGTCAACAACGTCAGCGATGACGACCTCCAGGCCTGGTTCGGCCTGTCGAGCGACGATGGCGCGACCCTCTACGTCAATGGAGAGGTCGCCGTGGAGTTCCTGACGACGCGCGGCTTCGGCGGCGCCAACGAGATCCAGACCCGGGCATCATCCCCGGCCATCCTCGAACCCGGCCTCAACCTCATCATGCTGGGCTACAACGAGGCCGGCGGCGGCTCCGGAGCCCGGATCGCCATGTTCAGCGACTCCTGCTTCAGGACCGCGTTCACCGAGGACGAGGTGTCGGTCAGCGCCGACAACCCCGAATTCGGCGGCGGGGATTCAGTGCGCGCGACCCGCTCGATCGGCGCGATCAACTGCGATGGCGGCGCCACCGTCACCATCACCTTCAGTGTTCCCGGAGACCAGGCCATCACCGTCGAGGTGCAGGAAGACCTGCCGGAGAACACGGTGGGGGAGAACCCGTCCGCCGGCGATTTCAGCGCTGACGGCTCGCGTCTCAGCTTCACCGGCGAGGTGAGTGATGGCGACGCCCTCACCTACGACATTGTCGACGCCCTGCCGGGCGCGAGCTTCTGCCTCGGAACGGTGGACGGCGTCCCGATCGGGGGGGACTCGGTCCTACGCCCCGGCGCAGACCTGTGCGACTTCTCAGGCGAGCTCTACATCAACTGCGGAGGCCCCGAGTTCGTCGATGACATAGGTCGTGTCTGGCTCGAGGACACCATCGAGAACCCGAGCCCCTACCTGCGCAGCCCCAACGTCCATACCGCGAACTTCGGGTTGGGCTTCACCGGCGTCGATGTCGAGACCGATGAATACATCTTCGACATGGCCTTCCAGCAGGATATCTTCCCGGCCGAACGGTGGGATGACGGCGATGTCATCTACGAGTTCACCGGCCTGCCGCCGGGCACCTACGAGGTTGTTCTGTTGTTCGCGGAGTTCTGCTGCAGCGACGGCTGCCTCGACATCGAAGACCCCGCACGCTCCGGCGCTCCCTGCCGGGTCTTTGACATCCGCATCAACGGCGAGCTGGTCCGCGACCAGTTCTCCCAGGCCCTTGAGGCCGCCCGCCTCCTGGGAGTCGATCCAGCCGGCCAGGCCGGCTACCGTGTCGGCGTCTCGGTGGTGGAGGAGGTCGCCACCGAGGGTTCCATCGAGATCGTGCTCGACGACCTCGGTGGAGGCAACCCGCCCGAGAACGCGGGCATCAAGGCTATCGCCATCCTCGCAACAGACGGGCCCGCGCCCCTGCCGGACGAGATCTGCAACAACGGTATCGATGACGACCGTGACGGCGACGCCGATTGCGACGACAACGACTGCGCCGATCACGCCGCCTGTATCCCGGACGAGATCTGCGACAACGGCATCGACGATGACCGCGACGGCGACGCCGATTGCGACGACAACGACTGTGTCGACGACGCCTCCTGCGCCGAGCCCGGCGGGACGACCTTCGTCCGCGGCGACGCGAACTCCGACGGCAGCATCAACCTGACCGACGGCGTCGTGCCGCTGCTCTTCCTGTTCTCCGGCGGAGCCCCGCCGGCCTGCCTGGACGCGGCCGACACCAACGACACCGGCAGCGTCGAAATCACGGACGCCATCATCATCTTCAGCTGGCTGTTCACGGGCGGCGCCGCGCCGGCGGAGCCCTCTCCGGTCAGCCCCGGCTACAGGCGGGAGGAGTGCGGCCCGGATGCGACCGATGACGGCATCGATTGCGCCCGTCCATCGCCTGTCTGCCAGTAAGCTGAAGCGGGCGGGCTGAGGCCCGCGCGCGAAACCGGGCGGCGATTCCCCTCAAGGGAGTCCCGCCCGGTTTTTTTACGCCGGCGGCTCCGCCAGCTTGATGACCAGCTTGCCCTCATTGCGCCCATCGAAGAGATAGTTGAGCGCGGCGGGAGCCTCCTCGAGACCCTCGACCACGTGAACGTGGTAACGAAGCCTGCCTTCGCTCACCCATGCGCCGAGCGCCTCGATCGCCTCCGACGCGCGAAGAAAGTAATCGAGCACGATGAACCCCTCCATCCGGGCGCGATGGATCAGCAGGTTCCCCAGGTTGCGCGGGCCCGGCGGCGGCTCGATGGCGTTGTATTGCGAGATCATCCCGCAGACCACGATTCGAGCCCTGTCGTTGATCCCCGAGAGCGCGGCCTCGAGGATCTCCCCGCCGACATTATCGAAGTACACGTCGATCCCTTCCGGGCAGCTCGCCGCGAGCGCCTCGGCGACCGGCTCTCTCCTGTAGTTGACCGCGGCGTCAAAACCCAGCTCAGCGGTAAGCCAGGAACACTTTTCATCGCTGCCGGCGATTCCGACGACCCTGCAGCCATGCAGCTTGCCCAGCTGCCCCACGAGAGAACCCACGGCGCCCGCCGCGGCGGACACGACCAGGGTCTCGCCCTCGGCCGGCCGCCCCACGTCAAGAAGGCCGAAATACGCGGTCATCCCTACATGGCCGAAGACCGCGAAATAATCCTCCAGGGGCACGGGAAGCTCCGGCGGCAGCTTCACCAGCGCGCGGGGAGAGGCGAGGGCGTAATCCTGCCAGCCAAGAAAACCGCTGACGATCTCTCCGGGTTGAAAGTCCTGGTGGCGACTCGATTCGACGACGGCGATGGTGCTCCCGAACATCACGTCGCCGATCCCGACCGGGTCGATGTAGGTCTTCCTGCCGGTCATCCAGCCCCGGTTCGCCGGATCGAGAGAGAGGTAGAGGTTGCGCACGAGGAGCTCCCCATCCCCGGGCTCCGCGACCGGCTCTTCGTGCCAGGAAAAATCGCTCTCCTTCGGGAGCCCGGAGGGTCTCGCCGCCAGCCGCCATTGCCTGTTGAGCGTCATCCTGGTCTCCGCCTGTGAAAAAATCGCGCGGGAGCTGAAGCTTCCCCGCAATAATGCTCTCCGCCAACCCGCGGAGCAAGAGGCTTACGGCCTCAATCCGAGCTGGACTGGAAAACGAGACCGGGTTAAATAGCGCCTATGCCTGGACACCTCAAAACGAACCGCCTGGCGATCGCCGCCCTGGCGGCGCTGGCCGTGGCTCTGCCGGGAAGCTTCGCCGCCTCCCAGGAGATCGCCTTTGAACACTACACCCTTCCCAACGGGCTGACGGTCATCCTGCACGAAGACCATCGCCTGCCGCGGGTGGCGGTCAATCTCTGGTACTACGTCGGCTCCAAGGATGAGCCGAAGGGGCGCTCCGGCTTTGCCCACCTCTTTGAGCACCTCATGTTCATGGGCACAGAGAAGGTTCCCATAGGACAATTCGACACCATCATGGAGGGAGCCGGCGGCTCCAATAACGCTACAACCTCCAGCGACCGAACAAATTACTTCGAGAGCGGACCGCGCGAGCTCCTCGAGCTCTTTCTCTTCCTCGAGGCGGACCGCATGACAGGTCTGTCCCAGGCCATGACCCTCCAGAAGCTCAACACCCAGCGCGGCGTCGTCCGCAACGAACGTCGCCAGAGCTATGAGAACCGCCCCTACGGAAAACTGTGGCTTGAGATTCCCGCCCTCATCTTCCCGCCAGGACACCCCTACCACCACCCCGTGATCGGCTCGCACGAGGACCTCGAAAACGCGTCGGTCTCCGATGTCGTCGGCTTCTTCAGGCAATTCTACTTCCCCGGCAACGCCTCGCTGGCTATCGCCGGGGACTTCAAGCCCGCGGAGGCAAAAGCGCTCGTGGAAAAATACTTCGGCTCGATCCCCGCCAGGCCGGCCATCAAAAGGAAAAAACCGCCGCCCCCGAAAACAGACGGGGTCCTGCGCAAGACCCTCACCGACGTGGTTGAGCTGCCACTGGCCTGTTTCGTCTGGCACTCCCCCTCCTTCTATTTAGAGGGAGATGCGGACATGGACATCCTCGCCAACGCGCTGGCCGGCGGCAAGTCCAGCCGGCTCTACAAACGCCTCGTATACGACAGGAAGCTGGCGCAGAATGTCTCCGCCTGGCAGAGTTCGAGCCTCCTGGGCTCAGAATTCGTTATCCAGGTCTTCGCCCTGCCGGGGCAGGACACAAAGGAAAACCTCAAGCGCCTGAGTGTGATTGAAAAAGAGGTGGATGCCATCATCGCCGAGATCCAGGAGGGCGGCGCATCCGGGCGTGAGATCGGCAGGGCCCGGAATTCTATGGAATCCTCTTTCTGGACGGATCTCGAGAGCATCGAGGAGAAGGCCGACCTGCTGAATCGCTACCTCTTTCACTTCGGCAACCCCGGGGCTATCGGCCGGGACCTCGCCAGGTATTCCAAGATCACTCCGGCGACCACGGCAACCTGGGCGAAAAGGATCCTCGACCCGCAGGCCCGGCTGATCCTGCATATCCTGCCCGAGGAGAAGGAGGGGAAACAATGAGATCCGCGCCCAGTAAAACAGCTCCCCCCAGGTGCGCTTCCGGCCTCTGGGCGGTCGCGGCGATTCTTCTGATCGGCGGCTGCGCGGCGCCGACCAAGCAGGCGGAAGTTCCGATCCCGGGGGTTTCCTCGGCCGTGGTCTCGCTGCCCGATCCCGAGATCCTCAAGCTCAGCAACGGCCTGGAGGTCTGGCTGATCCACTCCGACCATGTTCCGCTGGTTGATGTATCTCTGATCGTGCGGTCAGGCTCCTCCTCGGATCCGAAGGGAAAGGAGGGACTCCTGTCCCTCTCCATGGACATGATGGATGAAGGAACCGGGCAGCTGAACTCCATCGCGCTCGCCGATGAAATCCAGTTCCTCGGCGCCAGCCTCGATCTCTCGACCGGAAAAGACTACAGCTCCATCGGGCTGCGAGTCCTCAAGCGTAACTTCCCCGCCGCCTTCGGACTCTTTACCGACATCCTGCTGCGGCCCTCCTTTTCAGAGCAGGAATGGGAGCGGACCAGGAGGCTGTCCCTCAACGACCTCAAACAGCGAGAAGAGCGCCCGACCTCTGTCGCCCGGATCGTTGGAGACCGCCTCTTCTACGGCGAGGGGCATCCCTACTCGCATCCCGAGGATGGGTACCTGGAATCCGTTCGCGGGATCAGCCTGGCGGAAATCAGAAAGGCCCACGCGGCTGTCTTCCGTCCCGGGAACGCTGTTCTTCTGATTACCGGGGATTTTGAGCCTGCCGCGCTTCGCCGGGAGCTTGAGGAGCACTTCTCGGGCTGGAAAGGCCCTCCTGCCGCGCTTCCCGAAAAAGCCGCCCATCCAGGGGCCCTGGCTGCACAACAGCTGGTTGTTGTCGACAAGCCCGGGGCCGCCCAGACGGTGATCCGCATCTACCTAGACGGAAAAAGATACGAGAGCCCGGAGGCTCCATATCTGGCGCTCGCCAATACCATATTCGGCGGAACCTTCACCAGCCGCCTGAACTCCAACCTCCGGGAGGAGAAGAAGATCACCTATGGCGCCCGCAGCGGTCTCGCATCGAGACGCCTCTGGGGGCATCTCGTCGCCAGCTCCTCGGTAGAGTCAGGCGCTACGGCCCTGGGAATCTCCGAGTTCTTCAGAGAGTTCCAGGAGATGGCGCGGGGCTCCATGAGAAAAGGCGAGCTGCGGAAGGCGGCCTCTACCCAGCGCAGCCGCCTCATCGAAAGCCTCCAGACCCAGGCCGGTCTGCTCGGCATCTACTCAACCGCAGCCGCCCTGAATCTCGAGCCGACCGAGAGACGCACCTTCTACGCTGCCATGGCAACGGCCGGAGAAAAAGACCTGGAGGAAATCTCGAAGAAAATCTACCTCTGGGAGGATACCCTCGTGGTCCTGGTCGGAGACCGCCGCGTGATCGACCAGGCCCTTGAGGAGCTCAGAAAAAACGGCCGCGCCAGGGGCGGAGGGCCCCTCAAAAATTTCCACCTGCCTCAAGCGAAATATTTCACCCGTGAAGGCCTGCCCGAGGCCGCCGACGGCACGGAAAAATAGTCCGGAGGGGAACGCATGACGAAGAACCCTCTGGCCAGGCCCGAACCCGGGTCCCCCACTCTCGAGGTGTTCCGCAAATATTTCCACCTCGAGCCCCAGGAGTCCGCCGCCCTGCTCGTCGAGAATGTCGCCACGGCCTTCTCCTCCATCCCTTACGAAAACCTGACCAAGATCCTCAAACAGGACCATGAAGGCCAACGGGCGGCCCGGAGATGCCCCGAGGAGGTGATCGAGGATCACATACGCCTTGGAAGCGGCGGCACCTGCTTTTCCCTCACCGCCGCGCTCCTTCATATTCTGCGGGCTCTCGGCCTGCGGGCCGAGCCCATCCTGGCCGACCGTCACTACGGAGACAACACCCACTGCGCCCTGCTGGTCTGGCTCAACGAGCGGCCCCACCTGCTCGATCCGGGCTATCTCATTCTCAGGCCCCTGCCGCTGCCGGAAGGCGAAGAGACCAGCCGGATTGTCCCGACCTCCTTCAACGAGCTCCTTCTCAAGCACAGGGAGGATGGCTCCAGAGTCGAGCTTCACACCAGCCAGCAGGGAAACACCTCCCACCGGCTGACCTTCAAGGCGGAACCCGCTGAAGACAGCGACTTCCTTGACGCCTGGGATGCATCCTTCGGCTGGGACATGATGCGCTATCCTCTCCTGACGAGGGTCCGTAGCGCCGAGCAGCTCTACCTGCAGGGCTCCCGCTTCCAGCGGCGTTCACGCGAGACGGTCGAGCGCGCCGAGCTTTCGGCTGCCCCGGAGATCGCCAGCGCCTTCGGAATCGAGGAAGGTCTCGTCGCCCGCGCGCTCGCCCTCTTCTCCAGGCGGGGAGAAGAATATGACTGAAGAGCGTTCCCCGGAGCCCGTAAAGCTGATCGTGGCGGCCCTGTGCTCGAGCCCCCGGGCTCTCGAGCGCGGCATCGAAGGCCTCCGGGCCCGCCGCGGCGACATCGACCACCAGGGGCCTCCCCGGCCCTTCGACCTGAGCGCCTACTACGAAGAGGAGATGGGGACCGGGCTCCAGCGCTCCATCCTCTCCTTTGACCGGCTGGCCTCGCCCGGCGAGCTGGTCGACTTCAAGCATGAGTGCGTCGAGCTGGAGCGCTCCCTGGCCGGGACATCCGGGCGGAGGGCCAACCTCGATGCCGGCTACCTCGATCACGGCAAGCTGGTGCTCGCTTCGCTGAAGCCGGCCGGCCAGAAGATCTACCTCGCGCGGGGAGTCTACGCCGACCTTGTCGCGCGCTACGGAAGAGGGAGCTACCGTCCCCTCGAGTGGACCTTCCCGGACATCTCCGCCGGGCTCTACGACCGGGAGCTCGGCGAGATTCGCGCGCGCTACCTCGAACAGCTCCAGGGCTGAATCCCGGGATGGGATTGATGGATGGGTGGGGGGGCGAGCGAGTATCCTGACGGTTTCCATCTCCAAGCAAGGAAGACCTGTCCCATGAAGCTCATCAGGATACTCTCCATCGCCGCCCTGGCCTGCCTGGGGGCCCGGGCCGCCAGCGCCGCCCATCCGAATATCGTTTTCGTTCTCGCCGATGACCTCGGAGCCGGGGACCTCGGCTGCTACAACCGGGATTCGAAGGTCCCGACCCCGAACATGGACAAGCTGGCCGGCGAGGGCGTGCGCTTCACCGATGCCCACTCTCCATCATCGGTCTGCACACCGACGCGCTACGGCGTCCTGACCGGTCGCTATTGCTGGCGAACGCGCCTCAAGAGCGGCGTGCTCTGGGGCGATGGGACGCTCCTGATCGACCCCGCGAGACTGACCGTCGGCAAGCTCCTGCAGAAGAGCGGCTACACCACCGGCGCCGTCGGGAAGTGGCACCTCGGCTTCGGCGCGGGCAAGAAAGCCGACTATTCAAAGCCCCTCACCCCGGGAGCCAACGATGTGGGCTTCGATTACTTCTTCGGTATTCCCTCGTCGCTCGACATTCCGCCCTACCTCTACGTCCGCAACAACCTGCCCGTCAAGCCGCTGAGCACGAAGGTGGCCGGCAGCAAGCATCGCAGACAGAAGGGCGGGGGGTTCTGGAGGGCCGGACAGGTCTCTGAAGATTTCAAGCATATCGAGGTGCTGCCGAGGATCGCCAGCGAGGCGGTAAAATTCATCGAGCGCAGCAGCGGCAACCCCGCCACCCAGCCCTTCTTTCTCTATTTCCCCCTCACCGCGCCCCACACCCCCTGGCTGCCTGTGAAGGAATTTCGCGGCAGGAGCAAGGCGGGCCACTACGGCGACTTCGTAGCCCAGGTCGATCACGTCATCGGCCAGGTTGCCGCCGCCCTGGAGAAAAGCGGCCAGGCGAAGAACACCCTGCTGATCGTGACCAGCGACAACGGCTCTCACTGGCCGGTGAGCGACGTCAAAAAGTTCAAGCACGCGGCCAATGGCAACACCCGCGGGCAGAAGGCCGATATCTGGGATGGCGGCCACCGGGTGCCTTTCCTCGCGCGCTGGCCCGGCAGGATCAAGCCCGGCACCTCCAACGATGAGACCATCTGCCTGAGCGACCTGATGGCGACAGCCGCCGCGATCGTCGGAGAGAAGCTGCCGCCAAACGCGGGGGAAGACAGCTACAACATTCTCCCCGCCCTGCTGGGAGAAACCCTCGAGCGCCCGATCCGCGAAGCGACGGTCCATCACTCCGTCTCCGGCATGTTCGCCCTGCGCCAGGGGAGCTGGAAGCTCATCGTCGGACGCGGCTCAGGCGGCTTCACGGCGCCTCGCAAGATCAAGCCAAAGCCCGGAGAGCCGGCCGGCCAGCTCTACAACCTCGCCGCCGACCCGCGGGAGGAAAAGAACCTCTACCAGGAAAAGCCCGAGGTGGTCACGCGGCTGAGAAAGCTGCTCAACAAATACCGCAAGGAGGGGCGCAGCGCCCCCTGAGCGGCCGCAAGGCCGCCTTCGTTCCCACGGCCTCTTGGCATAGCCCGGGAGCCGAACGACGGGTATGATATACGGATTGGGTTGTTTCCCGGACCTCAGCCGGCTCCGCGGCTGAAAGCTGTGCTTGTATCCATGGAGATCCCGTGCCAGGTGCCCGAATCCTGAAAATATTGTTCCTCTCCTGGCTGCTGGCGACCCCCGCGGCCCTCAGCTCCCAGGAGGTGGTCTACCTGGAGGCTGGCTCAGACTGGAGCTGGCTTCCCGGTCTCTCAGAGGCCTCAGCGCCCCGCGAGGCCTGGCGCGAGAGCGCCTTCGACGATTCCACCTGGGCGTCCGGCGCCGCGCCCTTCGGCTTTGGAGACCCTCCCTTTGGAACCGACCTCAGCGAGAGAGATCCTCCCATGCGGCGCAACTACACCTCCGTCTATCTGCGCCGCACCCTGGAGATCCCGAATCCGGCCATGGTCGTGGCCCTCGAGGCCTCCATCGACTTCGACGATGGTTTCATCCTCTGGATCAACGGCGTCGAGGTCGCCTCGGAAAATCCCCCGGAAGAGCCGGCCTTTGACGCCCGCGCCAGCCGCAGCCACGAATCAGGAACCTACGAGATCTTTGACCTGCCCGCGCCCTCAGATTTCATCATCCCGGGAAGAAACACCATCGCCGTCCAGTTTTTCAATGTCTCCCCCTCCTCCAGCGACTCAAAATTCGATCTCGCTCTCATCGATCCCGTGGGAATCGACACGACCCCTCCCTCCATCGCCGGCCTGCTGCCGGGATTCAACGCGCGCGTCCGGGAGCTGCGGCGCATCGAGGTGACCTTCAGCGAGGCGGTAGCCGGCGTTGACGCGGGTGACCTGCTCATCAACGGCATCGANNCGGACAGCGTCAGCGGCTCGGCCNCGGGNCCCTACATCTTCGAGTTCGAACAACCTCCCGAAGGCGAGGTGGCGATCGGCTGGTCTGAGAACCACGAGATCCGCGATCTCTTCGCGCCCCCGAACGACTTCGCCGCGGAAAACTGGACCTACGTCATCGACCCCAACGCCCCGACTGGACAGCTGGTGATCAACGAGCTCCTCGCCTCCAACCAGGGTGGTCTGCGCGACGAGGATGGAGACAGCCCCGACTGGATCGAGCTGCGCAACCTCGGGACCGAGCGGGTCGAGCTGGCCGGCTGGACCCTCACCGACGATGCCTCCGCGCCCGGCAAATGGACCTTCCCCCAGAGACAGCTCCTGCCGGGGGAATACCTGCTGGTCTTCGCCTCCGGCAAGGACCGCGCNCCGAACGAGGGCAACCTGCATGTGAACTTCAAGCTCGAAACCNGCGGTGAATACCTCGGCCTCTTCGGACCGAACGCGCCGCGCCAGGCGGTCTCCGAGCTGGCGCCTGCCTATCCGCCACAACGAACCAACCTCGCCTGGGGCCGCACCGAGACCGGCATCCCGGGCTATCTCGCCACCCCGACACCCGGAGAGTCAAACGCCGCGTCGGAGGTTCTCGAGGGNGTCGTCGCCGAGGTTTCTCCCAGTCATCCANGGGGTTTTTACGGCGGCGGGTTCTCCCTCGAGCTCACCTGCNCCACCGAGGNCGCGAGCATCTACTATACCCTTGACGGCAGCGAGCCCACCGAAGGCGACGGCACCCTCTACGCAGGGGCCATCGATATCACGGACTCGCCCTCGACGCCGGTACGAATGGTCCGGGCGGCCGCCTACCGGCGCGGGCAGCTCCCCTCGACGGCCACCACCTGGTCCTATATCTTTCCCGAGAGGGTGCTCTCGCAGCCGAGAAACCCGCCGGGCTTTCCANNCTCCTGGCCGGGAACCGCNGCTGACTACGAGATGGACCCCCAGGTCATCAACGCGCGCGACAACCGCGCCCTGGGCCTGCGGGCCCTGATGAGCCTGCCGGCCATCTCGATTGTCGGAGGCATGGACGACCTCTTCAGCTCGAGCCGCGGGGTCATCGTGCATCCATCCAGCGCCGGCCCAGCCTGGGAACGCGAGGTGACCGCCGAGCTGATCCTCCCCGACGGCGACGAGGGCTTCCTCGTATCCTGCGGNATCCGCGTCCAGGGAGGCAGCTCTACGAACGGTTGGAAGTCCAAGAAGACCTCCTACCGGCTCGCCTTTCGCGGCGACTACGGGCAGAGCAAGCTGCGCTATGATTTCTTCCCCGGCTCACCGGTCGATCGCTTCGACAATCTCGTTCTCGATGCCCATCTCAACCTGACCTTCACCCACCCGAGCCATGACCAGCGNGTCCGCAGCCANTACGTGCGCGACATGTTCGTCAGCGACCTGCAGCTGGCGACCGGCTCTCTCGCCCCCCGCAGCCGCCTGTGCANCGTTTTTCTAAACGGCCTGTTCTGGGGCGTCTTCGATGTCCACGAGCGCCCGGACAACGGCTACTGCGAAGAGCACCTCGGCGGCGACAAGGCGGAGTGGGACATCCTGCGGCACAACGGCGGNCAGGTGGTCGATGGGAACTCCGCCGCCTGGAACGCCATGATGTCACGAGCGCGGGCGAACCTCGGGACGCTGGCAAACTACGAGGCTCTCCAGGGGCAGCTCGATGTCCTCGATATCGCCGATTATATGCTCGTGAACTTCTACACCGGCAACGACGACTGGCCGCATCACAATTGGTANGNCGGGNGNCGNNGAANANCNGGNGGGGTNTTCCGCTTCTTCAGCTGGGATGCCGAGCANGTNCTNAAAGACGTCAANGTCAACCGNGTCGGNGTCANCAACAACAACACNCCNGCNGAANTCTNCAGCCGNCTNNGGCAGAGCCCNGAGTGGCNCCTCCTNTTNGCCGACCGGGTCCACCAGCANTTCTTCAACGGTGGCCCCATGTACGTCAATCCTTCGNAGCGGCAGAGCTGGAATCCNGANCNNCCCGNNGACAACCGNCCGGCNNANATNTATATGCGGCGCGCCGANNAGATCAACNTNCCNATGGTGCTCGAGGCGGCNCGCTGGGGCGATGTGCGCNGGGAGCCNCCCTATACCCGNGANGGNGANTGGTCCNCCGAGCTCAACTGGNTNCTGCGCACCTGGTTTCCCAACCGCTCNNCGNGNGTNCTNCAGCAATTNCGCTCNGCCCGCCTCTACCCNACCCTNGCNGCNCCGGANTTCANNCNNCANGGNGGNGANGTNNNGCNNGGCTTCNCCCTGNCNATGGNNCTNCCCGNNGGNGCGNAATGGGNCNATCTATTACACCACCGANGGCAGNGACCCGNGNNNTTACGGAANCGGNGNGCTCTCGGCTTCCGCGGCCGTCTACGATGGACCGGTTCGTATCACGACCAATACGGCCGTGCGGGCGCGCGCCCTCTCAGACGAGACCTGGAGCGCCCTCAACGCGGCCGATTTCTCCGTACCGGCCGCCTGGTCGGGTCTCGCCATCACGGAGCTTATGTACCATGCCCCCGGTGGCGGCCCCTACGATTTCATCGAGCTCGCCAACCTTGGCGATTCCCCCCTGGACCTCACAGGCCTCTTCTTCAGCACAGGCATCTCCTTCGCCTTTACCGAGCAAGCTGTTCTTTCGGGCGGGGCGCGCCTCGTGCTCGCCGCCGACGCAGCCGCCTTCACCACAGCCTACCCGGCGGCAACGCACTTCGGCGTCTACGAGGGCTCCCTCGACAACGATGGCGAACCCATCGAGCTGAGGGACTCCTTCGGAAACCTCGCCGCGTACGTTGACTACAATGACGGCGGAGCCTGGCCCATCGGCCCCGATGGTTTCGGCTACTCCCTGGTCCCGGCGCGCCCGGGAAGCAGCGGCGACGGACCGGGGCACTGGCGCGGCAGCACCAACGCCTTCGGCTCCCCGGGCGCCGAGGACCCGGCCCCTCGGCGGCGACAGGTGTTGATCAACGAGGTGCTGAGCCGCACCGAGGCGCCGCTCGAAGACGCTGTCGAGCTCTTCAACCCGGCCGACGTCGCCATCGACATCGGCGGCTGGTATCTCAGCGACAGCCGTGAGAGCATCGAGGACCTCAGGAAATACCGCATCCCCGAGGGAACCGTTATCGCCCCCGGCGGCTACCACGTTCTCTACGAGGAGGCCTTCAACCAGGGCGACGCCTTCCCCGGGAGCTTCGCTCTCAACGGCTGTGGAGACGAGGTCTATCTCTCCTCCGCCAACCCCGAAAGCGGCGAACTCTCCGGCTATATCACGGGTGTCCGCTTTGACGCCCTTGCCGCGGGCGTTTCCTACGGACGCCTGCAAACCAGCCTCGGAACCGACTACGCGCCGCTGAGCCGGAGAAGCTTCGGTATCGATGAGCCCGCCGCCCTCGAGCAATTCCGCGCTGGACGCGGCGGTGAAAACCCGGGCCACCTCGCCGGGCCGGTTGTCATCAGCGAGGTCCACTACAATCCCGCCAGGGGCGACAGTGAGTTCATCGAGCTCTACAACACGCTCGGCCAGCTCGTTGAACTCTACGACGAGGCAACCGGACACGGCTGGCAGCTGCGCGGAATCTCGCGCCTGGATGGGGAAGGGAGCTTCGAGCTGCCTCCCGGAGCCGTTATCGCGGCGCGTGGATTCGCCGTGCTCTCGAGCATCGACCCGGTGCTCTTCCGCGAACTCAACGAGGTGCCGGATATCATCCCCGTCTTCGGCCCCTACGGAGGCGCGCTGGATAACGGCGGGGAGTCCCTGCGCCTGGCGCGCCCCGCGCCCCTGGAGCCCGGCGGCGATGAGGCCGGCTGGATCCTGGTCGACCGGGTTCGCTACGATGACCGGTCCCCATGGCCGAGCGCCGCCGATGGCGACGGCCCCTCTCTCGAGCGGCGCAACCCCGGAGGCTACGGCAACGATCCGGACAATTGGGGGGCCTCGGAAAGCTCCGGCGGCAGTCCAGCGACCGCGAACACCATCGGTCCGCCGCCGCCGAACATCGAGCCTCGCGCCTCCTTCACCATGGCCCCCGAGGCGGGCTTCGCCCCGCTGCGGATCGAGTTCGACGCGTCTTCATCCGATGACCCCGATGGACAGATCTCCTCCTGGGCCTGGGACTTCGGTGATGGACAGGGCGGAGCCGGAGAGCGGGCCAGCCACACCTACGACAGGGCGGGAGAATTCCTCGTCACCCTCGAGGTGAGAGACGAGCGGGGCGGGACCGCAACGGCGACGCGGACCGTTACCATCAGGGAGCTCGGGCCGAACGAGCGCCCCGTGGCATCCTTCACCGTCACACCCTCGCGCGGAGCCGCGCCCCTGGAGGTTCGAGTCGACGCCTCGGCCTCCTTCGATCCCGATGGCGCAATTGTACGATACGATTGGGACTTCGGCGATGGCGGCGGCGGCCTGGGCGAGAGCATGACCCACACCTGGGATGAACCCGGCCAGTACCTCGTCACGCTTATCGTCTGGGACAACCGCGGCGACTTCACCATGGCGCTGGAAAGCGTCATCGTCGACCGCGCGGGCGGGATGCAGCTTCCCGGCGACTGCAACCAGGACAGCCGCCTGGACATCTCCGACGCGGTCTGCCTGCTCGGCCATCTCTTCCTGGGGACCCCGCGCAGCCTGGCCTGCGGAGACGGAACGACCACCCATGAGGCCAACCGGACCCTCATGAACCTGAACGGAGACGCCTCCATCGACCTCACTGATGCGATCCACGTGCTGAGATACCTCTTCCAGGGCGGGCCTGCGCCGGTGGGGGGCACCTCCTGTCTGCCCATCATGGACTGCCCGGACACCTGCGCCCCCTGAGCGGGGAGCCCACGGATCCGGCCTGCTGTTTTCACTTGATGAAACGAGGCCGAAACGTCATCAAGAGGGGCTGAACTCCTATTACATCTACCCGCCCGGAGGCTCCCGACATGTTCCGTATGAAGAAGCTGGCCTGTATTTCGACGATCCTGCTGATGGCCTGCGTGACCACATCCTGTGTCACGCCGAAGACCCCTGGTGTGGGCGAGATCGTGTATCCAGCGGTCAAAATCGTGACTCCCGCCGATTCGGGGCTCAATACTCCGGAGTGCGCGATCCACGACGAGAAAGCGGACATCTACATTGTCTCGAACATCAACGGCAATCCTCTCGGCAAAGACAAGGCCGGCTTCATCTCCCGGGTCGCTCCCTCCGGAAAAATCCTCGAGCTGAAATGGATCGACGGAAGCGTCGAGAGCATTACCCTGAACGCCCCGAAGGGGCTGGCCATCGTCGGCGACACCCTCTACGCTGCGGACGTCAACGCCGTGCGTAAGTTTGACCGCGTCTCCGGCAAGCCCACCGGCGTAATAGACTTCAAGGGCGCCTCCTTCCTCAACGACCTCGCATCAGGCCCCGGTGGCAAGGTCTACGTTAGCGACTCCGGGTTCGGGGGCGTAAAAGATGCTCCGAGAACGGATGCGGTCTACGAAATCAGCCCGGACGACTCGGTGACAGCGCTCTCCAGGGGAGAGGAGGTTCCCAACCCCAATGGTCTCCTGGTAACGCCCGGCGGCCTGCTCGTCTGCACATGGAATTCGGGAGAGCTGCTGTGGGCAAGAGCTCGCGAAGGCCGCGAGCGCCTGGTGGCCAAGCTGCCGAAGAACCAGCTCGACGGGATCGTGGTGGACAAGGATGGAAGCCTGCTGATCACCAGCTGGGCCGGAGAATGCGTCTACCGCTTTTCTTTTCCAAAGGGCACCACTGTTGCGGTCGAGGGCCTCAAGGAACCCGCCGACCCCGGCTGGGATGCCAAGCGCGGCCGGCTCCTGATTCCTCACTTCAAAGAGCACAAGCTGACGATCATCACTCCCTGACCGGGAGACTGCTTTTCAGGCTGACTGCGCTCCTTCAAGGACCTTCCGAACACTCTCGGCATGGCCCCTGGTCTTGACGCGCTTCCAGTGTTTCGCAACCTTGCCTTTGGGGTCGATCAGGACTGTTGAGCGAATGACACCGAGGGTGATGTTACCGTACATGTTCTTCTCGCCCCAGGCGCCGTATTTCTCCATCACCTTGTGCGCGGGGTCTGAGAGCAGGTGGATCTTAAGTTTGAACTTTTTGATGAACTTCTGGTGGCTCTCGGCCGTGTCCGGACTGCAGCCGTAGACCTTCGCTCCGAGCCTCTCGAAGGACTTCAGCCCGGAGGTGAAGTCACAGGCCTCGACCGTGCAACCGGGGGTGTCGTCGCGCGGATAGAAATAGAGCACGACCCAATTGCCCGCCAGGTCGCTGAGACGCACCTTTTCGCCGTTTTCATCCGCGAGGGTAAATGCCGGAGCTTTTTTGCCTTCTTGGACAGCCATTTCGTTATTCCCAGTTAAAATACGTTTTCTTCAAGCAATACGAAAACGAAGGTATACCACATGCGACGCGCCCTCTGTACCCTCTGCCTCCTGGCTCTTGCGGCCCTGGATCTCCAAGCCTACGAAGATGGGCAGCCGAGGCCCAACCTCATCGTCATCATGGCGGATGACCTCGGCTACGGAGAGCTCAGCTGCTACGGCAACAAAAGCTACAAGACACCTCACCTCGACGCCCTCGCCCGCGCGGGCGTTCGCTTCACCGACTATCACTCCAACGGCGCCGTCTGCAGCCCGACCCGGGCCGCGCTCCTGACCGGACGCTACCAGCAACGAGCCGGTGTGGACGGGGTGATCTATGCCGGATTCGACCAGAACCGCAACCACGGACTCCACCAGGGCGAAACCACCTTCGCCGAGCTGCTCGCCACCGCGGGCTACAAGAACGGCTGCTTCGGCAAATGGCACCTCGGCTACCATAAAAAGTTCAATCCCGTTCATCACGGCTTCGCCCGCTTCCGCGGCTACGTCAGCGGCAATATCGACTACCAGTCCCACTACGACCGGGTAGGCGTCTACGACTGGTGGGAGGGACTGGAACACATCCGGGAGAAAGGGTATTCGACCCACCTGATCACCCGCCACGCCGTGAAGTTCATCGAGCAGCACAAGGACCGGCCCTTCTGCCTCTATGTTCCGCACGAGGCTCCGCACACCCCCTTCCAGGGACCGGCCGACCCCGGCTTCCGCGTCAAGGGCAAGGTGGTGCCCGAAAAGCGCACCGTGGCCTTCAAGAAACGCGCCTACCGCGAGATGGTGCAGGAGATGGACAAGGGCGTCGGCGAGATCGTCGCTACGCTCAAGCGCCTCGGACTCGAAAAAAACACCGTAGTCTTCTTTATCTCGGACAACGGCGCCACGAACATCGGTAGCAACGGCTCCCTGAGGGGAAACAAGGGCCAACTCTGGGAGGGCGGCCACCGGGTACCGGCGATCGCCAGCTGGCCGGGCCGGTTCGCCGCCGGAACAACCTGCGACGACCTCTCGATAGGCATCGACATCCTTCCCACCCTGCTCGAACTCTCCGGTGCCAAGAAGCCCGCAACTCACCACCTCGATGGGCGCAGCCTCATCCCCAGCCTGCTCGGAAAAAACCCCGGGAGCGCGCGCAAGCTCTATTGGAGTTTCCGCCGGCAGCAGGCCATGCGCCAGGGCCCATGGAAATACGTCCGCGAGCTCAAGGGACAGAAAGCCGCGGCGCTCTACAATCTCTCCAGCGACCCGGGCGAGAAACAAAATCTCGCCGGAAAAGAACCGGAACGCCTGGCCTCCATGCAGANAGATTACGCGGCCTGGCGCAAAGATGTAGCCGATGGAGCTACGAAACANCCCCCTATACCCGGCGGCAAAAAATAGCCCCCTCAAACGGAAGTTTCATCGGTTAAGATGGCGTCCTCGTTAAAACAGGCTCCAGAGAGCCGGCACGGGCCCCTTCTGTAAGTTGTGAATAATTCGGGGGCTCTAAACCTGTAAGGGCGCTTTGATATGTTTAAAAAGCCTTCTCACGTCTTCTTCCNCGGNCTTCTTTTCCTCAGCTTCTTCACGNTGGCCGCTNNCGATGGTCTCTTCGCCAACGATCTCGAGACGCTGTCTGAAAAGTACCGGCAGGCCCGCGGCTCCGCCGGCAAACCAGGCACCGCCGCCTGGGCCAACGCGGTCGAGAGAAAGGTCGCGCCTGTTCTTCGTCGAATCGGCAAGCTCAAGGATCCCGAGGCTCTCAAGATGCTGAAGCGTGAATATAGCGGCACGGATCCTTACCTTGTCGCCGCCGCGGGGCTCGCCATGCTCGATGGCGGGAATGAAGAAGGCCTCGAAGCGGCCATCAAGGGCTTCGGCCGCGGCAGCGGCTGGAAAACCTACTCCAGGGTGCGTGTGCTGGACGCCATTGCCGCGACCGGAAAGCCCTCGGCTCGAGACTTTGTAATCAAGGCGGCAACATCGGGGAGCTCGGAGACACGGGTCATCGCGATCGGTGGTCTGTCGAGCTTTCCACGCAACACGAAGGCCTGCGAGGCCCTCGTCGATGGCCTCAAGAGCACCCATGCATCCATCCGCAACGCCTCGCTGCAGTCGCTTCACAANTTCAAGGTCAAGGAGATGGTCCCGGCCCTCATCGCCCGGCTCGGCAAGGAAAAAGACACCGCCCGGCAGAGCGAAGTTCTCAACCTCCTGGTGAAACGCACCGGGGTCAACATGGGCCTGGTCTCCAGGGACTGGAACAAGTGGTGGAATGAAACCGGCGACCGCTTCGAATTTCCCGCCGCCTCTGCAGCCGGAAGACCCGAGACCAACACCGTTGTCGTCCCGACCTATTTCGGAATCGAGGTCGCCTCGAAGCGGGTCATCTTCCTTGTCGACGCATCGATCAGCATGCTCCAGTCGGCAACCGGCCCCAAGAAGAAGGGCAGGAAGAAGAACCTCAAGGGCGCACCCGGCACCAAGATGGCGGCCCTGAAGAAGGAGCTCACGAGCATCCTCACCAAGCTTCCCGATACGACGATGGTCAACATCATCTTCTTCAACGTGGGCCCGATCCCCTGGAAGTCTTCACTCCAGCCCCTTCGAGGCCGCGGGCGCCAGGAGGCCATCTCCTTCGTCAAGAACCTCGACTGCAAGCTCAAGACGAACATCTACGACTCCCTCGTGCTCGCTCTCAAGGACCGCAGGGCCGACACACTCTTCCTGCTCTCCGACGGCAAGCCCATTGGCGGCACCTTCACCAAGCCCGCGGACATCCTGCGCGAGATCGGCACGAAAAACCGCGTTCGCGGCGCCAAGATCAACTGCATCAGCTTCGGCAAGGAAACCGCCTTCCTCAAGCAGCTGGCCAAGCAGAACGGCGGCATCTACCGGGCCACCAGCGGCGGCGGCGGGGGAAAGAAAGCCGGCAAGGCCAGGTAAGGCGCCGGCTCCAGGAAAGACAGGGCCTCTGAATGCACAAGACGATCTTTTTATTGTCGATGCTCTGCGGCTGCGGGGCTCTCCAGGCCGCCGGCAAACCCAACATCGTCTACATCATGTCCGACGAGCTCGCCTATTTCGAGCTCTCGCACATGGGCAATAAGTACCTCGAGACGCCGAACATCGACCGCATGGCGCGTGAGGGCATCCGCTTCACCCAGGCGCTCGCCGGCGCGCCGGTCTGCGCCCCGACCCGCTGCACCCTGATGACAGGTAAGCATTCCGGGCACACCTCGGTGCGCGCCAACGGCGGCGGCACCCCGATGCGGGCCGGCGAGATCACCATCGCCTCGATGCTCAAGAAAATGGGTTACGCCACCGGCGGCTTCGGCAAATGGGGGTGTGGAGGACGCGGCTCGACCGGTGTTCCTGAAGAGCTCGGATTCGATGTCTTCGTCGGCTACTACGACCAGGTCCACGCCCACTCCTTCTACCCGCCCCATCTCGTGCGCAACAGCAAGGAGGTCCCGCTCGAAGGCAACCACGGAGGCCGAACCGGTAAGACCTACTCGCACTACCTGATCTTCGATGAGGCGAAAAAATTTATCCGCGACAACGCGAAGCAGCCGTTTTTCTGCTACCTGCCCATCACCCCGCCCCACGGCATGTACGACATCCCCGAGAGCGACCCCTCCTGGCAACGCTTCAAGGACAAGGACTGGCCCGGCGAAACCCGCAACTACGCGGCCATGGTTCACATGGTCGACCGGCAGGTGGGGGAGGTGCTGGCGCTGCTGAAGGAACTCGATCTCGAAGACAACACCCTGGTGTTTTTCTGCGGAGATAACGGCGGCCATGACCGGTTCCGCAACAACGCGCACCCCAGAGGGTTCTTCGGACCCAACCTGAACCCGAAAACCGGGGTCGGCTTCCGCGGAGGCAAGGGTAATCTCTACGAAGGCGGCCTGCGTATTCCGATGCTGGCGCGCTGGCCCGGCAAGATCAAGCCCGGCCAGGTTAGCGACCTGCTGTGGTATTTCCCGGATGTGTTTCCCACCGTCGCCGAAGTCACCGGGGGCAAGGCGCCGGCGGATATCGACGGGATCTCTGTCCTGCCGGAGCTGCTCGGACACGAGCAGAAGGAAAAGCATGAATTCCTCTACTGGGAATACGGCGGCCACACCGCGGTGCGAATGGGCAATTGGAAAGCCGTCCGAACAAACCAGCGCAAGAAATGGGAGCTCTACGACCTCTCGACGGACCTCTCAGAGAGCAAGGATCTCGTTGCGAAACACCCTGCCCTCATCGAAAAACTGGCCGCCTTCGCGGAAGCCTCCCACGTAAAAACGGTCCAGGGAAAATACTCTGACACCGATGCGCATGAAAAGGACCGCTGGGCAAAATGGGGTAACACCCGCCCCCAACCCAAACCCGGCGGAAAGACGAAACGGCTGCCGAAAAAAGGACTGCTGGCGAATTCCGGCTGGAAGCTCGTGAGCTTCAGCAGCGAGAGCACCACCAACGACCGCAAGGCCGCCTACGCCATCGACGGTAAGCCGCGAACCCACTGGCACACCCGGTGGACTTCGAANCACCCCCACGAGCTGGTCATCGACCTCGGCGCCCANCGTACGATCCGGGGCCTGCGTTACCTCGCCCGCCAGGACAANAGCTTCAACGGCGGCTTCAAGGATTTTGATCTCACCATCGGCGACACACCTGGGCAGTTCGGCGAGCCGACTCTGAAGGGAGCCTTCAAAAAAACCAAGGAACCCCAGGAGGCCGCCTTCAAGGCCGCAAAAGGACGCTATGTCCGGATCCGGGCGCTCTCAGAGGTCGGCGGAGGACCTTGGGCTTCGGCAGCGGAAATTGGTATCATCGGCGACTAGGGTCGGCTTTATTTCCCCGTAAAGAACAAGGAATGACAAGCATCTCATGCGCACATTTTCGCTGTCCATGATTGCTCTGCTGGTTCTGGCTGCCCCCCTCGCACGGGCCGATGAGCTGCCTCCTGTCGCGCCCGGTGACTGGCCGATGTACAACCTCGATGTGCTCGGCTGGCGCTACAACGCCGCGGAAAAAACTCTCTCCCCCGACAATGCCGGTAAGCTCGAGGAGAAGTGGCGCTTTCCCCCCAGGGGGTCGAAAGAGTTCGTCGGCGCCATCCACGCCACACCCATCGTGGTGAACGGACATGTCTACTTCGGCACGATGGTCAAGCCGGCCTTCTACAAGCTCAAGCCCAACGGCGCCGTCGCATGGAAATTTCGGATTCCCGCCTACTCCAACAAGGGCGCGCTCGGCGAAAAAGGAAAAAGAGGCGTCAACCGGATCGGCTCGGGGCCCGGCATCCTGAGCACCGCCCTGGTAACGGACAGCACGGTTTTCTTCGGCGATGCGGCTGGCGTGTTCTACGCNCTCGANCGCGCCAGCGGNAAGAANCTCTGGTCTCTCAACGCCAAGGTCGANGGCTTTCCCGGNGGCCACCACGCCAATGTCTTTATGTCNTCNCCCATCCTNGCCGATGGNAANATCATCGTCGGNGGCGGCAGCCATGAGCACCCCTATCCACANGATCCCNGCCTATCCCTGCTGCACNGGGCGCGGNTTCGTNATCGCCTTCGAGCCCGNAACCGGCAAGGTCGNCTGGAAATANGATGTAGGNCCGCCACCNAAGAAGTTCAAGAAGCCNATNGTNATCGAAGACGCCAANGGNAAACANGTCTTCACCNACGGNCCGGCCACGAGCTCNGTCTGGTCCTCGCCNTCNTACGATGCCCGCCTNGGCATGATCTTCTTCGGAACCGATGTNCAGAACTCTCCNCGNGNGCCAACNNNGGACAANCCCNGGCTNGACACNNANTATTCNAGCGCNGTNATCGCNGTNGATGTNAANACCGGNNNAGAGCGCTGGGTCACNCAGATCAACAAGGGNGACATCTTCAACCATTCGATGTCGGGNTANGACCCCAACACCGGCCTCTACAAGGANCTCTCGATCGGCGANACNCCGAAGCTCTANGANATNNCCNTCGCNGGNCAGNANNANCCGGGTNGTCGGGGTNGGCTGCAANGACGGCGGCTTCTACGTNTTCNCNGCCNNCGATGGNAAGCTNNTCAACTCNACCCCNCTCTACAANGGCAAGCCGCGCTTNCCCCTCGANCCGNAACCNGACAAGCGCNTGATCGCCCTGCCNAGNCCGATCGGCGGCATCCAGAGCGGNTGCGCCACCGATGGNAAGCGTGTTTTCACCAACGCNATCGACTGGCTGCGAATCGGCAAGGCNCTNCCCGACGGNGGCCGGGTTGTCTGTCTCTCCCCCGANGCGAANAAAGAATTCTGGCGGCATGAGCGCCCGGTGGTCAACTCAAGGAGCNNTGGAAANATNGGCGACCCCGTTGGCTCCGGCATCGCCCTCGGAGGCGGCATCGCNTGCTTTACGACCACGGTCAGCGAGCAGCTGGTNGTCCTCGATGCCGCAAACGGAAAGGTGCTGAAATCAAAGCACATCGGGACCGTGTGGAGCGGACCCTCCATCTCCAGGGGCCGGGTCTACGTCGGAACGGGAAGCATCCTGTTCCTCAAGAAACAGATGAACGGCATTCTCTATAGCTTCGGCCTGCCCGGCGAGGACGAGGTGGCCCGCATGGGCAGCGGCGATGAATAAGGCCGCTGCCGGCTCTCTAAAAAGGAACTTAACCATGATGAAACGCGTTGCTCTGCTGCTGTTGGCCTTGCCCTCCCTGGTCGAGGCCCAGGGGTTTTCCGCCCCGGAAGATATCTCCTTTCGCAAAGACACCATCATGAGCGAGGGCGTCCGTCTGGGGGCCGAGATTTTCTCGCTCAAGGCTAACGCAGAAAAGAAGCTCCCGACCATCGTCATGTGCCACGGTTGGGGGGGCACGGCGAAGGCGCTGCGCTCCGACGCGGCAGTGTTTGCCCGCGCAGGCTACCTGGTGGTCACCTTTGACTATCGCGGCTGGGGTGCCAGCGATGGCCGTATCATCCGCTCCAGCGAAAAAAACAAAGAGAGCTCCGGACCGGCGGTGAAAGAAATCCGCGAGGTCATCGACCCCATCGAACAGACCACCGACCTCCTCAACGCGATTCACTGGGTGCAGGAAGAGAAGCAATGCGACCGCGAACGCATCGGGTTGTGGGGGAGCAGTTTCTCCGGCGGCCACGTGGTCTACGCGGCGGCCCGCGACCCGCGCGTCAAGGCCACGGTCAGCCAGGTGCCGGCCTTCGACGGGCGCTGGGCCATCAACTCTTCCCGCATGCGCAAAGCAACCTACGCCGGCGCCACGCAGCGGGCCCGCGGCAAGGCCGGCTATCCGGAGCCGGGCTCGCCCTCCATCGGCAAGCTGAAGGGAGCTCCCATCCTCGAGAAAATCGGCCGCTATGCCCCGGTGGAGGATGCCGCGCGGCTGAAGGGCTGCGCCACGCTCTTCATCCTCGCTGAGAACGAAGAGCTCTTCGACAACAAGGAGAATGGGATTCTCGCCCACAACAAGGCGAAGGGACCCAAGAAGCTCGTCATCGTCCCGGAAATCAAACACTACGGNATCTACCGCGAGGCGAAGAAGCAGGCCCAGAAGCTCGCCATCTCCTGGTATGACGAACACCTAAAGAAATGAGCCCGGAGATCCTCCCATGATGAAATTAAACCCCGGCCTTCCCGTCCTGGTCCTACTTGCTGCCTTCTCTGCCTCGGCAGCCGAAGCGAAAGATGCCCGCCCCAACTTCATTCTCTTCATCACCGACGACATCTCCGCCGGGGACCTCGGTTGCTACGGTAACGAGAAAATCAAGACGCCTCACCTTGACCGCATGGCCGCCGAAGGGCTTCGTTTCACCAACGCCTACCTGAGCATCTCGAGCTGTTCTCCGAGCCGCTGCAGCATCATCTCGGGCCGCTGGCCGCACAACACCGGCGCCTGCGAATTGCACACTACCCTGCCGAAGGACCAGTACGTCTTTCCCGAGACGCTGAAGAAGGTCGGCTACTACACTGTCCTCTCCGGCAAGCATCACATGGGGGGCGCCGTAGACCGCGGCTTTGACAAGNTCTCCAGGGGGAAGGGCCCCGGCAAAGAAGGCGACTGGGTGAAGATCCTCAAGGAACGCCCCAGGGACAGGCCCTTCTTCTTCTGGTTCGCCTCAAGTGATGCCCATCGCGGTTGGGGCTTCAACAAGGATGCGCCCACCTACGATCCGAAGGAGGTCATGGTACCTCCCTACCTCGTCGATGGCCCCCAGACGCGNAAGGATCTCGCCGACTACTACCACGAGGTGAGCCGCACCGATCATTATGCCGGACTGCTGCGAAAAGAGCTCGAGAAGCAGAAGATCGCCGGCGACACCTACTTCATCTACATGAGCGACAACGGGCGCCCCTTCCCGCGCTGCAAAACCCGGCTCTACGATGACGGCATCAAGACGCCATTCATCATCGCCTGCCCCGGACGCATCAAGCCTGGGGTAACCGACTCCCTGGTGAGCTCCATCGACATCTCGGCGACGATCCTCGAGTTGGCCGGGACGAAAAAAGACCCGCGCGTACAAGGAGTCAGCTTCAGCGCGATTCTTCGTGACCCCAGGGCCAAAACCCGTGACTTCGTCTATGCAGAGCACAACTGGCATGTCCACCAGGCCCACGAACGGCTTGTACGCTGGAAAAACTGGTCCTACATCCGCAACGCCTTTCCCGAACGCCAGCTCCTCTGTGTCGAGGCCGCCCCGAAGTTCCCGGCCGGCAAGGAGCTCTGGGATGAAGAGGCGGGGGGGCGGCTCAAGGCTCACCAGCGCGACATCTTCCTCAAGCCCCGCCCGGCCGAAGAGCTCTACGATCTCTCCGCCGACCCTCACCAGCTGAAAAACCTGGCGGCCGACGAGCGCCACGCCTTTGTCCTCTCAAAGCTGCGTAATTCCCTCGACCGGTGGACAAAAGAGACCGCCGACAGCGTCCCGGAACATCCGACCAATGACCGCCAGGACGCCTACGGCAAAAAATACCGCGACCACAAGCGCGGCCCGATGCCCGGCGCCGAATTGAATTCGACCCGTAATAACCATCCAGGGCCCCTCCGTGAATAAAAGCCGGTCCCGAATCACCGCCCTGCTGTTTCTCTCCGCCGCCCTGCTGCCAGCTGCCCGGAGCGCGGCCCAGGCGCCCTACTCTGTTGCCCCCCCGGAAAAAGACAATGCCCCGGCGGCGCAGTTGAAGTCTTTCACCATCGATAAGCGATTCGAGGTCAACCTGTTCGCGGACGAAACCATGGGCATCGCCAACCCCATCTGTTTTCGCTGGGATGCCCGCGGGCGCCTCTGGGTCCTCTGTACCTGGGCCTACCCGCAGCTCAAGCCCGGAGAGATTCCGGATGACAAGCTGCTGATCCTCGAGGACACCACCGGCGATGGCAAGGCCGACCGGGTCTCCACCTTCGCCAACGGCCTGAATATGCCGACGGGCCTGGCTCTCGGCCACGGCGGCGCGTACATCGGCAACGGCCCCGACCTCATTCATGTGCGCGACACCGACGGCGATGGCAAAGCCGACCGCAGGGAGGTCCTCTTCAGCGGCTTCGGCACGGGCGACACACACCAGAACATCAACTCCTTCGCCTGGACCCCCGGCGGTGAGCTGCTTTTCTGCCAGGGGCTGCACTGCTTCTCGCGCGTACAGACGCCCTGGGGCATTCGCCGCCTGGACGAACACGGCTCGTGGCGGCTGCGGCCACTGCGACGCCAACTACACAGCTACCGGCGCTCCTCCGGAGGCGGCAACCCCTGGGGTTACGCCTTTGGTGACTGGGGCGAGCCCTTCATCAAGAGCAACGGAGGAGGCATCAGCGAATTTCTGCCGAGCATGGTCCACACCGATCACATCACCGGCGGCTATTGGGGCGGCGCGATGCAGATTGGCGCTACGAAGATCAAGTCGATGGTGACCGAGATCGTCGACTCGCCGCACCTGCCCGATGACCTGCAGGGAGATTTTCTTATCGCAGGCTATTTCGCCCGCAACATCGCCCGCCTGCGCCCGTCGGTGGATGGCGCGGGTCACAAGCTGAAGACCCTCGCGCCGCTGCTGACCTCCACCCACAGCGCCTTTCGCCCGGTGGATCTCAACGTCGGCCCCGATGGGGCCATCTACGTCGCCGACTGGTTCAATCCCATCATCGGACACTACCAGGCGTCTTTCCGGCATCCAGATCGCGACAAGAAACGCGGCCGCATCTGGCGTATCTCCGCCAGGGGCCGGCCTCTCAACCGACCACCAGCCCTCGCCGGCATGAGGGCCGCAGAGCTTTGTAAACAACTCGCGGCGCCAACGCGCTGGGTAAGCCAACAGGCCAANCTGCGCCTNATGGACCTGCCGAANGCNNAGGCGATNGCNGCCACGCGAAACTGGGTGAAGAGCCTGGATGCCAGCGACCCTGAACTCGAACACAAGCTCTACGAGGCGATCGGCGTCTTTGAATCACACGAGGAGGTGAACCGGCCGCTCCTGGAACGCCTGCTGAACGCGAAGGACCA
>NZOA01000007.1 GCA_002695115.1 Planctomycetota bacterium
GGAGAGATGCCGGAGCGGCCGAACGGGATGGTTTTGAAAACCATTGACCTCGCAAGGGGTCCCTGGGTTCGAATCCCAGTCTCTCCGCCATTTTTTCACCCGGTTGAACCATCTCCTTACTTCCCAGCAGAATTCGCTTCCATGCTGCCAGCCGGGCTTTTTGACGGTACAATGGAGATCCCCGCGGTTAAGAAGCCAGGTACCCAGGAGGTTCGTTCGATGCGGTCCACGCGGATTCTGTGGATTCTCGCTGCCGCCCTGCTTTTCTGCGCGGCTCCGGCTCTTCCCGCCGTTGACTGCAACGGAAACGGTACGATCGATCGAGAGGACATAGCCTCGGGGGACAGCCGGGATTGCAATTCGAACAATATCCCCGACGAATGCGAGCTGGCTCCGCTTCCCCTGGCCTCGAGCGAAACCGTTGTCCTCGGCGGCGCCGGACAGGGTCTCGCCACAGCTGACCTGGATGGGGATGGTCTCAGCGACCTAGCGGTATCATCCGAGAACTCCGTCAGGATCCTGCTCAACCGTTCGACGGACCCCGCGGTCCCTCTTCGATTCGAGGAGGCCAATTACTCAGCGGCGGGTACGACCCGGGAGATCTCCACGGGTGACCTCGACGGCGATGGGGACGAGGACGTGGTTTTCCTGAGCGAGGATGGAGTGGGGCTTCTGCACAATATCGGCGGAGGAGTTTTCGGCGACCCGGTACTGCTGGGGCTTCCTTTCGCCTGGAGGGTGGAGCTTGCGGATCTCAACGGTGACGACGCGATGGACCTGGCCGTGGCCAATAGGATGCTTNGAGCCCGGCTATCCATTTTTCTCAGCCTTGGAGACGGCACCTTCGAGACACCGGTTCATTTCGAGTTCGACACCGGCCTGCTNGCGATCTCAGCCGGCGACGCCGATGATGATGGCGATGTGGATGTGCTGGTGGCGGCGGATTTTTCAGTCCACCTGCTTCGAAACGATGGGCGGGGGAACCTCGCCGCGCCCAGGGAGGTTTTCGACCAGGCCTGGCGGCCGGAGAACCTGGCGTTTTCCGACATGGACGGCGATGGNAAAAAGGACGTCCTGGTGATGGACGAGGATCGNGNGGCGTTCGCCGGCAATGCCGGAGGCGGNCGCTTCGAGCGGCTCTCCTACTTCCTGCGTGAGGAGAGCCTGCCGGGCTTCTCCCCGAGGATCTTTTTCCCGGCGGACATCGACGGCTCCGGCGGCAGGGATATCGTCATCGCCCATGCCGACTCCTCCCGTCTCAGCATCCTGCTTGGCGGCGGCGCGCCGCTTACCACCAGCGCCAGCCTCGATCCGGGTTTTATCGCCGCTGACCTGGCCGCGGCCGACCTCGATGGCGATGGAGACCTGGACCTGGTCCTGGCACGCACGGACGAGTCGAGCCTCACTGTGTTGCGCAACGACCGAACAGTCCGCCTGAGGTCGCTGGGCCCGCCCGGGCCGCTGACGTTGACTCAGGAAACGATCGACCTGGATAATTGGGAGCCGCACTCTTGCGCCCTGNAAGATTTCGACGGAGATGGGGATCTTGACGTCGCCGCGATCGATGGTGAGGACAGGGTGATCATCGTTGAAAACGCGGGAGATGGAACCTTCACCCCGGGACCGGTGTTCCGGCTTGATGACGCCAGGGAGATGATCTCGATCACCGCGGCGGATTTCGATGAGGACGGAGATCCCGATCTCGCCATGGTCGCCGAATCCAGCCGCAACCTGCTCCTGCTGATCAACGGAGGGGACCTGGAATTCAGTGAGCGTGAGGGCCGGGAGCTTCCCGAGCGGCCCTTCTTCGTTACCACGGCTGACCTCACCGGGGATGGGCGACCTGATATCGTGAGTGTCAACGAGGGAGCGGGCAGGATCTCCGTGCTCGACAACCGGGGAGATGGCGCCTTCGCCGCCCGTCGGGATTTTCGCGTCGGTAACCGGCCCCAGGGGGCGGCNAGCGGCGATTTCGATGGAGATGGTGATACGGACCTCGCCGTGGCCTGCAGGGGCTCCGCCGAGCTGTCCTTGCTGTGGAACGATGGNGATGGAGATTTTCCACNGAGGGATGATCTCGACGCGGGGCAGATCAACTCCCTTGCGGCGGTCGATCTCGACGGAGATGGAGATCTCGACCTGGTGGCCTCTTCGGCCGGCAGGCAGGGAAGGGTGCTGCAGTTCGCCAACGATGGAGATGGCAACTTCTCTCTCAGGTCCACGACGAATACGGGCCAGGCTCCCCACTCGCTCATCACGGTGGATCTCAACGGAGATGGACTCGGCGATATCGTGACGGCGAACCCGAACCCGGGGACTCTCACTGTCCTCATCAACCAGGGTGGCGTTCTCAGCGACCCGGTTCACCACGATGTGGGCAGNGACCCGCGCTTCGTGCTTGGCGGAGATCTCGACGGAGATGGAGACCACGATCTCATCAGCGCCAACCATACATCTCATGACCTTACCGTGCTGTTGAACCAATCGGCGCCCGCCGCCTTCAGCGCCGACTATCTTGCCGCGATCTGCACCGAGGCCGATTTCTACAGGGTCGGGNTCCCTACACCGCGACAGCCCGGGGCGGGGGAGGCCTTCGTGGAGTGGTCTACCAAGTACGTGATTCCGCTCGATATGGCCAACCCGGAGTTCCTGCCGCCCGTTTTTCAGAATGTCCGCCGACATCCCCTGCACCGGGAGTTCCTTGCCGATGTTTTTCCGGATTTCTTTCCCGCTCTCAGTCCCCAGGCCTACGACCGGCTCACGGGAAGGAGGGCTACGCGGCGCTACTTCACAGGTGCCATCTTCCTGCTGAGCACGCCGGCGGGTCCGGTCTACGGGTTCAATGTCCTGGCGAGCTTTGATGACGATCGTAGCGAGCTTCCGACTCCCAGCGAGGCGAGGGGAGTCTACCTGACGCTCTCGACAGTGTTCTCCGCCGGCGAGCTGGTCTATTTTCCCGACACCCGCCTGGCGCGCGAGGATGCCGAGGGCTGGGCGGAGCCGCCCTTCCCCGTTTTTCTCGGAGACCTGGAGCCGGAAGCTTCCTTCCAGGCCTATACCCGCGCGGTGGGTTTCGGCAGGGTGCGGGTGCTCGATCGCGCGGGCTTCGATGAGCTCAACTCCAGCGGCCAGATCAGCTTCCAGGACATACTCGTTCTCGATCACGCCCCGCGGGATATCGAGGGTGTGGTCAGCGGAGTCATCACCGCCGAAACCCAGGTGGCGCTTTCCCATCTCGCGGTACGAACGGCCCGCAGGGGCACCCCGAACGCTTTCGTGGCCGATGCGACCGAGCGCTTCGCGGAGCTTGACGGCCGGTTGATCCGGCTGGAGGTGAGCTCCGGGGGAGTGACCACNGAGGAGGTGACGCTNGCCGAAGCCCGGGAGGGCTGGGATGCGAACCGTCCGGAGCTGGTCGATACGCCCGGCCTTGATGCGGTATACGCGGGGTTGGACAGCCTGGGGGAGATGGATCTCTCCGGGGATACAGTCGCTCCCGAGTCCCGCTATGGCGGCAAGGCGACAAACATGGCGCGCCTCCAGAGAATCCTGGATGGGGAGTTCGAGCGGTACAGGGAGTCGGGCTTCTCCATCCCCATGCACTACTACCTTGATTTCATGCGCACCAATACCATAGCCTCCGCCAGGAATCCCGGGCGCAGCGTGACCTACGAGCGCTTCGTCGAGGAGCTGACGGACTGGCCCGAATTCCAGGGAGATTCCCGGTTGCGCTTCGATACGCTTGAGAGCTTCCGGGATCATATCGAAGATGACAGCCGCATTGACGCGGGGCTGGTGGAGGTGCTGGCGCTTCGCGCCTTTGAGGTCTTCGGGGAGAACCGCGCCAGGGTGCGCTGCCGCTCGTCCTCCAATGTTGAGGATATTCTCGAATTCAACGGAGCCGGCCTCTACGATTCGACCTCCGCCTGCGCCGCCGATGATGTAGACAATGATGCACGGGGTCCTTCACTCTGCGATGCGACGCGCGATAGCGAGCGTGGATTCCCGCGCGCCCTTCGCCGGGTATGGGGCAGCCTCTGGAATTTCCGGGCCTACGAGGAGCGCGCCTACTACGGGCTTCCCCAGGAGCTGGCTGCCATGGGGATCTTCGTCAGCCGGGCCTATGTGGACGAGCTGGCCAACGGGGTGGCCTTTACGGGCAACCCGGCGCGCGCGGAGGACAGTCGCTACCTGGTTACCGCTCAGTTCGGCGAGGCGAGCGTCGTCGATCCGGAGCCCGGGGTGAGCGTTGAGAAAAGTCTCCTGGAGATGAGCGCTGAAGGGCTGGTCGAGCTTGTGCGGGCCGAGGCTTCTTCACTGGTAGATGAGGGCGAGCGGGTCCTCTCCGATGAGCAGCTCGCGGAGCTGGGCGCGGTGCTATGGCATATCGACCGCCGCTTTCCCATCGAGGATGACGGTCGCGGCCGGGAGAATATCCTCCTCGATGTCGAGTTCAAGATCGAGTCGGACGGCGCCCTCGCGATCAAGCAGGTCCGTCCCTTCCTTCGCTCCGAGCTTGCGCCGCCCGCGCCGATCTTTGAGCTGGTCATCCCGGCGGACACCTCGGCCTGCGGCGTCTTTGTCCAGTCCCGTCCGCTAGAGCGGGCGTACGAGCTCAAGAGCACGCTTCGTTTCGCCTCCGGGCGGCTGGCCCTGCCGACCGGGCGGGGTGATTTCAGCGCCGAGCTCTTCGAAGAGGTCCGNCTGGGNCCGGCCCGCGAGGTGGCGGTTCCGCNGGGACCNGGCGCCTTCCGCGTCACGAGGATGCCCGAGGGAGACCTGGTGACCTACAGGTTCCGCTATGAGCAGGACTTTACTCTCCCCGGCGGCGAGGAGTACCGGATCCAGCTCTCCGATCTCTCCTTCGAGGCTCTTGGTGGTGAGCCGGTGGAGGCGGTTCGGGTTATCGACGGGGAATACCTGGCCCACGATATGGTTCTCAACGGCAACTTCGGATTTGTCGTCACCTATTCATCGTGTACCTACGAGACCCTGCCGCTCTGGGAGGTGAACGTGGCGGTCGATGATGGAACCATCCGGCTGCTGGAGAGACACGAGCCCCCGCGCACGCCGAACGATACGGGTCCCGCCGCCCTGGTCCGGGCAGAGCTGGAGCTTGCAGGAGAGAGTCGTGAGGTCACCGGGTACTGGGACCTGGTCTACTCGGCCCTGCGGCACAACCGCAGCCCGCGGTATTGGGTCAGGTTGAATCCTCCTGCGGAACTCGAGGGAGTCGACGGCCCGGTTCATTTCATCGAGGTCGCGGCGCCCGAGGCGCGTTTCGAGGTGGAGGCCGAGGTGCGCTACCTGGATGAAGACTACCGGGAGCTGGCATCGCCGCGCGTTCGCTCCTTCGAGAGAAGCGGTGTGGGGACGCCGTTTCGCCGCGCCGACGTATACGATGACGGTCTCGTGACGCTCACCGACGCGGTCTTTCTCCTGGAGTACCTGTTCCGCGCCGGAGCTCAGCCTTCATGCCTGCGGAGCGGCGATGTAAACCGGGATGGAGGTGTGAACCTCTCTGACGCGGTCGCCATCCTCACCTATCTCTTTCTCGCCGGAGAGCCGCCGCGGGAGCCCTTCGGGGAGTGCGGGCTGGACACCGCCGAGCGGGAATTGTCCTGCGAAAGCCACGACGGCTGCGGCTGAGGNGGGCAGACGATTTCCTCTTCCGGATAAATCCCCGGCGTTTTTTTGCATGAGGGAAAATCGCCCTGATAATTCCCCCTGTGAAGAGACCCGGGAGAGTAGTNACGCTCCCCTGAAGNGAATACTCGCCTCGAGCTGGAGGGCAGGCGTTGATTCAAGGGGGTGCGGTTCCTGATCGAGAGTCCGAACCGGGTTTATCTTACGATCAGGTGACCCCGGGCGGTCCTGTTTCAGTGGGGCCCGGAAGAAAACGTAATTGGAGAAAAGAAGGGAAGAAATGAGTTATCCATCCAATAGGGAAAGATCTATGAATTGTCAGCGTACTGCCGTCGTCCGATTCGCTCTGTGCCTTCTGGNCACGGTCTCCATGGTTACCAATGGGTGCGGCGGTTCCTCGTCCCCACCTGCCCGGAAAACGGAGAGGGTGTCGCCAGCGAAATCGGAATCGAAGAGCATCGCCGGCGATGGTCGCGCTCTCAGGATCAGCGGTCCCTATCTGCACCGTAACCTGAGCGTTTTCCTGTTTCATGGNGAGGACAGTACTACAGATGAGTTCATCACCCTCAGGGAGGGCCTCGAGAGTGGAAAGGTGGTCCTTTCTGAGAAGGGGTCCGAGAGGAGGANCGCATCGTCCGANNGGAANTCCAGTTCGNGCAGCCGNCTGGAACGGGAAGTGGAACGCCTTGCCTATCAGAACCNGGTGCGGGGNANTTCCGGCGCCGNCGTCAACACCCTGATGGTTGATAANAGGGGAGACCNGCCCGTNTATATCCAGGCTGGGGATATCGTCAAGGGCGGCAGGCAGGATCGNACCATCGGAGTCGATATTGTCNTCGTTCCNCACTCCGGCAATGTGCCGCTGGCGGCCTTCTGTGTCGAGCAGGGGCGCTGGGCTTACCGNGNCGGCGNCGCAAGAGGCGGCNGGTTCAGNTNGAGCACCCAGTNCGTATCATCCAAGGANCTCAAGCTNGCCGTGCGGCATTCGAANAACCAGCNGGACGTCTGGNANAANGTCAGGGATGTCCAGGNNGCCTTGAGCAAAAGCCTCTCCACGGNTATCTATTCCGCAGCTTCACCATCGAGTCTCCANCTGGCTCTCGAAAACAAGACGCTCAGGGTGAATGTCGATGCCTATCTCGTTGAGCTCGAGGGCCTGGTCGGAAAATACGATGATGTCATCGGCTATGCCTTCGCCATCAACGGNAAGCTCAACAGCGCCGATGTCTACGCCTCCAGCTCATTGTTCAGGAAGCTGTGGCCAAAGCTGCTGGAGTCCTCNTCGACTGAAGCGATCGCCCATCTCAACGGGAAGGAGGCGAAGGAAGCCTGCACTATNGCNCACGTCACCTCCTGCCTGAGAGANGCCGAGCNGGGAAAGCCAGTCGNCAGGGATCTCGAGGGCGGGCTCGGCAGCGTCNCGCGCGAATCGGAGAAGAGCTACCTATTCGAAACCCGCCGCGACGGAGTTTCCCTGCGGAAGAACTACCTGACCAAGTAACCGGGTTGCACAGCTCGTTGGCTGGGCGGTCCTTTCCGCCCTGGATGCCGACTCTCAGTCGGTCGGCAGAGCTTCTTGGTGGCGCGCGGATTTGTGGCTTATACTGGGGGCAGGTTATCCGGCTGAGCCGGATGGAGATCGAGTCCCGGCCGGGTTGATCCG
>NZOA01000008.1:0-62288 GCA_002695115.1 Planctomycetota bacterium
AGGCTCTTCGGGAGCGGGCTCGGCGGGCGCCTCAGGCTCAGCGGGCTCAGCGGGCTTCTCCTGAGGATCATCCAGATCATCGAGGTCAAGCTCATCTTTTTCCTGGGGCGCGGCGGCTTCAGACGCAGCGTCCTCATCAGCAGCCTCGGCAGCGAGCTCATCGATTTCGTCGAGAGGGGGGAGATCACTTGAATCGATCCCGGATTTTTCCTGGCCAGTTCCCTCAACGTCTCCTCCACTGGCGGGATTGGCAAGCGCCAGATCCCCGCTCGTATCGGGGCTCTCAGTATCGGAATTATCATCGACAGAGACTGCCTGGCGAGCACGCTCCTCAATACTGTCTCCGGTACCCCCACAGGCCGGAAGCAGCAGGACGCCAAAGCAAGCCAAGGCGCTCAGAAGAGCTAACCGGCTCATTCGCTTTCGCATTAGTTCCATTCTCCTTGTTTTCATTCCTCGTTTACCTCGTTTAAAAGCCGCTGTTGGCTAGACCCTCCAACAGCGGGTTGACTTTCTAATCGATCGGGACCTCCTTGGCCGCGATCGTCACATTACTTATTCCTATCCGTGTACAGATATCGACAATATTGGCAACCATCTGCATGGGCACCTGGTCGGAAACGTTGATGGTTACCGGAATGCTCTTTCCACTGCCCTTTGTTTCATAGAGCTGGTGACGGTGTAGGAGGTAACCTTCGATAAGATCGAAATCCGGTATCTGGTAGCCGGGCATATCTACCGATTCACCGTACTGCACGAGTTTTCGGTTCGGACTGTAGGGGATCCTCCTGGTGCCGCCCGCATCGACGGAAGGAAATTCATAATCCCTTCCGGAGGAGTCTCCAGGTGGCTTGTAGTTAATCGTCTGGCAACGAACCGTGCCGGTCATGATGTTTGACTCTTCGGCGATCCAATCGAGGAAGAAGATGACCTCATCCGGTTCGATCTTCGAAAACGCGGCCTGGAGCCCCCTGTCCTTCGGCAGGTAGGAAGCGAGTTGCCCCTCGAGGGCGATGAATTTGGCAGAGAGGAGAAAAAAGATGAGCAACTGGAACACGATGTCGATCATCGGCGTCATGTCCATTTCAGCTTTTTCGATAACTCTCTTGTTCTTTTTTATTCTCATCGCAGGATCTTTTTCCAGTTAGCCTTCAGGTTGGGTCGTCGCCAGCTTCAGCTTGTAGATGCCGGCCTTCTGACACTGCTCGAAGATTTGCCGCAAGTATTCGGATCTCACGCTCTTGTCGTAGCGAATCAGGATCTCCAGCCTGGAGAGCTGAACGCCGTTGGGCCCTTCCTCTTTCGTGCGGCCCCGGCCGCGCGGAGGAGGCGCCGCATCATAGGCGACCTCGTCATCGAGCTTTGCCTTCAACTCCTTCGGGTTGTAGACCCGGGCCTGGTAGACGATCTCTCCTGAGCGATCAGAGGGCTTCGCGTTCTTCCGGTTCTTTCTCACATTCAGAATCAGCATCAACTCGTTGGTGTCCTTGTGCTGCTGGACCTTGCCTTCAAGCGCGAAGGGGAGCACAACATCCTCGATGTTCACCGTGATCTGCGTGGTCAGGATGAAGAACATGATGAGGAGGAAGACGCAGTCGATCATGGGCGTCATCTCCATCTTGACTTCAAAATTGTCGTCGGTTTTTTTTCTCTTCTTCATGATCGATTTCCTCGAACAATCAAAAAAGTCTCGTACACGCTAAAAATGCTCACTCAGATTCACTCGGGTTTGAAGCGGGCCATCAGTTCCTCGGATACGGCTCCGACCTCGGTGACGACCTGGATGACCTTGTTTCGGAAATAGACGTAAACAGCAGTCAGCGGGATCGCCACACAGAGACCGAGAAAGGTCGTTCCAAGAGCGATCGAGATACCGGCCGCGAGCTCTTTCGGACTCGGCTGGACAGGAGAATTCGCGATCGTATTGAAGGTCACGATCATTCCGAAAACGGTTCCAAGCAGCCCCATCATCGGTGACAGGTTCGCGATCAACGAAAGATAGCCGACCTTCTGATGAAGCTTGGTGGACTCCATCTCGAGAACCTCGACCATCGTGTCGGACATCTGCTCGTAACCATCTTCGAGCTTCGACAGGCCGCCGGAGACAACCGCGGAGAGAATACTGGGGTTCGCCTCACAGTGATGATAGGCCTCCTCGTACTCCTCGTCCTCGAACAGGTTCTCCACAAGGCCGAGCACCTCGGGAGGAACCAGGACATCCCGGCGCAGCTGGAAGGCGAAGGTGATCGAGAGGGCGCCGCCAACTATCGACATCAGGATAATCACCAAACCGATGACACCCGCTTCCATCAGCGCATCGAGTACGGTCTTGGTTTCCACGGTGCCGTCCTGGGCAAAGGCCAGGCTCCCGGCCAACGCGAAAGAACACAAAGCCAGTAGCGCAAATGCTCCGAAGAGCAGCATTCCACTCACCCACGGATTCTTATCTCCATGGGAATCGACAATCTCGTAACGATGATCAGTGCCCTTGTGGGCTGAATTACTCAACATGGCGTCTCTACTCCTATGGCCATTCTCGTTTATTTACTCTTGGATGAGGTTTCCCTCGGTTGATTGACTGACTGTTTTCCCTGCAGCTCTCTGCCGGGCATTCAACTCTTTCCTCCCGCTCGCTTCCCCCACTCTGTCGCCCTGTCCGCACGGCCCAGCTGCTTGTATACATCAGCGAGTTCCGTACAGGAATTCCTGTACACTTCCTTGTGATGACGGTAAAGAACCGCCGCCTTGAGAAGCCAGATCTCCGCCTTCTCGAGGTTTCCCTTGCCAGTAAGGCCCTTGTAGCAGACCCCCATCAGGTAGGTCGCCCTGGCCCTTGATTCTCCGTAATTGAGGCTCTGCGTCGCGGTGGATCCCGAGAAGAAGGTCCTATCGAGGTCACTGATGGCCTTGTCGAATTGTTTCTGGGAGACAATGACACCAATTCTTCCGACCACGGCATCGGTCTTGAGCGAGAGAGGCGCCTTGCGGTCATTCGCCACCTCGTTGAACCTGGTCCTCGCCTCGACGTATTTCTTGGCGAGGAAAAGTCCCCTGGCTTCGCCGAGCTTCGCCCGCAGAACCCAGGTCGGCCCGTAGGGAGAGAGCCCCTTGAAATGCTGCTGAGCCGAGTTTCCTCTGCCCAGGGATATGCTGGCCTGGCCCCTGCCGTAAATGGCATGCGGAAGCCAATAGTCTTTACTCTCCTGGTTGGCCTGGATAAATTCCTTGAACGCATCGTCGGCCTTGTCGGCGTTGCCACCCTCCAGAAGAGCCTTGCCCTTGAGATACTGAAGCTCGGCAGCCTGCCAGCCCTTGAGTCCCCTGCCATCCAGCTTGGAAATACTCGAGAGGGCCTTCTGGTAATTACCGCCTGAGATGGCGCTGCGCACGGGCTGGAGATAGGCCGATTCACGCTGGATGCTGGCGACCTTATCGCCAAGCAGCTTGACGGTATTGTTGCCCTGCTTGAAAAGCACCTGGTCCCACTTGGCGGAGAGAACGGTAACTCCATCGAGGCGCTTGCCGTTGGCCTGAACGATCACATCCGCCTTCAAAGACGAAGTGAAGAAACAGCTCAGGCCAGCCACCAGGAGCGGCACCAACGCCCCCAGCCTTAAAGCCTCTGTTTCGTGGTTTGAATAGCTCATTTTTGTTCCTGTCCTTGACTCACCCATCAGCCGACCTTGAGGAATTTTTCTGGATCGTCAATTTGGCCCGCATCTTTCATTTTATTGAGCGCGTATTTCCAGTACTTCAGAAACTGCGACCAGAGTTCGCTCTCCGCCCTGATCCTGGCCTGGTTCTCGTTCACGAATTTATGTATCTCGCCAAAGGCCTCCGCATCTCCTACCTTGCCCGCGGAATAACGCACCTTCTGCAGCAGCAAGGCGATTTTCCAATAATCCCGAACCAGGGCAGGGTCCGGCTCCTGGTTGGGCACCCGGCGAGTATTGATCAGGTTGTGCAGCAGGAAAAAAGCATGACCGTAGTATTGCTCGGCCAATTTCAGCTTATCCAGCGGCAGCGGCNTCGGCTTGGGATGAATCTGCCTCGCCAGCATGATGGTCGCCCAGGCAAGATCCTTGCAGACAAACGGATCCTCATAATTGGCTCCCTTGACCTCGTATTCCTTCACGTAGCGCTGGAAGATGGCGATGGCGGCTTTCCAGTCCTTGCCGCTCATGGCGATCTGACCTTCCATCAGGAGGAGCTCCCGGCCTAGCTTGCTCGCCCCGCCGCCAATCTTCTTGGCCTTTTCCACGTAACGCTTGGCATCTGAAGTGAGCCTCCCATCGCTGAGTACCTTTACGATTTTCATGACCATCATGAGATCGTTCATCTCGTTCCTGGTGCTGGGATGCTCCGCGAACTGAAGCAGGTAAATCGCCGCCTTCCTGCTGTCACCGGCGGCATCGGCATCATCGGAGAGGACGTACGCGGCGGTGGCTACGGATGGCTCCTTGGCGCAGTCGCTTCTCAGGTCCGCGTAGATAACTCCTGCCTCTTTTCCCTGCCCGGCTCGAACCATGGAGAGGACGAGATAGCCGAGCCCNGTACACCGATAGTACTTATCCTCCTTAAGCTCTTTCGTAAAGAACTTGAGGGGGTTGACCGCATCGGAATACCGCTCGAGATGATAATACATCTGGCCCAGGCCGAGCGCCGCGACGCCCGCCGCCCTGAGGTCCTTATTCTCGATCGCTTCATCGAGAACAGCCTGGAGCTTTCCGGTACCCTCCTTGAAGGCTTCGAGAATCAGGCTCCTGGCCGCCTCATCCTCCCCGGCAGCCTCGTACTCCCGCACCAGCGTGGAGAGACCGCGAGCCTGGGCCCGCAGATAATACGAAACCGGGACACCCTGGTCATCCCTGGGAACCGCGAGGAACGCCTCCCGGGCCTTGGCGAAATCACCCTGTTCCTCGAATTGTCCCGCTTCGGACATCTTGACCTGGTACTTGGTATCACCCAGGCTGAACTCGTCGGCCTTGGCGGTCAGGAAGACATAGCCGGCGTGAGTGGAGCCGGACTCTCCAATGGCGCGCTTGGCCTTGTCGACCGAGGCGGCGAAGCTGGTGGCGGCCTTCGAACGGAAAATCTTGCTGCTCGAATGGTGGTCGGCAAGCTCGGAGAAGGCGACCGCAGCTTCATCAAACCGATTCAGGATAAAGCTCAGCTCACCAATCTCGTTAAGACAAAGGGGGGCGTATTCCTGGACCTCGGGACCGGAGAGCTTAGCCAACGCGGTCTGGAAAGCATGGAGAGCTCCCTCCAGCTTGAGCTCACTCTTCAATCCGATCGCGGCCTGGTAGTAGTCACGTCCGGAGAGCGCCGCGTTTCCCGAAGACGAGACCCTGCCAAGCGCCTTGCGCGCATCGATAACAAAGGCGCGGTACTTATCGACCTCTGACTCCTTGAAGAGCTTGTCGTATTTCGAGATTACTGCATGGATAACGGCCATGCCCTTGGGGGCATCTCCAGCATCCGCAAGGGCGATCCCGTATTCGAGACGCGCCAGGACGGCAAACTGCTGGAGATCCGAATCGGACTCCACGATCCCGATAGCCGGCGCGAACGGGTCTCCCGGAACGGGAGTCGATCTCATGATCGGCTTGAGAATATTCACCGCGATCTCGGGCTTTTTGGCCCCATTGTACGCCTTGGCGGAAAAAAGGTAGGCCTTGAGACGAATCGTATGGAAGGCCTTGAGAAGCTGGGGCGAGAACGGAGGCCGGGCAAAGGGCTCGATGTCAAAGATCAACTCGAGCTCTTCGGCAGCTACCAGGAACCGCTCCATTTCCAGGAGGTAGAGTCCCTTCTGGATCTGGGCCTCGTACCTCATGATGTAAAATTCATCTCGCTCGTTGACAAAGAAGTCAGCGAAATCCAACCCCTTCTTGAGATAGCTGTCGCGCTCGGCGCCCGCTGCCAGGCTCCTGGCATACACCAGGTAGATGTTAATCCTGGCCAGCTCCGCCTGGTAGAAAAGCCGCGTCTTGGTTAAGCCCTCCTTGCCCTTGGCGGCCTTGGCTTGCTTGTTCAGGTCGACAATCAGGGCAGCCAGGGGCTTCTCCACCTTGAGCTTGAATTCCCCCGAGGCCTTTGATTGCAGCGCATCGGATTTCGCCTTGTCGGATTCGGTTCCGGCTTTTTCGAGATCCTGGAGAATAGCCGAGAAGGCGGCTCCCAACCTCTCAAGGGAACCGAGGGCGGCGCGCGGATGGGAAGGCCACTTCTTCTTGAACTCGGCAAGAGCCTCCAGCGCTTCATCGCCCTTGCCCTCAGCCTGCAGGATATCTATGAGCCGGGAGTCGATCTCAGCCATCATCTCGGGCTTCACACCACGCTCCTGGCGCTTTTCGGCGAACCATCTGCGCGCGGTATCAAAGTACCGCAGGTCGCGGACCAGGGAATCTGCGAACGAACTGTCCTCAGCACTGAAGCCCTGGGCGCGCAGATCAGGATTTGAAACAACTGATAGCATCACTGGTATCACGATCTTTAACCAACCCCGGCCTCCGCCGGAGGAGAACGCCTCCAGCGAAAAACGCCGGAGACCGGGAGCTCTTTGCTTCTCCCGTGCTGAATAATCAGGTATTGGACTCGCCTTCATTCCTTACTCGCCACCTTTACACCGGGTTCTCCGATTCCATTCCTAAAGTTGCCCGGCTTCCCGGACATTCCTGGACATTCATAGACAAGGCCCAGGAGGTCGCTGGCTTATTCGAGTCCAGTACCGAACAGCCGCGCTTCCTCCTCGTGGACAACGGTAATATGCGTATTGATCAGAACAAACAGATTGGAGCGCAGGGCGGCATTTGCATTGCGGCCAAAGAACAGGTTGGCCAGCGGAATACGGCGCAATGCGGGCAAGCCGATGGAGGCCTTCTGCTTGACCTCGCGCTTGAGGCCGCCAAGCAGCACGGTACCACCGTCAGGGACGTTCACCGTCGTCTTGATCTTGGTTACCGAAACGATCGGCAACTGCACGGGAACCGTAGTATTACCGCCCGAAAGGTTCAGGACGGCTACATCCTGTCCGATCTGCTCGGCCAGGGTCGGCTGGATCTCCAGGACGACATACTTGCGGTCGAAGCTGATGGTCGGCCTGACCTCGAGAATCGAACCGGTATTGAGTACGCCGATTACAGGATTGATGACGGGAACGACACCCGTCTGGTTGACCTCGAGGTCCTGGATATAGGCCGCCTGGTTGACGACGAGCGTATGGGCCGTCTGGGTATTGAAGGCGGTTACCCGAGGNGAGTTCAACCTGCGAATTTCCTGGTCCTTGGCGACGCCGGTCAGCAGAGCCTCGAGGACGAAACGATCAGGGTTGATCGCATTCACCTGGTAGGCGCCACCGCCGGTGCCGGAGAGGTTGAACGGGTTGACCTGGGAGCCCAGCGGATTGCTGAGCGCGCCGATACTGGCCACCCGGAGATTCATCTCACCAGCGGCATCAGTAAATTCATAGCCGGGAGAGAGAGCCGTTCCCTCACCGTCGATATCGGGAATCGTATTGGGCAGGAAGTTCGCGCCTCCATTACCGACATTGATCCCGATGGACTCGAGGAAGTTGTCCTGGATATCGAGGAAGCGGGATTCGACCGTCACCATCATCCCGGTAGCCTTGCGGAACCGCTCGAGGATCTTCGCGAGCTTGATATGGTTCTGAAGCGTCGTCAGGGCCATGAGCTTACCACCGGGATGGATTCGAATTCCTTCGACCTCTTCCTCCCCCTCGGCTTCGCCGCCAGCGTTGAGCTCGCGGGCGATAAGACTCAGCAGCTCGTCCTTCTCGTAGACGTCTCCGGCGACCTCACCCTCATCCTCGTCACCAAAGGCGATATCGGCGGCGGCATCCACATCGCTTGACCCGGACATCTCGTCAAGGGCGAGATCGTCGGCGGGGAAATCAGGACGCTTGTTCACAAGATCGCTGATCTCGTAGAAACGCAGGTACTTGGGCTCCTGCAGCTGCTCTTCATCTTCGGCGATGACGACAGCTCCTTCCCTGATGACATAGCCGACCCCATCGCCGGCGTTTCTCAGCAGGAAGTTGAGGACATTACTCAGGGGCAGGTTGTTCAGGGTCTCCAGCTGCACCTCGGTATCTCCAAGGTCTGAGGACTGGATGAAGAAGTTGACCCCCGTAAGTCCCTGCAGATCACTCAGGGCTTCCCGCAGCGACACCGGCTCTTCGAGTCCGTAGGTTATCGACTGGGCGAGCTTCCTGCGTATCTCCTTCTCGAGGGGAGATTCAAACTTGGCAATCTGCGCCTCGATGGTCACGACCTTGGGAGAGAGCCGGATCCATTCGTCCTTGTCGGGATAGCGGAAGATCTCCTGGTAGATGACCGAGGACTCCAGCACACCAAGAACCGCCTTGCGGTAGTTGTCGATATTGGCCCGCATGAAACGGTCGAGCGTCTGCAGGTGATGGTGCTCCCTGGCCAGCCGATGCTGGTTCTGGGCATCTTCATCGTGGGGGTTCAGCGCGAGAATCTTTTCGTAGAGCTCGCCCGCCTTATCATAATCGCGATTGTCCCTGGCCGCGGTCGCCCGACGGCGCAGAGCCCTGATATGGTTCTCGATGAAGTCCAGCGATTCGGCTTCCTGCTCGCGTTTGCTCTGCTGGATCATGCGCAGCAGGGTCTGCTGATCCTCGAAATCCTTGTGCTTCTTCTCAGCCTGGCTCTTGGCGAGCCCCTGCTTGGCACGATCGAGATAGGAATCGATGCCGAGATCAAAGGGAGCGTGGTTGATCCCATCGATCGCCCTATTGTAGCTGTCAATCGCCTTGTCATAATCGCTTTCCTCGGAATGCTGCATGGCACGATTGAGATGACGCTCGATCTCGTAGCGCAGCATCTGCCGCTGAACCTTGAGCTGTTCACGGATGTCCTTGGCAACCACGGGAACCTCGCCCCTGCGGTCTCCGCGGAGCATGCGAACCTCATCGAGAAGCTGCTGGGCCCGCTCGTTGGCCGGCCAGAGGTTCAGAGCCTGCTGAAGCTTCAGCTCGGCTTCGAACAACTCACCGAGAGTCCGATGCTTGTTGGCTTCACCAGTCAGGGCTGTCGAAGCCCCCTGGTTGACCTTGCCCGTTTCGCGCATACGTTTGAGTACATCGGCGGCATTGCCGGGCTCGGCTTTTCCACCATCTTCCTGGCCTCCACCGCCGATCGCGATGCCGCGGTCCGCCTCGTCGGCAGCCTCGACCTCGGGTTTGTTCTCATCGATCCACTTCTTCGCAAGGGCGGCAGCAGGAGCCTTTGCAGCGGAGACTTCATGTCCTTGAGTGCCGGCACAGCCATTCAGAAGCAGNAGTCCTGAACAGGCGACCCAAAGAACGGAAAACGCGGCCCGCGCTATAGCGCCAGACCGGAGGCAGGATCTCTCCCGTAAACCTTCCATTACAATACCTCGCTCATTTCTATGATGGCTCTCACGACACCCGCTGAGACTCCCAGGGATGGATTTTGAATTTATTGATCGTTCAAGCCAGGTCATGCTTTTCCTCGTAATTAATAAGCCCGCAGACACCCCGTCTGCTGGATCGGGCTNTTCAAACCCAAAAAAANNGANATTTTCANAATCCTCAACTCTAACTCCTTCCGGTCTNAATAAAGACTCAACCGGAAAAAATCAGGCAAGGAATGCCACCGGCAGAACGGCACATCGAGGTAGGATCCAATCTTTATCCCGCTTCATGCCTCCGGAGCGGAAAAGCGCCCGAAGGACAAGCTCCCAAAACTCTCCAAGTTCTCAAAAGCCACCCCGAGAAACCCGGATATTTTGAAGAGCCTACCGTAGCAGGATCAAGTGGGCCGTTCAGGACTCAACCTGANCGACACNCGATGATCACCCGCGATATCTAAAAATCCAGCTAAAATCTAAATGCGACTGTGATAAACGTCCTCACAATCGTCTGTCTATTTCTTCTCCATTAATCGGNTATATCTCACTATTTTCTGTAGTTNCCCGTACCCACACNNGGAAATTATTCAAATCCAGGNCGCTTCCTCCCGCCCGGACGCTTTTTTGGAGTCTCTNNCGCNGGTTTNGGTTTTTTCCCNGAAGTTNCTGTTTTTTCAGTACTTGCGGGCTTANCCACNGGTTTTTTCGCGCTCGGCTTGGCGGTTCCCTTAGCAGTTCCCTTGGCAGCGCCTGTTTTTCCGGGTTCTTCCGGTTCCTCGGGTTTATCCGGTACTTCAAACGCCGACTCCACCGTATCCCAGGAGTCGATAGAGGGCAGAGAGGTCGTCTCTTTCTTGAAAACGATCCTCTTTCCGGTGAGATGATCATCGATCGTCACACCGTGGTACTTGCTGTCTTTCTCAGGGACGATCCTGCGAATACCGAAGCGTGGTTTGCCGTTGTGAGCCTCGCCAAAGGCGAATCCCTTTCCCCAGGCCCCATCCGGCCCCCTCGTCCTCAAGGTGACCTTCTTGGCTGCGGAGTAGTCCCAGTAAAGGATCTGGCCGAGCAGCTTCGGCTCAATCTGTTCATCGGCGTAGCTCCCGACCTTGACCACCAGGTCCATCGGAACCGGATTCTCTATGAGCAGTTCGTTTGAGTTCATGGTCGTGGCGGCAGCATCCAATATCGGCGCGGGAAGACCATCCGCGACCTGGGCCGGAACCGCTGAAGAAACGAAACGGTAACCATAGGTCTGTCCCGGAAGGACATCGCTATCTTCGTAGATGAAATCCTCAACGGACTCAAAGCCTTCAACCTTATTGAACTCTCCATCCCCGGCTTTCTTCTCGAGAACGATCTGCTCAACTTCAATATGCTGGTTCTTGGAAGATAGCTTGCCGGTCACCCGCAGCATGGGACTCTTCTTCTGGCTGTCACGAACGAGCTCGATCGAGACCACCCCGCCGGGAGCATGAGCTGCCACCGCCGCGGGAATATCGTTCCACAATCTCAGCGAAGCCGGCTTGTTTTCCGTCACCCAGGAAGCCCTTTCTCCACTACTGGAGACACTCCACAGAGCACGCACCTCACTCGACCATTGGGGGATCTCCGGGGCGGGATCCCGGTTAGCCTCCGTCACCTTCTCCTCGAGCTTTATCAGCCGCTTGCGCACCTCATCCTGGGTGGTGGAGCCTGTGCTGCTGACAAAGGAAGGAAGAGCGAGGACCGCCACAACGAGAGCCGCGGCGACCGCGTAAGAGACTATATCGAGTTTTTGTTTAAGCTTTGAGCTATCAGCCATAACTATTCATCTTCGTCTTCGTTTCCATCGGAATCATCATTGACACGCTCCACCCCCTTCCAGTCGAGGGCGACCAGGTCCAGGCGAACCTTTACCAGGGGCTCCTGGACGGCCAGTTCTCCAGCAGCCTCGGCGGCATCCGCGAGGGCTCGAGACTGGAAAGTCTGCTGACGGACAAATTTCGAAAAGTCCTTAACGGAATCTTCGATCTTTCCAAACTCAACGCTCTTCGGATCGAGAAAAGGTACCCGGGGGTTTTTATACAGGGCCCCGAAGAATTCCTTGAGCTTGCTGTACTTCATGTGAAGGAGCACGGTGGCTTCCACCTTCGCGTAGACTACCTTGCTGGTGGGAGCTTTCGGCTCGCTTTTTTTGCTCGAGCGACGCGAGGCGCTTCTCTCCTTCTCCACGGGGAAGTCGATGGACTGCAGACCGCCTATTTCAAGCTGTTCGCAGGAGCTGAAGACCGCCTCCGATATCCAGTACTGCTTCATCGCCTGGCGCATCTTCGCTTCACTTTCAGGACCTTCAATATCGGTATCCTTCACCATCTCGATGATGGGAGCTCTCTTTTCAGGATCCTCTTCCTTCTCGGGTTCGCCTTCCTTCCCCTCGACGGCCTTGCGAGGGAATTTCTCCCAGTATTTCGTCCTCAAGCTCGTACTCGAGTCCTGGTATTGTCCGGAGAATTCCGAAACGGTGGGCACCTGCGCCTGGTCAGAAAAGAAAAGATGGAAGGCTTCGCAACGACCCTGAAAGACATCGACAGCCTCGTCAAAAATATCCTCCATCTCCTCCTGCGCTGCCGTGATCTTCCTGACGTACTCCTCAGTGGGAAGGACCTCCTCGCTGATGAATCCCTTCAGGGCCTTATTCGCCGTGCTGAGAGCTTTACTCTGTCTGTCCAGATCCGCCTTCGGCGAATAGACCAGGGAATACCCCGCGCCCCCGAGAACCACCACCACCAGGAATACTCCCAGGCCGAATAGATTGTCTTTCATTTTATCCATGATATTGGTTCCTAATGATCCGACCCCTATCCCTCTCCGGGAGTCTCTTCCTCGGCTTCCGGTTCCGGGACCTCGACAGGACTCGTCACCACGACCCAGGAGACCTCGACACTGTCGAAGGGTCTTCCCTCCTGCCCGCCTTCGGTTCCGGCATCGCGGCCGGAGGGGGAGTGATAGATCTCATCGAGGTTCGGCTGAATTGTGCCGATCTCAACCAGGGGGCCACCTTCCTTGGAAGGCTTTATATCGAGACCCTGTGATTTCAAGGCGGCCTCGAGAGGCTTTTGGAATTTCTCGCGGATAAAGGCGACCGATTGTTCCAGGTTGTCCTTGCTCTTGACCATCACTCGGACCTTGAATTCATAGGTCGGCTCGGTCGGCACGTCACTGCCCTTCTTCGGATCCTTGGCCNTCGGATCATCAAGNCGGCTGAACCGGGCCCAGGGAATCCAGAGCCGCTGNGACAGCAGCTCTTCCATCTGCTCACCNAGAGCGGGAGCGCCATCCTTCACGGGTACCGTAAGCGATGGGCTGTTGGAATTGGGAAANGTGGCCAGGANAGAATCGAGCGACTGGAGCGCGGAGAGCACTCGNCCTCGCAATTCGACAATCCCCTTCATATCGGAGATCAANCCGNNAANTTCCAGGCCCAGGNCGTCGTAGGCANCCTTGCCTCCCTTGCCCTTTTNCAGNGGNGCNATCTCTTTATTGGCAAAANCCGCNTCGCCTTTGAAATCACTCGTCTGCTTTGTCAGAAGNTAATTACTGATCAGCATCGCCAACAGGACAATGGCCGCCGCGATAAAGACNTGCTTCTTCTTACGGTTGACCTCCTTGGCAATCTTGTCTTCAGCCGGCACAAGNTCCACACTGCAGGCGGCATCCCCCANTATGTGCATGGCTGAACCNAGGGCGGTGGAAAAGGCGGGAAGATTGGACTGGAGCANNTTCAGGTTNGCCTCCCGGCTCACCCGGTAGTGGCTGATGCTCTGGACCTTCTCGACCGGCGTATTGAGGCTCTCCTGGAGAAAGCGTTTGATGCCGATGATCCTGGAACCATTACCCAGGAGATAGAGCTTGGAGAAATTGACCTCGCCATACTGGCTCCTGTAGAAGCCGATCGAGCGATGGATCTCACCGACCAGCTCTTTCAGCTTCGGCTGGATGATCGCCTGGAATATCTTGACCGCCTTCTGGGGCTCCCGAGCGGTCGCCAGTTTTAGTTTCTCCGCTTCGGCGAACCCGAGATTGAAACGCTCCTGGATCGCCCTGGTGATCTCGTTGCCCGAATGCGGAACCGCGCGGATCCAGAAGCGGTCTCCGTCCATGAGGATGAGATCGGTGTGAGANGCCCCGATATCGAGGATGATCGAAGGCTCCTCCAGCGCCAGGTCATGGACAGCGTAGTTCAGGACCCCAAGGTAACCGATGGAGATCGACTCTACAGCGAGCTCGTTGTTGGTGAACTCGAGGAGGAAATCCTCGACCGCCTCCCTGCGNATNGCGAAGAGCGCGACCTCNCTCTCCTCNCCTGGAAGGTACTCCCGATCGACGACATGGTAATCCCANATCACCTCATCAAGGGGGAAAGGAATCTGCTGCGAGGCCTCGTACCCGACCATATCATCGACCTTCTTCTGGTCGAAGGCCGGCATCTTGATAAACCGGGAGAAGGTGCCCTGTCCGGGATGGGCNACAACGACAGGATCCTTGACCGAGTTGCGGGCGAGAAAAACCTCGAGAGCCTCACGCGCCAGGGCTGAAGTGTCCTCGCCACCTTCGCCCAGCGGATAGTCGACCTTGTCGACAGCGATTATTTCTACATGGCCCTGGGAGCGTCTGAGCCTGGCGGCCTTCAGTGAAGACTTGCCAAGATCGATACTCCAAACTGTATTGATTGCCATTACCTGATTCCCTGAGTGAGAAACCTGTCCCCCTCGCCAGCATCGCGATGGGTAACCTGGATCCTGCAAATGACAAAACATCCGCACTCCCGCACCCTGAGGGGCGGNCGGAAGTCATCACAAACAGGCTGAAATTTTGATGAGCTTAGTCCGTAAGAAACCGAGACCACGAAACTGGATGAGCAGCACCACTTGGATCTGCACGGTGAATATTCAAACCNGAGGGAGCNAAGCCTCTCCCTCTACTAAGTTTAATCAAGAGACTCCAAAGGGGCCAAAATTCACCTAACACACTGTTACCATTATATTTCGCAAGTCTATGGATCGTATCATACCCTCCGATAACAAGTCAATCGCAGTGCAAGTTTCCGCTCATAAATCCAGNATTTAACTCGGCAGCCATCGGATCCCTGTCCGTAATTACGAGAATCCAACGAGAGAAACCGCATCGGCCATACCNTNGACACCAGTGCTCCGCCCCTCGAATCAAGGGAGTNGAGTCAATCCATTCAACATCATTTCCATTCATCCGGTAGCGATCACATTGTCCGCCCGGACCTGTCAATAGATACAGACCCCGAGACCGGACGAATACGGCATCAGACAGCGCTGCCATCCGCCCAGACACGCAAAACCTCCGACATCGACTCCATACGATCCGATGCCGAAAGACGCGTGCTCAACGTCTCTGAAAGTTGCTTGCTTGAAAACTCTTACGGATTCACCCGAAGGGGTGAACTTCGAGTCTAAGTTTGGCCAAACCTTAAGTCAAGAGACAAGAACCCGCCGTCGNAAANCCTCCNNGNGTGGCTCCGGCAGGCCCCGGNCNGCCCCCTGCNGGTGNCCGCTATTNCCCCCCGCNCCGGGCAGGCAATTCCAGNCCGAGAAACTCCATCACAGCCTTGATATCCTGCCAGGTCTTGGCCTTTTCATGGGGACTTCTCANCAGGTATGCCGGATGGTAGGTAACCCTGACTGGAATCTCCGCGTANTTATGNAACTCTCCCCTTAGACGNCCAACGCTCAAATCGGTGGAGAGCAGAGCCTTGGCCGCCACNCCGCCAAGNGCGCAGATGACATCGGGCTGGAGAACCTCGATCTGACGCTTGAGATAGGGAAGACAGGCGGCCATTTCTTCCGGTGTCGGATTGCGGTTCTCCGGTGGCCTGCACTTGACGATATTCGCGATATAGACCTGTTCGCGTTCGAGCCCCATCGCGCTGATGATCTTGTCAAGCAGCTCTCCCGCCCTGCCAACGAAGGGTTCGCCGAGGAGATCTTCCTCCCGGCCGGGCCCCTCGCCAATGAAAAGAAGCCTGGCGAGAGCATCTCCCACCCCGAAAACCGTATTGGTCCTGCCCTCGCAGAGCCCACAGAGAGTACAGTCGGCCACCTCGGCCCGGATGGGCTCGAGCGCCGCCTCCTTCTCGCTGTCGTCGCCGGCAGCAGGTTCAGCAGCGGCCTCCCGCTGTTGTGAAGCGGCCCCGATCGGCACATCCCAACCGAAACGGCGGTTCAATTCCAACCGCTGCCGGAGCAGCCGAGCCGCATCGAGCGCCGGGTTTCCCGAACCTTCCCGGAGATCTTCAGGTATTCCAACCATCGCACCACCTCATCGAAGAATCAATACAGGGTGACACCAGAGGCATCAACGGGCTGCTCGTCCCAGCGGCCATCGAGACCTCGCTGGGTGATCTTATCAACTTTTACCCGCTGAAGCGTACCCTGAAAACGCCTGCTCGCCTCGGCCGACGGAGCCGGGAAGGCGACCTTCAGATAGCGCCCAGCCGTCCCAGCGAGCCAACCCTCCCTCCCGCCGGAGGCGCCCTCCACGAGCACATTGAGACCGCGTCCAATGAAACGCTTCCTGTATTCAAGGCTGAGCTCACGGTCAAGCTCGCCGAGGATCCCGGCTCGCCGGCGAACCTCGGGGTGTTCGACCACATCCCGCTTCAGGGATGCCGCCAGGGTCCCCTCCCTCATACTGAAAGGAAAAACGTGTATCTTCGAAAAACCGAACTCCCGGCATCTCTCGATCGTCTCAGAAAATTCGTCCTCTGTTTCACCGGGATGGCCCACGATCACATCGGTGGTAATCGAGGGATCTTCAAAACGGGCCTGGAGCTCTTCAACCGCCCGCCTGAAATCGTCAATCGAATATCCACGCCGCATGATCTCCAGGATCCTGTCGGAGCCAGCCTGCAGAGGGATATGCCAGTGCCTGCAGAAAACCGGGTTCTCCAGCAGGTCGAGCAATCGCGGCGTGAAAGCCTTCGCGCCCAGGGAGCTCAGTCGAACCCGCCTCAGGCCATCGACTCCGGCGATACGTTCAAGAAGATCGACGAGGTCGAGGGACGAATCGAGCTCGAGTCCGTAGTCCTGCAGGTGCACACCGGAGATCACCACCTCGATGTAGCCGTTGTCCACGAGTCTCCCGAGCTCATCGATCACGGCGCCGGGAGCGCGGCTCTTCGAGAGGCCTCGCAGGAAAGGAATGATGCAGAAACTGCAATAATTGTTGCAGCCGTCCTGGACCTTCACCGTCGCGCGGGTGCGATCCCCGAAGCCCGATATGTGCAGATCGAAGATATCACTCAGCTCGGCGGGAATCTCCTCGCCTGGATTCCAGCATCCATCGAGAAATCGCCCCACCATTGGTTTCTCTTCATTGCCGCCGAGCAGGGCGACCTGGGGAATCCTGCTGATGGACTCCTTCTCCTGGTCACTGGAGCAACCAACCACCACAATCCGGGACTCGGGATTCGTCCGCGCCGCCCGCTGGATATACTTGCGGCTCTTAGCCCCACTCTGCGCTGTCACCGAGCAGGTGTTCACGACATAGACATCCGCCGGCGCGGAGCTCTCGACCTCCTCATAGCCGAGGTCGAGAACCTCCCGGCGAATCGCCTCGGTCTCGTATTGGTTGATCTTGCAGCCGAGAGTAATAAACGCCGCCGTCTTGGTATCCATGGCCGGTAGATGGTCTCCGGGAAGCGATCTCAGTCAAGAGCTTTCTACCTGGCAGCAGCCCGTGTCCGCTTCAGGATGGGAATTTCCCGCGCAGCGCCTCCTCGACCCGGGGCGTAACAAAGGCCTCCAGCCTGCCACCGCCGGCTGCGATTTCACGAACGAGGCTGGATGAGATGAAGGAGGTCTCCGCCCCGGCCGGCAGGAAGACGGTGTCAATCCCTGATTGCGCGCAGCGGCGGTTCGAGAGCGCCATCGGCAATTCATACGCTGTATCGGCAGCCGAGCGCAGTCCCCGCAGGATCCACCGGGCGCCAAGCTCACTGGCAAACGAGGCCGTCAGTCCCTCGAAGGCGCTGAACTCCAGGACCCCGCTGCCGCCGAGATCTGCCGTCTCCGAACGCAGCAGCTCCAGCCTCTCCTCGGAGGTGAAAAGACAGCTCTTGTCCGGATTCGAGGCCACGGCGATATGGAGCACGTCGAAGAGCTCGCGGGCCCTCTCGATAACCTCGAGATGCCCTCGTGTCACGGGATCGAAGCTCCCGGGGTAAACGGCTCTTGATTCTTCTCTCATTTCGCCCTCTACCATCTTGCCCAGGAACGTGGGCCGGCTCCTGCAAACCCGACCGGCCGGAAATTAATCGAAAAGGTCTGGTTGTCATCTTCACCCGCATCGAAGGAATACTCAAAGAACAAAGCGTATCGATGGAAAACCCGGCCGATGGTCAGGCTCAACTCGGAGTCCTTATCACTCTGAAGATTCCTCGCCCAGTAGCATTGCGCCCGCCACTTCTCGTGCGGGTAGAAGGACAACAGGGTGTAGGCAAAGCTGCTGTCCTCCGGAACGTTGGAATCGGGGGTGTGGTTGGCGCTCACGTTCCCCAGCGTCACCGAGAGCAGCTCGGGAAAGACCTCGGCACGGATCGAATTGTCCATTCGTTCATCGCTGAAACCATCGTCGGGGTCCAGGGCAATCCAGGACCGCAGCGAAATGGAATCGCTCGCCCGCAGGGTATGGTCCAAGACCAGGAACTTATCACCCTCCTCCTCTTCTTCACCCGGGTCCTCCTCTTCACCCGGGTAGAAAACCAGGCTAACCTCGCTNTCAAGAAGGTGATGCCTTCTGAAGGAAGATGGCTTCAGGGCCGTATTGCGGAGCCCCAGCAGCGGTCGCTCCACCTCGCCGCTGCCCCTGTCGTTGCGCCTGGTGACCAGCGCCTGCCGCAAGGACAGAGAAAATCTCTGGGTGGCATCAACCTGGAAGGTCTCCGAAGGGGAGAAGTCGCTCGAAAAGATGTTCAGGTAGGAGACCTCGGGAACCACCAGATGCTTGAGACTGTCAACCCCGAAGAGATCCTGNAGCATCCCGCCGGACCCCGCCGGAAACGTCCTGGACCACTGCTGGCTGATGGTCATGCCGGAGCCGAAGGCCGTGCGATCGGTGAACGGATGGAAGGGACGTTGCTCATCAGATAAATCGAGCACCTTCTCGTTACCCCCCAAGCGATAGCGCGCAAAAGCGTAGGGGCGGACCGCGATGTACGGATTCAACCCAGTAACCGGATAAGACCAACTGTTGAAGAGATCCAGTCGTCCGTGCCGCCAAGGGGGAGTATCAGCGCCTCGGTGCCGGAGCCTGGCAGCGGATGCCCGCAGATCCATATAGAGACCCGAGTCGAAAACAGGCTGCTGGTACCAGTCCAGTTCCAGTTCGGGAAGTCTATCGACCGTCTCATCGAAATTGTTGACCTGGTATTTGTAGAGGGCGCTCACCTGGAGGTTGTCGCCGTAATTACCCCGCCACGATACGAGGTTCTCCTGCTCCTTCCCCTCTTTCGCCACCGCCTCGAAATACTCGTTCAGAAAGTTGGAGTCCGACTGACCCGAATACTCTATATCCAGGGTTCCGAACCCGGAAAACTCGTGACGATGGACCAGGGAGCCCCAATAACGGTCATCTCTGGTGGAGCCCTCCTCCCTCCAGTTCTCCCCCCCGAAACGATCCACTGCTGCATCATCGTGAATGGAGAAATAACGACCCCCTCCATAATAACCCACTCCCCGCGGCCCCAGTTGCCAGGGTTCCCGGTTNCCGGGCCGCCTGCCGTACTCCGCGATGGGACCCCACCCGAACCCGCGCCTGGCCATGTGGGTGGTCTCGAATCCCAGCCTGGTATTCTCGAGGCCGGGACCGAGGACGGGAATTGAAGCAAGGGGAAGCTGGTCGAGAAAAAAGTTCATGTTCCACTCGGCAGAGCTGAAGAAACCGAATTTTGACGAGCTTCCGAAATCCACGGATCTCAAGGGAAGGTAATCCTGCCAGCGGGTATCCCAATGCGTGAGAGGAAGAGGGATGATCTTCGTCCCGAGAATCTCGAGACGAGCGCCGCTGAGATCCACCAGGTAGTGCGCCGGATCACCATCGACAGCTCTGGCCCCTCCCCCCACCGGCCTGATGTCGGCGCTGTCCGCCGCCAGGGCGAGGTGAGGCTCGGCGTAATCACAGTTGCTCAGCTTGATCCCCTGGCCGGTAAAGCTCTTGAAATTCGTGGTGCGCAGAACATCGATGGAAAGCAGGACCTCGGCCTCTGTGCCGGCGGAAGCGCCGGGAGCAGAGGTGCCCCTCAGGTCGCGCAATTCCATGCTGTTCATGATCCCCCGCAGGCCTGAGGCCGAGCTGCGAATCCTCGCCGCCCTTATTACCCCCAGGCCCTCACGGTGATCGTAGTAAACGGAGGCCGCCTCGATCGTGCTGCCCTGATCGGGCAGCTCCAGGCGAACATTCCCATCAGCGAAAAAATAAAATCGCAGCTCATCCTTGTCGTTCCCTCCCTCGGGAGCTTCCGGCACAGTCTCGCCTTCCCCCTTGAAGACGCCCAATGCGCGAATATAAAGCCGATCGCACATCAGGCGTATACGATTGGGGCCGATCGTGAACTCGCGCCTCACGTTTCCGAGAATGTAGCGGGAGATGTCACCCGTCTTCTGGTTGATGTAGGTCTTGGTCCCGCTGTCGGCGGCCCCGGAAAAATCCGTAAGCTGCGGCCAGACCTCATCCAGCAGGGCGGAATCCTCCTGCGCCCGCAACGAACACGTCAAAAGGACGACGGCCGCAAAGATGGACTGGATACCTCTGAATGGGAAGCTGAAGGCTCTTCGTCTCAGCTTGAATCTCCTGCTGGCTCTCCTCACTGGGTGGGCCGTAGTCTTATGACCTCGGGCAGATTATACTCTTGTTAGGTAAAAGAAAAAGTAAGATAGGCCCACCGGCTGTCGGCCCTATTCTCCCAAAGACCGGAATTTGCCCCTGTGGCAGGATTCTTGCTCAAATGGTGAAATAGAGCACAATGAGACCTCCATCATCCTGACCCTATCATGAATAACATTAAGTCCTTTATTTGTAGTTTGTTAGGTCATGTTCCCCGAGATTTCAGGGGTACCGGGACCGGATTCCTGAAAGCGGCTGTTGCCGCCTGCCTGGCTATCGCTCTCTGCTCCTGTGTAAAGGAAGAACCGCCTTTTGAACCGAAACAGGCGCCGCCGTCCCCCGAAACCGCCGACGGCGGCAATAGCGCACCAGGAATTGACACCTCGTTGCCAAATACCGTTCCTGAAACCCCGCAACAGCCGCCTCCAACAGGCCTCGATTGCGACGGCCTGCTGAAAAAATCCGTGAAGGTATTTCGAGGTATCCCGGAAGACCTCAGGAGCCTGCAAACCAAGCAAGCCAATCAACTCGCCACGTTGGTTGAAAAAGCCGTCGTGGATTGCGAGAAATATCTCGCGGATTGCACCACCGACCCGGCCGCGGCCGAGGTCCACTTCTACCAGGCGAAATTCCTGCAGGTGCTCAGCTCCCGGGTACGAACCCAGGTCATCAATGAAATAGCAGCCAAGGGCGACAAGTTCACCACCGGGGAACTCGACAGGAAGATGGGTCCCTTCTACCGCCGGATCGCATCCCACGCCGTCAAGGCGACTGACGGCCTCGCGCGTGAGTCCAGGCTGAAACCGCAGGCCATTGAAATCCGAGCCTGGTCGCATACCCTCCTCAAGGAGACACGCAAGGCGAAGGAGGATTACCTCCTCTTTCTCAAAACATATCCCGCCAGCCCCCGCAGCACCGTGCTCACCGCCGCCCTCGGACGAGTCCTCTCAACCCTCGGGGAATACGACGCGGGGATCAAACTGATCGAAGAGAAGATGGCCGACCCCGAGGCCAACAGGAGCGCGGATTTCCCGACCCTTGGCGAGACCCGCTGGAAGCTGTACGAGGCGAAGGGGGATCCCGAGGGGCTCCTGCTCTCGGCGGAAAAAGTTCTCAAAGACTACCGGCCGCGCATCAAGAGCGANCAACACTCCCCGCAGACGAAGGAGGCCTACGCCCGCTACCTGGCCTTCAATGGTTTTCGCAAGGGCTACGCCCTCATGGCCCTGGGCAGGCTGGACGAAGCTCGCGTCGCCTTTGATGAACACCTGAATGAAATCAACCAGCTGCAGGAAGCCCTCGAGAAAAAAGGTCTCTCTCTGAAGCCCGCCATCAGCATCTACCGCCAGCGCTCGGAAAACGCCCAGGGCTTCCTCGATAAAACATCCCTGCGCCAGGCGCCGGCAGATTTCGATCTTGGAGAGATGTGGGTGACGGAGAAAAAGACCCGGCTGGCGAATTCAAACGGCAAGGTCATCGGCCTTCTCTTCCGCGGCACCGACGACACCCGCTCAGCGACCTTCATGAACAACATCGCCCAGTTCGCCTCCGAGGACAACGACATCGAGCTCGTGTCGGTTCACTTTTTCAAGAGCGCCAGGAACGTCGATGAACAGCTCGATGGCCTGCGCCAGGAATTGGAGGGGATGGGCTATTCGGCCGCCGCCGGCTTCGATCCCGACCTCAAGGACAAGGGTCTTTTCCGAGCCTGGGGAGTCTATGTCGGAAGCGCCACCTTCCTCATCATCGACAAGCAGGGGCAGCCGGTCTGGTTCCAGCAGGATCCGCGGACCAGGGACTCCAACCTGGTCAAATCCATCCTGCTGAGAGTCCGCGATTCAGGATAATTATCTGCGGGACAGGCGCCAGGGCCCCATAATCACCAGGCCGCCGTCCGAGAGAGCCCCGCCGGAAGCCTCCGCCCCAGATGAACCCGGCCCCCACTGCCCATCACCATCCGGATCGGAAGCGCCGTATCCCCTCCGGTCTTGAAGCGGGAGCGGCCTTCGCTCTCGGCACGGCCGCACCGATGCACTACGCATCCCCCCTCCTGGCAACCATCGCGACGGTGGCGCTGTACCTCGCCGGAGGTCTGCTGAGCCGCTGGCCTGCCCTGCCCACCGTCGCCAGGCCTCCGGCGGGGCGAACAGCCTGGCTCTGTGCCATCTTCTGTCTCGGCTGGCTCGGCGCCGTACGAGCACCAGGCCACCAAGCTGGAGCGGCGAAGCCGGGAGAGAAAGATGCGCTGGGCGGGGAGCCCGTTGCCGGTACGATCAAGGGAGTCGTCTCGAACCTTCCCGTGCTTCGCCGGGCACTCTTTTCCCNCCATCCGGACAGATTGAAATACGCCGACTTCCAACTGGAGGAAACGGAAAGCGGCCGCGTTTTCCAGGTGAGGGCTGAAATCTCCGGGACGAAGCTACCCACGGGGCTCGAGCCGGGAGCCCTCGTGAAGGTCCAGGGAAAGATCTACCCGCGCCCCGCAGCTCGAGAGGTCCCCCGGAGAAGATCGGCCACAATCTTCATCAGGGCCTTGCCCGGCGGCCTGTCCATCCGGCCCGGCCCTCCCCCCGCCCCCGGACTTCGCCTTCGCTGGCGNGTACTGGAGCTCATCAACAGGATGTATTCCGACAGTGAGCAGGGGCTTTTCTGCGCCCTGATCGTCGGTGAAAAACGACTCCTGGACCAGGAGCTGCGTCTTCACTTCATCGAAACGGGGACCGCTCATTTCCTGGCCATCAGCGGGCTGCATGTCGGCCTCGTGATGCTGCTTGCCATGCGAATTCCCTTTCCACGAAGAGGCAAAACAGCCCTTCGCCTCCTGGTCCTCGGAGTTTTCGTCCTGCTGAGCGGTGCCAACACCCCGGTACTCAGGGCGGCACTGATGATAGCTCTCCACCTGCTCCTGCAGGCTGCCGGAAGGCTCCCGAAGACTCTCGACACGCTCGGCTGGACATTGCTGGCGCTCCTGTCGCTGGACCCAACGAGCATCCATGATCCAGGCTTCCAGCTTTCCTTTGTCGCGACAACCGCGATTCTCGCCTCGATCTCAACACGAGCGAGAGAAACGAGAGAAAAAAGATTCCTGCTCATCCCGTCCAAACCGGCCGGAAGATTACCGCTGATCACGCGGTCGGCGATCGGAGCCATACGTAGTTGCCTCTGGGTCTCCCTGGTGTCCACCGCGGCAACGGCTCCCCTCATCACCACACATTTCGGACGGTTCCATCCTCTCGCCCCACTGCTGTCCGTCTGCATCTACCCCCTGGTAGCCCTGGGCCTGACTCTCGGCCTCGCCAGCGTACTCATGGGTTTCCTATGGATCGAGCTCGGCTGCATCGCGGCGGAAGCGGCGGCTTTTTTCGCGCGCCTGCTCCAGGAGTTCCTCGCCTTCACGCGAACAATCCCCGGGCACTGCCTCTACCTGCCGGCTCCGGACTTCACCCTCTCCCTGGTCTTCTACCTGCTGCTGGGAGCGGGGCTCTCCAGGAAGACCCGCATACCCGCGCTGCTGGTGTCGACCCTGGTCCTGCCGATCGTCCTGATCCTGAACCTCGTCCCCATCGATGGGGGCAACCTGAGACTGACCCATATTGATACCCGCGCCGGATCCGCCGCCCTGCTGGAGATCCCCGCAAGCAAAAGCGCCTTCCTGGTGGATGCCTGCGGCAGGACCCCGGAGGCCAGCAGACGACTGGTGAGCACATTGCTGAGAGCGGGTCACCGACGCATCGATGGCATCTTCCTTACCCACCCGCATGCCGACCACGCCGGCGCCCTGCCCTTGCTCTCGCAGGTTTTAGATGTCGACACGGTCTTCTGCTCCGCCCACTTTGAAAGAGATGAACGGGGAAAGAGGCTGCTGGAGGCCGCCCGGCGGGCAGGTGTTCGCATCAGCAAGGTCGGACGCGGAGATCTGCTCAAGCTCCCGGGCCCGCGGAAGAGCACCCTGCGCATCCTGTACCCCGCTCGAGATGAACCCCTTCCGCTCAGCCGGAAGGCCAACGATATGTCCCTCTCCCTCGTTATCGAATCGAGTGGGAGACGAATCATCTGCCTCGGAGATCTTGAAGAGAGCGGGCTGGCCCGGCTTTTCGCCACGGGGGAAGAGCTCGGCTCGGAAGTGCTTGTTCTCCCCCACCACGGNAGATCCAATAAGCTCTACGATGATCTGCTGGAAAAGGTACGGCCCGAGCTCGTCGTGATCTCAGGCGATGGCAGGGGTGGAGGCGAGGCGACGCTGCAGCGGCTGGAACAGTCCGGGATCAAGGTCTATTCAACCTGGAGAGGAGGAGGAATCCTGAACGAATGGACCCGAGCCGGCATCAGGACAAGCTACCTTGGCCGCTGAGCAGCCGCGTGCTCTACGAGCTTTCTCACCAGCACCTTGTGCGCGGCGATCGCCCACGCCGAGGATATTCTCTGGACCGTAGCCAGGATGACGTAGCACAGGCTCGGCCAGAAGATGACCGGCGGGGAGACCTCCCGGAGGTAGGAATACACCAGCAGGGCGCAAAGGACGGCGCCGGTCAGCAGGTGCGGTAACGATCCGGGGCGGCCGCCATCGGCGGTGTCCGCCTTCTCCATGAGGATCTTCTCCAGCGGGGTAAATTCTACTCGGCTCATTTTTTCACCTCTTCCAGCGTCTCAGCCGTGGGTACCGGCCGTCTTGAAAAGCCTGGCTATGTTCCTCTTATAGGGAGGCTCCAGCAGGCCCTGCTCGGTGATGAAGCCCGTAACGTAGCGCGCGGGGGTGACATCAAAGGCCGGATTGTACACGTCGACCCCCGGCGGGGAGGTCTTGACTCCAAAACCATCGATCACCTCGGCTGCCGCCCGCTGCTCGATGGGTATTCCATCGCCACTGGCGGTATGCGGATCAAANGTGGTGCTTGGAGCCGCTACGTAAAACGGGATGCCGTGCTCCCGGGCCAGGACGGCGACTCCGTAGGTCCCGATCTTATTGGCGACATCGCCGTTGGTGGCGATCCTGTCCGCGCCAACGACCACGCAATGAACCTGCCCAGTGCTCATCAGCGATGCGGCCGCGTTGTCGCACGCGACCGTGACATCGACCCCCGCCTCTCTCAGCTCCCAGCTCGTCAGCCTCGCCCCCTGCAGGAGGGGCCGGGTCTCATCGGCGAAGACCCTGATCTTCTTTCCCGTTTCCACCGCGCTGTATACGACGGCCAGCGCCGTACCCATTCCCCCGGTCGCCAGGGCNCCGGCATTGCAGTGGGTCAGCACGNTCCAGCCGCTTCGCAGCAGTTTCCCTCCATGCTCACCGATCGCCCTGCAGAGCCGCTGGTCCTCCTNGTGGATCTCGCGCGCCTCATCGAGAAGGCCGCGCAGGAGCTCCCGGAAGGAGTACTCACCACCGGCGAGTGCCCCGGCACACGCGGCCATCCGGTCCAGAGACCAGAACAGGTTAACCGCGGTTGGCCTCGACGCAGCCAGGCATTTTTTAACCCTCGCCAGGCTCCGCCTGAAGGCGGCAGCGGTGGCTGGGGCCTCCTCTCTCAACCCGAGAACCAGCCCGTAAGCCGCCGCGACACCGATCGCCGGGGCTCCACGCACCGCCAGCCGGCGGATGGCATCAATCACCACCGGCAGCTTACGGATACGAAGATATTTCACCCTCGCGGGAAGAAGCGTCTGGTCCAGCAGGGAGAGGTATCCCCCCGGCCCCCCGACCCAGCGCAGCGTGAGCGCGGTAACCTTAGAGCTCGCCCGGGTGGTTCGATCGCCCCGGGCCTTCCGGGATGACCGGGCGCTCATGAGAGCCCTTCACTCTCCAGACGTTCCTGGGCCCTGGAGTCCTTGGCTTCCACCTGCTCGACGAGGCGATCCTTGTAGGCCATCAACGCCTCGGCAAGACGATCATCGGAGAGAGCCAGCATCTGGACAGCCAGGATCGCCGCGTTTTGCGAACCGTTGACGGCAACGGTCGCGACCGGAACCCCGGGAGGCATCTGGACGGTCGAGTAGAGCGCGTCAACCCCATGCAGGGCGCCATTTTCGATGGGGATACCGATAACCGGCAGGGTCGTCTTGGCGGCAAGGGCGCCCGCGAGATGCGCGGCCCCCCCGGCGCCGCCGATGATCACCCGGAAGCCTTCATCCCTGGCGCTGGCCGCGAGGCCCAGGGCTTTTTCGGGCGAGCGGTGTACAGAGCAGACGCACACCTCGTAGCCAACCTCGAATTCCTTCAGACACTTGAGCGCCCCCGCCATGACGTCAAGGTCCGAATCGCTCCCCATCAGAATCAAGACCTGCTTGTTCATCTCTACCTCGCCTCAACCTGTTTAGTCCGGATGTTCATGAAAAAACCACCGACCACCGTCAGCTCCAATCCCTGCCCGTCAACAGCTCGAATATCTCCCTATACTTAGAGGTCGTATAGGCCGTCACCTCTTCAGGCAGGTTCGGCGCCGGCGGGGTCTTGTCCCAATCAGTCGACAGGAGATGGTCACGCACATACTGCTTATCAAACGAGGCCTGTGATTTGCCGGGCTCGTAGAGATCCATCGGCCAGAACCTCGAGGAGTCGGGCGTCAGGACCTCATCGGCGAGAACGAGCTCGCCTGTGGAGGGTCGCACCCCCCACTCAAACTTGGTATCGGCGATGATGATTCCCCGAGTGCGAGCGTACTCGGCGGCCTTGAAGTAGACCTCGAGGCTCTTCTGCTTCATCTCATCGGCGCGCTCCTGCCCCAGTATTTCAACCATGGTCTCGAACGGAATGTTCTCATCGTGCCCCTCCTCCTCCTTCGTCGAGGGCGTGAAGATCGGCTCCGGCAGCTGGCTGGAGTTGACGAGTCCCTCGGGAAGGGGAATCTTGCAGACCGTCCCATGCTCCTGGTATTCGGCCCAGCCGGAGCCCGCCAGGTATCCCCGGACGATGCATTCCACGGGCTGGATCTCGAGCTTCTCGACGATCATGAACCTGTCGCGAAGCTGGTCCGCCTGGGGCGTGCATTCCTCGGGAAGGTCCTCTACAGCAGCGGAGATGAGATGATTGTCGATACCGAGAAGGTCAAACCAGAACAGCGAGAGCTGGGTAAGAATACGCCCCTTGTCCTGGATACCTTCGTTCAGCACCACATCAAATGCTGAAAGCCGGTCGGTCGCCACGATCAGGTATTTGTCGTCCAGGTCATAAAGGTCCCTGACCTTCCCCCTCCGCACCAGGTTCGCGCCCGGGATCTCTGACTCCCTGATTACCGAAGACGTTCCTTCAACAGAACTCATTGCAACTCCTCGCTTATTTCATCACGAAAAAAACAAACCAACCGCGGACCTCACCACCNCTACCACGCGGATCCGCCTCAAGTTTTCGACAGGTTAATACTCCAGAGACCCTGAGCATAACAAAAAGCTATCGCCAAGGCATCCGTCACATCCTGTGGATATGGAGGCTCATCAAAATCCAGCAGGCGGGTCATCATCGCCTGGACCTGGGACTTCGAGGCCTGCCCGTTTCCAGTGACCGCTTTTTTCACCCTGGTGGCGGCATACTCCTCGATCTCCAGCTCATGGAGTGAGCCGACCAGCAATCCGATGCCCCGCGCCTCACCCACCTTCATGACGCTCTCAAAGCTCCTGCCGTGGAATATTTTTTCAAGCGCCAGCGCTCCCGGACGATGTTCCCTGACGATCTCATCGAGAGCCTCGTAGAGATTGCGAAGCCTGCGGGAAATGGGAAGCTTCCTCCCGGCCGGCTGGAGGCGAATCGCCCCGTAGGAGACCACCGAGAGTTCCCCGCCCGCGGCCGCATCGATGATCCCGTAGCCGGCGATGCGGGTTCCCGGGTCAAAACCAAGAATTCGAACGCTATCGGACATCAACGGCCTCTCTCCTGCAAAAGCTCTTCACTGCCGGGCGTGATTGTAACTGCCCTTTGCGTTCCTGCATAGACCCCAGGAGGCGCGGCACCCCCCGTCCGGGCCCCTCTTCAATCGTGGTAGAGGGACTCCCGTTTTCGAAAGAGAACCTGTATGGGAATCTCCTCGAAATGAAGCGCCTCCCGCAAGGCGTTGGCAAGATAGCGTCGATAGTCGTTGGGAAAAGCCTTGGGCTCGTTGACGAATACCACGAAAACCGGCGGACAAACGGTGACCTGGGTGGCGTAGTAGATCTTCGCCATCCTGCTTTTCTTGGCCGGCGGCGGACGATGCTTGAGAATAGCCTTCATCACCCGGTTCAATTCACCCGTGCCTGCCCTTCCCGATGCGCGCTTGTAGAGACTCTGGGCCAGGTCGATAGTCGTCTGGGTATTCCTCGAATCCTGCGCCGTGGTAAAAACGACGGGCGCGTAGATCATGCCGGGCATGCGATCGCTCAGGTAGTTCGCATAGGCCTCCGTCGCGATCTCCCCTCCCGAGAGGTCCCACTTATTCGCCACCAGGACACAGACCTTGTGAGCCTGGGAAATCGTCTCGCCGAGCTTCTTGTCCGCCCGGGTCACCTCCTCGCTGGCGTCGAGGAGAAAGAGGACCACGTCCGCCCTCCGGATGGCCCCCAGGGTCCGAACCTGGCTGTAGAATTCAATCGAATCCTTGATTCCCTTTCGTCTCTGGATCCCCGCGGTGTCGATCACCACGAACTCGCGCCCATCTTTCTGGAAGCGTACATCCACGGCATCACGCGTGGTCCCGGGAACCTCGCTGACAATCACCCGCTCTTCGTTCGCCAGGGCGTTTACGAATGTGGACTTGCCGACATTTCTCCTGCCCACCACGGCGATCCGCATCACCGGCTCGGTCTCGATGCCCTTAGTCGGCCAGACCTTTTCGGAAATTTCACGCAGGAGATCCTTCCGCCCCCAGCCCTCGTTGGCGCTTACTGGGCGCGGCGCGCCGAGGCCGAGCTGGTGGAATTCATGTACCCCCGGCTCGAGCCCGGGATGGTCGACCTTATTCGCCGCCAGGATCAGGGGGATCTCCTCGGACCTCTCCCGAAGCCGGGTCGCGACGGTCCTGTCCAGCGGCGTCACCCCATCGCGAACGTCCACGACGAAGAGGACGAGATTCGCCCCCTGCAGCGCGAAATCTATCTGCCNGTCGATGTGATCGCTCAGGTCGTCCTGGTCGACAATCCCGATGCCTCCGGTGTCAACCAATTCCATCACCACATCCCGGAAGGCCACCAGCGCGCTCACCCTGTCGCGGGTAACGCCAGGGGTGGGATCGACTATGGAGATCCGCTCACCGGCAAAGCTGTTGAGCAGCGACGATTTGCCGACATTGGGCCGTCCGACGATAGCTACAACCGGCAGGCTCATGCGCCACCTCCCCCGCCGGCGCCTTCGCCCCGGGATCGCAGCAGGGCCGTATGCACAAGCGCGAGGTGTGTCTTATTATCGACGACCCTGGCCTCGCCGACGGTGCCATTGAGCAGCTCATCCACCAGGGAATCGAGCTCAACCTCGTGGACGCTCAGGCGCTCGGTCTCATCGAGGTTCTGCTCGCCCGGCTCGAGCTCCCCGGCCAGGAAAAAGTGCATCGGCTGGGGCGAAACGCCCGGGATGGTATAGCGAACAGCCAGGGCCTCCATCTTACCCGCCCTGTAGCCCGTCTCCTCCGCCAGCTCCCGCAGGGCCGCCTCGCGAGGAGACTCGCCAGCCTCTACGTGGCCGGCGGGAATCTCGAAGATGCGGCCGCCGATCGCGGGCCGCAGCTGCTCGAGAAGGACCACCCGGATGCCGCCGCCATCCNCGGGGGATGGCTCGAGCAGGGCGACGATGGCCACCACCGCAGGCAGATCGATCCTCACCTGGGAGCTCTCGCCACCGCCGGGGAGACGGCAGCGCAACATCGACAGGCTCACGAACTCCCCATCATAAAGCGAGCTCTCCTCGAGGATCTCGAGATCGGGATCCGGCCGCACGCCGCGCAGGAATTCCGGCTTCCGATTCTCCGCTAGTGGTTCCGTCATGATGGTTCAATGCCGCCCGGGGCATCCTCGGAATTTCTCGAACGCGGAGTGTCCAGGTGGGCGAGCAGCACGCCGATANCGGCGGGAGNCACCCCCGAGATCCGCGACGCCTGCCCCACCGAGAGAGGGCGGAGATTCTCGAGCTTCTCGGTCGATTCATTACGCAGCCCGGAAATCGAGGNGTAATCAAAAGCCTCGGGGATGCCCATGTTCTCCAGCCGCTTGAAGCGCTCCACCTGCGCCAGGTGGCGNTCGATATAGGCCGCGTACTTNACCTGGATCTCTACCTGCTCGAGAACCTGTTCATCGAATCCATTCCCGTCGAGCAACCCTCCGACCGCGGATGTGCTTCGCGCCAGGCTCCTCAGGCTCTCACCCGGACGGCGCAGCAGCTTGGCCAGCGAGACGCCGCCGGAGCTGCCCCGCTCGATCGATTCACGCAGTTCGGAGACCTCATCTCTCTTCTTCTCCACCCTCCGCATTCGCTCGTCTGAAACCAGGCCCAGCTGGTGTCCCTTCTCACAGAGACGGAGGTCGGCGTTGTCGCTCCTGAGCAGGAGCCTGTATTCCGCCCGCGAGGTGAACATCCTGTAGGGCTCCATCGGGCATTCCTTGACGAGATCATCGACCAGCACGCCGATATACGCCTCAGACCTGTCCAGCAGGAAGGGCTCCTCCCCGCGACGGCGAAGTACCGCGTTGACCCCTGCCAGGAACCCCTGCGCGGCCGCTTCCTCGTAGCCACTGGTGCCGCAGATCTGGCCGGCGAAATAAAGTCCTTCCACCGCGCGCGTCTCGAGGGTCGGCCCGATCTGGGTCGGGGGAAAGAAGTCATACTCCACGGCATAGCCGTATTGAAGAATCTTCGCGTTCCGCAGCGCAGGGATCGTCTGCAGCACCCTCTCCTGGACATCACCGGGAAGGCTGGTGGAGATTCCATTGAGGTATACCCAGGAGGTGTCGAGCCCCTCCGGTTCGAGGAAGAGCTGGTGCTGGTCCTTCTGCGCGAACCGGACGACCTTGTCCTCTATGGAGGGACAGTACCGCGGCCCGACCCCCTTGATCTGCCCGGAATACATCGGAGCCCGATGGAGATTTTCCCTGATGATCTCGTGGGCCTGCGGATTGGTCCAGGCGATGTGACAACTGACCTGTTCAAGGGCGCAGCCGCTGGTATCGAAGGAGAAAAAAGAGGGCTCTTCATCTCCCGGCTGGACAGTCGTCTGGGAAAAATCGATGGTTGAAGCTTCCACCCTCGCCGGGGTGCCGGTCTTCAATCTTCGGCGCGAGAAGCCCATGTCCTCGAGAAAATCAGACAGGCCATAGGACGAATCCTCACCGACCCGTCCTCCCCTCTCTTTTTCCCCGCCGCAATGCATGAGTCCGCGTAGAAAGGTGCCCGCTGTCAGGATCACCGAGCTCCCCGCGAGTTCGCTGCCATCGCTCAACCTGACTCCCGTCACCTTCGCGGATTCGCCGATGCTCGAGCCCAGCAGCAGGGCCGAGACCTTCCCCTCGATGACGCTCAGCCCCTCGACCGAAGCGGTAAGCCGAACCATGTAGTCCTGGTAGCGATGCTTGTCGCATTGGGCGCGGGGGGCTCGCACCGCCGGCCCCTTGCGGGTATTGAGCAGGCGGAACTGGATGCCGCTGGAGTCCGCCGCCCGCCCCATCTCCGCACCCAGCGCATCGAGCTCGCGAACCATCTGCCCCTTGCCGAGGCCCCCGATAGCGGGGTTGCAGGACATCCTGCCGATGGCGCCCGCATCGAGGGTTACCAGGGCCGAGGTCGCGCCCATACGCGCCGCGGCCAGGGCCGCCTCGATCCCCGCGTGGCCGCCACCAATGACGATCACGTCAAAGGAATCCACGCTCGCATTCATGACTCCCCCTCTCCCACGGCCAGCTCAGTGCCCTCGGCGGAGTAGAACACGGACCTCCCGCCAAGGCCGCTCATCGTCTCGAAGAAGCCCGGATAGGACTTGGTGACCACCTGGGGATCACCTATCTCCACTCCGGGGATCAACAAGCCGGCGAGGGAAAGCGCCATGGCGATCCTGTGATCCCCCCAGGAGTCAATCCGCCCCCCGTGGAGAGAAAAACCATCGGGACCATCGGGTCCGTTGATCTCGAGCCCATCATCGAGCTCCCGCACCTCGACCCCCAGCTTCCTGAGTTCACTGGCGACGGAGGCGATCCGATCGCTCTCCTTGAACCGGAGGTGCGGAACGCCGTGAAGACGGGTACGGCCCCTGGAAAAGGCCGCGACGACCGCCAGGGTGGGAACGATATCCGGCATGTCAGAGCAATTGTTGACCACCCCCTCGAGCATCTCCTTGGGACCGGTCACGGTGATGGAGTCGACATCCTTCTTTACGTGGCAGCCCATCTGGGCCAGGACATCGGCGAATCGCAGATCGCCCTGGCGTGACACCTTCCCGACTCCCTCGACCCGGACCGTTGTCCCGGTGAGGGCCGCCGCCGCGAAGAAATAGCTGGCCGTCGATGCGTCCCCCTCGACGAAATACTCCCTGGATTTATACCACTTCCTCGAATCAACGTGATAGACCAGCTGCCCATCGCTCTCGTCATCGTGGATATCCACCCTCACCCCGAAATCCTGCATCGTCCTGAGGGTCAGCTCGAGGTAGGGCGCCGAGAGGACCTCGCCAACAAGGCGAACCTCGACGTCTTCACGCGCCATCGGCGCCGCCATGAGTACGGCGGAGATAAACTGGCTGGAGGTATTGCCCGCGATGTTGACCCTGCCTCCCTGGAGGACACGGGGACCGATCTCCACCGGAGGACATCCCGAGGGACAGCTGACCTCGGCGCCAAGCCCCCTGAGAGCTTCGACCAATTGATGAATCGGACGCTGGCGCATCCTCTCATCTCCATCGACCACGTAATTGCCCCCGGAAACGGTCAACGCCGCGGTGAGAAAACGGGTGGCGGTACCCGCGTTGCCGAGGTTGTAGACTCCCTCCTTGACTGAATAACCATCGAGGCCGCCGCTGACCGTGAAGTTCAGGGCATCCTTCGATGCGCATCTCGGGCCGCCTGCCTCCGAGCTGATCCTGACCCCAAGTGCCTTCAGCGCCTTGCTGAGATGACGGGAGTCATCACAATCGAGAGCGTTCATCAGGATCGACTCTCCCTGGACCAGGCTCGATATGAGCAGCGCCCTATTGGTCAGGCTCTTGGAGCCCGGCAGCGAAACCGTACCGCCAGCGAATTGGCCCGGCTCGATCCTCACATAAGAGGCATCGGAAGGAATGGCGTTGCTGAACCCTGTCATCTCTGCACCATGAAAAGAAGAAGCTTATCGAAACGGGGATTATAGGTGGGCTTCGAGAGCAGTCAATCAGCACAAAGTAATCACGATGCGGGTTTCTTCGCCGCGCAACGGGATCTCAATCGTCTTGACCCCTCCATCGGGGATAGAAGCCCTCATCGCGAGCCACCAGATTTTCCAGCAGATCGCAGGGAGTGAGCCTTGATTCGCCCAATCCCTTCAGCCCATCGACAACCGCTCCGATCCCGATGCTGTCGGCGTAACGCAGCGGCCCTCCCCGGAAAGGAGCGAAACCGGTCCCGAAGACCATCGCGAGATCCACATCCGATGCCGCCTCGACGACATTGTCTTCGAGCGCGAAGGCCGCCTCGTTGATCATGGGATAGATGAGCCTCTGGACCCAGAATCCGACGGCGGGGGTCTTGAAACCCGAGGCCTTTTTCCCGATCCTCGAAAAAAGTTTCCTGTTAAGTTCCAGCTTCCCGCCGCGGCCCGTGCTCCCGTGGAGGTAGAAGCCCCGGCCGGTTTTCTTGCCGAGAGCAGATGGATCATCTCCCAGGCTGGCGAGAAGCGCCGGGGGACGGGCTCGTTCGCCCAGGCCTATATGGAGAATCCTGGCGACCTTGGAGGCCACATCGTGGCCCACCTCGTCAATCAGCTCGAGAGGCCCCATGGGCATCCCGAAATCCCTGATCGCCTGGTCCATCACCCCGGGAGAATACCCCTCTTCCACCAGCCGGACAGCTTCGTTGAGGTAGGCTCCCAGCACGCGATTGACCAGGAAGCCGGGGCCATCCTTGCAACGCACCGGGATCTTGCCCAGGCTGCGAGCGAAGGTCTCAACCGCGACCATCGCGGCATCGGTGGTCCTCGGTCCACGAATCACCTCGACCAGGGGCATGCGTTCAACCGGGTTGAAAAAATGCAGCCCCGCGATCCGGCCTGGCCGTTTCGCAGCGTTCTGCAGCTCTTCGATGGAAAGAGCAGAGGTATTCGAGGCGAAGACCACCTGCCCTGCGAGCTCGGCCTCCACCTCGAGGAGGACCTTTTTCTTGATCTCCATATCCTCGACAACGGCCTCTATAACGAGCCCCGCCGAGCTGAATCCGGCGTAATCCGTAGCCCCGCTGATCCTGGCCATGAGGTTGATGACCTCGCTCTTCTTCATTTTCCCGCGCTCGACCCTGCCGCAGAAGATCTCATCGATGCGCTGGTAGCCAGCCGTGATGGCCTCCCTGCTGATGTCCTTCATCCGGGCCCGGTATCCCTTCCTGGCCACCAGGGCGGCCAGTCCGCCTCCCATGACCCCGGCACCCAGCAAACCGACCAAGCCACCCTTGTCGGGCGCGCGGGCGGAGCCCCTGCCCTTCTTCCCGCCCGGATCACCTCGCCGGGCAGCCTCGCTGGTAAGGAAAATATCGATCAGGTTCTTGCAGACATCCGAGACGGCAAGCTCGCCAACCAGCTTTGCCTCGAGCTTCAGGCCCTCCTCCAGCGACATTCCGCGGCCCCTGACCATCGCATCGAGGGCTCTGCGGGGAGCCGGATAGTGCTTTCCCACCTTGCGCTGGATGCCTTTGAGGGCCCGCGACTGCATATAGCTCCTGCCTGGCCCCGTACTCTCGAACAATCGCATCAGCAGCGAACGCTTGCGTGCGCGGGAGCGGGGACGGTAGGACTTGCCCTTTCCCGCCAGCGCCCGGGCGACGAAAGCCCGGCTGGAATCCCTGAGGCTGCCCGGATGGACCACCTCATCGACGGCTCCAAGCTTCAGCGCCTTGCGCGCGTCAAGCGGCTTCCCCGTAAGGATGATGGGCATGGCGCGAGCCAGGCCGATGAGCCGCGGCAGACGCTGGGTCCCGCCGAACCCGGGAATGANACCGAGCTGAACCTCGGGAAGACCGAGCCGGGTCTTCTCGAAATCGCTGGCAATTCGAAAATCACAAGCCAGGGCCAGCTCGGCGCCGCCGCCAAGGCAATTGCCGTGAATTGCCGCGGCCGTGACAGCCTGCATGGAGGACAGCTTGCCGAGAACCGCCTGTCCCCGGCGGGCCTGCCCGGTGGCCTCCTGCCGATCCGTAACCGCCCGGATCTCGGAGATATCGGCCCCCGCGATAAAGGTCCCGCTGCCTTCCTTGCCGCCGATGACCACCAGTCCCCGAATACTCTTATCCGAGGCCACCTCATCGAGGACCCGGTCCAGCTCCTCGATGACCGCCTCGCTGAGCTTGTTTACCTTATGCCCGGGCAGATCGAATACGAGAAAGGCGATCCCATCTTCGGCGGGCTCGACGGTCCAGGCGGCTGTATTGGAACTTTTTTTCCCGCCGGTCATTCGATGGCCTCCACCACCACGGCGCCGCCCTGTCCGCCCCCGACACAGAGAGTGGCGAGTCCTCGGCCGAGCCCCCGGCGGCGAAGGTCCTTGAGCAGGGCGAGCACGATGCGGGCCCCACTGGCTCCGACCGGGTGACCAAGCGCGATGGCTCCTCCATTGACGTTGAGCCGATCGAAAGAGAGCTCTCCGATCGGCTCGGACAGCCCAAGCTCTCCGGCGGCAAAGGCGGCCGAGTCGAACGCAGCGCAATTGGCGAGCACCTGGGCCGCGAAGGCCTCGTTCAGTTCGATCCTGTCCATGTCTTTCAATGAGGAGCCCGCCCGATCGAGGGCGATCGGCGTGCTGAAGGCGGGGCCAAGCCCCATCCTCCCCGGAGAGCAACCACGGTAGGCGTAGGACACTATCCGTCCAAGGGGTTCGAGTCCAAGCTCGGCCGCCTTCTCTTCGCTCGCAAGCAGAAGAGCGACTCCCCCATCGGTGAGCGGACAGGAATTCCCGACGGTGACGGTCCCCAGGGTCCTGTCGAAATATGGTCTCAGCTTCTGCAGGGCCTCGATCGACTGGCCCTTACGAGGACCGACATCTTCGGTGACCGCCTCGTAGTTCGCGCCGGCATGCACAGCGACAATCTCCTCCGAGAGGATGCCGGCCGCGCCGGCGATGCAGGCCCGCTGGTGGCTCTGCAGGGCGAATTCATCCTGCTCTTCCCTGGAGATGGAGAACTCCCGGGCCAGGTTTTCCGCGGTCTCCCCCATGTTCAGCCCGCAGACCGGGTCCATGAGTCCCTGCTCGATGCCGATCACGGGCTTGAAATCTCCCAGCCTGAAGCTCGTGAACACGGCGAGCTTCCCGAAGATTGAACGCGACCTGGCCAGGCGAACAAACTTATCGCGGGTCCCTTCCTGGTAGAGGAAGGGGATACCCGACATCGACTCAACCCCGCCGGCTACCACGAGCTCACAATAGCCGAAGCGAATCCTGTCAAAGGCGGTGGTGATAGCTTCCATACCGGAGGCGCAATTGCGATGAACGGTCGAGGCCGGGGTGGAGATGGGAACTCCCGCGCGCAGGGCGATCACCCGCGCAATATTCGCCGAATCCGCCGGCTGGGCGACATTACCGAAGATGACCTCGTCCACCTCGGCGGCCGGGACACCCCGGCGAAGCAGGGTCTCTTCCATCGGGATCCTGCCGAGTTCGCTGGCATGGACCCGGGCCAGGGGGCCGCCCGCCCTGGTGAAGGGAGTCCGCAGGCCCTCGACCACGACCACCGAACGCGCCCCATCTCTGGATTTTTTCCTGCCTTCGGCCATACCACCACTCCCACGACGAGCATTCGAAGAAGGCTGTCACCCGGGGCCATCCGCAGAATGGTCCCGCCGACTGAATGGTACCTTTGAGAGCCCCGGGCGAAAAGCCCCCAGCTAGCGGATTTCAGTGAGCCTCGCTCGATGAGCCCTACTCGATAGCGACATAGCGGCCACCGTGATCCTGCGAAAGCCGCTTGAGGAACTCCTCCTTGGCCCCCTTGAAGCCAAGAGTGAAAATTCTCACATCGCGGAGGAAATTGAGTTCCTTCATCCTTTTATGGATCGCCCGAACGATCTGCGCGGAATCTTCGGGATCTCCCTGGCCCGATGACCCGACATGGGTCGGGGCGCCGTCGGTTACCAGGTAGATCGTATCAAGGGAGAGATCGCTGAAGGCCTCCTCCAGGGCGAGATCGGTCACGGTGACCCCCTCCGCCCGGAGCTCCTCCACGTATTCCCCCGCCTCCTGCTTGTTCCCCTTGCTGGACTTCACCATCGCCTCCTGCCAGGGATCCACATCGCTGGAGTAAGAAACGAGATTGAACTTCACATCGCTGGGCAGCGCCTTGACGACACGGACGAGTTCCTTCTTGGCGCGCGTGATGCGCCGGCGTTCCTCGGGAGGTTCCCGCGGCCCCTTCCTGGCAGGGTCGCCGACAACGGTACGTCTACGGGTCGCCTCATCGGCGCCGCGGGGCGCGGGATCGGTCGAGAGCATGCTGCCGGAGACATCGAGAATGAAGCAGATATTCTTGCCTGTGACCGCGGCGCCAAAGAGCGTCAGCGCGGTCCTGGCCGAGCCTCTCTTCTCGGGCTCGAAGAAATCCGCCCGATCCTTGCGGGCCGCCACGTAGTTCTTCCAGTCCACGGCGGCGGGCAGATCGACATGCAGCATCTGCTGCAGCGAGGACTGAAAGGTGAGGAGAGCGCGCTCCCACTCGGCCGCATCGCCGCTGGGTCTCTTCGTCTCGATGGCGACATAGCGCTCCACCATCTTTTCGACGATGGGAACCTTCTTCGACCGCCGGAGGTAGTGCAGGCTGCGCCTGACAATCTGTGGAGCCTTGTCATCGAGCGCCTCGATGCAGGAGGCCTCGAGATCGAGATCGGACTTGAAACAGGCCGCGTCGAGGATCAGGAGCCGTCCGCGCCAATCCGCCCTCTTGTTCTTGCGAATCTTCTCGATCTCGGCGGTAACGTATTTTCCCTTCGCATCCTTGAAGGCGTTGGCCGCCTTGGAATGGAGGTAATAGTATTCGCCGGAGGTCTCGACCCCGGTGCCGAGGACCCTGGCCATGCTGACGTAGGCATCGACCGCGATCTTGATGGCGCGACGCTCTCCTGTATCGAGGACGGCGGTAAAGCCCTCGAGGAAGGCCTCGGGATCCTTTCGACTGACCGCCTTCTTGAGATCCAGGGCGGCACTCTTCAATTCCTTGCTCTGGGCCGACAGCCGAGGCGATGCCGAAGAGCAGATGGCCGCGAGGATCAGCAGGATTCCATAGGGACAGTTTTTCAGGCCGACAGGCATGGGTCTTATTGTTCACCTCAGCAAGGGCAGATGAGAACTTTTTTCCGGATAGCGCCGTAAAATACCTGGACCGCCGGGGAGAATCCTACCAACGTGACGCGCTGGATCCGCGTCGCTGGGGCGACTCGCTCTCGGCCTCGCCCAGCTTCGCCGCCAGGCTCTCAACCTGGCCGAGAGTCTCGGACTCGTTCTCAATAAGCCGGACAACTGCCTGCCGGCCCTCTTCCCACCCCGACTCACCGAGGGCATCCGCCAGATTGCCCAGCATCTCGAGGTGTTCCCGGGTCGCTTCGCTGAGCGGAGCGAGGAGAAACACCGGCCTGATGAAGTTGTACCGCGCATAGTCCATATCCCGAGCTATCTTCGGAAACACCGCCACCTGGCCCTCGAGCAGGGCGCAGAACTCGGCCACTCCGGCGGAGCTCTCGGAGTAGAGCCGGGCGAAGAGCGCCAGCGCGTCCGTATCACCATCCCCCACTGCACGCAGCTGCGCCACCTCGTGGAGATAGCGCACGAAGGAGCTGCTCTCGAGATCAAGGGCTTCAGTAAGAAGGTCGAGCGAATCTTGCGAATACATATCTCAGTGAAAAACTATGTCCTGTGTTTTCTGAAGAACCTCGCCGGCACTGATAAACAGGTAGAAGGTCAGGGCAGCCAGCGCGCAGACCAGGATCTTGCCGAGGGTCGAGACGGTGATCGCTTCATCCCGATCGCTGTCAACCAGGTACATCTCCCTGGCCACCTTGAGATAATAATAGGCTGAAATAGCCGTATTGACCGCGGCCGCGAAAACAAGCGTGTAGTACCAGGCGGACATCCCCTCGGCGAGAGCTCCATTCTGCGCCTCGTCGATAACACCGAGGAACAGGTACCACTTCCCGGCAAAACCCGCGGTGGGCGGCACCCCGATGAGGCTGAAGAGGAATACTACCATGCAGGCGGAAATAAGCGGGGCCCGTCGCCCCAGCCCCTGGTATTCCTCCAGGTCCACGGAGCCGAGACGGTTCTCGATGAGAATCACCACCGCGAAGGCGCCGAAGTTCATCGCCAGGTAGGTCAGCAGGTAGAAACCCAGGGCCTGGCTGCCGGTAACACCTGAGGCATGAAGGATAACGAAGGCCATCATCATGTAGCCGGCATGGGCGATCGACGAATAGGCAAGCATCCTCTTGAGGTTGGTCTGCATCAGGGCCGATAGATTCCCGAAGGTCATGGTCACGATCGAAAGGATGATCATCATCTCGATCCACGGGATCTTTTCCCAGGCCGGGGCCAGGCCCTCGACGGGAAGTGCGGAGAGAAAGCGCAGGGCGAGGGCGAAGCCGGCGGCCTTTGAGAGGACCGACAGGAAGGCCGTAACCGGCGTCGGGGCGCCCTCGTAGACATCCGGCGCCCAGAAATGCATGGGCAGGGTCGACATCTTGTAGGCGATCCCCATGAAGACCATGACCAGGGCGACAAGCGTGGTCAGGGCGGCCCGCGTCTGCAGGGTCCAGGCCGACCAGAGCTCGTGCTCTCCATTGAAGGTGACGTTGGCGAGCCCCGAGAGCTGGGCGCTGCCGGTCAATCCGTAGAAGAGGGAGAAGCCGTAGGCCATGACGGCCGCGGCGACGCTTCCGTAGATCACGTATTTGAGCGCCGCCTCCGAGCCTCGATGATCGCGCCGAATATAGCCCACGAGAATATAGCTCGAGATGCTCAACAGCTCGAGCGCCATAAAGATCATCAGGAAATGTGTGGCGCTGGCCAGCAGGATGGCGCCGAGCACGGCGCTCAGCAGGATGCCGTAGTATTCTCCCATCCTTCGGCCCTCGAACTGGCTCGAAACATAGCTCAGGAAGATTACCGGGATTGCTCCAAGCAGAAAGAACTGCTTGAAGAAGCCGGCGAAGGAATCGCTGACCAGCATACCCTGAAAGAGGGAATGATCGGATTCGACATGGCCCCCGGACATCGCCGGCAGGAAGCACCCCAGCGCCGCGACCCAGGCCAGGTGCTTCGAGACGCGAAGCGGCAGCATGAGATCCAGCAGGAAGATCGCCAGCACGAAGGCGATCAAGAGCAGCTCCGAGCTGAAGGCAGGGAGGCTCCCGACAATTTCCTCCAGGATGCCGCCGAATTTCTCGGCGTCAAAATCCTGGGCGGTCTTGGCTATAAGGCCTGGTTCAAACATTTACTTACAGGACTCCGTTTCCCTGGAAACCCAGGGCCTCAGCTAGGGCGACAGGACGTTCCTGACCATATCCGTCATGGTGGTCAGCGTTCCGTCCATGAAATCTATCAGGATCTTCGGCCAGACCCCGAGAAGCACGCACAGGGCGCCAAGGGGCGCCAACGCGAATACCTCCCGGAAAGAGAGGTCCGGGAACTTCTTGTACTCTTCGTTCCTGATCTTGCCCAGGAACACCCTCTGGATCGTCCAGAGGATATAGCAGGCGGTCAGGATAACTCCCAGCAGCGAGACGACGACGATCCACCTCGATCCGATTCCGTGCGATCCAACCGTGCCCGCTACCAGGCTCACCTGCTCGTTGCCGCCCCAGGCTCCCAGGAAGCACATGGCCTCGCTGATAAACCCGTTCAGGCCGGGCAGACCGAGAGAGGCGAAGAAGCCCAGCGTGGCCAGCCCTGTATACCAGGGCATCTGGAGCCCGATACCGCCGAAGCGGGTAAGATCCCTGTGATGGGCGCGGTCGTAGATCACCCCTACCAGGAAGAACATCATGGCGCTCGAGACGCCGTGGTTGAACATCTGAAGCGCCGCGCCGTTGACCCCGTAGTAGGTCATGGCCGCCAGGCCCAGGAGCACGTAGCCCATGTGGCTGACCGAGGAATAGGCCACCAGGCGCTTGAAGTCTTTCTGCGCCAGGGCGCAGAAAGCTCCGTAGACGATATTGATCATCCCGAGGACCGCCAGCAGGGCGATGAAGAAATTGCTCGCCGCCGCATCCGGCANCATCGGGTAGCTGATCCTGAAGAGACCGTAGCCTCCCATCTTCAGGAGGATCCCNGCCAGCATGACGCTGACCGCGGTCGGCGCCTCGACGTGGGCATCCGGAAGCCATGTATGGAAGGGGAATACGGGCACCTTGATGGCGAAGCCCACGAACAGTCCGAGGAAGAGCCACCACTGCAGGCCGGAGGGGAACCACTCGCCCCCGGGCACAACAGTCATGAGCGAGAGCAGGTTGAAGGTATTGGGCTCCGACTGGTAATAGAGGACCAGCATGCAGATCAGCATGATGACCGAACCGACCAGGGTGTAGATGAAGAACTTGATCGCCGCGTAGAGACGGTTCTCGCCTCCCCAGACGCCGATGAGGAAATACATCGGCAGCAGGACGATCTCCCAGAAGACGTAGAAGAGGAAGAAGTCCAGGGCGCAGAAGACGCCCAGCAACCCGGTCTCCAGGAGCAGAAAGAGAATGTAGTATCCCTTTGTCCCCTTCTCGGTATTCCAGGAGTACACCAGGCAGAGAAGCGCCAGGAGAGCCGTGAGCCAGATCAGCGGCAGGCTGAGCCCATCGACGGCGATGAAGTAGTTGACGTTGAAGAGCTCGATCCAGGGCGCCCACTCCGCATAGCCAAGATGCTTGGTGGCATCGGCCGCCATGGCGTACTCGAGCTCGAGCGCCTGCTTCCAGGCTCTCTCGGCATCGGCCTGCGCCTCTTCGCTGGCCGCGAGCTTACGAACCGCCAGCTTCGCGGCCCCGTAATCAGCGGGGCTGAAGCTCTTTGAGCCNTCGGAAGGGAAGGCGACCTTCCTGAACTCATCGCCCTGGGAGTCTACAATCCACTCGATATCGAGCAGGATCTCCGCCTGGACCTCCGCCAGCTTCGTCCTGGCATCACCCTTGATGACACCATCATCGTTCTTGTAATCGGTATACAGGTTGACCGAAACGATAAAGGTCAACAGCGCCCCGATAACGGAGACCGACTTGATAAGCCCCTTCCAACCCGAGGGGATCAGGATCAGTATTGCCGCTGTGATCAGCGGAAGAAAAATACACCAAGTTAACATCGTACTCTGCTACCTGTTAGTAGGAGCGGTTCATTATTTCACAAGGACATAAAACACAAGGACCAGGAGAAGAAGCCCGCCCGAGAGATAGAGCGAAGCATAAACATACTCCTGCAGAAAACCAGTCTGGATGCGCCGCAGCCGGCGCCCCCCGAAGCGGACCGTGTTGGCGATTCCACGCACCGTACCATCGACGCCCCAATAATCGAGCACGCCGGCGGCGCCGGTAAGGAAACGGCAGACACTTCCCCAGAAATTGACGAATCCATCAACGAAGACACGGTCGAAATAACCGCAGATGACCTGGCAGGTGTGCAGGACGTGCAGGACGANCCAGGTATAGAAGCGATCGAGATACCATAGGTTCTGCAGGCTCACGTAGAGGGGTGACAGCCCTCGGGCAATTCCTTTCTCCCGTCCGTAGAGCGGTCCTCGCGGAAGGAAGAAGCAGAAGGCGAGAAGCAGCGCGGAGGCGAAAAGCGCCATCGAAATGCCGCTGAGCGTTGGGTGGAAGTGGTGTACCTCCTCAGCGACGGAGTCCATCGCTCTCGCCGTCCCGGCCGCGATCTCCACGAGGTNTTCCGAATGGACACGGTGTTCAAACCAGTGGGCCGCTTCTCCGATGACTCCGGCCGAGCCGATCGACAGGACCGCGAGAACGCACAGAGGCACGGTCATCGTCCACGGCGACTCGTGGGCGTGATCAAAGGCGTGCTCGTTCTGCGGCTTGCCTTCGAAGGTCTTGAAGTAGAGACGGAACATGTAGAAGGCCGTCATGCCGGCGGTCAGGATACCGAAGGCGAAGGGAAGGTAATTCACCCAGCTGCCGTGCCCTCCGTGCTCCATGTGACCGGCGAAGGCCCAGGCGTTGCCGAGGATCGCCTCCTTGGAGTGGAAACCCGAGAGGTAGGGAAGCCCGGCGATGGCCAGGGTGCCGATGAGGAAGGTGATGCTCGTGATCGGCAGCTTCTTCCTGAGTCCTCCCATATCCTTCATCTCGTTGGAGTGCACCGCGTGGATCACGCTGCCGGCGCCCAGGAAGAGCAGGGCCTTGAAGAAGGCGTGCGTGAAGAGGTGGAAGATTCCGGCGCTGACGCTGCCGACTCCCAGTCCGAGGAACATATAGCCCAATTGGGAGATCGTCGAGTAGGCGAGCACCTTCTTGATGTCGGTCTGCACGAAGGCGATGGTCGCGGCGAAGAAGGCTGTGAACCCCCCCACCAGCGCGATGTAGAAGAGAACATCGCCGGAATAGAAATCACCGGTGAAGTAGCCCGGCCCGGCCAGGAAGGGGAACATGCGGGCGACGAGGTAGACTCCGGCGACGACCATGGTGGCTGCGTGGATCAAGGCGGAGACGGGGGTCGGGCCCTCCATGGCGTCCGGCAGCCAGACGTGCAGGGGGAATTGCGCCGACTTGCCGAGCGCGCCGAGGAAGAGGCCGATCCCGGCGGCCGTAAGCCACCACATACCGTCCCCACTCCAGGGGCCGCTCTCTGCACTCTTCACACTCGCGAAGATCCCCTCGAAGTCGAGGGTCCCGGCAAAGGCGGCGATGATCATGATTCCGACCAGGAAGCCGACATCACCAAGACGGGTGGTCATGAAGGCCTTGATCGCGGCGTTCTGAGCTGATTTCTTCTCGAAGTAGAAACCGATCAGGAAGTAGGAGCAGACCCCGACCAACTCCCAGAACATGAACAGGATGAGCAGGTTCGAGGAGATGCAGAGCCCCAGCATGGAGAAGCTGAAGAGGCCGAGGTAGGCGAAGAAGCGATTGTAGCGCTCCTCGCCGTGCATATAGCCGCAGGAATAGAGGTGAACGAGGAAGCTCACCAGGGTAACGACGAAGAGCATGACGACGGTCAGGTTGTCGACCAGGATGCCGAAGTTGATCGACAGACCTTTCTCGGCTCCGGAGGAAAGCCACCCTTCGACCACCAGCCAGGGCTCCTGCTCGATGCCGTTGGGACTCGAAAGCAGGACGATCATCATCCAGCTGGCGATCCCCAGGGCGACGAGCATACAGCCAGTCGGCAGCCAGTCGCCCTGGCGCGGCAGGCGCTTGCCGAAGAAGACCTGGATCACGAATCCCGCCAGCGGGCACAGCAGGATCGCCAGCGCGGCCTTGGTCAGGTCTTCGGGGTTGAAAATAGTGCTTAACATACGATTAATTCAATCAGCTCAGAACGCGCTCAGCCTTTCAGCGAATGCGCATCATCAAGTTCCACACTGTTGATGGAGTTAAAAATATTCAGGGCTATGGCAAGGGCAAGGGCCGCCTCGGCCGCCGCGATCACGATAATGAAAAGCGTCACGACCTGCCCATCGAGCGCCTCAGCCCCGGCGGAATATTTCGCGAAGGCCACGAAGTTGAGGCCGGCAGCGTTCAGGAGCAATTCGATTCCCATCAGGACAGCGATCGTGCTGCGCCGGGTGATGATGATCAGCAGGCCCAGCCCGAAGACGATGGCGCTTACCACCAGGTAATGCTCCAGGCCGATAGCGTTGCCGGCATCGACCGCCGGGCTCTGGGCCAGGAGGCCGCCGAGACTGTCCAGGCCATACGCGAGGGAGCCCATCATGCCGCACCTCCTTCGCCATCCGGGGCCCCCGCCGAATCACCCTCCGACTTGCCGCGGGCGATATAGGTCGCCCCGATCATGGCGACGAGGAGGAGAACGGAGACCACCTCGAAGGGAAGAATATAGGTGCTCATGAAGCTCTCTCCCAGGGCGAAGGCGGTCGGCTTGGCGGCCAGCTCTCCGGCATTCGGACTGAGCCGCGTGATGCTCTCAATGGGTTTCTGGCTCCAGTTGTTTCCGCCGGCGAGAAAGACCAGGAGTCCCGTGGTGAGGACCCCGATGATGACCCCGGGAATAAGGACACGCCATGAGATCGCCGCCTTCAGCGGCACGTCGACCCTCTGGGTCAACATGACGCCGAAGAGGAAGAGGATGAGAATCCCGCCGATATAGACGAGCACCTGGGTGAAGCCGAGGAAGTCGGCGCCCAGGAGGAGGTAAAAACTCGCGAAGGCCGCCAGGCTTGCGAGCAGCCAGAAGGCCATGTGTACGATCCTGTCACTCACCAGGATCGCCACGCCCGCGCCGATGGCGATGAACGCCGTCAACCAGAAGCACACGACCTCAAAATCGGTGACCATGAACAACGATACGGCCGCGCCGGCGATGGCAAGCCCCGCCAGAACACCAAGCCCCGTACGCCCCCAGCCCGTAATCGCTCCCCTGATGACCAGGGTCGAGGCCGCAATGATCGCGAATACCACCAGCGCCAGGTATCTCGAATCGGAAAGTACGATTCCAAAGGCATCGCTCGACAAGGCTTCCCGCAGCAGGCCGACCACAACCGGGGCGGCGAGAATGACCTCGAAGGCGACCCAGGAGGCCGTCCTCTTGATCAGGACGACGGGAAGCATTACGAATACGCCTATCATCAACAACCGGAGCGCGCCATCTTCCAGGCCCAGCCTCGTCTCGAGACCGAGATAATGATAGAGCTCGGCGAGGGCGGGAATGATCGCCAGCCAGAGTCCCTGGCGCATGGCGTGCTTGAAGAGGTCAAGCGCCGCGGCCGGTCCCTCGTCACGGGCAGCCCGCACCAGCCTCGTCCCCAGGTAGAGGAGGAGCAGCGCCGCTATCAATGCCAGCAGATCGTGTAGGATCATGAACTCAATTCAAACCTTGCGTCATTCCATCCAACCCGGCGTCCTGGAGCTTCATTCCGCCGCGTCTCCTTCGACTTCCGGGTTTTCTTCCGCCGCCTCGGCGGATGCTTCTTCAGTTGTTTCTTCCGCCGCCTCGGCGGGTGTCTCCTCAGCAACCGCGACCGCGGCCGCTTTCTCAGCTGCCTTGGCGGCCTTCTCGGCTTCTTTCTGCTTCTTCTTCTCTTCCTGCAGGCGCTCGTTCTCGCCGCGGGCCCATTCGACGAAGACCTCGTCGCTCTCGGTGTAGACCTCGTCGCTCAGCAGGTTCTTCTCCATCATGGTGCGGTCGGTCGAGTGGTAGTCGAACTCGGGCCCGAGCCAGATACACTTGGGAGGACAGGGCTCTTCACAGAGACCGCAGAAGATGCAGACCGTATAGTCGACGGTAAATTTCGACAGCGTCGCCTTCTGTCCGCGGTAGCCTCCCTGGAGAGGACCATCCACCCCGCGGACACCCTCGATGTAGATGCAGTCCACCGGGCAGATGTCCGAACACTTCCAGCACAACACGCACTTCTCGGTCTCGAGATAGTGGATTCCGCGATGGCGGGCGGGAATGAGATCCTTCTCCCTGGGGTATTGAATCGTACACAGCGTCTTCTTGTGGTTCAGAAAATATTTCAGGGTGATCCCCATGCCGATCCAGATCGACCGGGCCACCTTGAAAATGTTCATGAAATAAGCGCAGGGAATCATCGTGCTATTCAACCACTATTCCAAAACCGAAAACCGAGGCACCGCCGGAGGCCAGCTCCCAGAGACAGGAGCCGATCAGGCACACTAAAGAGATAGGCAGCAGGACCTTCCAGCAGACGTACATCATCTGGTCGAGACGAATACGGGGGAGGGTCCAGCGCACCCACATCTGGACAAAGACCAGCGCGAACGCCTTGCTGAGAAAAACTCCGATCTTGATCAGCAGGCCGAGCGTCTTGGCAAGAGTCGTCGCCTCAGGGCCCAGGCCAAGAGCATCGAGGGGATAGATACCCGACCACCAGCCGCCCAGGAAGATGACCACCGCCACCGCCGCGACCAGGTACATCGCCGCGTACTCGGCGAGGAAGAACAGGGCGAAGCGCATCCCGGTGTACTCGGTGTGGAAGCCGCTCACCAGCTCCGACTCCGCCTCCGGCAGGTCGAAGGGAGAGCGCTTGCATTCCGCCAGGCTGGCGATGAAATAGGTGATCGACAGCACCAGCATGAAGGGATTACGAAAGAGGTTCCAATGCCAGATCCAGCCACCGTATACGTAGCCATCGGAGGCATTGAGGCTGCCGCCCTGCTGGTTGACGATCTCCATGAGAGAAAACGAGCCGCTGCAGATGATGACAGTGATAAAGGCGAGGCCGATGGGAATCTCGTAGCTCACCATCTGCGTGGCGGTGCGAATGGTGCCGAAGAGCGACCATTTGTTGTTGGAGGACCAGCCCGCCATGATGACCCCGAGCACCTCTACCGCCCCCACCGCGGCTATGAAGAAGAGGCCGAGATCGAGATCCGAGGCGATCAGCTGGTCACCGAAGGGCAGCGGGACGAAACGCATCAGGACCCCGGCGAAGACGATCGCCGGCGCCAGGGCAAAGAGCGGCTTATCCGCAAGCCGGGGAATAATGTCTTCCTTGGCGAGCAGCTTCAATCCATCGGCGACCGTCTGCAGGATCCCGTGCGGCCCGACCTCCATCGGTCCGAGCCGGCATTGCATATGGGCCGAGACCTTGCGCTCGCTCCAGACCGCCCCGATGGCGAAGATATTGACGAAACCGAAGACCAGTCCGATGGTGATCAGGAGCGCTCCTATCTCGGGGAACACCGAAGCCTCCAACACCCCGTTTAAAATACTCGAGAGTGGGACCCATTCCGGTACGCCCCAGGTAGTCACTAGCCATTTGATGATTCCGGCAAAAACGAGGCCGCCATCGTACGTACCGGCATCCCACTTTGACGAATAGTCACCGGCGAACTCCCCGAGCCCCTTTCCGGCCTGGGCGAAGATCGTGGTGAAGGCGAAGAGGTTCATCTGTCCACCTCCCCCAGCACGATGTCGAGGCTGCCGATGATGGCGACCAGGTCGGCGACCATCACGTCGCTCAGGCTCGTGAGCTTGTCCAGGATGCTGATATTAGAGAAGGACGGCGCCCTGGCCTTCACCCTGTACGGGATGTTCGTTCCGTCGCTGACGATGTAGAAGCCGACCTCGCCGCGGGCGCCCTCGACTCTCTTGTACGTCTCACCGGCCTTCGGCTTGACTGCCCTATAGGCCTTCTTGTCACAGAAAGGGCCCTCGGGGATACCCGCCAGCGCCTGGCGAACGAGCCGGATACTCTGGCGCATCTCGCGCATACGCACCATGTAGCGATCCCAGCAATCTCCCAATTGCCCCATCTCCCCGGTGCCCACGGGCACGTCGAATTCCAGTCGGTCATAGATTCCGTAGGGGGCATCGCGGCGCAGGTCGCGCTGCACGCCGGAGCCGCGAAGCGATGGGCCGGTCACGCCGTAGCTGATGGCCAGGTCCGCCGGCATCACCCCGACGTTGGCTGTCCTGGAGATGAAGATACCGTTGTAGGAGAGCAGGTTGTCGTACTCATCGATGATCTTCGGATCGAAATAGTCACAGAAGGCCTCGATATCGGCGAGGATCTCCTCGGTCATATCGAAGGTCACCCCGCCGACGCGCACGTAGCTGTAATTCAGCCTCTGCCCGCAGAGCTTCTCGAAGATCTTGAGGATCCGCTCGCGATCCCGGAAGGCGTAGAGAAACGGCGTGATCGCGCCGATGTCGAGACCGTAGGTTCCGAAGGCGAGCAGGTGGCTGGCGACCCGGTTGAGCTCGGCCACCATGACGCGGATATACTCGGCCCGCTCGGGAACCTCGATCCCCGCCAGCTTCTCCACCGCCACGGCGTAGCCCCAATTGTTCATCATCGCGCAGAGGTAATCCATCCGGTCGGTGTAGGGAACGACCTGGAGGTAGTTGTTGCCCTCCGCGCACTTCTCAAAGCAGCGATGCAGGTAGCCGATATGGGATTCGGACTCGAGGATGAGCTCTCCATCGGTACGCACCACCACGCGAAACACCCCGTGGGTGCTCGGATGCTGGGGCCCCATGTTGAGGAGCATCTCTTCGGTCCTGATCTTTGCTTCGGTCATTTTAGTCCGGGCTTAATCTCGCGGTATGTATCTCGATGTGGAGCTCAATAGATGACGTTCTTGATGCCGTGAAAAGAGTCCGGCGGCTCGTAATCTTTTCTGAGAGGATGTCCCACCCAGTCCTCGGCGCAGAGAATCCGCACCAGGTTGTGATGCCCCTCGAAGACCACTCCCAGGAGGTCGTAGGTCTCCCGTTCATGCCAGTCGGCGGTACGCCAGATCTCCTCGACGGAGGCGATTCGCGGATCGTCGCGGGGCAGCTTCACCTTGACGGTCAATTCGTGATGGTTGGCGATCGAGTCGAGGTTGTAGATGACCTCTATCTCCGCGCCATCCTCACGCTCAGGGTAGTCCACCCCGGTTATGCAGGAGAGCAGGTCGAAGCCCAGGCGGGAGTCATCGCGGCAGAGCCCTGCCACGGCGGCCCACGCCTCGGCCTTGACGACCACAAACGGGTCCACTCCATCGAGGACCTCCTCCACCACCGCATCGGGCAGCTTCTCCTTGAGTACCGCTATGATTTGCCCAACTTCGAGCCTCGCCATTTCTTCAAATCACTCCAGGTTAAACGGGCTGGTAAACTTCCGGCTTGGTCGTCCGTCTCGTCCGATCGAGTATCTTCTCTCTCTTCATCAGCTTCTGAACCTTGAAGAGACCCTCGAGCAGAGCCTCGGGCCTCGGGGGGCAGCCGGGAATGTAGACATCTACCGGCACCAGGAGATCGACGCCCTTGACCACATGGTAGCCGTGCTTCACATAGGGACCACCGCGAATGACGCACCCTCCCATGGCGATCACGTATTTCGGCTCCGGCATCTGGTCGTAGAGACGCTTCACCCTCGGAGCCATCTTGTGGGTAACGGTGCCCGCGACGATCATGAGATCGGACTGGCGCGGAGTACCCCGGAAAGGACCCGAGCCAAACCGGTCAATATCGTACTTGGCGGCGCCGGTCGCCATCATCTCGATCGCGCAGCAGGCCAGGCCGAAGGTGAGAGGCCAGACCGAGTTAGCGCGAGTGGCGTTGATGATGTCATCGACCGCCGTCAGGAAGACGACGTTCTTGGTCAGTGGGTCCGGATTCCTGTTTTCGAGTTCACTCATCAGACCGCTACCTCTTGAGGTTCATCGGCTGCTTCCGCCTCGATAGACTCCGTGGTCTCCTCGACAACGGCGGCTTTCATGAATGGCTTCACCTTCAGCCAGTCAAGGTCGCCCTTGGCCCAGCAATAGATGAAGCCTACCAGGAGAATGCTGAGAAAAACCATGACCTCGAGAAAGATGAACCCCCCGAAGCCGTTTTTCATAAGGGTCTTGAAAACCAGCGCCCAGGGATAGAGAAAGGTCACTTCCACATCGAAGATCAGGAAGATCAGGGCGAGGGTATAAAATCGTATATCGAACCGCACCCAGGAGGAGCCGATCGTGGGCTCGCCGCACTCGTAGGTCTCCAGCTTGCCCGGCTCATCCGGGGAGCGAACGCGCGGTCGCAGCAGGCGGCTGAGAACAGAGACCGTCAGAACGACAAAGAAGACCCCGAAGAGGGTGAAAACGAGAACGTTGAGTAGCTGGTAACCCATTTCCGGGAGGTCTTTAGATCAGGCTCTGAGGCTCACTTAGAAAAGCCCGGAGTACCGAAGGTCGCCTTACTTTCCCCGTGGCAGAGAAATCGAAAAAATCGCTCTGAAACGGCGAGAAGGAAGAACTTCAGCCATCGTTCTTTCCTGCACAAAACGNCAAGACTTTAAGTTGTTNAGTGCGTTTTGCAAAAGCNTTTTTTNCGGGTAAAANCCCTCCAGCAGGGNCNNTTCGAANACCCGGGTAATTGCGCATCGCGGGCGGCTCCCTCAGANGNTGGAATTGATCTCCTCGATGGCCCCACGGTTCCNCCTGACGGCCCTNANCTCGACGAAAAAAGNGAAGGCATTCATGCCCANNGCGAGCAACGCGAGGACGAGATGAACCCACCAGCCGCCGACCTGCCGCANGGGCATGGAGGCCNCCGCCTCCCCCCCGGGACCGGGAATCATCCTGCTGTGGACCTCGGCGCCGAGCAAGGAGGCGACGATGATCAGCAGGATTGAAAAACAGGCCCATGGAAAGACCTGTTTTTTCAGTCGTCGAGTCAGGGGGATGAATTTCTTCGAGAGCTCCTCATCCTCTTCGACAGCCTCTCGAATATCCATCCCCGTGCCGATCAGGTAGAAGATAACCAATACATGGGTGAAGATAATGAGGAGAGAGGCCAGCATCCCGGCCAGCAGGTGGTNCCGGATTGATACCGCATCGTCGAGCCCCAGGCCGAGAGCCAGGGTCAAGGCAAGCGCGGCGACGTCAAAGACGATCAGGGTGAGTAGGATCCGGGACATTTCGCGCGTCTGTCTGTGNGGTTAATTGTCCCNCGGCACCGCCAGCATACGCTCGAGGCTGCGGCGGGCGCCCTCGGCCACGTCTTCGTCCACCAGCACCTCGAAGACATCCTCCTCGAGCGCTCTCTTGATCTGCGGAAGGTCAATCATCTTCATGTAGGGGCAGTGCAGGCGGCAGCCGATGCAGCCATCGGCCATGACGAACTCCTTGTCCGGATAGGCGAGGCGAAGGCGGTAAACCAGCGCCCACTCGGTGGCGACGATAAAGGTGCNCACCTCGGGGTGCCTGGNGACGGCATCGAACATACCCGCGGTAGAGCAGATCTCGTCGGCCAGCTCGAGAACGTCCTCGCGGCATTCGGGGTGGGCGATGATAACAGCCTCCGGATGCGACCGGCGGCTCTTGTCGAGGCTCGCCTCGCGCAACACATCGTGGGTCGGGCAGACCCCATCGTAGATAACGACATCTTTCTCCGGCAGCTGCTTCGCCACCCAGCTGCCGAGGTTGCGATCAGGTGTAAACAGGATCTTGTCGCTATCGAGACTCCGGACCACGGAGACCGCGTTGCCTGACGTGCAGCAGATATCCGACAGGGCCTTTACCTCGGCACTCGANTTGATATAGGTCACCACCTCCCGCCCGGGGTATTGAGCTTTCCAGTCCTCGAGCGATTCGGGGNTGATGGANTCGGCGAGTGAACAGCCGGCCGCAAGGTTCGGCAGGAGGACCTTCTTCTGCGGATTGAGTATCTTCGCGGACTCCGCCATGAAGTGAACTCCGCAGAAAACAATTCTCTCCGCCCCGGTCTTCGTCGCATTAATCGCCAGGGCGAGCGAGTCCCCCAGCTCATCGGCGACCTCCTGGACAGCCGGGAGCTGGTAATTGTGCGCCAGGATAACNGCGTTGCGTTCACGGGCGAGGGANCGGATCTCTTCCTGGAGACCTCTGATCTCATCGAGATCCTCCTCTCTCACATTCCATGGATCGGGCGTCTCGAACGACGTCAGGGGTACAGTCGTCTGTTCACCTGTCATGATTCACCATCCACGACCGGCTCCTGTCCCGCGATTCTCGCGCCCGCCTGCGGCTGGACCGCCTCCGTGCCGCCCGGAAAAATTCTCCAGAACTCCTTCTTCAGGAGATTGGTGATGGTTGAGCTCTTGGAAAACCCGTGGTACTGCGCAACGGCCTCGAGCATTTCGAGCTCCTGCTCGCTGGCGGTAAAGCTGCGGACTGCTTTCATGAAACTGCTCTCATTCGATTCGTCTCTGGATTCGGCTGATGNGCCGGCCTCTTTTTGGAGATTTCACCCTNGNGTAGTTATTATGTAGTTTNTATATAAAANCGCTATAAGNNTGNCCAGTTTATCGGAAAGTCNCTNCCTGTCAANCCCCCTGNCACCTTCGGGATCAATAAATCTTAAGTCATTATATTTNATATAGTTAAATACTTTGTGAAAAAAATCACAAAAAGGTCTTGAAGCATTGNGGGAGACGAACTAATTTACCGACACNGGAGTAGTCATATCNGGGAAGTTTCGGTCTCTTTTCAAGCCACCTCATGAAGTGAACAGGATCTGCAAGCTTTTACCCCCTCGNGCGAACCGAAGCCCCCCGAAATNCAGGCGGTTCCAGGGAGTAATGATGGGATAAGCNGATGAACATCATCGCAGAGCAATCGAGCTACCTCGGGGAATATCATCTCCTTCCCGTGGCGATCTACGCCGTTATCGTTATCCTCACCGGCGCCGCCATGCTCGGACTCCCGGCCCTCCTGGGACCAAACAGGAAAATTCCCGGCAAGGGCTCCCCCTACGAATGCGGAGTCCCCCTGATCGGGGAGGCCCGCCAGCGCTTCTCCATACGCTTCTACCTCGTGGCGATCCTCTTTGTCCTCTTCGACATAGAGACCGTTTTCCTTATCCCCTGGGCGGTGACCTACAAGGAACTGCTCGGCAGCATGGGCTGGATCGTCATCGCCGAGATGCTTGTCTTCATCGGAATCCTCTTTACCGGCTATATTTACGCCTGGAGGCGGGGAGGCCTGGATTGGGATTAGAAAAGCTCCTCGGCGACAACATCATCACTACCTCGGTCAACTCCCTGGCGAGCTGGGCCCGCAAGAACGCCCTGTGGCCCATGCCCTTCGGCACGGCGTGCTGCGCGATCGAGATGATGGCGACCCTCTCGGGACGCTTCGACATGGCTCGATTCGGCGCCGAGGTGATCCGCTTCTCCCCGAGACAGGCCGACCTGATGATCGTCTCGGGAAGGATCTCGATCAAGATGATGCCCGTCCTGCTGAAGATCTACGAACAGATGCCCGAGCCCAAGTGGGTCATCTCGATGGGAGCCTGCGCCTCCAGCGGCGGAGTGTTCGACACCTACACCCTGGTGCAGGGCGTCGATCAATTCCTCCCGGTTCACTGCTACATACCGGGCTGCCCCCCGAGGCCGGAGTCACTGCTCGATGCGCTGATGAAGATCCAGGCCATCATCGGCGAAGAAGACGAGCGGGATGAGAAGGAAGAAATGGAAACCGCGACGCAGCTCGAGAAACCGGCGTCCGCTGAACGGGAAACAACCGAGCCCCCCCTGCCGGGAGGCTCCTGAGCTGGAATGACCGCCTGAAATGAGGACAACCCTGACANCGGAACAGATCACNGAGCGCCTCGCGAAACGATTCGCGNAAGGGGTCGCGGCACACCTGCCTCCCGGCGAGGGNTCNNCCCNGCTGGCGATCGTCAGACGCGACCTGCTGCTGGACGTTCTCGGCTTTCTCAANTCGAATCCCGAATTGAGCTTCGACTTCCTGATGGACGTAACCGCCATTGACCACCTCCACTTTGAGGATCCGGCCATCGGCGAACGCTTCGCGGCCGTCTACCAGCTCTATTCGACCGCGCACAACCATCGTCTCACCCTGAAGACGCCGATCCCCGAGGACGACGCCCAGGTACCGAGCGCCGTCGAGCTCTGGCGCTCAGCCCTGTGGGCTGAGCGCGAGGCGCACGACATGTACGGAATTCGCTTCGAGGGAAATCCTGATCTGCGACGGCTGCTGATGCCCGAAGACTTCCCCGGCTTCCCGCTCAGAAAAGACTATCCGCTCAGGGGACGGGGTGAACGGGATGCGTTCCCGCAATACCTCGACTCGGGCCCCGTCTCCCGCCCGGTCGCCGCAGCCTCCGCGGAAGATGCCCCCGAAGGCCCCGGGAACGGCGAGGGGGACGGCGAATGAACAAAGAGCGCGAGATCACGGACAAGCCTGTGGAACAAGACCCTCCGGATCACCTCGGCGCAGACCTCCTTCAAAAAGGACTGGCCGAAGATCCCGACTACCGTGGCGAGCATCCCGAACCCAGGTTCTTCATAACGGATGAAACCGAGGACGATTTCGGCGNGCGCATGATGACCCTCAATCTCGGCCCCCAGCATCCCGCCACCCACGGCACGCTCCGCGTGACCTTGAAGGTGCGCGGCGAGAAGATCATCGCCGCCGACACCGAGATTGGCTTCCTGCACACCGGATTCGAAAAACTCGCCGAGCATATGAGCTACCAGCAGTGGGTCACCGTCACCGACCGCATGAACTATATGTCGGCCATGAACAACAACGTAGGCTACGCCATCGCCTGCGAGCAGCTGCTTGGAGTCGAGGTGCCGCGCAGGGCNCAGGTCATCNGGGTCATCCTCAGCGAGTTCTCGCGGCTCGCCGACCACATCGTCTGCAACGGCCTGGCGGGGATGGACGTCGGCGCCTTCAGCCTGATGCTCTGGGCCTTCGAACGGCGTGAGAAGGTCTACGATCTCATGGAGGCCGTCACCGGCACCCGGCTGACCACCAGCTATACCCGCATCGGCGGAGTCTTCCGGGACCTGCCCGAGGACTTCGACGAACTGGCGAAGAACATCGTCGAGGAGTTCAGAAGCTTTCTCGAAGAGATGAGATCGATGACGATCGGCAACCGTATCTTTGAGGACCGTATGCGNGGGGTAGGAGTCATCCGCGGCGAAGATGCGATCAATTGGGGCATCACGGGCCCCATACTGCGAGCCAGCGGAGTCGCCTACGATGTTCGAAAGGCCATGCCCTACAGCGGCTATGAGCGCTATGATTTCGAGATCCCCACCCAGGAAGACGGCGACAGCTACGCGCGCTTCGTCCAGAGGCTCGCCGAGTGCGAGCAGAGCCTCGACATCATCTGCCAGGCCCTCGAGGACCTGCCCGACGGGCCGGTCCTGAGCGAAGACAAGAAGATATCCCTGCCTGAAAAAGACGAGGTCCACCAGAACATCGAGAGCCTGATCCATCACTTCAAGCAGATCATGTTCGGCCACGGGATCCTGCCGGAGCGGGGACGGGAGGTCTACTCGGCAACCGAGAGCCCCAACGGGGAGCTTGGCTACTACATGGTCTCCGATGGAGAGATGAACTCCTACAAAACGAGGGTGCGCCCACCCTCCATCTTTCACTTCGCGGTGCTCCCCCAACTGATCGAGGGCTCGATGATCAGCGACGCGATCGCCGTGCTCGGCACCCTGAACGTCATAGCGGGAGAGCTTGACCGATGAGCGGCACCCCGATCGAGATAAAGCTGTTTTCAAAGAAGGCCCGCGAGTTTATCGAATGGCTCCTGGGGCGCTACCCGAACAAGCAGGCGGCACTCCTGCCTGTGCTGAGGCTGGCCGAGGAGGAATTCGGCAACATCGATGACTCCTCGGTGATGCTGGTGGCCGATACACTCGACCTCTCCCCCGGCTACGTCTGGGGTGTCCTGACCTTCTATACCCACTACCGCAGGGAGGGTGATGGGAAATACCTGCTGCAAGTCTGCAGCACCCTGCCCTGCGCGCTCAGAGGCTGTGACAAGGTCCAGCGCAAGCTCGAAGAGAAGCTGGGGATCAAGGCAGGCGAGACCACCGAGGACGGACTCTTCACCCTGAAAAAGGTCGAGTGCCTGGGCTCCTGCGATACGGCCCCGGTGGTGCAGGTCAATGAGAAGTACCACGAGAATCTCGATGTCGAGGATCTCGANGAATTGCTGGAGACCCTTCGTGGCTGAAATCAAACAGGAAAAATTCGAGAAGGTCCTGACGAAATACGTCGATGAGGACGGCTCCGCGACGCTCGAGTTCTACCGGGGGCACGGNGGCTACGAGGCGGCCGAGCGCGTCCTCAAGGAGATGAAGCCCGGGGAGGTCATCGAGGCCGTCAAGGAGTCCACCCTCCGGGGACGCGGCGGNGCNGGCTTCCCCTGCGGCGTGAAATGGTCNTTNGTTCCCAAGGAGACCGACAAGCCGAAATACCTGGTGGTCAACGCCGATGAGAGCGAGCCCGGCACCTTCAAGGACCGGGTGCTCATGGAGCGCGACCCCCACCAGCTGATCGAGGGCTCCCTCATCTCCGCCTACGCCATCGAGAGCCATGTCTGCTACATCTACATCCGGGGCGAATACTACGACGCCTTCCTCACCATGCAGAAAGCCATCGATGAAGCCTACGAGGCGGGAATCCTCGGCGAGAACGTCCTCGGCACCGGCTTCCGGCTCGACATGACGATGCACCGCGGCGCCGGGGCCTATATCTGCGGCGAGGAAACCGGGCTCCTGAGCTCCCTCGAGGGCAAGCGCGGCCTGCCGAAGATCAAGCCGCCCTTCCCCGCGGTCGAGGGGCTCTTCGGCTGCCCCACCGTGGTCAACAACGTCGAGACCCTCTCCTGCGTTACCCACATCTTCGACCGGGGAGTCGACTGGTTCAAGAGCATCGGACCGCCCGGAGGCCCGGGGCCCAAGCTGCTCTGCGTCTGCGGCCATGTCGAGCGCCCGGGGACCTACGAGGTGCCGATGGGGATCAATCTCCTCGACCTGGTCAATGACTACGCCGGTGGCGTATGGAAGAAACGCGAACTGAAAGCCATCATCCCGGGCGGCACATCGGCCAAGATACTGACCGCCGAAGAGTGCGACGTGAACATGGACTACGAGTCGCTCGCCGCCAAGGATACCATGCTCGGCTCAGGCGGAGTCATCGTCATGGACGAAAAGACGGACATGGTCAACGCGCTCTACAACATCCTGCGCTTCTACGCCCACGAGTCCTGCGGACAATGCACCCCCTGCCGCGAGGGTACCGGCTGGCTGGCGAAGATCTGCGGACGAATCCTGCATGGAACAGGTCGGATGGAAGACCTGGACCTGATGATCGACCTGGCCCAGAAAATGTGCGGGCGAACGATCTGCGTCCTGGCGGACGCGGCGGCCTTCCCCTGCGAGAGTATCGTGCGCAAGTTCCGCCTTGAATTCCACGAGAAGATCAACGCCGGCGCCGGGCACGAGCGTGACATCCATACCGGCGGCCCCCTGGTGCAGCCGGGAGCCCTGAGCGCCCACAACCAGGAGCGGCTCGATGAGCTCCAGGGCGGGCACTGAAGAAGACAGCGCGAATAGAACCATAAGAACATGACTGAGAAGCAGACGGTAAACCTGAAGATCAACGGCGAGGAGGTCGAAGCCCCCGCCGGCGAGATGCTCATCAAGGTCTGCCACGACCGGGGGCTCGACGTACCCTTCTTCTGCTATCACCCCGGGCTGGTCCCCGAGGGCAACTGCAGGATGTGCCTGGTCGAGGTGGNCAAGGCGCCCAAGCCCATGCCCGCCTGCACGACCCCGGTGGCCGACGGCATGGAGATCGAGACCCACTCCGGGGCGGCGAAGGATGCCCGGGCCGATGTGCTCGAGTTCATGCTCGCAAACCACCCGCTCGACTGTCCGATCTGCGACAAGTCCGGCGAGTGCCTGCTCCAGGACCATTCCTACGACCACGGCAAGGACGGCTCCCGCATGGTAGACGTCAAACAGCTCAAGCCGACCAAGGANCTCGGCAACGGCGTCAAGCTCTGGGGGAACCGCTGCATCTCCTGCACCCGCTGCGTGCGCTTCTGCAGCGACATCGCCGGCAGCGGGGAGCTGGCCATGGTGAACCGCGGCGACAGTTCGGTCGTCGACGTCTTCCCCGGCTATCCGCTGCAGAACCCGCTGAGCGGCAACGTGGTCGACATCTGCCCCGTNGGCGCGTTGATCTCCGAGGACTTCCTCTACCAGGCGCGCGTGTGGTACGAGAAGAAGACCGACAGCGTCTGCCATGAGTGCGCGCGCGGCTGCAATATCGAGCTCCAGACCCTCAACAACGAGGTCAAGAGGATCGTCGCGCGCCACAACGATGCCGTCAACGACTACTGGATCTGNGACCACGGCCGCTACACCTACGACTACATCCTCGGNCCCGAGCGTTCGCTCGAATGCCGGCTGGGAGATTCCGCGAATCCCGCCNACGCTCCCGGGTTCCTGGCTCGAAAGCTCAGGAAATCCGCTGACGAGCACGGCGCCGACTCTCTCGGCGTGGTCGTCAGCGCGTTCATGAACAATGAAGCTCTCTATCTCCTGGGCTCGCTGCTGCAGGAGCTTGGAGTCCCGGCGGAGAATATCGGCGCCTGCGCCCGTACCGACGGCGAGGAGGAAGAATTCAAGGGCGGCTTCAGAATTTCGGCCGACCGTAACCCGAACCGGCGCGGAGTCGAGGCGATCCTCGGCAAAAACGCGTTCTCCTCACACGCCGATGACCTCCTGNAAAAGGCGAANGCCTCCGGGCTGCGCTGCCTTCTGCTGGTAAGCGACATGCCCGGGCAGCCGCTGGCGGATGAATGGATCGAGGCCCTCGACGCGGTCGAATTCGGCCTCGTCTTCCTGCTCGAGAACGATTCCCGCATTCCGGAAACCGTCCACCTGCTCCCCGCCACGGCGTTCTCCGAGCGTGACGGCTCCATCATCAACGAGGATGGGCGGGTCCAGCTTCTGCGGGCCGCCACCCAGCTGCCCAGGGGAGTCCTCTCGCTCGATGAGCTCCTCCAGGACGCCCTTGTAGAGCTGGGCGCCAGGGAGAGCANGCTCTCACCGCGCGGCCTCTTCGATGAAATGGCCGGGGTCNTACCGGCGCTCGCAGAAATACGACACGGCGACCTGGGAGAAGCGGGACTCAGCGCCCGGGGAGGCGAAGAATGAGCGAGAGGCTCCTGGTGGATACGTTGCGGGCCGGACTCATCTTCGGAGGCATCATGACCCTGGTGCCCATGCTCGTCCTGGCTGAGCGTAGAATCTCCGCCGCCATCCAGAACCGGGTCGGACCCAATAGGGTCGGACCCATGGGTCTTCTCCAGCCATTGGCGGATGTCATCAAGCTCCTGTTCAANGAGGAAATCACTCCGAACCGCGCCGACAAGACCCTCTATTTCCTCGGACCATTCCTGGCATTCGCCCCCGCGGCAATCGCCTTCATCGCCATCCCCGTGGGAAAAGACCTCCAGGTCGCCGACCTGAGCGTCGGGGTTCTCTACGTGCTGGCGGTGACCTCGCTGGGGGTCTACGGGATCAGCTTCGGTGGCTGGGCCTCCAACAGCAAGTACTCTCTCCTGGGCGGAATCCGCTCGAGCGCCCAGATCATCAGCTACGAGATCGCCATGGGACTGGCGATCGTTTCGGTCCTCATGNTCNCGGGAAATNTNCNCCTCGGCAGANATCGTCGAGTGGCAGGCGGAGCACGGNTGGATCGTCTTCTACCAACCGGTGGCCTTNNTGATCTTCCTGGTGGCNGCCTTTGCCGAGAACAACCGGCTGCCCTTCGACATGGCCGAATGCGAGGCTGAGCTGGTCGGCGGATTTCATACCGAGTACTCGGGCATGAAGTTCGGCATGTACTTCCTCGGGGAATACCTGGCGATGATCGTCATGTCTTCGCTCCTNGTCACCCTCTTCCTCGGCGGCTGGGACCCGGTCTTCTTCGAGCTCCCCGGGGGAGCGGCTGGGACGGCCCTCTCGGTGCTGTGCTTCGCGCTCAAGCTCCTGGCNGTNCTCTTNCTCTACATNTGGGTNCGCTGGACGCTTCCNCGCTTTCGCTACGACCAGCTCATGAGGCTCGGCTGGAAGGCGCTCGTCCCCCTGGCTCTCCTGAATATCGTGTTGACCGGAATCATCGTTTCCCTGCTGACAGAAACAGGCTGAGATGACTGAAGAAAACGGAAACGGAACAAAACGACAAGGGCGCGGCCTGCGCTTCCTCCTCTACCTGCCGGCGGTGGCGAAGGGGCTCTTCAATACCCTGCTGCACATCCTGAAGCTCAAGGGGCACAAGACGTTCACCGTCCAATACCCCGAAAAGCGCAAGGAGGTCAGGCCGGGTTTTCGCGGCGAACATCGTCTGAAGGTCGATGAGAATGGGCGTGAAAAATGCGTCGCCTGCCTCATGTGCCAGACCGTCTGCCCGGCTGTCTGTATCGACATCGTCGCCGAGGAGGCGCCCTGGGATGACAGGGACAAGCGTCCGAAGACCTTTGAGATCGACATGTTGCGCTGCATCTACTGCGGCATGTGCGAGGAGGCCTGCCCCTGCGATGCCATCGAGCTGACCGAAAAGCTCTACACCGTTTCGACCTCCCGCGCCGCGATGATCTACGACAAGGAGAAGCTGCTCTCGAACTGACGGCAGCGACCCGCAAGCCATGGACGCGCTCGTATTCTACATTTCAGGGATCCTCATGATCGCCAGCGCCCTGCTGGTCGTGACGCGCAAGAACCCTGTCTACAGCGCCATCCTGCTGGTCGTCTTCTTCCTGCTTACATCGGTCAACTTCCTGGTGCTGCGCTCCCCCTTCCTCGCGGTGATCCAGGTGCTGGTCTACGGCGGGGCGATCATGGTCCTCTTCCTCTTTGTCCTGATGCTCCTCAATCTTACCGAGGAAGAGCTCGATGAGAAGGTCGATCCTAGGCGCAAGCTCCTGGCCGGGGCCGGCTCCGCCTGCCTGTTCGTCCTCCTGTGCTGGGCCGTCAGCTCATCGGAGAGGATTCGCGCCGCCGGCGCGGTCGACCTCACCGGGAAGGTAGAAGGAAAGGCCTCCACCGCCGGCGAGACCAGGGAGATCGGCAAGGCTCTCTTCAGCGAACACATCCTGCCGTTCGAGTTCACCTCCATCCTGATCTTCATCGCCATCATCGGCGCTATCTATCTCACCAGGACCCGCAGGACGGTGAAACGGGAAAACACCTTGACCGAAGAGCCGGGGGAGGAGAACTCATGAGTCTAAGCCTCGACCTCTGCCTCTACCTCTGCNCNGCGNTNTTNTCGATCGGNGTCTACGGNGTNCTCAGCCGCCAGAACATNATCGTNATCCTGATGTCNCTNGAGCTCATGCTCAACGGGGTNAACCTGGCNATCATCTCCTTCGGNAGATATTTCATCACCG
>NZOA01000008.1:62293-86076 GCA_002695115.1 Planctomycetota bacterium
GGNGCCGNGNTGTCCGGGGTCGNNGCCGAGCACCTCCCAGGTCTTCGTNATNATCGTGCTGGCCATCGCNGCGGCCGAGGCNGCNGTCGGNCTGGCGATCCTGCTGGCCGTCTACNGGCGCTGGAGAAGNACCCGGGTNAGCGACATGAGGTTGNTGAANGGATGANNAGANGNNANNGAGAGCTGAANGAACTTCGAAATGGATANGTGGATTTTCCTCATACCCCTGCTCCCCTTCCTGGGATTCCTGGTCAACGGCCTGCTCGGCCGGCGGCTCAGCGACCGGGCCGTGGCCATCATCGGCTGCGCGGCGCCGGCTGGGGCCTTCGCGGTGGCCGTGGCGGCCTTCGCGCAGGTTCTCCAGGGAGAATCGAGCACGCATTCACTTTCCCAGGAGCTCTGGACCTGGATCGAGGCCGGTAAGCTGAAGGTCTCCTTCGCCCTCACCATTGACCGCCTCTCGGGAATCATGTGCCTGGTGGTTACCGGCGTCGGCTCCCTGATCCACGTCTACTCTACCGGCTATATGAAGGGAGATTCCGGCTACGCACGGTTTTTCGCCTACCTGAACCTCTTCATGGCCGCGATGCTGGTGCTCGTAACAGCCGACAACATCGTCCTCATGTTCCTCGGCTGGGAGGGAGTCGGACTGTGCTCCTACCTGCTGATCGGCTTCTGGTANAAGGGACTGGCGAATTGCTCGGCGGGCATCAAGGCCTTCGTCGTCAACCGGATCGGTGATCTCGGCTTCCTGCTCGGTATCTTCGCCATCTGGGCGGCCTTCGGGACTTTTGAATTCAAGGCAATCAACGACGCGGCAGGGTCCGCCGAAGGGGCCGCCTTCTGGATCTGCCTGCTGCTCTTCATCGGAGCCTGCGGCAAGAGCGCCCAGATCCCTCTTTATGTCTGGCTTCCGGACGCCATGGCGGGCCCGACCCCCGTCTCGGCGCTGATCCACGCCGCCACCATGGTCACCTCCGGCGTCTACCTGCTCGCCCGGCTTGGACCGCTCTTCGACGCGGCCCCCGGTGTGCTGGCCATCGTCGCGACCATCGGAGCGCTGACTGCCCTCCTCGCCGCGCTCATCGCCTTCTCCCAGAACGACATCAAGAAGGTGCTGGCCTATTCCACCGTAAGCCAGCTCGGCTATATGTTTCTCGCCGCCGGCATGGGAGCCTACAGCGTCGCGATCTTCCACCTCGTAACTCACGCCTTCTTCAAGGCCCTTCTCTTCCTCGGCGCCGGAGCCGTGATCCACTCACTGCACCACGAACAGGACATGCGCCAGATGGGTGGCCTGCGCCACCGCCTGCCGTGGACCTTCGCGCTCTTTCTCATCGGGGCTCTGGCGCTCTCGGGCTTCCCCCTGACGGCCGGGTTCTTCTCCAAGGACGAGATCCTCCACGTCGCGCACTCGGGGCTCGGCACAGTCGATGGCCGAACCATCCTGTGGATCATCGGCCTCATCACGGCCCTCTTCACTGCCTTCTATACCTTCCGGCAGGTAGCCCTGGTGTTTCTCGGAAGCTACCGGGGAGCCCCGGAACCCCAGGCGGCTGAAGAGTCAGCGGCGCTCGGCCTGGAGCTCGAAAAGGTGGAAGAATCTCCCCTGTCCATGCGGGNACCGCTGCTCGCGCTCGCCGGACTTTCTCTCGCTGGAGGATTCCTCGCTATACCGCACTTCCTCGGCCTGGAGATCCCGGAGGACGGCAAGCTCGCCGGGCTGATCATCGGCGGCATCGTCTCCCTCGCCGGGATCGGCGCGGCCCTCGCCATCTACCTGCGCTTCCCGNGCATCCTGGAGCGTTTCCTGNCGAGCCCGCCCGGAAAACGGATCNACAGGCTCTCGACGAAGAAATTCTATGTCGATGACATCTACCAGGCNCTCATCNTCAGNCCGCTCAACTCCCTGGCGGANCTCTCCTTCTACGTGGTCGACAGGCTCATCATCGACATCCTGCTGGTGCATGGCTCCAGCTTCGCGGTGGGCGCGATTGGCCACCTGCTCAGGCGGCTGCAGGATGGCCGCACGCCGACCTACGCGGCCTGGTTCCTCCTGGGGGCCATCGTCGTGCTCGGTATGACTCTCTGGATGGCGGGAGGATAGGAAGCCGACGTGACCATCACACTCACCCTGCTGCTGCCCGTACTCACAGCTATCCTGCTCCTGTGCATCCCGCGAGACAAGACCTCGCAACTCAGGATGACCGCGCTCTTTGGATCTCTGGCGACCCTGGCCTTCAGCCTGGCGCTGCTGGGCCGCTTCGACAGCGGGACCACCGGCTTCCAATTCACCGAAAAGCACGAATGGATTCCAAGCCTGGGGATCAACTACCACGTGGGCCTCGATGGTATCAGCCTCTTCCTCGTGGCGCTCTCCGCCCTGCTGACGCCCATCGCCATCCTCTGCTCATGGAAGTCAGTCGAAAAACGGGTACGGGAATTTCACATCGCCCTCCTGCTGCTGACCTCCGGCGTCATCGGGGTCTTCGTGGCCCTCGACCTGATGCTCTTCTACGTGTTCTGGGAGGTCATGCTCATCCCCATGTACCTGCTGGTCGGAGTCTGGGGCAGCGCCGAGCGTATCCGCGCGGCGGTGAAGTTCTTCATCTACACCATGGCGGGCAGCCTCCTGATGTTCCTGGCAATCCTCTACCTCTACCAGCACACGGGAAAATTTGGCGTCGAAGAGATCTATACCTCCATCAAGATGAACCCGATGACCGGCGCCGCTGGAATGTTCTGCTTTCTCGCCTTCGCCCTGAGCTTCGCGATCAAGATCCCCCTCTTCCCGGTGCATACCTGGCTTCCCGATGCCCACACAGAGGCCCCCACCGCCGGCAGCGTCATCCTCGCCGGGGTGCTCCTCAAGCTCGGCATCTACGGTTTCATTCGCTTCGCGATTCCCTTCTTTCCCGAGGCCGCGAACGCGGCGGCGCCCTGGATCTCCATCCTGGCGATCATCGGGATCATCTTCGGAGCGCTGATGTGCTTCGTGCAGGAGGATATGAAGAGGCTCATCGCCTACTCGAGCGTCTCCCACATGGGCTTTGTCGTGCTAGGGCTCTTCGCCTATACCTCGGGCAGCCTCCAGGGAGTCGAGGGTAGCGTTCTGCATATGGTCAACCACGGCATCTCCACCGGCGCCCTCTTCCTGCTCATCGGCGTCATCTACGAGCGTCGTCATACCCGCAGGATCATCGATTACGGAGGGCTGGCGCCGGTGGCCCCGAGGCTGGCCATCATCTTCTTCATCACGACGCTTTCATCGATCGGGCTTCCCTTCCTCAACGGCTTCGTCGGGGAGTTCCTGATTCTCCAGGGCGCCTACAGCCAGAACATCTTCTACGCTGCCTTCGCGGGCCTGGGGATCATCCTCGGCGCTGTCTACATGCTGTCACTCTACCGGCGTATCTTCTTTGGCGAGACCGACAGGCAGGAAAACGCTGAGCTGAAGGACCTCGAGGGCCGTGAGCTGGCCTTCCTGCTCCCACTTGTCGTGCTGATGGTCCTGCTGGGCCTCTTCAGCCCGTGGTTCACCGCCAAGATCCAACCCAGCATTGAGCAGTGGCTGAAGCTGGTCGAAACAGGGGGGGGATAAGAGAGCGGACCCATGAACGACCTGAGCACATTCCTCTTTTCAAAGCTGACCCTGGGGCAGGAAGCCGCCGCGGCGCCGCTGGTTTCATGGGGCGATTTCCAGGCCATCCTCCCCGCCCTTGTCCTCATCGCCACGGGAACGCTGCTGTTGATGATCGACTGTTTCAACCGCGGGCTCTCGCGCACAGGCGAATCGNAGCGNGAGCACTCCTCGCTGAGCGCGGCGATCAACTTCATCGGGTTGCTCGGGACGGTGGCCGCCGGGGCCTNCGCCTGCGCCTCGATGGAGCAGTCCCAGCCNGTCTTCGCCTTCGGAGACTCCATAAGGGTCGATTCCCTCTCCGGCTCCGTCACTCTCATCATCATCCTCGGCACCTTCTTCTCGCTGCTGAGCGCCATGGACTACCTCAGGCGCTTCGATGCCGAGCACGGAGAGTTCCACTGCCTGGTGCATTACGCCGCCGCCTCGATGATCCTCTTCGTACAGTCCAACAATCTCATCATGCTCTTCCTCACCGTCGAGACCCTGTCGATGGCCGTCTACCTGCTGACGAGCTACCTGCGGGACTCGCGCCGGGGTGTCGAGGGAGGCCTCAAGTATTTCATCCTCGGCTCGTTCTCCAGCGGNTTCCTGCTCTTCGGCTTCACCCTGCTCTTCGGCGCCACGGGGGAGATCAACCTCTCGGCGATCGCCGAGAGCATCTCCTCGGGTGAAGCCGACCAGTCCCTCCTGCTGGCGGGAATGGCCCTGGGCATCATCGGGCTGGGCTTCAAGGTGGGAGCCTTCCCCTTCCACAGCTGGCTGCCGGANGCCTACGAGGCCGCGCCCACGGTNGCCACCGGCTTCATGTCCGTCACGGTCAAGAGCGCCGCGATCTTTGTCCTGCTGCGTTTCCTCATGCTGGCATCGGGACAGGAGGGCGCTNCCGGAGCCGCCACGGCGGCCGAAATCTTCACAGCGGTGCTGAGCCTGCTGGCGATCGCGACTATGCTCTTCGGGAACCTGGTCGCGCTCATGCAGGACAGCGTCAAGCGNATGCTCGCCTATTCCGCCATAGGACATACCGGCTACCTGCTGGTGGGAATTGTGGCGGCGCTCGGTCCCGGGGGAAAGGCGGCCGCCGCCGCGGTCATCTTCTACCTCCTGCCCTATACGCTCATGTCCCTGGCGGTCTTTACCCTGCTGGGTTATATGGGACGCGATGGACAGGACCGGGANAACTTCGANGACTACAGGGGNCTCTCTACGCNGAGACCCTTCCTCGCCCTCTGCCTGCTGATCGTCCTCGTGTCCTTTGCCGGGATCCCCCCCACAGCCGGCTTCTGGGCCAAGCTCTACATCTTCCGCGCGGCGGTAGACGGTGGACACACCTGGCTCGCCCTCACGGGAATACTCACCTCGATCATCTCCCTGTACTTCTACCTGAGGCTGGTGGTGAACATCTACATGAGGCCGGCTGAAGAAGAAATCGACACCGATCCCGATTCCAACCTCGCCAGCGGCCTGGTGATCGCCACCGCTGCCCTGGCGCTGGTCATCCTCGGGATCTTCCCGGACCTCAACCTCGAAGCCCTCCTCGATACCCTCGGAGGGTAACTTGCGAGAAGCTGACCACCCGCGCCCTCAGAGGATCCCCAGGACCCGGTCCCAATCTCCCAGCGCGTCGAGAGCCCGGGCCGGCGATCCGACCGTCTCGGCTTCGAGACCGCTGATTGCCCCGGCTACGCTGGAGATGGCCTTCCAATAGTCGAGATCGTCGTCGAGGGCCGCGCCGAAGGCCGCGTCGGTATCGGCGATCCACTGCGCCACGGGAGCATCGGCTTCATCAGCTCCGGCGGGCAGGCCCGCGAGGTGCTCACAGAAGCCGAGGATGACATTGACGGCATCGCTGGCCCTGTCGAGAGCCGCCTCGCCGAAATCGAGGGTGTCACGATAATGCTCCGAAAGCAGGGCCACACGAACGACAGCTCCCCGGATCCCCGACTCGAGCAACTCACGTACCGGCACGACATTGCGGTTCGCCTTGTTCATCGGCTGCCCTTCGACACTTACAGGTCCGCTGTGAAGCCAGTAATGCGACAGAGGGTCCCGGTCACCCCCCTCGGAGCTCAATACCGCGGCCTGGGCCATCTCGAATTCGTGATGGGGATTGATGTTGTCATCGGCCCCGGTGTGAATATCGAAATACTCCCCGAGATACTTCCTGCTCATCGCCACGCACTCGACATGCCAACCCGGGAAGCCGCTTCCCCAGGGACTCTCCCAGCGCATCTGGTGCAGGGCATCTGTGCGCCAGAGGTCGATATCGAGGGGGTTGCGCTTCTGGGCGCCTTCGGTGGTCTTCGAGTCGCCCTGGAGCTCGACAAGCTCCTCGAGGCTGCTGCCGCACAGGCAGCCGATCTTCTCGTAGCGGGTGATATCGAGGTAGAGATTACCTCCCTCCGTGTAGGTGGCCCCCGCCTCCTCGAGCAGCCGGACCGTCTCGATCATCTCATCGACATGCTCGCGGGCCTTGGGATATTCGTGGGCGCCGCGGATACCCAGGGCCCGGCGGTCAGTGTGAAAAAGCCTCATCTCGTTCTCCGCCAGCTCCCAGGCATAGCCACCCGTACGCCCGGCGGCGATCTCGACGACATCTTCCTCGAACTCGTTGAGATGCCCGACATCGGTGATGTTCATCACCTGCAGGACCTCGTAGCCGGAGCGCTCGAGATGACGACGCAGGACATCGGCCAGCAGATAGGAGCGAAACTTGCCGATGTGGATCGGCTGGTTGACGGTCGGGCCGCAATGGTACATGCGCACCTTCCTGGGCTCGAGGGAGCGGAACTCTTCGAGGGCGCCACCGAGAGAATTCTTCAATTTCAACGTCATGAGGACACCTCGATTCGCCTGTGCTTCTTCTTGCCGGCCCGCAACATGATACAGTCATTATCAAGGTCGGCGGAAGTCAACACCCTGTCTTCTTCGGCTTTTTCATCATTGACGTAGAGCCCGCCCTGCCTCGCCAGGCGCCTTGCCGCGCCCTTGGAATCGCAGAGACCGCATTCATTGAACAATTGGATAGCGGCTATACCCTCTTCGAGTTCGCCAGCGCTCACCTGGTGGGTCGGGACCGAGTCCCCTCCGCCGCCCTCGCTGGAGAACAGGGCCCTGGCGGCCTCTGCCGCCTGCTCCGCGGCCTCCCGGCCATGGTTCAATGCCGTAGCCTCGAAGGCCAGCCTCCCCTTGGCGTCACGAATATCAGCGCCCTCGAGCGCCTCCAGCCCCTGGATCTCATCGACGGGAAGCAGGGTAAAGAGCCGCAGGAAACGGCCAACGTCCCGGTCATCGGTGTTGATCCAGAACTGGTAGTAGTCGTAGGCGCTGGTGCGTTCGGCATCGAGCCAGACCGCGCCGGCCTCGGTTTTTCCCATCTTCGAACCGCCGGCGGTGGTGATGAGGGGAAAGGTGATCCCGTAGGCCTGGGCTCCATCGACACGCCGGATGAGATCGATGCCGGCGACGATATTTCCCCACTGGTCGCTGCCGCCCATCTGCACCTGGCAGCCGTGGCGCTGGTTGAGCACCAGGAAATCGTAGGCCTGCAGAATGCTGTAGTTGAACTCGAGAAAAGACAGCCCGCTCTCGGAATCGATCCTCAGCTTGACGCTCTCGGCGCTCAGCATGCGGTTGACGCTGAAATGGCGCCCGATATCCCGCAGNAAATCGACGTAGTTGAGCTCGAGAAGCCACCCTGCGTTGTCGACCGCGAAGCCGGTGTTCTCCCCACCCCCATCACCGCCGGGCTCGCCCAGTTCGAGATAGCGCGAAAGCTGGGAGCTAATGCCCGCGAGGTTCTCATCGACGCTGTCCTCACCGAGCAGCTTCCGCATCTCGGTCTTGCCGCTGGGATCTCCGACCCGGCCGGTTCCTCCCCCCAGCAGAGCGATGGGGCGATGCCCGGCACGCTGCAGGTGCACCAGCGCCATGATCGGCACGAGGCTGCCGACATGAAGACTGCTCGATGATGGATCGAAGCCTATGTAGGCGGACACGACATCGCCGCCCTCGCTGAAGAGCTTCTCCAGCGCCGCTTCATCCGTCGTCTGTTCTATAAAGCCCCGCTCACGCAGGGTATCAAGGAAACCACTCAAGCTTACCGCCTCTTGCTGTGGACCGATGTCCTGTCAATCGATGCTCACCATGGGATCGAGAAAATGCCGACGCTCACAGCAGGCCGTCGATCTTCTCCTTGTAGACCGACTTCGGATTCAGACCGATATCCTGGTCTACCTTCTCACCCCCCTTGAAATAGAGGACGCAGGGAACCGACATGATGCCGTAGGAGGCCGCCGTAGCCTGGGCCTTGTCGATATCCACCTTGCCGATCTTGACCCGGCCTTCATACTCTCCAGCCAGCTCATCGATGATCGGCGCCAGCTGCTGGCAGGGCCCGCACCAGGTCGCGCTGAAATCGACCACGACCGGGGTTTCCGAGTTCACGACTTCCTCTTCAAAATTGCTGTCATCGAATTCCAGAGCCACGTCACTCTCCTTTCAACTTCGATAAATTCCTGTCTATGCTCCCGGGCTATGGAAGAACCACACGGGCTCACACCTTCCAGCACGGGGATTTCTTACGAAAAACGCCCCGGTCCGGACACTACGGGGTGCGTATTATAGTCGAACCAGCCCTGACTGCAGGAGATTCTGGAGCGCAATTTCACACTTCTTTCGTACCCGCAGGCCTCTCAATGGAGGTTTTTGCCTGATCTGAATGGACAGCCACCGCATGGGCTCTAAAATAATTCTCAACGGAGCAATTTTACCCCCGCGCAACCCCTCCAGTGCCAACACGGCCGGCAGAGAAAGACCTGTATGAGTTGTAAGAATCACGGGCGGTCGGCCATGAAGGCTGTCCTCATCCTCCTGCTGCTCCTGGTAATCTCGGGCCCCCTCGGGGCTCAATTTGATCTGACACCGGGACAGGGCGGCAATAAAGAACACGTGAGCTGGAAAATCGCTCTCGAGCCCGCAAAGCTCGCCCCGGGAGAGCGTGGTGAGATCGTAGCCTCCTACGAGACCACGAAGGGGTGGTATCTCTACGCTCCAGATCATGGCGCCAGCACGGGCCTGCCGACCTCTATCAAGGTCGGCTTCACGGGAAGCGGGGCGGCGGGAGCCGAGCTCGATAAAAAGCTCCTCTACCCAACGCCGAAAAAGAAGGTGATCACCCTCTTTGACGATCCGGAAACGCACCTGACGCTCGAGGGAGCAGGCAAGCTCCGCCAGGGTTTCGTGGTACCGAAGGATGCACCGGAGGGAAAGCTCGAGATCAAGGTCTCCCTGGCCTACATGGTCTGCAGCGACCTTCTCTGTGACCCCAAGGCGACCTTGAACAAAAACCTTGTCGCCATGATCGGCGGCTCCGCCGCGGCTGCGGAAGCAGNGGCTCCCGCCAAGCCGGAAGCCCCTGCCGCCCAGGAGAAGAAGCCTGCGGTGGGCATCGACCTCGGAGGCCTGCTGGGCACTGCGCCCGAGGGTTCCAGCGGCGGCGGCAAACATGCCAGCTTCAAGCTGGAGCTCTCACCGACGGAGGTGAAACGCGGCGGCACCGCCGAGCTGGTGGTGCGCTACGAGATGACCGGGAGCTGGTACATCTACGCCCCNGATCACATCAGCCCTTCGGACCCNCCNCTTGGAAGGCCCTTCGNGCTGAAGATTNCCNCCGGACAGGCGGNCGCCGNCGAAGGAGAGCTCATCTTCCCTCCCTCNCANAAGAAGAACATNGGTGACTTNGGAGCCGGCCCCGANATCCACAGCATACTCAAGAACACCGGNGAGNTCCGGCAAACCCTCCGCGTGGATAAAGACNCTGCGCCGGGGCANAANACCCTGGAGATCGAGCTGTCGTTCATGGCCTGCGATGAGAAAACCGGCATCTGTGACCCACCGACTACGACGANCCACACTNTCGAATTCACGGTTTCGGAGGAAACAGCNGCNGTCACAGCNCCTCCCNCACCNNCTGGGCCAGANGGNGAAGGCCTGCTGGCCTTCATCCTCGCGATGATTGGCGGAGGGCTCTTCGCCCTGGTCATGCCCTGCACCTATCCCATGATCCCGATCACCATCTCCTTCTTCACCAAGCAGGCCGAGNCCAGGGAGGGCAAGGTCCTGCCGCTGGCGCTGTGTTACGGACTGGGAATCATCGTCTGTTTCAACGTGGTTGGACTCCTCGTTGGAGAAATCATCATCCGCTTTGCGCAGGACTGGCCGCTGAATCTCGTCTTCGGCGTGGTTTTCCTGGTCTTCGCCCTGAGCTTCTTCAATCTCTTCACCATTCGCCTCCCCTCGGGTCTCAACAATCTCGCCTCAAAGGCCAGCGGCGGNACCGGGCTGCTGGGAGTCTTCCTCCTGGGCGCGACGGTCGTGATTACCTCNTTCACCTGCACAGCGCCGGTAATGGGNGGATTGCTCGCCTTCACCGCCACAGAAGGCGGCAGCACCGGCAAGATCCTGCTGGGCATGAGCGTATTCGGCCTGACCATGGCNACTCCCTTCGTNCTCCTGGCGCTCTTTCCCGCCTGGACCAAATCGATGCCTCGCTCAGGAGAATGGATGCATACGGTGAAGGTGTTCCTGGGCTTTATAGANCTGGCNGCCGCGCTCAAGTTCTTCTCCAATGCGGACCTCGCCCTTTTCGGGGAAAANTTCNTCATCAGCCGCCANNTGTTCCTCCTGGCCTGGGCGGTTATTTTTCTTCTTTCCGGCGCCTACCTGGTAAACATGCACCGCGGCTTCAAAGGTATCTCGANGATGCNAATCCTTTCGGGCATCGCTGTGGTCACCCTGGGTNTCTACTTTTTCCGCTGCGGCAACGGAGCAAAGCTCGACTTNATCACAGCCGCCCTGGCGCCCCCTCCCGCGACGAAGGAATCCGGGGAAAACGTCAAATGGANCCTGGTNAAAGACAACTTTGAGAAAGGAATACAAAAGGCGAAAGCTGAGGGNNAGCTCGCCCTCATCAACTTCACNGGGTTTACCTGAGTGAACTGTCGAATGATGGAGGTCTCCATCTTCCCGAAGCATGAGAAGCTGTTAAAGAAGANCGTCGAGGTNCGNCTGCATACCGATCACACCGATGAGAAGCTGAAAACCNCCTTTACAGCGCTACAGAAACAAATGGCCGGTAAACTTGCCCTGCCAATCTATGTCCTGGTTCATCCGGACCGTCCCAAGACGATCATATCAAAATTTGAAGGCGCCGATCCGCCCAGCGGCAACAAATTCTCCAAGTGGCTGGAGGATGCTGTTGTGAGCGCCGACGAGCCCTAAAATAAAGCCATAGCCACCTCACACAAGCCTCGTTGCCTGATCCGGCCATAGAGTTTAAACTTATGTGNATAAGCCTTTTACGCCCCGAAAGGTNACGAGNGTCGTANNGGCTCCCGTNACCNGCNATTTTCACGATGCATACCCGACACCCCCCGCTCTTCCTACTTGGCCTCGCGGCGATTCTCGCTTGCCTGCTGATGCAAGCCTACGGACAGGAGGAATCGCCGCCTGGCGATGACCTCGTCCGCTGTCGCCAATGCGATGACAAAGGAAAGATGGCCTGTCGCAGCTGCGACGGCAAAGGCAAGCTCTACAAGACCTGCGCCCAATGCGGCGGCAATGGACGGCGCCCCTGTCGCCAGTGCAACAAGCCGGATGCGGAGGAGCCCAACGAAGCCGGACCGGGACGGATCTCCTGTGGATATTGCGGTGGCGATGGGAAATTCGGAGCCCGGGACAAGAGATGCCCGAGATGTGGTGGAGATGGGANCTATGCCTGTCCCAGCTGCCGCGGCANAGGCAACCACAAGTGCAAAACCGAGCTCCCCGCCGGAATCTGCCCGGCCTGTCGCTTCACCGGCAAGGAGACCTGCAGCACCTGCTACGGCAAGCTCTGGATTCGAAGAAAACCGGAACCTGCCCCGACGAACCCGGGAAGGAAGAAAACCAAAGACCCGGAAACCGGGCAAGGAGGCAGCGGCATCGATCCCGAAGCCCTGCTGGAGAATATCCAGAAGCGTTTTGATTCCCTGGTCTCGATCCGTTCGAGGGAAACCGAGATCGATACAGGGGAGCTCAGGAGGAGTTGCGAGAAGGGGCTGATCGCGACGAGGGGCTTCCTCGAAAGGCTCGAGCAGTTTAAAGACAAGCCGGAGATTTCACAAAAAGCCAGGGACCTCTACAACGAGATCCGCGAGGCCCAGAAAAATATGAGAACGCTTAAGGGTGACCTCTTCGACCTCGACACCCTGCTCCTGGAATTCGAGAAAGCCTATCGCCGCTGCGAGGCGCGCATGGAGGACCGCCCCAAGAGCCCCTTCAATACCACGAAGAAAAAGAAAGACCTGGAGAGCTGGTCTGAGGCCATCGCCTTTTCGCTCAAGGGCGGTGAGAANCTGGCTGGAGAGCTTGCCGAGGGCGAGGTTTTCCTCGCCGGCATGACCAGCGGCAAGCTCGAAGAAGACCTGAATCTTTTCGACAGCCGGATTCAGGCAGNGGAATCCCTCGCCGCCGCCCCGGCCGCCATCGCGAAACCGGAAGAAACTCCAACCTCAGAACCCGGTCAGCCGGAAGCCATACCGAGCCAGGAAGGTGAAAAACCCTCCCCCGGAGATGCGNCCAAAGGCGCGGAGCCCGAATCCAAAGGCGAAGAAAGCCGGAAGAACAAATCCACTGACGAAGCTGACCCTGAAAACAGGGACAGCACGGGAGGCGGATTGCTGGTGGGCATCATGTCGGGGCTCGCGGGAGCGCTGGCCGGGGCGGGAATACTGTTCTTTTACCTCAGGAAAAAGCACTACTTCTGAGGTATAGCCCGGTATCCCCCGAGCCCTCACGGGCTCCAGGGAATAGGAACCCCGTCGCGAACAGAACTTCCACTGCTCCTGCAGTTGAGCCTCCCCCCGGGGCAACCTCAGCTGCTCTCGCGGTTGCCTCCGCTGCCACGCTCGCGCGAGCCGCGGCCTCCGCGATCACCGCCACCGCGTCCGCCTCGACGATCACCTCCACCCCGCCCGCCTCTGCGATCTCCGCCGCCCTCACGGGAGCGTTCCTTGGGCGGTGGCTTCGAATCACCGTCGCCATCTCCGCCGCCCTCGGCGGCTTTCTTTGACAGCTTGATGCGGCCCTGGTTGTCTGTTCCCAGGCACATGACCTTGATGATATCTCCAATCGAGACCAGGTCACCCACCTTGTCAACGAAGCCGTCGGCCAGCTCGCTGACGTGGACGAGTCCTTCCTGGCCGGGAAGGACCTCGACGAAACATCCGAAATCCTTGATCGAGACTACCTTGCCATCGTAGATCCTGTCGGCCTGGACCTCCTCGGTCAGGGCCTCGATCTTCTGCTGGGCGCCCTTGGCGCCCTCCATGTCGGTGCTCCAGATCGTGACGACCCCATCGTTCTCGATCTCAATGGTCGTCCCGGTCTCTTCCTGGATGCTCTTGATCATCTTGCCTCCGGGGCCGATGATCAGGCCGATCTTCTCAGGATCGATTCGAATCTGGATAATCCGGGGGGCGAAGGGAGAGATGTCATCGCGCGGCTTACCGAGCGCCTTGAGCATCTCCTTGAGGATATGAATGCGACCCCCCCGAGCCTGCTCAAGGGCCTCAGCCAGGAGCTCCTGGCTGACACCGGTGATCTTGATGTCCATCTGAAGGGCGGTGATCCCGAACTGGGTACCGGCCACCTTGAAATCCATGTCCCCGTTGTGATCCTCGCTGCCGAGAATATCGCTGAGGATAGCAGTCTTGTCACCGTCTTTGACCAGGCCCATAGCGATTCCGGCAACAGGCTGGCGAATATTCACGCCAGCATCCATGAGACCGAGAGCACCGCCGCAGACTGAAGCCATCGAAGAGGAGCCGTTGGACTCCATGATGTCCGAGATGATCCTCACGGTATAGGGAAAGTCCTCTTCCGTGGGCATGACGTTGGCAAGAGCCCTCTGGGCCAGCATTCCATGGCCTATTTCGCGGCGTTTCGGACCGCGGTTGGGCCAGGACTCACCGACACTGAAAGCCGGGAAGTTGTAGTGGAGCGTGAAACGCTCCTTGTACTCTTCACCAAGCCCATCGACGATCTGCTGATCCTTACCGGTCCCAAGCGCCACCGATACGAGCGACTGGGTCTCGCCGCGAGTAAAGAGAGATGAACCGTGAACCCGGTTGGGCAGGACTCCAACCTCTGCGTTGATGTCACGGATATCGGTATAAGATCGCCCATCGGTCCTCGTACCGGAGAGGATGAGCTCCCGCTCGGACTCGTCAGCGAGATCGCGCAAGAGACTCTTGACGAGATCCCGGTCGGGAAGCGAGGCGTCCGCTTCGGCGCCTTCCTCGGGTTCGGGGCTGACCTCGTCCTGGCAGGCCGAGATATACTCGGACACCGCGCTGCTGCGAGCGTGCTTGCCCTCAGTCAGCAGCTTCTCACGGAACCCTTCGAAATACTTAACCTTGAGCTCAGCCTTCTGCTCGGAGTTGTCCGGAAGATCCTCCAGCTCCATTTTCGGCTTACCGACCTTCTCAGCGAGTTCGTTCTGCATTTCAACGATCTCGCGGATAACCTCGTGGGCCTTTGCGATGGCCTCGACCATCTTCTCCTCGGAGACTTCCTTCGCTCCGCACTCGACCATCGTGACGGCGTCCATGGTCCCGGCAACGACCAGGTCAAGCTTGCTCTCCTTGAGCTGCTCATGGGTGGGGAATACTATTATCTCTTCCTCGATCAACCCGATGCGCACCGTCCCAAGGGGGCCGAGGAACGGAAGATCCGAGACGCTGAGGGCCGCCGAAGCCGAGATGCCCGCCAGGACATCAGGATCGTTTTCCTGGTCTACCGACAGGACCATCGCCGCGACCGATGTGTCCGCGACCGCCGGGTTCTTCGTATAGCTATCCGGGAACATGGGGCGGATCGGCCTGTCGATCAGGCGACAGGTCAGGATTTCCTTGGTCGTCGGACGGCCTTCTCTCTTGATGAAGCCGCCGGGAAATTTTCCAGCGGCAGTCGTCTTCTCCCTGTAGTCAACCGTGAGGGGGAAGAAGTTCATGCCGAACCTGGCCGAGGAGGAGGTCACCGCGGTAAATACCTGCGTGTCTCCATAACGGACCATGGTGGCCCCATTCGCCTGGCGAGCGACTCGCCCGGTTTCGATGGTTAAAGTCCTGCCTGCAATTTCTTTTTCTACTTTTACTGTCATCTTCTTCTTTTTTCTTCTGAACTAATGCTGAATGTTTCTTACCTGTCTACCTCGAGAAGCCCCGGCTAATCGGAGCTCCGCTTCTTCAATTAATTTTCCTTCCAGCCTCCTTTGAGTCTGCCACGGCTTTTCTTCTCTACCGACAGCAGCTCTGTTTTCTTCGGCCCCTCCAGGGGTCACTATTGTCTCAATACAATCTGTCTTGGGTGTCCGAACGGAATCTGCGCGGGCGGTCACCGCTACGACAACTGCCGGCCCGGTATACGCGAACGCCAAATATCCGAATGATCAGCGACGGAGACCCAACTCACCAATCAGCGTACGGTAACGCTCGACATCTTCACGAGCAAGATACCGCAGCAGTTTAGCCCTCTGCCCCACAAGCATGAGAAGCCCACGTCGGGTGGAATGATCCTTCTTATGTTCCTTGAGGTGCTCGGTGAGACTTTTGATACGCTGACTTAGAAGAGCTACCTGCACCTCTGGGCTGCCCGTATCACCTTTACTTCGGGCAAAACGTTCGACGACAGCCGAACGCGTCATTTCGGTTATTTCCATTCTTCTTAAAACCGACCTTCTATTCTATTACTGAATCTTGTTTTTCAAGCCTGCTATCCTAACACAGGCCCCTATCCGGGCAAGCTAAAGATTAGTTTCGCAGACCCATTCAGGCGAAAAAACCGCCTGCACCGCAAAACACCTTACCCCTGCGTTACCGGAGGTTCCTCGTTCAGATCGTTCAGATAACCCTGCAGGATGATCTGCGCGGCGACCATATCCACCTTGCTCTTTCTCTTGTGGCCGTGGACTCCAGCCTCAGAAAGAGCGCTCTCGGCCTCGAAGCTGCTCAGTCGTTCATCCCAGAAATACACCTGGAGTCCAGTTCTCTTCTCGAGCTCACGTGAAAACTCGATCACCTTCCTGGCGCGCGGTCCCTCGCTGCCATCCATATTCAACGGGAGACCGAGCACGATGGCCTCGATATCTTCTTCTTCGACCAGGGCGCCGATAGCATCCCAGAGAGCAGCCACTCCCTCGACGACCCGGCGAGGAGTCGCGATGACCTTCCCCGCATCGCTCAGGGCGATGCCGAAACGCTTGTCACCATGATCCAGCCCCAGGAGTTTTCCCATTCCAGTTACACCTGTTTCTTCGATTCAAATTCCAGCCGGCCCTCAGGACGGCTCATTCGGCCGGACGCTGTCGATCTCTTTCGCGAGCTCCCCGACCCGCCCGGCGGAATCACGATGACAAACCAGGACAGCATCGTCGGTCTCGACGATAATGAGATCCTTCACTCCAACGGTTCCTATGATTCGCCGACCGGCAAGGACGATGCAATCCCTTGTATCGAGGCCGACGAAATTCCCGCGCACCCGATTGCCGGCCCCCGTCTCTGCCAATTGCAGGCCGTAGCGATCCCAGGTGCCCGTATCCGTCCAGGAGAAGGGCGCCGTGACGACAACGAGGCCTGTCGTCTTTTCGAGGATCCCGCAGTCTACGGACACCTCCTCCCCGGAAGCTCCCTCTTCACTATCGAGATCACCGAGGTATTCTTCCATCAATCGCAGAAACCCCTCAGCGCTCCAGAGAAAAATCCCGGTGCTCCACAGGGCCTCTCCACTCTCGATGAGGGCCACGGCGGCATCCTGCCCGGGCTTCTCCACGAATCGAGAGACGCGGCGGCATTGCAGCTCACCTGACTCCTCGATCACCTCCCCGCCCACGATGTAGCCGTAGCCGGCAGTGGGCGACCGGGCCTCGACGCCGAGAACGACCGTCGCCGGCTCATCTTCAGCAGGCAAGCGCGCGTGACAATCTACCGCGAAACGAACCGTGGCCGAGAACTCTTCGGCTGTGGATATCTGGTGATCCGATGGGCAGGCCAGCAACAACCCCCCTGGATCCTCCCGGTAAACGGCCCGCGCCGCCAGGGCCACAGCAGCCGCGGTTCCCCTGCCCTGCGTCTCCGGCAGGAATCTCCCGGGAGAGAGCTGCGGCAATTGCTCCCGGATGTGCTCAGCATGCGCGGCGCCGGCAACGACGAGTATCCTGTCCCTGTCAACGACCCCCTCCAGCCGCCTGCAGGTTGCGGAGAGCTGCGAGGCGCCGTCTTCGCCAAGCGGCAGGAAGGGTTTCGGCTTGTCCTCCCGGCTCAGCGGCCAGAATCGGCTCCCGCGTCCCCCTGCAAGTACTACCGCGTAGAGCCCGCTCACAGACCCTCCCCCACCCTCCTGGCGCGCCGTCCTCCGGCATTCCTGCCGCCGACCTGCGCCTGGCGCAGGCTTGCCAACCGAATCTGCAATTCCGCCAGGGCCGGCGAGTCCGGCTCCAGCCGGCCGCAGGTCTCGACCGCTCGATGCGCGATGGTTAGGTTGCCGCTGTCGAGCGCGGCGCCCGCCAGCAAATGCAGGCGCAGGATCTCATCCGCGGGCTTCAGATTAAACTCCGAAGCCTCGCTGAGATAGGTGGTGAGGAGCACCGGGGCGAGCACTCCCGGCAACTTGCGAAGGTAGAGATTCCTCAGGTGCCCGATCACCTGGTCAAAATAATGCCTCGGAGATCTCGAACGGCAGTCATGATGGTAGAATGTGCGCAATCTCTCGGCGGCGGCGAGATAATTCTTCCGCTGAAGCTGGTACTCGGCAAGAAGGAAGAGACTGTCAAGGTAGTCCTCCCGGCAAAGGTATTCACGCAGGAACTCGTTGCCGAATTCCTCCTCCATCTCCAATAACATCTCAGCGCCCTTCTCCTCCTCCTTATTGGTCAGGTAGAAGAGGATCAGCAGCGCTCGCGCTCCGGGCGTACTCCTGGTGAAGTAGAACGGCTCGCTCTCACCGCGAATCTTCGCCGCCGCCTTGCGGTGGATATCGAATACCCTGCGGTTCTCATCGCTTCCAAGGATCTCGTAGGCTTCGATGAGAAGCCGGATCCGGTGCTCGGCCCACTCACGCCGCTGGGGATTTTTGTCCGGGTGGGCCTCAAGGACCATCCGTCTGTAGGATCTCCTGATCTCATCCCTGCTGGCGGTCTCGCTGACACCGAGGATGTTGTAGTAATCGAGCTCCTGCCGGAATTGGGAACGATTCGTATCGTACATTCAGCTGCCCCCGCTGGAGCGAGACAACTTCTCGCTGTCGAGCAGAATGGTAACCGGTCCATCGTTGTCGAGCCGGATGTTCATATGAGCCCCAAACACCCCCTCGCTGGTGCTGACGCCACTGGCTCGAAGTTCTTCCGCGAAGGCCTTGTACATCTCTTCCGCACGGGCAGGATCCTCCGCGTCGACGAAGGAAGGCCTGCGCCCCCGACGGCAGTCGGCCTGGAGAGTAAACTGGGAAACCAGCAGGATTTCTCCACCGATCTCTTTCAGGGAACGATTCATGGAGTGCTTTTCATCCGGAAAAATTCTCAGGTCCACGACCTTGGCGGCCAGCTTCCTTCCAGCTTCATCCGTATCACCTTTTCCGACTCCAAGGAAAACCAGCATTCCGGCATCGATGGAGCTGACAACCCTGCCATCGACCTCAACCGAGGCGTCTCTTACCCTCTGCAGTACAGCCTTCATCTCTAATCCTGCCGTTGCCGGAAACACCGTGGAATCCACGACCTATTCTGGTGGCTAACGCGCCCTGGTTCAATTTCCCCATTCGAGTTATCTCTCACCCGGTTGTCGCCCGGAGACGGCGACTCTTCCCTCTGGAAACNCGGGCTGCTGTNNATCATCCACTCAGTCCTCTTCAGAGNCGGGGTCAGGATCCAANTCGGAATCCTCCCAGGAGAGGGACCCNCCATCTTCACCGGGAATGCCCGCCTCCTCACAGAGNACNTCGATTTTCTTCTTGGCCTTCTCGAGAAGGNCCTGGCAATGCCGCCAGGATTTGAAGCCNCTCTCAAACTGGGCAATCGCCTCATCGAGTGTCAGNCTCCCATCTTCGAGCTTCGCGACGGCCTCCTCGAGCTTCTCGAGCTCTCTCTCAAAATCAGGCNCCTTGTCTTTCTTCGCCGCTTTTTTCGCCATCTACAGTCCTCCGTAATTACCCTGCTTCAATTCTCCCGNCCCGTATTCTCAACCCTGACAGCCGCTTCTCCACGCTCCATTCGCAGGCGCAGCAGGTCCCCCTCGCTCAATTTCTCCGGCCCACTTACCGTATTCCCTTCAGCATCCAGTACCACGGAATAGCCTCGCCTGAGCACCGCATAGGGGCTCATGGTCTCCAGCCGCGCCCCGAGCAGGGCCAGGTTATTCTCCACTTGATCGAGCCGACCCCGCGCGAGCGACTGGAGCNCTTCGAGCCCCCTGTCGAGCTGCTCGAATCTCTCTTCCACCACCAACTGGGGATTCAACATNTACCGCGAGGACATCCGCTGCGCTAGTTCAGCCTCNCCNCTCTGCGACCAGGACCTCAGGCCGAGAACCAGGCGGCGTCGAAAACCGTCCAGCCGCGGTAGCAGCTCTCCAAAATCAGGCGCCACGAAAGAGGCGGCGGCGGTAGGGGTCGCNGCACGCCGATCGGCCGTAAAATCGGCAATCGTATAGTCGACCTCGTGTCCGATCGCCGAGATAACCGGAATGGCGCTGCCCGCGATGGCCCGGGCCACGACCTCCTCGTTGAAAGCCCAGAGGTCCTCCAGGCNTCCCCCTCCGCGGGTCAGCACGATGACATCCACCCCCGCGGAGCCNCCCTGGAGCAGGTCAACCGCCCGAGCNACCTCCTGCGCCGCGCCTTCACCCTGGACCCGNACCGGAACGAGCCGAACATGNGCGCGCGGATTGCGCGAATACAGTATTTCGAGGAAATCGCGCACCGCCGCTCCCGTGCGAGAGGTGACGAGACCAATTTTCGCAGGGAAAAAAGGCAGCTCTTTTTTCTTTTCCGCGTCGAACAGACCCTCAGCCTCCAGCTTGCGCTTCAATTGCTCAAAGGCGAGCTGGAGCTCTCCTACCCCCTCCGGTTCGAGGCGGTCGGCGACCACCTGGTACTCACCTCTTGGCTCGTAGACCGTCACATTGCCGGTCACCACGACCTTCATCCCGGTCTCGGGCTGGAAACGAAGCCGCGCCGCCTGTCCTTTCCACATAACCACCTTCAGCTGCGAGCTGGAGATGCGGGATTTCCCCCCCTCCTCATCATCGACCAGGGTCATGTAGATATGACCTGATTGAGCCAGGGTGAAGTCTCCGATCTGACCTCTTACCTGGATCGTGGCAAAGTTCGATTCGAGAAGGTTGCGCACCTGCCTGGTGAACTCCCCGACAGACCAGACCTTCTGCTCCGNAGAGAANTCGAATTCGCCCTGTATCCCGGTCATCTCANCCCTGCCCGGCCGGCCTGCAGCATGACCCTCTCGATAGCCACGGCCTTNCCGGTCTCGGTGTCGAGAGTGACCACGGCACCGCACAGNCTCACGTCACCGNAGGCGACNTCGAAGGGGGCGTGCATGGNAGTCTCGAACTTGTAGATGACACTTTCTTTCTTGCGGCCAATGACGGAATCGTAGGGCCCCGTCATTCCCAGGTCCGTGATGTAGGCGGTCCCTCCCGGCAGCACGCGCTCATCCGCCGTTGGAATATGGGTATGGGTTCCAAACAGGCAGGAGACCTCGCCATCGAAACGCCACCCCATGGCGATCTTTTCACTGGTAGCCTCGGCATGGATCTCGACGATGCACATGGGGGTCGTCACCTTGATCTCTTCGAGGGCCTTCGCCACAGCCTTGAACGGACAATCGACGCCCCCCATGAAAACCCGGCCGAGGGCGGTCACCACCCCGATGCGAAATCCATGGGNAGTCTCAAATACCCTGCTCCCCTTCCCCGGGCAGGTGAGGGGATAATTCAGCGGCCTCAGGAGACGCCGATCTTTCTCCAGGACGGGAATGACCTCCTTGCGCCTCCAGGTGTGGTCACCGCTGGTGACGACATCGACACCTGCACCGACAATCTCCTTGAAGAGATTCTCGGTTATCCCGGAGCCCTGGGCCGCATTCTCGCCATTGGCTATGACGAACTCGATACCGTTGCGGGCAACGTAATCGCCCACGAGTTCCTTCACGGCAGACCTCCCGGGCTTGCCTACGATATCGCCGATAAGTAAGACCTTGATCTCCACGCTCATCTCACCTACCTGGCATATTCAACAACCCGGGTTTCCCTGAGAAGGGTCACCTTGATTTCTCCGGGATACTGCAAGGTGCTCTCAATCTCCTTCGCGATATCCCTGCAGAGCTTGACAGCCTTCTTATCCCCGACCTTCTGTGCGTTGACGAAGACCCGGATCTCACGCCCTGCCTGGATCGCGTTGGCGACCTTGACCCCGGAAAAGCTGAGCGCTACGGCCTCGAGGTTCTCGAGCTTCTTGATGTAGCGCTCGAGCGTTTCTCCACGGGCTCCCGGCCGGGACCCGGAAATCGAATCCGCAATCTGGGTTATCACCGCGTAAATTGACTCCATCGGAACATCGTTATGGTGCGAGGCGATCGAATTGATTACCTCCGGAGGCTCGTCATAACGACGCGCGATATTGGCCCCGATTTCGGGATGGCCACCCTCGATTTCATGGTCAACGGCCTTCCCCACATCGTGCAAGAGCGCGCAACGCTTGGCAAGGACTTCATCCACTCCCAGCTCGGCAGCGAGCATACCCGCGAGATGTGCGCATTCTTTCACGTGTTCGAGAACGTTCTGCCCATAGCTGGAGCGAAACTTCAAACGTCCCAACAGGGTCACCATCTTCGTATGGACACCGGGAAGGTTCAGATCAAATACGGCCTNCTTCCCCNCCTCCTGGATGATGTCATTCATCCCCTTCTTGACCTGCGCGACAATCTCCTCGATACGAGCAGGGTGAATGCGCCCATCGGCGATGAGCTGGGACATCGACTGGCGAGCCATCTCCCGGCGGATGCTGTCAAAGGAGGAGACTATGATGACTCCCGGTGTGTCATCGACGATTACGTCGACACCGGCAGCCTTCTCAAAGGCACGAATATTTCGNCCCTCACGTCCGATGACGCGTCCCTTCATTTCATCNTTGGGGATTTCGATGGTGCTGGTCGTGATATCTCTGCAATAGTTCGAGGCCAACCTCTGGATACAGGTCGCAAGGATCTCCCGCCCCTTGGTCTCGGCGGTCTCCTTGATCCTCTCGAGCATATTGCTGATCATCGTCTCCTGCTCGTGCTCAAACTCCTGTTCGAGTTTTTGAAGCAGGAGCTTCTTGGCTTCATCCTGGNTCAGGTTGGTAACGCGGTAGAGGTTNGCCTTCTCTTCTTCGATGACCTGCTCGAGCTCCTGCTCCCGCTGATCCATCATCGAGGTNCGATTGTCGAGACTCTTGTCCTTGTTCTCGAGGTAGCTTTCCTTCTTGTTGAGAAGATCAAATTTCCTGTCGAGGTTGTCTTCTTTCTTCGCCAGCCTCGATTCCACGGATTCGAGATCTTTGCGTTTCGAACCGATCTCACCNTCGAGATGTTCACGNCGCTTGTCCGATTCCTTCCTGGCTTTCGCGAGGTACTCCTCTTTTAACCTGNCACTCTNTTTTTCAGCNTCANCGAGGATGCCTTNCGCGNTCTTGCCTGCGGTTACGAGNNTCNCCTTGTAATAGGCGNNGNAGANCNNCGCNCCGNCAGCGAGACCAATCCCGATGAGNATGTATGGGTTCNACATGCCTGATTCCTCTCAACCCCGGGCAGGGTTCGAGTGGATACCGGCAGGTGCAGCAGGCGAAAATTCACCGCGAACCGGAGAGAACTCCGTCGAGAGGGTCGCAACGCTCCCCGCCTCGACAAAGGCGGCCTCGGCCTCGAGCCGAGAGCCAATCTAAATCTGTAAACCGAAGGTCAGTCCATATCCGCGGTCAAGCACCGAAAGCTCCCCCCGAAAATCCGGGGAGATCCGGAACTCGAGGCGGGGCACATCGTCATTTCGACGCTCGGAGAGCAAATCTCCCAGCCTGTGCGCAGGAGATAAAATGCCCGGGACACCCGGCATTTCTTCACCCCGGTAACTGATTCGATCCAAACAAATCGCTCCTGTTCTGCTATTCAACGGTGAACTCGCGGTCCACTGTACCAATCGGCACCACTCCCCGAACTCTGCTTCAGGGGCTATGCAATAGTTATGATTATTTACTGAACAAACACCAACAGCCCCCTGGACCAGGCCGGCTTGGCTGGGCACTTTGTTAGAGCATTCCACTCTCCCAGCTTCATCGACACTGGCGACACCTCCCCCCCCTGCGTTTGCAGAGATGGTCGGCAGCCAAAGGGTCACGGCCAGAAATACAAGCAGAACGGCGCAGGCGAATGCGCGAACGCATCCATGGAGCAACGCCTCGAGGCGTCGCCTATCCAGTAAGGAAGCCGCTCTGAAATTTGCCGTATTCATAATTGAAATAGTCCAAAAGGTTGTTGTGGCAGCGAACACACTGCCGACCCGGATTATAGATGGACCCCGCATGCGCAGTCAATTCCAAACGCCGGGCATGAAAAAACCCGCCGGGATCCGGAAGGCCTTCAGCTCATGCGGACCGTTGAGGTCCAGGCCGAAGACTCCGCATCAGGGCGGGCTGTAATTTAAATAAAGCGGGCGCTACCTACTCTCTCAGCGTTAACCAATACCATCGGCGCAAAGAGCTTAACTACCGTGTTCGGAATGGGAACGGGTGTGGCCTCTTTGCTTTTAGGCACCCGCAAATCTTAATGATGTAGCTTGGTAGGGGTCTTGACCCAGGCGTTCACTCGTAGTGCTGAACGCTCCGACAGGTGCGCGCGCGGGGCGCGAACTCCTGTGCGGAAAAGATGACAGTCAAGCCAATCGGCAAATTAGTACCGGTCAGCTGAATACATCACTGCACTTACACTTCCGGCCTATCAACCTCGTAGTCTTCGAGGTACCTCATGGGATATCTAGTTTTGCGGTAGGCTTCACGCTTATAT
>NZOA01000009.1 GCA_002695115.1 Planctomycetota bacterium
GCGTAGGTGTAGCTCAGGGCGATGTCGATCTGCTCCTCGGTGCGGATCGCCCGGTCGGCATCGTTGAGCTGGATATCGAAGCTCAGCGTGAAGGCGTGCTGCTTGTGGACATACTGCCCGGCGAAGCCGATGAAACCGAGGAAGGTGCGCGCGAGGTCGTCCTCCTGGATGGTGCTGAAGAGCATTCCGCGGAAGGTATTGGTGAAGGAATAGACCGCCGCAACATCGAGGATGAACTGGTTCTCGAGCTCCGCACTGTCACTGGTCAGGAACTGCAGGTTACCGGCCATGCTCAGACGGCTGGTAACGGCGTAGTCCCCATCGAGCTCGACATTGTAGTAATTGCCCTTCAGCATCCCGAAGGTGCCCTCGTTGAGCGAGAGACGGGTGTCGAAGGACAGGGCGAGCCGCAGTTGGCGGTCGTCGTAGAACTTCCACTTGACGCCGAGGTCCGCCGAGCTCAGGGCTCCTTCCTCGCGGTCTACGGTAAGCGGCTCCTCGTTGATCAACTCGCGGCCATTTGCGTAGGCCGCTACGAGCCCCGCCCCGAACTCGATGTTCTCGAAAAGGCCCATATTGAATTTCGGGTTCAGATAGACCTCGTTGCGGCGAAAGAGTGGGTTACTGTCACCCCTGGATCGGTCAAATTGCTCTTCACCGGTATAAAGAAGCCCCACACCCAGTTTCCATCCCCCCAGCGGAGTGACCCCGGCGGAGCGAATCGAATGGAAACCCGTCAGGGCGCTGCCGTTGAAGCGCTGGTTGTTCTGCTCGAGCGAAACGAGATCCCAGTTAAACAGCGGCTCGATGGGATCCCCACGTCCCTGGGCGCCCAGGAACCCTCCCCAGCAGGCCGAGAAAAAAATCGCCGCGCGAAGAAACCAACCGCTATATCCGCCAGGGCGTACGCTCATATCCCTCATCGCTCTGAAACCGGCTGCCGGCAAATGCGGAACCCGGTAAACCCGCCAAGGAGATCCCGTTGATCTTCATCCAGGCTGCGGGTTTCAAGACAGGCTCTCGAGATACGCCTCGGATCAGCCAGCTGGTTGTGTCCTCCGATCACGACATGAAGCCCCTGGGGATCCAGGACGATCTCCTGGAGATTGCCCTCCATATCCAGGAGACCGGTCGCGGTGGCGTTGCCGGGCCTCATCCCGATCCTGCTGACCATGTTCTGTCCGTAACGCTCCTCCTGCTGAAAAACGAAGCCGTCATCCTGCGTGAACCAATCCTTGATCTCCCGTATCGCCTTCTCCTGTGTCCTCGTCCCGGAGAAGGAGCAGAGCCACTGCTCGACGGTCGGCAGGGAATAGGTATAGCCATCGGCAGCCTGCTCACCGAACCACTTGACGAATTGCGCGATCAACTCCACAGGCTGGTCAGTGAGGACCATCGGATTCTCTCTCTTGCCGATCCGCTCATCCGCGCCGCGCAGACCCTTCTCGTTGAGGAAGCGGAACCAGCAGCTTTCGGGAAGCTCGGTCTTGCTCATCTCCAGCCGCGAGGGGCCGCAAACCACGAACTCCATGCCGACCTCCCGCAGGAAGCGCGAGCGCAGGATGATCGTACCGGCCTGGACGGATTTCGATCCCGCGCCGGCGACCGGGACCTCCGCTCCCTCGGGCATCGGCTCGGCGATGAGCGGCGAGTAATCGTGGCGGCGCTCGGAGACATTGCCCGCGAGGTCGGTCAGCTCGAAGACGATCGGCACGGCGCGCTCCTGCAAGGGAATACTCCAGGTATAGACGAACTCGCCCGCCTCCAGCGCGGTCGACAATAAAACCTCCATCCACCTCTCGGCGGCGCCCCCTTCCGCGGCGCCCAGCCTCCCCCTGAGTCGCTTGAGTTTCTCCTTTGCCTGGACAGCGACCAGCAGCTGGTCCCCGGATTCACGGGTGGTGATCTTCGCGGTCGGCGCCTCCTGATCGCAATATACCTCGAGAGATTCGGCCGTACCGGCCAATACCTTTTCGTCATTATTATAGAAGCAACGAACCTCTACACGGGTCTCCACTCCCGACTGGAGAGGCAGGTCGGCCTTGAATCTTCCCCCGGAGCCGCTGGCCGCCGGATCCACCTTCACCTCCTGAGTGCTGGATCCGAAGCTGTTCTGTACCCGCAGCATGACCTTGAGACCGGCAAAGACGGTGTCAACCTCGCCCTCGATGGCCAGGGTCGCCTCGCGGGTATAGATGACCCGCGCTCCCGCCTCCTCATCGCCCGCCCCCTCCGCCGGCGCGGGCAGCGGGTCCAGGCTGGGGGTGCGCAAAACGACGTTCGGCGCCCTGGCCTGCACACGATCAAGAGTGCCCGCCTTGCCGAAGAGAATAGGCGGCCGGTCCTTCCACGAGTACTGCACCAGGACGACATTGACCGCCTTGCTCAGCGCAATGTCAGCCACGAAAGGAATGGTTCTCGTCGCTCCGGGAGCGAGCTCCGGAAGATCATCGGCCACCGGCTCCCCACCGACAGGTTCCTCGAGCACAGGGTTGTCGACGATGCCTGGCTCGCTCTCCCCGGTGGCGCTCTCGCTCTCAGCTTTTTCGGCCGGAGGCGGCTTGACAATAGACCACTCCGCATCGACCCTCTCCCCGTTCACGAAGAACTGGAGATCCGGATAGGTGGCGCCCTCAACCTTGAACTTTCCCTCCACCGTCGCGACATTCCCGACAATATCACTCGTGCCGAACTCCTCGAGTTCGAGCTTCAGCCGGCGAAAGGTAATCTCCCTGGTCTCGCTCCTGTTTCCCGCCTTGTCCACGGCATACACGCGAACGATCCTGGACTCTCCCGGGGAGAGATAGTTGATCTCCCATTCGCTGATGTCTTCAATCTGACGCTCCTCCGAGCTCGCGCCGTCCTGGGTCAGCAAGCTGTACCAGGCCTCCTTGATATCCGCGTTGCCGGAGGTGTCGAGCCGCACGCCCAGGAGTTCCTCGAAGGTCGTGAACTCGATTTTTTCAGCCGCGGCAGTCGCGACCAGACCGAGGGGATCGATTGCCACCACCTCGAAAACGGGAACAACCAGGTCGACCACGAATTGCCTCTCGATCAGCGACTGGCCCTGGGAAACAGCCAGTCCCTTCTCCTTGTCCTCCACAAACGCTCTGAGGTCATAGGAACCGTCGACAAGACGCCGGAAGTGAAAACTGTACGCCCCGTTTTCCGCATCCAGCTGGCCGCGTACCATATGCGGTTGCGGAGGTTCCGACTCACCGGAAAGAGTGGCGAGAAAAACTAAATTCTGGAGCATCTCCCCTTCCTGGGGAGCCTCGCTCCTGGGGAAAGCGAGCCTGATATCCAGCGAGGGGATCCCGCTCGGGACCAGCTCGCCGTAATCCCTGCCGACATTGAGCGGCAGCTGCTTTTCGAGAGCTTCGGCCAGCCAGGCGCGGAAGACATCGGTGCGTGTTTTTTTCTCTACCGGGGTCTCCGGCTTTCGATCGATCGTGGCGCCTGGCTCGAGGGCTCCCTCAGGAGCGCTGCCGGGATTCTCAACTGAGCCGGCGACCACCTCACCGCCCGCCCCCGTTCCCTTACCGGAAAAATTACCGGCGGCGGCCCACCAGAGCATGCCAAACGCCAGGAGGATGCCCGCCGCCATCTTAGCGACCGTTCCCAGGGAACCGTGACCTCGCTTCCCCAATCTGGGTATTTTACGCCCTTCGAGAGCCGCGACGAATTCATCGACTGATTCAAAGCGGTCCCCGGAATCCTTTGAGAGTCCCCGCAGGATCGTCTCGGCGATCGTATGAGGAATCTCCTCGAGCGGAGCCGGCTCGATGTTCATGATCTGGTAGCCGATATCGCCCGTATAAAAGGGAGGTGAACCGGCGACGAGCTCGTAGAGGGTACAGGCCAGCGAATAGATATCGCTGCTTGGGGTCGAGACCTCGCCGCGAAACTGCTCCGGGCTCATATAGGGTACCGTACCGCTTCTCTTGCCGGTCTGGCGCAGGGTGCTGTCGGCCACGACCCTGGAAATCCCGAAGTCGGTGATCTTGATGATATCGGACGGCTGGAGGGCTCCCTCCACCGGCTTCGCCAGCATGAGGTTCGCTGGTTTCAGGTCACGGTGAACGATCTGGCGGGCGTGCGCGTGGGCAAGTCCATCCCCCACCTGGCGGGCGACAACGAGCAACTCTTCGGCCTCGAACGTCCGTCCCTCCCGTTTGCGCTGGCGCAGGAGATGCTTGAGCGTCTGACCCTCGAGATACTCCATGGCGAAGAAAGGCCAGGTGGGCCCGTCGGAATAGGTATGGATACGGATGATATTATCGTGCGCCAGGTCGAGCAGGCGGTTCGCCTCCAGCCTGAGATCATCACGCGCATCGACATCGAAGATGATCTCCTGGGGAATCCGCTTGAGAGCTACCGGGCGATCGAGCGCTTCGTCCTGGGCGAGGTAGACCTTTCCCATGCCCCCCTGCCCGATCAGCTTCTGGATGCGGTACTGGTTGGCGACCAGGTCGCCTTCGTGCCAGCCGCGGGCCGCCTCCTCGCTCAGGTCGGTGGACTCTGTAGCGTAGGCGGCGCGCTGGGTCACCGTGTCTGCGTTGAGATCGACATCGGAGTCCGTAGAACTGTCTTCACGGGGGGCAGGAGGATCCACCTCGGCCGTCTCGCTGGCAGGCTCGCCGGAAGAGTCCGACGATTCGGCCGGCCCGGCTGCCGGGGCCCCATCCCTTTCCTGGCTTTCAGCCGCAGCTGATTCGTCCGTGTCTTCCGGCGAAGCAGGCTCTCCAGCCCCCTGGCCGTCCACCGACGGACTGGCTTTTTCGGACATTCGAAAACAAGCCCCCAACAAAGGTATCCACTTGACTCTTCAGCTTCGAGGAGTGCCCTGCTGCCGAATCCCAGCCCGCAGTAGATAGGCATCCACATTCAACAGAACTCCAAATTGTAGCCTGAACTCATTCAAAAAGAAACTTCCACGAACCGCGATATTTCTCCTCTCCAGGCTCCCTAATCTTTTCATCCATCAAAGGTTATAGGACTCTGGATGATCGGAAAAAACAGCCTGTGCAGGTGAGCGGAGCCCTTTGAAGATTTCCGGCTTACTCTCTCAGCACTCTTCTTGAATACTCCGGGAAGTCCCCGGGATGTGGTCCGTTGACTTACCGATTTTAAAACCATAAAATTGCGGTTTACAATGGTTTGGAGTAGGTCAAAGGGAAGCTGGCCTCGAATCGGCTTCAGGATCCTTGAACGGAATTTCTGAAGACGAAAAGGTTCGAATGATCCGCCTGTTGAGCCGGATTGATCCTGTGTTCATCAGACTCGCTAGAGCCCTGTAACAACATATCATCAATTAGCTTATGGTTTTCATTCCGCCAGGCTCACCCCCGGGTTCAGCCGAGCGTGAAAGCCAGGGGCGAATCGAGACCCCCACGGGTCGACAGGACAGAAAGAGATGAAAAAAAACCGCCCTCCCCTCGCCGGCCTCCTGCTGGCTTTCTTTGCCGTTATCGGAAGCCCACTGCTCCTGCAGGGTCCCGCCAACGCCAGCAATAGCGGCCTGATCATCATCACCGAGATCATGTACCACCCCTCCGGCGGCGGCCAGGAGCTCGAGTTCATCGAGATCCACAACGCCAGTCCCGCTCCGGTCGATATCTCCGGCTGGTATTTCTCCAAGGGAATCAGCTACACCTTTCCTTCCTCATCGTTTCTCAACGGCGGTGAATATGCCGTGGTCTGCGCCAACCAGGACAGGATTTCCGAAGTCTACGGCATCGACAATATAGCCGGAAACTGGGGACTTGGCTGCGACCTCGATGGAGATGAACGCGACGGCTGCGCGTTGTCCAACAGCGGGGAAACGATCCAGCTTGCCGAAGAGAACGGGGTGGTCGTGGCAACGGTCGGCTACAACGACAGGGGTAAATGGCCATCCGGAGCTGATGGAACCGGGCACTCACTCGCNCTCATCGAGGTCTACAGCGATCCCGATGATCCNGACAGCTGGAGCATCAGCGGCTCCCTGGGAGGGTCGCCCGGCGGGCCGAACAATCCCTCGACGGACTCGCTCACGATCGTNGTCAACGANGCNCTCACCTGGACCGCCGGGGAGCGCTGGGTNGAGCTCTTCAATCTCAGCTCCCAATCGGTGAATCTCTCGGAATTCTGGATCTCCAACAGCCGCGCGCTGGCAAATGAGAACTCCCGGTTCCAGCTTCCGGCTGGCACCACGATCGGCGCCCGCGAACACCTCGCCCTCTCGGAGACCGATCTCGGCGGTCTCGACCTGTCGCCCGCCGCGGACGAAGAGGCCGTGGAGGGATCGCCCGGGCGACGCTTTATCGCCCTGCTCGAGCCCAACGCCAACAGGGTCGTCAACGCCTACATCTTCGAACCCGAAGTTGAAGACAGGAGCGAGGCCCGGATACCTGACGGCGATGAGAGCTTCAGCGACCGGGCGGCACCGACCCGTGGCGAGACAAACAGGGTCGAGGTCGAGCGGGACATCATCATCAACGAGATCATGTACCATCCCATCCACGGTCCGCCAAGCGGAGATGAGCGCTTCGCGGAATATCTCGAGCTCTACAACCGCAGCGCCGAGAGAAGCATCGACATCAGCGGCTGGAAGCTGACCAAGGGGATCAGCTACGAATTCGAACCCGGGACCGTCATGGCGCCCGAGAGCTACATCGTCGTCGCCCGGGACCCGAACTATATCCGCGAGACCTACGGCCTCGCCCCCGAGAAGGTCTTTGGCGGCACAGAGGGTTTCGGAGGCCTGCGAAACGATGGAGAACGGGTCAACCTGCGCGACCCGCAAGGCAATGTCGCCGACACCGTTCGCTATCACGATGGCGGCCAATGGCCCTCTTGGGCCGATGGCGGCGGCTCCTCCATGGAGCTCATCGACCCCTTCCAGAACAACAATGTCGGCGCCGCCTGGGATTCAAGCGACGAATCCGGGAAATCCGAGGTGCGGGAATACGGCTACCGGGGCCGCTACAACAGCGGTGAGCCGGAGCTTCACTTCCTCATGAACTCCCGCGGCATCACCATCGTCGATGACATCCGGATGGTCGAGCGGATCATCACATTCTCTCCCGACCAGACCTTCCTCGACCTCGGCGCCCAATGGCGGCTCACCCCGGGAACCGGGGAGCCACCCGCGGACTGGTACCAGTCGGACTTCGATGATTCGGCCTGGACCCCCGTCACCACCCCGGTCGGCTATGGAGAAGATGAAAGCGAGGATGGCGGAACCACGATGGAAAAAATGCGGGGGAATTACCTCTCGGTCTACATGCGCACCGAGTTCACGATCCCCGACCCCGCCACCGTCAATACGCTGAGATTCTACGCGCCCTACGATGATGGTTTCATCGTCTACCTCAACGGCACCCGGATCCACGTCGAGAATATGCGCCCGAGCGAAGGAGACTTCCAGGACAACTTCGATTCCCGGGCCAGGAGCTCGCGGGAGAGAACCAGCTCGGGCCGGGCGGACGTCGACCTCTCCGAGCATATGGACCTGGTCCTCACCGGCCGCAACGTGCTCGCCATCCAGGCTCACAACTCGAGCATCAACTCCAGCGACTTCTACATCGCCCCGGTCCTGCAGTCAGGCGAATACGTCCCTGACGACTCCGATAACTACGTCGGCAACGGAGACATCGAGGCGGAAATCTCTTCAAACTCCTCGCGGCCGGGCGAATGGAAGATCCAGGGTACCCACATCAACTCGGGGCGCACGACAGCCTCCTCCGAGGTGATCGAGGGAAACGCCTCGCTGAAAATCGTCGCCCGGGGCAAGGGCGACAATAAGGTGAACCGCCTCGAACACACCCTGGCAAGAAACCTGCGCCCCCGCAGCGACTACTTCATCTCCTTCAAGGCGAGATGGATCACCGGCTCCCAGACGATGCTGACCCGAGGCTACAACCACGACTTCGCCAGGTCACATGTCCTGGATGTTCCCCGCAACCTCGGCACTCCCGGCGCCATCAACAGCGTGACCGCGCGCCTCGCGGCCGCCGGCGGCGCCAACATCGGACCGCTGATCGACAAGGTGGGCCAGTCCCCCAACCTGCCGGGCAACAACGTCCCGGTGCAGGTGTCCTGCAGGGTCCAGGACCCCGACGGCATCGACAACGTGAAGCTCTATTGGAACCTCAACCGTCCCAACGCCGCCGGCGAGGGTGAGAACGAGATCGACATGACGGGCCCCGATGCGAGGGGCCGGTACCACGCCACCATCCCCGCGCAGGCTCTTCGAAGGACAGTGATCTACTATGTGCTGGCGAGAGACACCGGTGGCCGGATCGGACGCTACCCCCTCGACGCCACCCAGCGCACCAACCCACTCGTCCTCCGCGCCATGGACATCGAGAACATCGACCGCAGCTACTGCGTCTACCGCCACGAGGCCCCCCAGCGCGGCGCCAACCCATCCTACCGTTTCTGGATCCACCAGGATGCCGAACGCTACCTCAACGCCCGGCAGTTGCACTCCAACGACCTGGTAGAGGGCGCCTTCCTCTTCGGAAACGAGGAGCTCTACTACAACTCCAGGGTGCGCTTCTCAGGAAGCCCCTGGGCCAGGCAGCGCTGGTCAGAGAGCTACCGTGTCTCGATGGCGAAGGACAAACCGCTGCACGGCGTCATCAAGAAGTTCGGTCTCGAAGACCACCAGGGCGCGGGAGCCCGCGACGCCCGGGAGAGGATCTCCAACTACCTCATCCGCCACAACCAGGGCAATACCCGCACGCCCTATTCCTACCAGTGGCTGGTCCAGTGGAATATCAACCGCGGCTCGAGCGCCGGCATCAACGAGATCCGTGAATTCGTCCAGGTTCCCAACCGGGAGCTGATCCAGCGCTGGTATCCCGACGATGACAACGGCGCCTTCTTCGAGATGGACGACCGGCACGAGCTCAACGACGGCGGCAGCCGCGTCAGCAGCTACGATGGGCGCCTGACCTATCCGCCCTATAGGAACGCCCCGCAGGGAGACCCCAGCAATCCGCCGGACTACAAGGAGAACTACCGCTACTACTACAACAACCGGATGGACGAGAGCAAGGATGACTTCACCCACCTGATCCGTCTCGCCCAGGTCCTTGACCGCAACCAGACCCCCGATGCCGTCTTCGATGAGATCATCTGGGAGCACATGGACGTGGACGGCTGGCTGCGCTGCCTCGCCGTGCGGATCAACACCGATGACTGGGATACCTGGGGCACCGACCGGGGCAAGAACTGCTACCTCTACAGGCCCCCCGTCGATGGACGCTGGGTGCTGCTGCCCTGGGACATGGAGCTCACCTACGGCAATGGCGGGCTCAGCCGCTGGCTGCCGTCCAACAACATCAACCAGGCCTTCGTCACCAACCAGGGCAAGTTCCCTGAACTGCATCGGCTCTGGAACCGCCCGAGGATCAAGCGGATGTACTACGGAATCCTCTGGGAGATGATCAACCACCAGTTCAACTCCGTCTTCCTCGGGGACTTTGTCACCCGCCTGCAGAGAAGAGGAGTCTCCAGCCTCGAGGTAGCGCGCCGCAACGGCTTCATCGACCGCCGCGCCAGCAGCATTCGCTCACGCCTGCTGGGCGTCTCCTCCGACCGGATGGCGCTCTCCATCGAAACAAACGATGGAGATAATTTCATCGCCGGAGCGAACCAGGTGGTCATCGAGGGGCGCGCGCCGATAGATATCACGGACATCCTCGTCCTGGTCAACGGCGAGAGCATCCCGAACGCCGAGCGAGCCGCGTTCTCGAATTCGAACCCGCTGGGCTGGTCAGTGAACATTCCACTCAGTGAGGGAGCCAACGAGATCTCCTTCCTCGGCTTCAATACCACCGGCGGAATAATCGACCAGGCCCAGGTCATAGTGACGGCCCCCGGCGGCGAGCCGCCCGCGATCACATCGATCACCCCGGCCCGGGTCGCCCAGGGAGACTCCATCACTATCGAGGGCTCCAATTTTCATCCAGCCATCACGGTCACCTTCGGCGATATCGCCGCCGAGGAGATCTCCTTCGCCGGTCTGCCGAACAGCATCGAGGTCACCGTGCCCGGGAGTGTCGCGCTCGGAAACGTGGAGGTTACGGTCACCTGTGCGGGCATCGGAAGCTCCGAGGCGACCACCATCGAGATCCTTCCTCCCCCGGTCCAGTTCATCCGCGGCGACGTGGACTTCTCGGGCACCTTCGGGATGACCGACCCGATCCGGATCCTGCTCTGGCTCTTCAGGGGCGGCGAGCTGTCCTGCCAGGACACCGCCGATATCGATGACAACGGGCAGGTCAACCTGACCGACGCGATCACCCTGCTGACCTTCCTGTTCCGGGGAGGGTCCGAGCCCCAGGCTCCATACCCGGAGCTGGGCGTCGACCCGACCGAAGACGACCTCGAGTGCGAGGCTCCGCCCGCCGCCGAGTAGTCCGGGCTCCCCGCCGCCCGTCAATCGACCTGGACGATCCGCCCTTCCCTGGCGCTCCTGTAGATGCTGGTGATGACCGAGACCGCCGCCCGTCCGTCGATACCGGCGCAATAGGGCTCCGTGCCCGCCTGGATAGCGCCGCAGAAATCGTCAAACTGCAGGCGATGGCCCTCGGTATCGATCGCCTTGGCATCGGCCGCGCCGCCGCCGGAGAGTCCCTCGCGAGGACCGTATTTTTCCAGGATTTCCTCGTCCTCGGGGCTCGGCTCCGCGAACTCCCACTGGACGATCGTCTCATCCTCCATCACGACATTTCCNGCCGAACCGGAGATCTCGATGCGGATCTTCGAGCCGGGCCAGGCCGCGGTCGTTCCCTCGATCACGCCAAGCGCCCCGTTCTTATAGCGAACGGTGGCGGTGGCNACATCTTCAACCTCGATACGCTCGTGCGCGACGGTAGCCACCTGGCCGCAGACCGTCTCGATCCCGCCCATGATCCACTGGATGAGGTCGATCCCGTGAATTCCCTGGTTCATCAGCGCTCCTCCGCCATCCAGCTTCCAGGTACCTCTCCAGCCTCCCTGGTCGTAGTAGGCCTGGTCCCTGAACCACTTGATGGCGACGTCTGCGAGGCTGAGCGTTCCAAATCGTCCCGCATCGACAGCCGCCTTGAGCAACCTGCTGGTCTCAAAGAAGCGCCTCGGGAAGATCGCTCCAAGCGTCACGCCGTTGTCCCGGCAGGCGGCGATGATCTCATCGATCCTCCCGGTGGTCACCTCGACGGGCTTCTCCACCATCACGTGCTTCCCGGCGGCGGCGGCGGCCAGCGACGGATCGAGGTGGGAACCGCTCGGTGTACAGATCGACACGATATCGACAGCGTCATCGGCGAGCAGCTCAGCGAGACTCCCGTAGGCCTTCCTGTCGAATTGCTCGGCGCGCGCGGCCGCCAGCTCGGGAACCATGTCGAAAAACCCGGTCACCACGGCATTGTCCAGGTCACCGATCGCCTCGGCCTGGAACTCGCTGATCATTCCGCTTCCCACCAGGCCTATGCCGAGTCGACCGTTCGCCACGTGTATCCTCCGGTTTTTTCTTCAGGGCTGATGTGCCGGGCTTCACGCCTCCCCGCGCGCTCCCGCGCGCCCGAGGTGAAACAAGAAGCCTATTGCGGCGGCTGTCGAAAGGCAATGCCTTCTTCGCCCGGCGACAGGACAGGCGCCGACCGGGAACTCAGGGAGAGGCCGGGGGATCAGCCGGCGGCGGCGGTTCCTCTACCGTATCCGAGGATAGGACGCAGGCGGCTCCATCGGCGGAAGGAAAGATGGCGACAACGTAGGTATTGTAGCCATCCTTGACGCGCACCTTGATCTCCCGCACCGCCGCGGCGGGCGCTCCATTCTTCCCCGCCCTCAAAGAGATGGAGTGCTCGCCTTCGCTCAGCTCGATACGAAGCGCCTGGAAGCTCGCCGGCAGCAGGCTCCAGCAGCGCAGGTCGGCCCCCTCCAGCGCGCTCCAGAGCAGGCCCACCGCTGAGAGCCCCAGGTCACGCAGGGCATCTCCATCGCTATACTCTCCTCTCCTGTCGTTGTCCTTATTCGCGGCCTCGATCGCCAGCTGGGTCGCGGCAATCTTGAAGGCCCGGCGCAGAAAAGCCCGCGCCACGATGTGCTCGCGGATCGTCTCAAACTCTTCCAGCGCCAGGGCCTCGATATCGGCAAGCAGCGCGGTCGCCCCCGAGGGACCTCCAGCCACCGCGACCCGGACCTCGGTCGGATTGTCCTCATATACCGCCACGGCGGGAATCTTGACCCTGGAGATATTCGGTATGACAGCCCGCCCACGCGAGCCTGCCCAGATATGGTGAGCGATCGCCAGCGAACCCCTGGTGACCCGCTCATCGACCTCCACCCGGAAGGGCCCACTGCCCACCAGCGCCAGCACATGCACCACCCCGTTACCCTTCTTCGAATGATGCCCGCTGGTGACACGCTCGATGTCGGAATCAATCGGCGAAAAACGGGGTTCGATGGACTTCACCTTCTCGAATTGGATCTTCGCCAGGTCGAACTTGAGAGCCTCCTCGTCGATGATCGCCTTGAGATAGGAGCCGAAGGCCACCTGGCTGTAGACGCTCTTGGGGAGGCTCCCATCGCGAGCGCGGAAAGAGTCGATGAGCTCGCGCTGGCGGCTCGCCACCTGCAAGGCGTAGGCCCCGGCATCCTCGCTATTGCCATCGGCGAGGTCGGCGAGAGCGAGCATCGCCCTCACCAGCACGTGCTCGTAGTCGGCGCCCTGGAAGGCGAGCTGCCGATCATCGAGCATCACCGAACGCAGCCAGCCGCCGTAATCCGTCCCGGACAGGTCATCCAGGCGGTCCCTGGCCAGGCGCAGATCCCTGACCGCATCGGCGGGACGGGCCAATGCCAGGGACACCACCCCGCGCTCCAGCAGGTGGAGATGCTCATTGCGACCATCCTTGCGGCCCAGGGCGGTCAGTTTTTCGTAGCTCGACCCGTAGAGGCCTGCATCGAAATCACGGCGTACGTTCCCGGAAGAATTCCCCGCGCACGAAGCCAGGAGGAGGAATGCCACCGGCGCCAGGCTGAATTTCAGGTAGCGGTACATCGGCTCACCAGGGCTGCCCGCGGGCGCTATCCATCAGCGGTAGGCCTTGCGGACCTCTTCGGAAACCCGGAAATCCCTGCCGGTCGAGATGTCAACCAGCTCGAGGGTCAGGAGGTAATTGCGCTGCGCCCTCTTGGGGCCAAGCTCGGTCGTACCCGTGGTCAGCTTTGGAAAGATGAGCACCTGCGCGGGGACCTTCGCAGCCTCGAGAACGTCGAGGAAGACCCTCCGCTTGGCCGGGATGAAGAGATCATCCCTCCGCAGGCGTGATTCCCTGAGACCCGCGTCGATATACCGCAGGCTGATCGTCTGGTAGCGCCCGGACTCGTTGACGCTCGTGGAGATCTTGTCGAAGATCTGCTCCTGCCAGTCACCGAGCTCCTCGGCGCTGGCATTCTCCACCCTGAGCACCGCCACGCTGAGCTTGATGGCCGCCTCCCTCGAGGCTCCATGGCTCAGGAGCAGCTTGTTGACCGCCCCGCGCAGCAGCTGATCGAAGGTGGCGGCGCCGGCCGCCCTGGANCCGACCGAATCCGGCTCGGAGCGCTTCATGATCCGCCCGGCGGGCATGGCGCAGGAAACGAGGACCGGCAGAACACACAATACGCTGAGCAATTTCTTCATCTGATTCCCCTGTAGCAAATCTGTCTGTGAAAATTACAAGTATCTGCTTTGACGCAGTGAACCACAGATGACTTCATTAGGAAATACTGAATCAGGATACGAATATCAGCTGCCACAGCCGCAGTCGGAAGCGGAGCAGCCGCCGCCAGCCTGTTCATTCTCTTCAGCATCCGCGGCAGGACCAGTCTCGTCCGCCGAGGGGCCGCTGGGAGCGTCGAAAGTCTCTGCTATCTGGCGAAGATAATCAAACGTGAAGATCCCGCTGGTATGACCATCGCTCCAGTTCACCTGGAAGGCGTAATTACCCACCTGCCGGATGGTCTGCGGACGGACATCCTCGGCGACCTGGGAGGGGTGGAGAATCTGGGCGCCGGTAAGCTCATCGACACAATTGGCGCAACGGCAGGAGCGGCGCAGCTCGACCACATCGAAGTCGTTCACCTGGCCATCGTTCCAGACGATTCTCAGCTCGCGAGAGCCGCTCTGCTTGATCTCAACCGGTAACGGATTTCCACTCATGGCATCCTCCTCCCGCCGAAGCTCAACTCTTCCAGTCAATCGGCTCAGGCATGATGGGTCCCGCGCCGCCTGAGCCCTGCTCGGCAAGGATACTCAGCCTGGCGGCCACACGGCCCGCCATCTCGTTATAGGCGACCGCCGCGGGAGACTCCGGATCCTCCACGACAATCGGCTGGCCAGCATCGCCGCCCTTGACAACAGCCGGATCGAGAGGAATCTCTCCAAGGTATTCGACGCCGAGCTCCTCGGCTGTTTTGCGGCCGCCTCCATGGCTGAAGATCTCGTGCCTCGCATCACAATTCGGGCAGATGAAGTAGCTCATGTTCTCAACGATCCCCAGTATCGGGACCTTGAGCTGCTCGAACATCTTGAGACCCTTGCGCGCATCGATGAGGCTGACGTCCTGGGGCGTCGTCACGATGACGACCCCTGACATGCTCACCACCTGGGACATGGAGAGCTGGGCATCTCCCGTTCCCGGCGGCAGATCGACGATCAGGTAGTCGAGCTCCCCCCATTCCACATCGACGGTGAATTGTCGAATGAGCTGATGCACCATGGGACCGCGCCAGATGACCGGTCGATCGGCATCTGAGAGAAACCCCATGGAGATCACCTTCACGCCGTGGCCCTCGAGCGGAAGGATCTTGTTCTGCTCTCCCATCTGCGGCTGGCCCTCGACACCGAACATCATCGCCATGCTCGGACCGAAAACATCCGCATCGATCAGGCCGACGGAGGCGCCGGAGGCCTTGAGCGAGAGAGCGAGGTTGATCGCGGTGGTTGACTTCCCCACCCCGCCCTTGCCGCTGGCGACCGCGACGATATTCTTCACGCCCGGGAGAGTCGGCCCGCCGCCGGGATTCGCCTGGCGGGTCTGCGCGGTCATCTCGACATCGACCTCCTCGACCCCGGGAATACCCGAAACCTTCGTGAAGCATTCCATCTTCAGCTGCTCCTTCACCGGGCAGGCCGGGGTGGTCAGCTCGACCTTGAAGGAAACCTTCGAACCATCGATGACCAGGTCCTTGATGAAACCCAGGCTGACGATGTCACGATTCAGATCCGGATCCTGGACCGTTCCAAGGATCTCCAATACGGCCTCTTCGTTGAGAATATCGCTCGACATGGCTCTCTCTTGTTAAACTGGCTGCTGATGCGAATGCCCGGCTTGCCGAATGACTTTCCCGGCAGGCCCCCGCCCGCAAGGCATGTCCTTGCCGACAGGCACAGCGAGCCTATAAAATACGCTGCCTTATTCTGAAGTAAACGAATAGATCCGTTTTAATTAACCGCGCATTGAAAACGCGGCCTGAAACAAGGCGGCGGCCCTCCATCGGGTACCGGGTCGTCGCCAACTCATGAGGAAGAGCCCCCGCAAGGACCGGCTCCATTACTGCAAGGTGACCAAGAATGAAGAACTCAATTACAGCCTGCTCGCTGCTGATTGCCTCCCTGCTCCTGCCCTCCTGCCGACTACCTGAATCCGGAGCAAAGAAGATGAACTCAAACGCCGCCCTGGAAAAAACCCTGATCGACTCCGGCGCGAACGTGCGCGTCGAGAGCTGGAGCACGAATTCCAGCCGGGTCCATCTCGACACCCCCCATAAGTGGAAGGTCTCCAAGAGCGTCCTGCATGGCGGACGCCAGGAGAACGTGGATGTGGTTGACGTCGACAACGGCGTCCTGCGATTCAGGATCGTCCCNACCCGNGGCATGAACATCTGGGACGCCCATACCNNNGNCGNCTTCCGCCTCGGCTGGAANTCACCGGTCAAGGANATCGTNCANCCNGGNTTCGTNAACCTNGACACNCGCGGNGGCCTCGGCTGGCTCGANGGNTTCGGCGAGATGCTCAACCGCTGCGGNCTGGCNTCNTTCGGNGCNCCCGGNANCGACGTNGTNCCCAGCAATACCGGNGCCCCNACCGAGGTCACCCTCGGCCTGCACGGNAAGATCAGCTACCTGCCNGCCAGCAGGTGCGAGGTNATCATCGAGCCCGCGCCATCGCGCAAGATCAGGATCCGNGGCTANATCGANGANACNATGATGTTCGGCACCCAGCTNCGCCTGGTCNNNGANATNTGGACNGAGCCCGGCTCNNCGACCATCCANTTCGAAGANGAGATCATCAACCTCGCCGACAAGGACCAGGAGATGCAGTACCTNTACCACTGCAACTTCGGCCAGCCGCTGCTGGATGAAGGCACCCGGTTCATCGCNNCGGTCAAGANGGTNTTCCCCAGGGACGCCCGCGCCGCNGAGGGNGGNCTCGCGGNCTGGGATGTCTACGGNCCNCCGCAGGCCGGCTACACCGAGCAGGTCTACCTCATGAGCCTCTACGGAGATGAAAACAACCAGACCGAGACGATGCTCCAGAACAAGGCCGGCGACAGGGGAGTTTCCCTGACCTTCTCGACCAGGGAGCTGCCCCACTTCACCCTGTGGAAGAACACCACCGCTCTCAAGGACGGCTACGTCACCGGCATCGAGCCGGGTACCAGCTACCCGATGCTTCGCAGCATCGAGAGAGAAGGCGGCAGGGTTCCGGTTCTCAAGGGGGGGCAGTCCTACAAGGCGAGCCTCGGAATCAACGTTCTTCCCGATGCCGCCGCGGTGGAAGCCGCCAGGAAGCGTATCGCGGCGCTGCAGGGCGACAGGAAAACCACGGTCGACAAGGAGCCCCTCAGCAAATAGTTCTGGACGATCTCCCGCAGGGGCAGGCGACACCAGCCCGGGCCCCCAGAGACGAGGCATCAAATGAAGCGGCTGCTCTTCGTGATCTCTATTTCACTGGCCTTCCCGGTCGCGGCTGAGGGCGGTGATGAGAAGCTGGTCATGGCCCATTATATGACCGATATGGTGCCTCGGACCCGGGGCAAGCTCAGCCGCTGGATCGACCCGGAGCTGGCGGATCCCCGGGGCAGCACAGCCGCCCTCGGAGGCCTCCACCAGGCCGTCCCGATGGCCTCGCTCCACCTCGAGAACGCGGATCTTGAAAAAGCCGTGGATTTCGAAATCCGGGCGGCCCGGCAGCTCGGAATCGACGGCTTCCAGTTTTACTATCCCCTCGTGGACAATACGCCGAGCCTGGCAAAGAGCTACAACGCCATCATCGCCAAGTTCATCGAGCTGAGCGACACGCGCTACGCGGGCTTCCGTATCAGCCTCTGTCTCGCGCACCCCGCGACCGCAAGGCCCACCACGGAAAAACAGAAGATCGCCCTCTGGAGTCCGCCGATCCGGAAGCTGCTGAGCTCGACGGGAAAATCTCCCGCCTGGCTGAAGAACGACTCCGGCGCCCTGCTCTTCTACCTCTGGGTGGGAGATGCGCTGGCCGACGGCATCCGGGGCCTCGCCCACACGCCCGCTGAGATTCAAAAGATCGGCCAGGCCTATGAGCGCCTCTCCAGCGCGATCGGAACCCCGATCGAATACATCTACCAGGTCCGCAGGCCCGAGCTCGACCCTCCCTACATCGACGCCATCGTGAAGACCTTCCCGGCCGTCTGGGGCTGGACAGCGAGCGAAGAAAATCTCGAATTCTGGGACTACCTGGCGAAGCGCTGTCGGCAGGAGGGCTGCCTCTACACCCAGTCGGTCTACCCGGACTACTACACCTCCAAGGTCTACCGCCGGGGAAAAAACGACCATGCGATTCTCCCGACCGCCCAGGCGCTCGAGATCGGTGCCGAGGGAATCGAGCGGCACTACCGGGTCACCAATCTCGCGCAGACCCAGCTCCAATTACTGAGACGGGCGGTACGCCACGATGTCCGGATCATCAACTATGTAAGCTGGAATGATTTCCCCGAGGGCCACCACCTCGCCCCGGAAGAGAGCCACAACTTCGGTCCATCCCTGCTGCTCAGGCATTTCAAGCGCCGCTGGAAATCAGGAAAAGAGAAGGTGGAGCGGGATGAGGCGATCGTGTTTTTCAAGAAACACCGCCATGACGCGAAGCCGAAACATCCTGTCGCTCTCAGGATCAAAAGCCGGAACAGGAACCTGGCGGCGGAAGACCGGATCGAGCTGGTGACGCTGCTCACCTCGCCCGCCATGTGTTACCTCAACGACAAGGCCCTCGGCAAGGTCGACAAGGGACTGCGGGTCCATTCGATACCGAGTGAGCCCGGGCCGGTACGCGTCCGGGTCGTGCGCGATGGCAAGCAGGTCATCGCCTTCAAGACCCCCCGGGATATCAGTCAAGCTCCGCTGCGAACGGACCGGCTCACCTATTCCTACTCCAGCGCCTTTGACCGGGAGTACGGAAAATTATTCGACTGATGGATCAGCCTCGGCCCCCAACCGCAGGGTCTCGACAGCCTCGCGGAAATCCTCCGGGGGCTCGCTGCTGAACCGGCGCTCGCCGCCCCAGCCGGGGGGAAGCTCCAGTGACCTCGCGTGAAGGGTGAGCCTCTCGATGACCGGCGGTCTGCCCCCCGGCGCGGTCGAGGCCGGGCGATAGAGTGGATCGATCGCCAGGGGGAGGCCCGCGGCAAGGGCGTGTACCCTGATCTGGTGGGTTCTCCCGCTGAGGGGACGAGCGCGAAGCAGAGTGAAGGAGCCAAAGCGCTCCATCGCCTCGAAGACGGTCTCGGCGCTCTTTCCATTCGCCCCGCAGCGCATGCGCCCCTTGCGCCCCGGCTCGATGGGAACGCTGAGGGTCTTCCTCCCCGCCGCCATGTCACCGAGCACCAGGGCGAGATACTCCTTGCGCACCTCCCTGGCCTCGAAATGGGCCGAGAGTTTTCTCTCCGCCCCGGGAGTCTTCGCGAAGATGACCAGCCCACTGGTCAGGCGGTCGATCCGATGGACCACGCGCAGACGGATGTAGCGCTCGAGCTCCTTCTCCTCCCTCTCCTCGANCTCACGGCTCACCAGGAAGCCGAGACAGCTGCCCCTCTCGCCCCGCCGGTCNGGAACTACCGGAACGCCTGAGTCCTTTTCGAGCACGATGATCCTGTCATCCTCATGGAGAATGCGGACCCCACCGGCCGGAACCCCCAGGTCCATGGGCCTGACGTCCTCCACCCCCCCCACGACGAACAACCCCTCCACCTCGCCGAGGCGCGCNCGCGGCGAGACCGGGAGCTTCCCGCCACGCACCCTTCCATCGGCGAAGAGAGGCTGGAGCCCCCTGCGCGGCAGGCGCGGATAGAGCAAGGCGAGGTATTCGATGACCGTGTAGTCCCGGAAACACTCCGCGATTGGAAGCTCTCGGCTTTCTGGACTCATGCTGCTGGAAGACCTGCCTGGAAAAAGACCTGTTCTACGACGGAAACGGTTGAGAACCTGTGAGCGAAAACAGTATCGTAACCCGCCGGAAAACGTCTACCTTACCAAAGAAATGAAACCTGCTTAATCCTGGAGCAATGAAATGAAAGTTCTCATCGCCACCGCGGAATTCGGTGAAGACCTCGAGGTATACTACGCCGTCCACCGACTGATAGAAGAGGGTATCGAGCCTGTCGTTGCGGCGCCGGTGAAAAAACGGCTGCAGCTCGTCGTTCATGACTTCGAGCCGGGCTACGACAGCTACACCGAAAAATTCGGCCACACGATCGAGGCNGACATCAGCTACGACGACGTGGAACCGGAGGACTATGCTGCCATCCTGATCCCGGGCGGGAGAGCGCCGGAAGAGCTCCGCAGGTACCCGAAGGTGCTGAGCATCGTCCGGCACTTCATCCTGCAGGACAAGCTCATCGGCGCCATCTGCCACGGCCCGATGCTCCTCTATGCCGCCGGCAGCATCGAGAACGTCGAGCTTACCTGCTACGAGGGAATCCGAACCGAGGTGGAGATGGCGGAGGCGACCTACGTCGACGAGGAGGTCGTGGTCTCCAAGAATTTCGTCACCTCGAGGGGCTGGGGCGACATGGGACCTTTTTTCAGAGAATTCATCGCCAGGCTGAAATAAACCTCCNCCAGCCATAGCTCTTTCGCNGCCGCCGCCGGTGAATAACCACCCCNGCCCAGGCGTCTCAAAGGCAGCGAAATACCCGAAAACGGGAAATCTGCTGCTTTTCTCCATGGCACGGGTTAGCTTAGGGAAAGGCGGGTTCGGCTGGAGACCCCCGCACAGTGGAGTAGTCCATATGAGATCTCGGCGACGACATTATCCCCTCCTGGCGTTGCTCCTTGCCNTGGGAGCCGGGTATTTTCCAGGCCTGGCGCTGGGTGACTGGGTCAGCCTCAGGAACGGGGACCATCTGCGGGGGATCNATTTCGAAAAACACGGAAAAGGATACCGTTTCACGCTCGAGAACGGCGAGATTCGCTACATCGAAGCGAAGGAGTTNTTCCACCTCGAGAAGAGCCCCNCCAGNGANAAGATCACCTTTCGCGGCAAGAAGATCACCCTGCGAAAAAAGATCTCCATCCTGCAGAAAGAAACGCGCGNGCAGCTTGCCGCCGAGGTGCGNCATGTGGAGACCTGGGCCCGGGGCGAAGAGGTGAACGCTAAGCTGAAAAAGAAACCGAACCCCGGGGCACGGCCGAATAAAGACGACCCCGGCGGCAAAGGAGTGGCCGCCGACCCCCTTCCACTGCCGGGGCTGAAAAAGCCCGATGCGAAGCTCGCCTCCATGATTAAAAACGGCCGCCAGGCCAGGGAAAAAATCATGAAGCTCGATGAAGGCAGNCGGGTCAAGGTTCTCACCCTGGCCCTGNCCGGAAGCCGGCTGGCGNCTGCCCGNCGCCTGGCCGCCGGAGAGCTCGGNAAACATGCNTCCTCCNGCAGNCTCGCCGCCCTTGCCCGCTCAGCCATGGTGGATGATTACCGAAGCATCCGGGACCGGAGCCTCAACTCGCTGAAAAAAATTAACGACGATCAAACCGCGATGTTCTTCGCTCCCGGGCTGCGCAGTGAGAACCCCCAGGTACGAACCCGGGCCGCCAACGGCATCTCCGTCTTTCCGAACCGGGCCGCGGTCCCCGAGCTGCTGACCACGATGCGCATGACCTGGAGCGGGTTCGGACGCGCCTTCATGATGCAGGTTACCCAGCGCAGCTATATTGCCGACTACGANCTGGTCTCGGGCGGAACGGGTTTTTCCATCGTCGAGATTGCCGACCCCGTGATCAGGACCAACCTCGAAGGNGTCGCCCTCGATGTCAAGGTGCGGCGGGTCGAAATGGTCGCCCGACTCAGGGCCCTCCACAAGATAACCGGCCAGGACTTCGGCACGAACATCAGAGCGTGGGAGCAATGGTGGGCAAAGAACAAGAACAACTGACCCGCGCCACGGTTCAACATCGAAACGAATACCCCAAGCTACAAGGAGCCTTGAAGTTGACTCAAAAACAGCATCTCTTTTTCTTTCTCATGGCGATCCTGATCGCGGGAACGGGCATCTTTGTCCTCTCGCATCGCTTTCGGACGGGCTGGACAGACCAGGNTGCGGCCGCCGCCGATGACTGCGCCTGCTCTTCGTCCACAGCGCTGGCGCTGGCGCCCGAGGAGGAAGCCGGGAAAAAAGAGGNNCCGAAGGCGGACCCTGAAAAAGGCCATATCGANGGANTCGTGGTGCTCAAGGGCNCNGCCCCGAAGCTCGANNCGCTNNCCGGAGTACCCGNCAACAACAGGGANAAGGCGGTCTGCGCCAAGCATTTCAAGGATGAGCGCATCGTCCTGGGCAANGGCAACGCGCTTCGCGACGTGGTCCTCACCTTCTCCGACATGAAGAAGAGCCGCAAGCGGCCAAAGGCNCGGACCCNCACGCTCGCCAATAAGGGCTGCCTGTTCTCGCCTCATGTNGTGGCCATGGCGGTCGGCTCGACCCTCGAGGTCGTCAACTCNGANACCGTGCTGCACAATACCCGCGCGGTGCTGGAGATGAACTTCAACCGCGCGATCGGAAGCGGCCAGAGCTTCAAGGAGAGGGCCCGCAAGGNNGGNTTCGCCNTCGTCCAATGCGACTTCCATCCCTGGATGAACGCCCAGATCCATATTCTTCCNCACGAATANTTCGACGTGAGCGATTCCGACGGCAAGTTCAAGATCCTGAACATCCCCCCGGGGACCTACACGCNGGAGGCCCGCCACGAGNNGCTCGCTCCCTTCTTCGTCGACAAGAAGCCCCGGAAGAAGGTCACCATCAAGAAGGGCGAGACCCTCAAGCTCANCTTCGAGATCGAGGCCCCCAAGGAATAAGGCGANNCCTCAGGATGTCCGCANGGGGCGGCTGGGCGACCCNGCCGGCAGGTAGCGCCCGGCGAANCCGTCGATACCCACCCCGACCCGGCCGGGCANCCATCGACTGGCCGTCTCGANCAGGCGATCGCGGTAGGAGAGCTCNGAGGAGCCTGGCTCGACCGCCTCCATGNGCCGCGGCAGCGGCGTCCTGTGGGTGCGGGTGCCGNCGGGGCTTCCATCNCCTCCGATGAAGTGGTCGAGAACCACCGCGTCGGCGCTCTCGGCGATGCGGGAGAAAAAACCGTCCTCATCCCGAACGGGCAGGATGGGTGAGACCGTGATGACCACCTCGATGCCGGCATCGNGAAGACAGCGCGCCGCCTCGAACCGGGAGTCGATGCTGCTGAAGGGCGGCGGCAGGCCNGGGATTTCTTCCCGATCGGTCTCTATCGAGATGTGGACCCTGAGCNCGCACCTCTCCCGAAGCGCCTCGAGCCGCTCGCTGTGCTCNAGGACGAGATGGGAATGGGTCTGGACGATGAGAACATCGGCAGGNNCNTCGATCATCGCNTCGAGGAGNGCCCCCGTGATCCCCAGCCGGGACTCCTGCGGAAGAAAAGGCTCGGTGGANCTCGAGAGAAAAACCGAGAACGCCCCCCGGCTCCTCTCCGCCCACCTCCTCTCCCTGCGGCAGTTCAGCAGGTAGGACTCTCCCGCGTTTTCACGAGCCTCGAGAAACCCGCCCCANTCCTCTCCNCGGGTNAGGTAGTGNTTGTGGCGCACGTAGCAGCCGACACCGCAGAGCGAGAAGCCGAGGCTGCACCCCCTGTAGGGCTGCATCGAATGNGAGCAGACGGTCTCGAGGTAGCCGGTGGTCCTCGTCAGTATGTTCCCGATACGGGCCCTGGTGACTCTCAAGTATCCGCCTTGCTGACCGGGGTCCTCAATAGGCCCCCTGCAGAATCCAGCTCCTGATGAGATGCATATCGGCGCTACCGAGATAGCCCCCATCCAACGGCATCCGCTCCCCCTCGCCTAGCACCGCCCCACCGAGGTGGGTACCCCTGAGCTTGCGCCAGAGGTAGCTGTAGGCCGGCAGGTAGGGACGAATATGGCGTGGAGCGATCGAATCGAATTCCGGCCCCGCCGCGTAGACATTGACGATATTGCGGCGGGTTGTCTCGGGATCGGGATCGACCAGCACGAGGCCCCGGCTTGGACCGGGCTCCTCGTGACAGCCTGTACAATTGATGGTCCAGATCGGCTGGATCACCTCAGCGTAATCGACCCGGGATTCGATCACACGGCTTATGGTTCTCGATACGCTATTGATCGAGGTACCGAAGCTGATCTCGAGCCCGGTGTTGCCGATCGCCGGCAGCCGGGAGCCGACAAGCCGCATCGAATAGCGGCCGGCCTGCCCGGCTACGGGACTGAACCTCGAGGAAAGGTCGGCTCCCGCCGGGAAGGGAGGATCCGCCAGGACGCTGAGTGAACCCGCATCGACAGCGGGGCCTCCATGAGAATTAGACGTTGCCTCGATGACAAGATAGCTGCTCTCTCCCGGTCTCACCCGCACATTGCCGCTACCCGTCTCGTGCTGGACAACCTCTCCGCTAACAGTGTCGCCATCTTCTATCCAGGCGGAGATTTCAGGAGCCCGTGATGACTCTACCCGCAGAACCGCCTCCGCCACAGGCGAGGTGGAGCAGGACTGGTCGGTCACCATCGCGGTGAGCCGGTAGACCCCCGGCTCCGGGCTCCAGGCAGCATCCCCTCCCACCCTCATGGTGACGTGATCCAGCAGGTAGATCCGGTCGCTCCAGAGCTCGACCCCGGTCAAAAACCAGGGCGACAGGTTCGTCCCGGACGCGATGCCGCCCTCGGAGGGATCCCCCAGGTCGGCCTCACAACGCACGTCGAGACTCGAAGAATCCGCGCCCACGGCGGCATCGAAGGCGAAGGGCGAGCGGGTAAGCTCGTTCCTCCTCGCCACGACCATGATCGCGAACGCCGTCCCCTCCGGCACGACGAATTCTCCCTGTCCGTTCAGTTCAACCAGCGCGCGGCTTCGCTGGCGCACTCCCGGAGCGTTGGCCGAGGTGACCAGCAGCTCGGCCACGGGAGGATGCTCGCCGCCTTCCTGGCCATCTTCACAACCCAGGCCATCCTCGGTGGGGTCCGGACCCGGGCAGGTGGTAAAAGGAGATGGCGGGGGCAGCTCATTCCCTCCAAGGAAGAGGAAATTCAGGATGAAGATCCCGTCGGTGAGATCGAGCACACCGTCGTCGGTGGCATCCGCCCCGTCTTCGCAGCCGGGCGCCGAGCCGCCGAGAAACAGGTAGTTGAAGAGGTAGACGGCATCNGAGAGATCGACATCGCCGTTGAGGTCGGCGTCTCCCCGGTAGAACAGCTCCGTGCCCCCGGCGCTCCCGGCCATGGAAAAAATTCCGGCAACAAGGAGCAGCCCAGCCGTGATCGTTGGTTTGAGGGTCTTTGCAATCATGCCGCATCCTCCTCGATGAAAACGGACGCGAGGCTCCAATCGAGCTTCTGCGCCAGCCAGGGGCATGGACTCAGGTCCTGCTGCTATCTTGAACCCCGCCACCTGCCAGTACACTAAAAAATAATCCCGGGAAGCCTCCCTGCTGGCAAGAGGATACCCGGCCAGAGAAAAAACGAGACTTTAACGATCCGCGGGGTTTCACTTGGAGTAGGACAACTAATCCGGGGCCTGTCGTCCTTCACTAATCTTTATTTTCCCTCGTCACTGACCGGGGCTGCGCGGATTTCCATTCGTACTCAGCAGCCGGGGCAAGTTGTAGCCGGTCATTTTAGAGAGGAAGGACGGTCATATGACTGATCTATCGAGGAGCGTGAAGCGCAGCCGGGCAGCCGCCCGTAGCTCGCGGCCTGTCGCCAGGGGAGGCCTCCTCGCGGCGGCGGCGCTCTTCCTGGGCGTATCCTGCTGGCAGACCGGCAACGCCCAGGACGGCGGCAATGGAGCGCGGAACGCTGACCACTACTTTCGCCAGGTACAGTTTCGCCGCGGAGATTTCAATATCGACGGCAACGTCGATGTCTCCGACGCGCTGGGAATCTTCAACCACCTCTTCCTCGGCGGCGCGGGAACTCCCTGTGAAAACGCAGCGGACAGCAATAAGGACGTCTCGATCGACCTGACCGATGGCGTGTACATCCTCGGATACCTTTTCATGGGCGGCTCCCCTCCGCCGGCTCCAGGACCCACCGAATGCGGGGTCGAGCTGACCGAAAACACCCTCTCCTGTGAATCCTACGATGCCTGCGCGAGCGACCTTCCGTTGATCACCCATGTGCTCAACAGGATCACCTTCGGAGCGACCGAGGAGCTGCTCACCCGAATCCAGACCAGGAGCGACCTGTTCGACTACATCGAAGAGCAGCTGGACTTCCCCGGCGACTACGTGCAGGCCGTGGATGAGCCCGAGCTCCACGAGCTCATCGAGCAGCTGGAGATCGGCTCGGTACCGCAGGGACGCTTTCGCAACCAGATCATCGAGAGGCTGAAGGGCATGCTGGTGCTCGACGCGGTCTACAGCCGCTGGCAGCTCCTCCACAAGCTCTCGGTCTTCTGGAACAACCACTTCCATACCGAGGTGGGAACCCTGCGCCAGAACTTCTTCAGCCGAGGAGGCCGCGGAGGGTCGGCCAGCCGCGCGAGTGAAGCGCTCTTCACGGCCATGGACAGCGATGGCTCAGGCGCTATCGACGAAGCCGAATGGACCACCGTCCAGCAGGAGCACCCCGGGCTGGCTCCCTGGAGCGCGTTCAGGCGCATCACCGAAGATGGCCAGGTCACCCTGGAAGAGTTCATCGATCAGCGCAATATCGCCTGGTGGAAATACGCCAGGGTCCAGGAGCAGCGCGCGGTGGCCGCGTCGATGGAACAGCGCGAATACGATTATTTCCGCCGCAATGCCTTCGGCAATTTCGCCGACCTCCTCGAGGGCTCGGCAAAGAGCGTCGCGCAGGTGATCTACCTGAACAACTATGAGAACGTGGTCTCCGCGCCCAACGAGAACTACGCCCGGGAGTACCTCGAGCTCTTTTCCCTCGGCGTCGATCACGTCTACACCCAGCGTGACATCGAGGAGCTGGCGAAGGTCTTCACCGGCTGGAACGCCGGCTGGCAGCTTCGCTCCCTCTACGATGCGGCCGACGTGCTCTTCATCGGCCATCCTGAAGGCCAGAACTTCCCCCTCAATACCCGCGAGAACAGCGGAGACGTCTTCAACTTCCCCGACATGCAATACTGGTCGGATGAAGACTACACCTGGGGATTCCATTTCGGAAACCCCGGGCGTCCGCGACGCGGCCAACCGCCCCCAAGCGGCGACGGGCACGACTGGTCCCGGAAAGATCTCTTTCTCCCCCTCTATGGCGGGGTGGACTCACTCGGCAATCCCGTATCGCCCCTCCTGGGCGTGCGAATTCCCGCCAACGAAAGCGACCAGACCACCACAGCGGCCATGAGCGAGTTCGACAACGTCCTCGAGGTGACGGTCAGCCTCCGCGACTGCGCCAAGTTCATATCGACCAAGCTCATCAACCTGCTGGTCACCGACGACCTCGGCGCGCTGGACAAGACCTACGGGATGCCGGCCGAGCTCCAGGCCATCTTCGATTCGGTCGACCTCAACGACGATGGCCGACTCGATAGCGACGAATGGGCCGAGCCGACTCCCGACCTTCCCAACGGTCGACCGCCAACGGTGTTCGAAGAGCTCGATACTGACGCCGATGGTCTCCTCGCGACGATCGAATACCAGGAACCGGACATTCTCCTCGACGCGATCGCCGCCTGGTATTTCTCCGGTGGCAATATCAGGGAGGTTCTCAGGGCCATCCTCTTCTCCGACGAGTTCCTGAGCCTGAAGTTCTACCGGGCCAAGGTCAAGGATCCCTTCGAGGCCGTGGTCAGCACCTTGCGGGCGCTCGATGTCCAGATGAACGGCCAGGATCTCTTCGGCATGGTGAGCGACATCGAGGCGGCCGGCATGGAGCAATTCCAATTCGCCGATCCTACAGGTGAGTCGGAGATGGGCTTCGACTGGATGCACACCGTCGGCCTGCTCGAGAGACTCAAGTTCGTCAACCGGGTGGCGAATCCGCCGCAGCCGAGGGACTCACGTGGTAACTGGAATCCTCGCGACCTCATGAACCGGTGGAGGCTCACAAACGATGAATTCGTGGCCGACTACTTCAGCCTCCTGCTCTTCGGCGGGGACGTGCTCGAAGCCCAGAAGGTTTTGGCGAAAGAGAGCTACGCCCGCGGCAACAATCCTGAAAACCGTATGCGTTACGCTGTCAGCTATCTTCTGAGCCTCCCGCCATTCCAAAAACAATAGAATGGCCGGTCCGGAAGCGGTAAAATCACATCAACCCCCTGAACCAGAAAAGGTTAAACCATGAACATTCACACTCGCTCGGTAAACCGGCGGCGCTTCCTGAAGGCCGGTGCCCTGACCTTCGGAGCACTTGGAATGGGGAGCATCGCGCCCTTCCTGCAGAAATCCCTGGCCGGAGACCTTCCGCCCGGCAAGAAGCTCCTCTTCATCTTCCTTCGGGGAGCGATGGACGCCGTACAGGCGGTCATACCCTACGGTGACCAGGGACGGGGCTCCGCCAAGAGCTACGCCCAGGCTCGTCCGAACATCGGGATCGCGCGGGCCGATGCCCACGCCCTCAGCAACTTCTGCAGCCTCAACCCCGCCCTGCAAGGCGACGGAGAGGCGGATCCCAAGGTGCTCGACATCTTCAATGGAGATGTCGATGCCCGGGGAGCCAACCTGGCCTTCCTCCATCGAATCGGCTATCGGAACCAGAACCGCTCACACTTCTCCAGCCAGCAGTTCTGGGAAAACGGTATTCCGGGCAACGTCAAGCTCGAGGAGGGCGTCTTCAACCGCTACATCACGAGCTACCTCGACGAGGAGCGGCCGCTGCAGGCTGCGACCCTCAGCGGCAACCAGGTGGTCCTGATGAAAGGCGAAACCCTGATCCCGGTGATCAGCAACGTCAACAGCCTCCAGCTTGCCGACAATGTCCAGCTCGGTACCTTCCCCACCGCCGACAACCCGCTCGGCACGGGCCTCAAGGGAGCCTACGGACAGGCCGGCTACAACCAGGGAATCAAGTACAACCGCAAGACCTACGACACCGGTGTCGCACTGCTGAACAACCTGCAGTTCTTCCAGGACAATGTGCTCAACAGGCCCTATTTTCCCGCCGTCGAGGCCCGGCCCTACTTCGATGCGATTGGAAACAACGGCTTCAGGAATAATATCCGCGACAGCGCGAGGCTCCTGAAACAGATCGACGATATCCAGATCGTCGGCTGTAACCAGGGCGGCTACGACACCCATGGAGGCGAGGACACCCGCTTCCCGGCGCTCATGCGGGATCTCGGCCTCGCCCTCACCGGGCTCTACCACGACCTCGCTGATATCTGGGACGACGTCCTGGTCGTCACGATGTCCGAGTTCGGCCGTACCAGCCAGGAGAACGGCAACCGCGGCACCGATCATGGCGAGGCGTCGCTCTGCTTCGCGATGGGCGGAGCGGTCAATGGCGGCGTCTACAACTGCAGTCGCAACAATTGGGACAACGGCGACCTCTTCTCGACGTCGAACGGCCGCTACGTCGCCCACCGGAGCGACTACAGGAACGTCTACAACGAGATCCTCAGCAGGCATCTCGGAGACCCGGATGAGCAGATGAACTCGATCATCCCGAACTACGACAACCTGGTGAACTCGGATCGAAACGGCTACTTCGATCCCCTCAATTTCATCAGCGCCTGAGCGTCCGGCACTCCAGGAACAACAGGCGGTGAACCTCGCCAAAACGGGGTTCACCGCTTTTTTTTGGTCCCAGGGGTCTCCAACTTCCGAGAAAACCGATGTTTTTCGAATATCTGGAGGAGTTGAAGCAGTCGAGGGTTTACCCGCGCTCCCATACAAAGATAATGAAGGGTCGTGAGGGCCTGGAACAGGGAGCGCCTCCGCAATCGCGGGCGCACCATACATCGCTCGGAGCCTTACAAAATACTACAATCAATTGCCTTAATGATGCTGGAACCCTTCCCCCACGGGGAAGATGATAAATGTCCTATCAGTCTAGCGACCTGTATTTGCAACTACCAGATATGCCCGGATTCTCCCAAACCACGATCATCGCCGGCGGAAACGCCGGACCGTCAATCGCTCTCGTCCTGTCGCTGTTGATTGCCATGGCAACCCTGAACGGTTGCGACAGCTCAGCGTCCGAAGCCCAGGAAGAGGCCGGCGCGAATTCCGCCCTCAAAGAACTTGTAGACGAGTTCCAGAAGCTCCCCGACCTCGAACAGAAGACGGCTGAACGACTCGCGAAGCATATCCTGAGTTCCCCTCGCGAAGACGCGGTAAAGCTCTCGAACGCCATAAGAGCCGTGAAGTCGGAGCCAAGGTGGGGAAGGGATGAAAATCGCCCCGTGCCGATCGCCACCAGCCTCGCAACCGAGGGAGACATCTCGGTCTACTACAAGACCAACGCCACCCTCGAGGTCGACAAGGATGCCGACATCGTCGCCAGGGTGAACGGCCTGGTAAAAAAGATCACGGTCGAAGAAGGCGACGAGGTGAAGGCCGGCGACGTCCTGCTGGAGATCGAAAATGACGAATACAAGCACAGGGTCACCCTGTCGAGCGCCAGGGCCCAGAACCTCAAGTCGAAAAGAGACCGGCTGGAGGCCCTCACCGATGACCTGGTCTCGGCGCAGGAACGGGAGACCGCCGAGAGCGAGTACAATACGGCGATGGCCGAGCTGGAGCTCGCGCAGCTCAACCTCTCCTACACGATGGTACGCGCGCCCTTCGGCGGCCGGATCGTCACGAGAATGGTCGACCCGGGGCAGAAGGTCGGCTCCGAGACACCCGTCTTCCACCTCTCTGATTTCAGGTCCCTCCTTGCCAAGGTCTTCGTTCCCTCCAAGGAGTTCAGGAACCTGAAAACCGAGCAGGACGTCAACCTCGTCCTCGACAGTACGAAGACCGTCATGAAGGGAGGGATCAAGCTGATCAGCCCCATCATCGATCCCGCCACCGGAACGATCAAGATCACCGTAGAGGTGTCGGACTACCCCGCCAACACCCGCCCGGGTGACTTCGCCGAGGTGCAGGTCATCACCGACACCCACCCGGCCGTGGTCCTCGTCCCCCGCTTCGCCGTCATCACAGATCACGATGAGCAGGTCGTCTTCATCGCAACCGAGGGCAATACCGCGGAGCGACGTCCCGTGGAGGTCGGCTATACCGACGATGACAATGCCGAGATCATCAGCGGCGTCAAGGTGGGAGAGCGAGTTGTCGTAAAGGGCCAGCGGCGGCTTGAGAATGGGACAGTCCTGAAAATCCTGGACAATACATCCAAGGATCCAAAGGTGTCCCAGGACGCTCCGGAGAGTCAGAAAAAGAAACCTGGCCCGAAAGGGTTCAGAAAGAAATGAGGGCTATAGTCGCCGGAGCCGTCAGGCGAAGGGTGACCGTGGTCATGGCGGTACTCGCTGTCATCGCCTTCGGTTTCGTGGGTTACTCGCGGCTTTCCGTCGAGCTCTTCCCCGACATTTCCTATCCCTCCATCACGGTCCAGACAGATCTCCCCGACAGCGCCCCCCAGGAGGTCGAGAACCTCATATCCCGCAGGATCGAGGAAGCCGTAGGCGTTCTCAGCGGCCTGAAGAGTGTTCACTCGGTCTCGCGGGCAGGCACCTCCGAGGTCCTGCTCGAGTTCGAGTGGGGTTCGGATATGGACCTCATGTCGATGGAGGTCAGGGAAAAAGTAGATCGCCTGCACCTGCCGCGAGAGGCCGAGAGCCCGATCGTCCTGCGGTTCGATCCGAGCCTCGACCCGATCCTGCGCCTGGCGCTCTCGGGACCGGGTGACCTCCGCGCCCTGCGCTACCTCGCAGAGCGCAGGATCAAGCAGGATCTCGAGACCATCGAGGGCGTCGCCGCCGCCCAGGTGGCCGGCGGTCTTGAAGAAGAGATCCAGATCGAGGTTGACCAGGAAGGACTCGCGGCCAGGGGAATCACCCTCGAGACAGTCCAGGGAATCGTCGGAGTCTCCAACCTCAACCTCCCGGGGGGATCTCTTCGAAGCAACGAGCGGCATTACCTCGTACGCACGATCAACGAATTCGACGACCTCGACGAGATCAGGAACCTGGTCGTCGCCCAGAAGGCGGGAGCGGTGATCCGCCTCTCCGACGTGGCCACGGTGACCAGGGGATCCAGGGAGCGCGAGATCATCACCCGGGTAGATGGCACGGAATCGATCGAGCTCTCGATCTACAAGGCTGGCGATGCGAATATCGTCGCCACCGCCGATATCGTCAAGGCGGCCATCGAAAAATGGAAGGGGAAGCTCAAGGATGGAAATACGCTCACCATCCTCTTCGACCAGTCGACCTTCATATCCCAGGCTGTCGGAGAAGTTCGCAAGGCGGCGCTCATCGGCGGCGCCCTGGCGATCATCATTCTCTTCTTCTTCCTGCGGGATATGCGAAGCACCCTGATCGTCGCCACCTCGATCCCCATCTCGGTGATAGCCACCTTCATGTTCATGTACAGGATGGATGTCTCGCTCAACCTGATGTCGCTGGGAGGCCTGACACTGGGCCTCGGCATGCTGCTGGACTCATCCATCGTCGTGCTTGAATCGATCTTCCGCAAGCGCCAGCAGGGAGCGTCCCTGCGGGAGGCCTCCATCGAGGGGACCGCCGAGATCGGCCCCGCCGTGATAGCCTCAACCCTGACGACGGTCGCCGTCTTCCTGCCGATCGTCTTTGTCGAAGGCGTCGCCGGGCAGATGTTCAAGGACCAGGCTCTCACCGTGACCATCAGCCTCTGCGTCTCGCTTCTCGTGGCGATAACCCTGATTCCCATGCTCAGCTCCCTGGGGAGCCGGCGTGAAAAAACAGCCTCGGCGGCCCGGGAGGAGTCCGCCCCGGGGAACCATGCGGGACGGGAATTCACGCTGGGGGTGATCTCCCGGCTCTACGATGGCATCGCAAAAAAAGTGCTGGCGAGACCCGCCGCCTGCCTGCTCTCCGCGTTCGGGCTCTTCGCGGTATCCCTCGTTCTCCTGAGGGGAATCGGCACCGAGCTGATCCCCCAGATGAGCGAAGGAGAATTTTATTTCGAGGTCAACATGCCGGAAGGCACCGCCCTCTCGGCAACCGACGGCATCATCCAGCGCATGGAAAAAGCGGCCAAGAATCCCGAGTTGGGAATCGAGCGCTCCTACTCCACCAGCGGCAGCCGCCTGGTAAGCGGCGGGATGTCGTTGAATACCATGGGCGAGAACCTCGGGCAGCTCAATCTCGTCATGAAAGACCGCGGCGACGACCGGAAAGAAAAACTCACCATCGATTCGCTGCGGACGAGCTTCGATGAGATACCCGANCTTGACGTCAAGTTCAGACGGCCGTCCTACTTCAGCCTCAAGACTCCCATCGAGATCATCATCTTCGGTGACCAGATCGAGCTGCTCACGAGGCGCGCGCAGGAGATGATCGACGAGCTCAAGAAGCTGCCGGGCTTCGTCGATGTTAAATCATCGCTCGAGGCCGGGAGCCCCGAGCTGCGCGTCATCTTCGACCGTGACCGGATCGCCTCGTTCGGACTCGATATCCGAACGCTCACCTACACCCTGCGAAACCGTGTGCTGGGCGCAGTCCCTACGCGTTTTCGGGAACGCGAGCGCCAGATCGACATCCGGATCCGGAACCCCGAGGAGAGCCGGTCAAAAGTGGCCGACATCCGCAACCTGATCATCCCCGGTCCCGGCGGCGCCAAGCTCCGCCTGCAGACAGTGGCGGACATCAGGGAATCGCGAGGACCCGCCGAGATCCACCGCCTGCAGCAGCAGAGAGCCGCGGTCGTTACCGCCAACCTGAAAGGACGCAGCCTCGGAAGCGCGATCGGCGAGGTCAAGGAGCTCATCAACAACCGCTCCGGTGAGGACCAGCTCGATATCGAGCTTGGCGGACAGAACAAGGAGATGGAGGTCTCCTTCAACAGCATGATGTTCGCCCTCGGCCTCGCAATCTTCCTCGTCTACCTCGTCATGGCATCGACCTTCGAATCCTTCCTCCACCCGTTCGTTATCCTCTTCACCATCCCCCTCTCCCTGATCGGNGTCGTGGCGGGCCTGCTTCTCACGGGGACCACCATCACCGTCATCGTGCTCATCGGCTCGGTGATGCTCGCTGGAATCGTCGTCAACAACTCCATCGTTCTCATCGATGCGATCAACCGTCTCAGGAGAAGCGGAAGCGGCAAATTAGATGCTGTGCTCGCGGCCGGGCACCTGCGCCTGCGGCCCATCCTGATGACCACGCTCACCACCATTCTCGGACTGGTACCCATGGCCCTGAGCTGGGGCGAGGGCGCCGAGCTGCGAACGCCGCTGGCGATCACCGTCATCTCCGGCCTCCTCTTCAGCACATTCATCACGCTGGTGGTCATCCCATCTGCCTATATGCTCGTGCCATCCCGGATCGAGCCGGACACGGCAGCGCCACGCCAGGAGGAAACGGCATGACCCTCCCCGAGCTCGCCATCCGTAGACACGTCACCATGCTGATGATCCTCGTGAGCATCGTGGTCCTCGGCGGCATCTCGCTCACACGCCTGCCGCTGGCCTTCATGCCGGACTTCGAGGAGCCCGAGGTCATGGTACGGGTCCGCTATCCGGGCTCGGCTCCCGAGCAGGTCGAGTACATGATCACGCGCCCGATCGAGGACGCGATGGGATCCCTCGATGGCCTCAAGCTGATCTGGTCACGCTCGGAGGACTGGGGCGCGATCATACGCCTCGAGTTCGAATGGGACTCCAACATCCACCTCGCCAAGGTCGAGATCTGGGAGAAGCTCGACCGCATCCGCGGGGACCTGCCGGAGGACATCCAGGAAATATCCGTCATGGACGACTGGGATGACAAGGACGCCGAGGATCCCATTCTCGAGGGGCGTCTCAGCTTCAAGGACACCCCGAAAAACGCCTACGATATTGTCGAGCGCCGGGTCGTGCGCCCGCTGCAGAGAGTTCCCGGCGTCGCCCAGGTGAAGCTCGAGGGCATCACGCCGCGCGAGGTACGGGTCAACCTCCACCTCGCGTCCCTCGACGCGCACAATATCAGCATCCGAGATGTCCGCAGGCTCATCGATGCGAACAACTTCGACCAATCGCTTGGAAAGCTGACCGATTCCGAGCAGGTCTACCAGCTGCGCATGATCGGCGCCTATGACGATGTGGAAGACATCAGGGAGCTCGCCCTCAGGGAAGACGGCCTGCGGCTGCGCGACATCGCCGAGGTCACCTACCAGGAACGCGAGCACCGTGAGGCGCGGCATCTCAATAGAAAAAAAGCCATCGGCATCTCCATCAGCGCCGAGCCCAAGGCGAACGTCCCCGAGGTCTGCGAAGCGGTCCAGGCACGGATCCTGGAGCTGACCCGCGCCCCCGAGCTCCAGGACCTGCTGGAAAAAGACGGCTTCATGATCTGGATGGACCGGGGAGCAGAGATCAGGCGAACCCTCAAGGACCTGCTGATGAGCGGCGTCTACGGCGCCCTGCTCGCCAGCATCGTCCTCTATATATTCCTCCGCAGGTTCTCGACAACCCTGATATCGGTGCTCTGCATCCCCTTCTCCCTCATCGTCACCTGCGCCTTCATGTGGAGCCAGGATGCGACGCTCAATACCCTGAGCCTGCTGGGCCTGATCGTCGGCATCGGCATGCTCGTCGACAACGCCGTGGTCGTCATCGAGAGCATCTTCCGCTACCAGGAGATGGGCTACGACAGCAAGGAGTCCTCGCGAATTGGCGCCAGCGACGTCTCGATGGCGGTGATCGCCGCCACGCTGACCTCGGTCATCACCTTCCTGCCCCTGATCTTCAACAAGTCCAGCGAGCTCAACATCTTCCTCTCCGAGATCGGCATCACGATCTGCATCACGCTGCTGGCATCGCTCTTTATCTCGCAGACCCTCATTCCGCTGGCGACCTCCTGGCTGATCAAGGCACGGACGCGCAAGAAACAGGCGTGGATCATCTGGCTGGAGAAACGCTATGTCCGGCTGCTGAAGTTCAATCTCCGAAACAGGTGGCTGACCCCGCTGATCCTCCTGGCCATGGGCGTCTCGACCTACTACCCCTGGTCGACCGTCGATATGGACTTCGGACACTCCCGCATCGCCTCCTACGCCGAGGTCCGCTACGACTACTCTGAGAGCGCCAGCATGGAGGCTCGGGAGAAGCTCATCACCGAGGTTGAAGAGCTGCTCTGGCCCCACCGCGAAGAGCTCCTTTGCAAGAACCTCTACAGCTATTGGAGCCATCACCACACCATGACCCGTGTCTACCTCAAGGATGGGATGGTGAACGAGGCCAACATCGAGAAGGTGCGCGACCGGATCGAGAAGCTGCTCCCCGAATACCCGGGGATCGAGTTCAAGCTGGCCGAGCCGAGGGTCTCCTACAGACGGGGCGGCAGTCGGAGGCTCGTCGGGGTCCAGGTAACCGGCGAGGACGTCGAGGTCATCAAGGTCTGGGCCGAGAAGATGCAGGATCGATTCAGAGGGATCGACGGCCTGGAACACGCCTGGTCAACCCACGAGCGGGAGAAAACCGAGCTTCACCTGGAGTTCAACCGAGAGGCGGCAGCCAATTACGGAGTTTCATCCTCGGCCGTGGCCGAAACCGTCGGCCTGACCTTCCGGGGGAGAAACCTGTCGAGGTTCCGCACTCCCTACGGAGAACGCGAGATGCGCATGACCCTCGATGAAAAAGAGGAGGAGAGCCTCTCCCAGCTCCAGCAGCTGCCGATTGTCTCCTCGGGCAGCAGGAAGGTTCCCATCGCCGCCGTGGCCGATGTCAACATGCGCCGCGGACGCTACCGCATCGAGCGAGAAGATCGCCTGACGAGCATCTGGGTCGGAGCCCACTACGAGAAGGGAAAGACGGCCGAGGACTACCATGCGGCCATCGAGGTCGCCCTCGCGGATATCGTGCTCCCCCCGGGCTACAGCTGGAATTTCCACAAGGACTCGCAGAAAAAACAGGAGCGATACTGGGAATTCGCCGAGAGCCTCATCCTCGCTCTCATCCTCATCTTCGCGGTCATGGCGGGACTCTTCGAGTCGGTACAGAGAGCCATCGCGTTGATGATCGCCCTGCCCTTCGCTCTCTCGGGAGCCTGGTGGACCCTCTACCTGACCGGAACTGATTTCGACAGGCCCGCCTCGGTCGGCCTGCTGCTGCTGATCGGAATCGTCGTCAACAACGGGATCGTCCTCATCGAACACATCAACTCCTACCAGCGCAAGGGCAGGTCCCGCGAGGCCGCCATGCTCCGGGGCGGAAGAGAGCGCCTGCGGCCGATCCTGATGACGGCGCTGACCACCGTCCTCGGCCTGGTACCGATCATCATCCAGCGTCCCGCCCTCGGCGGCACCTACTATTACTCGATGGCGCTGGTCATCATCGGCGGGATCACCATCTCCACCTTCCTGACCTCGATCCTGCTGCCGACGACGGTCACTATCATCGAGGACCTGCCGGGCGGGATAAGAGACCTCTTCTCCCGTGTCTTGCGACTCTCCTCCCGCTCCAGGCCGACGAAGGATGCAGCCTAGGACTCTCGGGGATCAGCCGAGCGCCGCGAAACCCCGCTGGAGATCCTCCCAGAGATCCTCTGGATCTTCCAGGCCGACAGAGAGCCGCACGAGATTGCGCGGCAGGTCGAGGCGCACTCCCTTCCCCTTCGCCACCTCGGGCAGTACCGAGGACGGCAGCGCGAGGCTCTCGAAGCCCCCCCACGACACCCCGAGCAGAAACAATTCAAGCGCGTCGCAGAAACGCTCGGGCTCCCCATCGAGCAGGAAGGAGAAGAGCCCGCTCGATCCCTCGAAGTGGCTGCGGAAGACCGCGTGGCCGGGGAAGAAGGGGTTGGCCGGATGCAGGACCTCCGGAACCCGGGGATGGTCCATGAGCTTGTGGCTGAGATAGAGCCCGTTCTCCTGGTGGCGCTGCATCCTCAGCGAGAGAGTTCTCAGGCCCCGGATAGCCAGGAAGGCATCATCGGGCGAGACGCAGCCGCCCAGGAGCACAGCGGTCTTTCGGACCCGCTCGATAAGCNCNCCNNNGCCGGCCACCATTCCCAGCAGCAGNTCGGAATGACCGGAGAGNTANTTCGTNCCTGAGTGCAGGCTCAGGTCGATCCCGAAGTTCNCGGGCTTCTGGTAGAGNGGNGTCGCCCAGGAATTGTCCACCACGGTGGGAATCGNGCGCNCGCGCGCNACCTCCGCCACCGNCCNNAGATCCGTCANCTCGAAGGTNAGACTCGCCGGGGATTCGAGGTAGACCAGGCGGGTATTCTCACGCAGGTGTTCCTCGAGGTCACCCAGCTCCGCGGGAGAGACCAGGCTCACCTCCACCCCCAGGGGCTCGATCATATCCCGGGCCATCGCCAGGGTGGGTCCGTAGGCGCTCGATGAGAGTACGAGATGGTCACCGCTCCTGAGGAAGCTGAAGAGGACGGCGCTGACCGCAGCCATGCCCGAGGCGAAGGCGATCGAGTCGTCGGTCTCCTCAAGAGCCGCCACCTTTTTCTCCAATACCCCGATGGTAGGATTGGATACACGCGTATAGACGTAGCCGTCTCTTTCACCGCGCAGCACCTCACCGAGGCTCTTTGAGTCAGGAAAGGTAAACAGCGAGGTCCTGTATATCGGTGGAGAGACCGCTCCCGCCGACCCCTGCCGGTCTTCCCCGAGATGTTGTAGATCCGTATCTCGTCCGGGCACTGTCCGCTAACGCTTCCTGGGACTCCCGGCGGTCTGCTTGGGATTCTTCTTCCGCAGGCGAATCTCATCGATCAGGAAGTTGAAGGCCTTTCCTCCCTGGACCTGGATCCTGAAATCCGTCACCGCCTCGAAGGTCGCCCCTCCCTGGGACTTGAAGGAGGCCAGGGGAAGCCTCACATACTGCCAGGCCCTCGTGTTCTTGACGCCAACCTTGCTCATGAGAAAAATTCGAACCGCCTGCCCGGGTGGCGCCGCCACCCGGGCGCCGCCGGCTTTCTTTTTCCCGCCGGCGGACATCACCACCGCATCCGGTGTGGCAGGAACCTGCAGGGCNATCCAGAACTCGATCGACTGGAACTGGCTCCAATTCCTCGGGACATTGGTAAGCTTCAACATCCCCGGCTTGCCATCCTTGGTGTTCTGCCAGCGAAGACATTGGGTNCCGTTNGCGAGGTAGCGGGGATCTTTCACGAAGCTCTTGCCGTACAGCTGGGAATAGAGACGTGTGTTGGCGTAATCGAAATTCTCGAGNTTCAGGAACAGGGCCCCCTCGAGCTCGGCGTACAGCTTCAGCATCGGAGCTCGAAGCGGGGTCTCACCGTAGCGTTGGAGCGCGACAAGGAGCTGATCATAGGCCTCGTTCCAGANATTGCGCTCGCGCATCAACTCGANTCTTTTGACCGTGGTGGAACCCTTGCAGGCCAGGACCCACTTGTTCACCAGGGCCTTNTCGGCTTTGGCCTTCCCGCCACTCAGCGCCTTCTTGAAGGACTTGCCGGCATCCTTGTACTCTCCCCCCGCAAACTCCTTCTTCCCTTTTTCGAAGGCCTCCTTGTACTTCTCGGCCTTGAACACGGGCTCGGCCGTATCTTTATCCTGGGNACGCAGGAGAGCGCCGGAAGGCAAACACATCGCGGCCAGGCTGAGGATCGTCAGGGCACGTTTCATGCTGAACTTCATCACTGACATCCTCCGCTTTGAATTATTTCCCGTATCAACCACCCTACAGTAATTGAAGCCCCCTCAAGTTTCGAGTACTCACTCGGCTCCGCGCGAAAACGGGGCAACGCCCTATTCGTCTGCCGGGGCTTCGGAGGCCTCGAATTTCCGGTCGCCTGTGTTTTCAGCCGGCTCCTNCTCTATCGGCTCCGAGAGAGCCTTAACCTTGCTGTCGAGNGCTTTTACNCGGNTATCGAGCTCAGTCANCNGGNCCTTGAGAGANNTGCTGAGCCTGCTCAGATCGCTGNCGATCTTTTTGACCGANNCCGAGACGNCCTGGATCTGGGGTCCTAATACCGCCACCGGATTAGGTCCCTTTTCCGCCTGGGGAGCTTCCTGGGGGGCGGCATCAGGGGAAAGAACCAGGATAAAAGTCACCGTGCTGATGAATAATGTCGATAAAANCAGGACTATGAGTAGTTTCGCCATCTCCCTGCGACTCTCCAAACCATTTAAANTGNGGGACTTGAGTAAACTATTCTAAACCACCTANCANTGTTTTTAGCATTTTTTTGATACTTCCGAGGTTATTCACAGTCTCTCTTGCACATCCTTCGTCTCCCTGTATTTTGATGGGGTCNGTANAAAGGGCATCGTATCCTTGCCCGCTGGGAGTTGGCTGACGGGTCCGGNAANTTACCGAAGGAAGAGCTAGAGAAGTGAACCTGATCATAGTCGGAGCTGGNGAGGTGGGAACCTACCTCGCCCGAATCCTGGCTGAAGAAGGCCATCACATAACGGTTATCGACAGCGACGAGGNCGCCTGCGANGAGGNGAACAAGCTNGAGGTGATCGTCGTCAACGGCAACGGCTCGAGCNCCAGCGCTCTCGAGGNGGCTGGCATCGNCAAGGCCGATTTCTTCATCTCCGTCACGAACCTCGACGAGGTGAATATGCTCAGCTGCATGAAAGCCAAGAAGCTGGGCNACCCGATCACTATCGCCGGGATGCGCGACAGNACCTACTCGGACGAGAACTTCAAGCTGACNGAGGAAGACAAAAAGNAGAAGAAAAAANACGACACCGCTACCGAGGAAGAAAAAGAAGAAGAAAAAGAGGANGAAAANGAAGGCGCAGCTAAGGAGTTGGGAATCGACCTGGTGCTGGGAACAGAAGATACCGTCGCCCGGCAGATCGGCAACATGATCAAGAGCCCGGGCCTCTCCTCCCACCAATTCCTTCACGGCAGACGACTCGTACTCATCGAGAACTCCGTCAAGGACCACTTCTCGGNAATGGGCCAGAAGCTGGGTGAGCTGAAGGATAAAATCCCCAAGCCCGGCAACCTGATCGCCATCCAGAGGGAGTCCGAGTTCATCATCCCCGACGGCAATACCGAGCTGAACGAAAACGACCAGGTCTTTACCCTCACGGTAAACGACAAGGTAGACGAGTACCTGGAGTTCTTCGGATTCCCCAAGCAGGAGGTCCACCAGATACTCATCGTCGGTTGTGGAACAATCGGCTATCACACAGCCCGCTACCTCGAGCAGATCGGCTACTGGCCGACCATCATCGAGTCCGACCACCAGCGCGCCGAGTGGGCCGCGTCACGTTTCAAGCATGCCAAGGTCATGCAATACGATGCGACCCAGATCGACATCATCAGGGAACAGGTCGAGGAAGAGGGTAAAGACGCTGTAGCCGTCCTGCTCAAGGAAGAAGAGAAGGCTCTCCTTATCAGCATGTACGCCAAGCACCTCGGCGCCCGCCAGGTGATCTGCAGGGTAGATGACTTCAAGTTCGCCCCCATCGCCTACCAGGCCGGGGTCGACAGCCTCATCAGCCCGCAGCGCGCCCTGGCCCAGCGAATTCTCGAGGAGGTTCGGCGCGTGACTCTCACCTCCAACATGCAGGACACCATCGTGCTCGGTGACAACGAAATAGAGATCCTCGATTTCAGAATTCCCCCGGAAGGAAATAAAAAGATCTGCGGGATTCCAATGTCCGAGCTGAATGAAAAAAAGCGACTCCCCAAGGGAGCCATGATTGGAGCCCTCCTCAGGGGAGACAGCAGCGAGCCTGAGCTGCCCAGGGGCTCTACGATCATCCATCCGGGCGATCGCGTGATTCTGAGCGTCAAGACAAAGGACATCAAGACGGTGGAGAAACTCTTCGCTCCTGATTCCAGGTAATCAATATTATCGTCGAGGTGAAGACGGGCTCCGTCGCCCGTCCCGTACCTGGCTGCGGGTAATTCGCCGGAGAAAATACGATGCGGTCACCCTACCTGCTGAAATTCTTCAGCAAGTTCCACATAGCCTTCGGAGGCGTCTTCCTGGTTCCTCTTCTCGTAGAGNTGATCTATGAAACGGACCTGGAGCTGGACATGCTGCTGGCATGGCTGATGCCGGCGGCGATCATGGGAGCCCTGGGGTTCTACCTGCACCAGAAATACCTGAAAGATTACGCGGAGGAAGATCTTCCCGGCCTCTCAAGGAGGGAAGGTTTCCTGCTGGTGGGATTGTCGTGGACCCTGATGATCGCATGGGGAACCATTCCCTTTCTCTTCACGGAACCTCATCTTGATCTTGCAAGTGCCATTTTCGAATCAGCCTCCGGGTTCACGACCACGGGAGCCACGGTTCTCACAGATATCGAAGCGGCCCCCAAGAGCATTCTCCTGTGGAGGTCATTGAGCCACTGGATCGGTGGCATGGGAATTATCGTCCTGTCGGTAGCCATCCTGCCCGAGCTGGCGCTGGGAGGAATGCAGCTATTCTCAGCTGAATCATCCGGCCTCTCCAGCGGCGAGAAACTCGCTCCCCGCATCCGTGAAACCGCCAGCCGTCTCTGGATTCTCTATGCCGCCCTGACGGGTCTCGAGACAATACTGTTGATGTACCCCGGTGGACTGGATCTCTTCGAAGCCGTCAATCATGCCTTTGCCACCACTGCCACGGGGGGGTTCTCCCCCAATGGCGCGAGCATCGGAGGCTATGAGAATGGCTGGGTAGAGGCGATCATCACCCTCTTCATGGTTCTCGCCGGATTGAACTTCGCCCTGCAGTACAAGGTCTACCTCAACCTTGACTTCGGGCGTCTCTGGAAATCCACGGAGGTACGGATCTATCTCCTGATTCTCGTCACGGCCACCCTGTTGATCGCATGCAACCTGTGGTATGCGCCTGACCCGATCCAGACAACCATCCCGGATATAGAGGATCCCACCGGCTATAAAACTGTCGCCTCCAGCTTCGGCAACTCGCTGCGCTACGGCGGCTTCCAGGTGGTCGCCATCCTGACGACGACGGGATTCGGAACGGCGAATTTTGATCAATGGCCGCTCTTCTCCGTATCTCTTTTAGTCATCATGATGGCCATAGGCGGCTGCGCGGGATCGACCGCCGGGGGGCTGAAGGTCATCCGAATCCTGGTGCTCTTCAAACACATGGCCAGGGAATGCGGTCGCCTGCTGATACCTAAACTCGTCAAGCCCATCTCCGTCGACAAGAAGACCATCGACGACTCCATCATCTGGGGAGTCATGGGTTTCATCTCCCTCTATATCCTCGCCCTGGTAGTCTGTACGGTCATCATGTGCGCCCTCCCCCATGCCACACCCGAAAATGCACCGGCGGGTGAGCAGTGGAGCATGAGTCTCGAAACCGCCGGCGCCGCCTCTCTCAGCGCGCTCAATTCAATCGGTCCGGGACTCGGGGACGTAGGCCCCGTCAAGAATTACGCCTTCGTCCATCCCCTTGGCAAGCTGGTCCTGGCGTTCTGCATGCTGCTGGGACGCCTGGAGATCTACAGCCTCCTCATCCTCCTGCTGCCGACCTTCTGGCAGAGGCGCTGAGACCTCCATCCACGCTGCAGGGAAACCCGCTACCCGGAGTAACTGCCGCCTTAAGCGTTGCCAGCGGGACGCCCAATTCGCATAATACGCGAGCTTCCCGCCTCCGGAAAATAACAGCGAAAACACCAACCTGCGCGGGAGATGTGAGAACTATCCATGCAAGTCGTAGTCTGTAAAGATGCGGAAGAAGGTGCCGGAATCGTCACTGAAGAGATCCTGGGCGCCCTCGAGAGCAAGCCTGATCTTGTCCTGGGACTCGCCACCGGCTCCACCCCGATCGGCGTCTACCAGCAGTTGAGCCTCGCCCACTGTGAAGGCGGTGTGGATTTCTCCGCGGTACGCACATTCAACCTCGATGAATATTGCGACCTCGCAGCGGACCACCCGCAGAGCTACAGGTCCTTCATGCGCAAGCACCTCTTCAAGGACATCAACATCCCGGAAGAAAACATTCACTTCCCGCCCAGCGAGGGACCCGGGCTGAGGGAGAAATGCCTGCGACACGAAGATGAGATCCGCCAGGCTGGCGGGATCAACATCCAGCTGCTTGGAATCGGCTCGAACGGTCACATAGGATTCAATGAGCCCACGTCGTCGCTAGCCTCCCGCACCCGCATCAAGACCCTTACGGAAAAAACCCTCCGCGACAATTCGAGATTCTACGAGGATCCTTCAGAGCAGCCCCAGGTCGCCAGCACACTTGGCATCGCCACCATCCTGGATGCCAGGCGTATTCTTCTGCAGGCCTACGGCGAGAAAAAAGCCGAGGCCGTCAAGGCCAGCGTCGAAGGCCCCATCTCGAGTTACTGGCCCGGCAGCGCGCTGCAGATGCACGCTGACGTCACCTTCATCCTCGACGAAGCTTCCGCGGCGCGGCTGGAGATGATCGAGTACTTCAGAAAATCCAGAGCGGACCGTGTTCGCCTGCAGGAAGAAAATACGATCTGAGACCTCGGGGCTTCGAGGGACGGAATCCTCCCCCCTGCAGGACAAACGATCACCCGGGAAAAATGATCGCACTCCAGGAACGATACTCTTTTTGCCCCCGCCTGCCCGCGGCGACCGCTCTACTCCTGCTCCTGCTGAGTTCCTGCGGCTCTCCCTCCGGTGGAGAAGCCCCCCGCGCACAGAGCGAACCCTTCGACGGAGGCCGCCCGGAGGGACAAAGCTTCCTCAGGATCGGCAACCGCTCCATAACCGAGGTGGCCCGTGCCGAATCCTTCATCGCCAGCCGCTGCCTTTTCTACGATGATGGTTTCCTGACACATATAACTCTCGCGGCCTCCCTGAGAGAGGCCCCCCAGGGCGTGCAGGATGAGCTCTCAGCCCTGCTGGCCGACCTCCAGCGCCGCAGAACGGGAACAGGAGGAGATCCTGCTCCTCCCGCTATCGAAGCAGGGGCTTCCCGGGGGCGGCGCATCTACCAGCTGCACCCCACGAATGACTGGATTATCGATCTCTCCCTGGATGAATTCCCCGGCGTCCCGGCCACAGTGCGGGTTGTCTGCAAGCTGCGCATAAAAGGGGAAAAGAACCTGGTTGCCGACGCCAGAGCGCCCCTCTTGCTGAAATACCTCCGGGAAAAAACCGCCGAGGGACTCCTCGCCCAGATGGACAGGCCACGGGTTCCCCTCGATCGGCATTTCCAGGCCCTCGCGGGTTTTCTCGGCACCGGTGCCCTCTCCGAGTCCGAGCTCAAGAGGGCGCGGCGCCTGCTGATCGCAAAGGCAGGGAAGAACCCGGCGATCGCGGCGACACTGCTGGATCATCTCGACAGCTTTGACCCCAGCGACCTGGCCGCCCTCGATTCCGATGGCAGCATCGCGCCGCGTGTTTTCTACCTCGCCTGGTCGGCCAACCGTGGATTGAAAAAACCACTGGGCGAGCTGCTGGTGCTTTCACTGGAATACCATGGCGACGCGGTTCTCTTCCAGCGTGCCCTGACGGCCCTCTTCCCGCGCAAGAAGAACAAGCGCCTCTACGCCCTCCATCCCCCCGGCAGAGACAGGGAGGGCGCGCTGGCGTTTATCAGGTCGCTGCGGGAGATGCTGGCAAGGGTCGAATACCAGGGTGGAAAGGGCTGGACCGTCGAGCCCTGATCAAACCGGGTCACGGCTCCCTGCGAACAGGCTAAATGATCGACTCCCACGCCCATCTATACCTTGAAGAATTCGACGAAGACCGTGAGGCTGTCATCGAGCGGGCACGGGCCGCGGGGATCGAAACGATCATCAACATCGGTATCGATGTCGAGACAAGCTCCCAGGCCATCGGCATGGCGAGGGGAGACGATGGCTTCTTCGCCAGCGCCGGGATCCATCCCCAGTCGCCGGTAGCTGATCCACAGGCGGCCCTCACCGCTATCCGTGAGCTCATCGAGACGAACCCGGAGGAGACTGTCGCCGTAGGAGAAATCGGCCTCGATTATTACTGGGACACTGTTCCCCCGGAAGCCCAGTCCGCAATACTCCAGCCCCAGCTGGACCTGGCCCTGGAGCTCGGCCTGCCGGTCATCTTTCATTGCCGCGAGGCCATCTCCACCCTGCTGGAGCTCCTGGAGGCTCGTGACAGCGTCCCACCCGGCGTCTTTCACTGCTTCGAAGGCGGCCCCCTGGAGGCCGAACGAGGCCTGGCCCTGGACTTCCACATCTCCTTCGCGGGCAACGTCACCTACAAGAACGCAGAGCGCCTTCAGCAGGCCGCCGGCACGGTTCCGCTCGATCGTCTACTGCTGGAGACCGACAGCCCCTACCTGCCACCTCACCCCCACAGGGGAAAACGCAACGAGCCTGCCTATACCACGCTCACATGTGACTTTCTCGCCGGACTCATGAACCTGTCTCCCCGGGAGGTCGACGAGGCCGCCACGGAAAACACCCGCCGGCTTTTCAGACTCACGGAATAGGCGGCTTCAACCCGGCCTTGTCCTCGAGAACCCGCAACCGACGATCGATGTCGAGGTTGACTCGCTCCTGGCTCTTCAGACGTTCATCCAGGGCCTGGACCTTCAGCGTCCTGCGTTTGAGCTCACCGCTCAGATTCTCCTGCTCACGGGATATCTTCTCGACCAGCCGGGAAAGCGCACCTATCTTCTCCTCGTTCCTGCCTGCGCTCTCCACCACTTTTTTCAGAGCCGCCTCGGCTGTCCCCAGCCGCTCCCGCGTTTCCTTCATCTGCCCCTGCACCTCCGTGAGCCGCTCTTTCGCCTGCACCATCTCTTTCTTGAGAAATTCGATGTCCTTCTGGTTTCCGATGATCCTCACCTGGTGTTCCTGGCCCTCCTCCTCCACCTTCTCGATCCTGATCCTGTGTTCACGGACTTCTTCTCCGATACCACTCCAATTGAGGAGAAAATACCCCCCGAGCCCGGCCATGAAAACGAGCCCGGCAAACGCGACGTTTTTCATCGACTTCATTTTCTTCTCCAGTTCCATAATTGCCCCTCAGCCGCGCCAGGGCTGCCCGGCTACGACAGCCCCCGCGCGCCACAGCCGCCGATAAAACCGCCCAGGCAGCTTCATCGCGATCTTCACTCAGATTCTTTTCTTTTGCATCGCCATCTGCCGCATTTTCCGCCCCTGCCGGCAACCGTACCGGAGGGAAGGCTCCCATCCGTAACGCGGTGCTCTTCACCTGGACGCGCTCGAGGGCGCCCGCTCTCAGATCTTGAGATCCAGGTCAACCGTGAAGAGGTAGGTCGAATACTGCTCGATCCTGTTGTCTTCCCGGTGGCGAATGATCTGTTCAAAGAAGACCTCGAGTTCGGCATGAACCTGCTCCCCATCCGCTCCCACCGTTCCCTGGCGGTCCTTCAGAGACCTGATCAGGCTCTTGATCGAACTCTTCAGGCGTTCGGAGGAAAGCGCGCTCCCGAGACCTCTTTCGATGAAACGGGAAATCTCCTCCAGCTTATGGCTGAATGGCCCTTTACGACGCTGCAGGATGTCATTCACCCTGGCGGCGATTTCACCTTTCCAATTGGCATTAAAGGTATCCGCTGTAAGCGTTTCGTAGACGGGCATTGAGAAATCCTCGCCAGAAAGCAGGTTCAGAAGCGAAAAAGATTCAGTGCATCAGGGTACCACGAGCCGAGGGAGGCGTCCAACCTGGCCGGGAAAATACCGCAAGTCCCTTTCTGAGAAAAGAGTTACGTAATCCTGGAATCGGTATTTTCTTCGAGAGACGGGCGCAGATGGCCCTTGTGCTCAGCCAGCAACCTGCGGGCCTCGCTGAGTTCAACGCCTTTGCGGGCAATCAGGACCGCCAGCTTGACGCTGCCTTCAGCCTTGTCCAGCAGCTCGAGCGCCTCCCCTGAATCCACCCCGCCCAGCCGTTCGACCAGCCTCCGCGCGCGCTCCAGCAGCTTGGCATTGCTGGCCACGAGATCCACCATGAGGTTGTCGTATACCTTCCCCCATCGGACCATGGAGGCTGTCGTGATCATGTTGAGAACCATCTTCGTGGCGGTCCCCGCCTTCAGCCGGGTAGACCCGGCGATGCACTCCGGCCCGGCATCGATCACGACCAGGTGATCGCAGCCCGGCTTCACGGAAGCTTCACGGAGGCCTCCATCGGAGGCAATCAGTACCGTTACCGCTCCCCGCCGGCTAGCCTCCTCCAG
>NZOA01000010.1 GCA_002695115.1 Planctomycetota bacterium
GCACGATTCTTCCCGATGGCGCCAGGAAATCGATCGGCGCCGGCTCAGGCTGTATGGCAGGGCTTGTCCGCCTGCCCGTGAAGGGACGCGACATCCTGCTCTACAGCAATTGCGATAGCCAGGGCGGCGATCGCAAGGATGTCAGCGTCTGGGCCAGCTTCGACGGCGCGAAGACCTGGCCGATCAAGCGCCGGGTCTACAAGGGCCCCAGCGCCTATTCGTCGCTCGCTGCGGGACGGCAGGGAACGTCGAGCGAGGGCTGGATCTACATCCAGCTCGAGGGCGGCCCGCGCCACAGGTATCAAGGCTCCCAGCTGGCCCGGTTCAATCTCAGCTGGCTGCTGCAGGGCGAGAAAACAGGCGATGGTAAACCGTCCCTGGATGAGTGAGAGGTCACCCTTTTCTTGCCAGCGTCTGTGGGCTCGCTTAGGCTAAGGGCCTGGTCTGCATTATCATAGAGAGAGGTTCCGGACGTGAAGAAACAGTATATCGGCCTTCTGGTTGCCGGGCTGGGGGCGCTGGCTGTGTCGGGTGCGCATGCCATCGTCATTCGACACGACCTGGCGGACTCGGACTACATCGTAGCGGACTCCGACTACCCCGCCCTGGTCACCCTCTTCGAGCCGGATGACTGCACCGGCACGCTGGTTCATGAGTCGTACCTGCTTACCGTGGCTCATTGCGCCGCGGACCTGGAGGAGGGCCAGTTCCTGGTGGTCAACGGGGTTCGCCATGCGGTTGCCGAGGTTATCCGGCATCCGAGGTGGCGCAGCAACCGTGACAATTTCGACATCGCCCTGGTGCGTTTCCAACGCCCCGTTCGCGGGGTTACACCGCTTCCGATCTACCGGGGGGCCGAGGAGCTCGGCGCCGTCGTCACACTGGTCGGTCGCGGGGTCCACGCAACAGGTCTGCAGGGAGAGCGGCGGGCGCAGAGCGATGGAAATCTTCGCAGGGCGACCAACGTCGTGACCTCTGTGAACAATCACTTCATCGAGATTTTCTTCGAGCGGCCCGGCCAGGACGGAATCACGGACCTCGAAGGTGTCGGGGTCTCGGGCGACAGCGGCGGTCCTGTCTTTATCGACGTCGACGGGGTGCCCCATATCGCCGGCCTGAACTCCTACGGCGAGGGCGGCAACGGCAGCAGGGTCGGGCAGTACGGCTCCTGGGATTACCAGGCCCGGGTCTCGCAGTACCTCGACTGGCTCGACAGCGTGGTCGACTTTCCAGACCCTCCAGCGCCCGAGGGCTTTGTCCGTGGCGATTCTGACGCCGACGGCGTTCCGGGACTCACGGACGCTGTGTTTACCCTCGACTATCTCTTTCGCGGAGGGCGGGCGCCGGGGTGCGTGAAGGCCGCCGATGCTGATGATGACGGCGAGGTGAACGTGACCGATGCGGTCTATCTGCTCAACTTCCTCTTTCTCGGCCGGGGAGTGCCCCCGGCGCCTTTTCCGGGCTGTGGCGGCGATCCCACCGAGGATGAAATGAGCTGCGAGACCCTGCCTGGTAATTGCCTGCAATAGAGTCGCGTTATCAGCCCGCGGCTCTCTCCTTTTTGCCCGGGGCGGTCCCAGCCTCTTCTTGCCAGCGCTCGTGGCGGTCCTTAAAATATATGCTGGGTTCAGTTGTCACATTGAGGCACCCGGTACGGGTAGGGGGGATGGCAATAGATGAGAAGTATCAACAGTCACTCGAGGTTCAGCCTGATCCTGGGCGCTGGCATCGCGTTGGCAGCGGCTGTGGCGGCGCTCGGCCATGGTACGGTTGTCCAGCCAATGAGCCGCGTCTACCGGGTGCGCCAGAGCAATCCGGAGAGCCCGGACTTCGAGCTTGCCCGCGCCGCGGTAACCATCGACGGAACAGATTCGTACTACGCGTGGAACGAGTTGTCGCGGAACATCCCGGAGGCCGTCGAGGCCGGCCTGCCGCCGGGATTTGACTATTCTCCCTGGGCTGGGGATGGCCACCTCGCCAGCGGGGGCCGGATTGATCCGGAGGACTTCGGGCGGACCTATTCCGGCCTCGACCAGGTCGACCAGGGGTGGCCGGCGACCCCTGTCACCGCTGGTGAGATCATCGAGGTCGACTTTCTTGCCACCGCTCCGCACGACCCCAGCGTCTGGGATGTCTGGATGACGACAGCCGACTGGGATCCGGCCACCGCGCTCAATTGGGCCCAGATGGAGCATCTCGGACGCCCCAGCGTGACCTTTTCGAAGAATCACTATTACTTCGATCTCCAGATTCCACGAGACCGTATGGGTCGGCATGTCCTGTGGGTTGCATGGCAGCGGGATGATCCCGTCGGAGAGGTCTTCTTTTCAACCTCGGACATCCTGGTTTCTCCCGAGGATGGGTCCGGGTTGTTTGTCAGGGCCGATTCCAACGCCGATGGTACGTTGGACATCTCCGATCCCGTGTTGACGCTCCAGTGGCTCTTCGGCCCGGACGGCCCGGGGCCCAGGTGCGTGAAACCTCTGGATGCCGATGATGACGGTGTGGTTGGACTTTCTGATCCGATCTACACGCTGTTGTTTCTTTTTCAGGGTGGCGAGGCCCCGGGATTGCCATTTCCCGCCTGTGGCCAGGACCCTACCGACGATGTTCTCCCCGATTGCGAAAGCTCCCAGCCGAGCTGTTGACGTCTGTTCGATACCGCGGTCCCCACCGACCTGGAGCTCCTCGACCGGGTGAGCGGAGGACTCCGCTTGCCTGCGCTCGGGGTGGTGACCTATGATGCGCGGGTCAATACATTGGAGAGCCCGGAATGAATGATCTTAGACGATGGACGACAGTTCCTGTCCTCTTGCTCCTGGCCCTGTCGGCGCCTGCCGCCGGGGGTGCGGCTGAACCGTGGAAGTCCCTGTCGTCCCCTGGCGGCGTGTTCGTTATCGAATTCTCGGTAGGCGAAAAGGGTCGGCCCACCTACCGGGTCAAGTACGCCGGCGCCGGGATTATAGAACCTTGCGGGATCGGATTCGTTGAAGTCGAGGGCCCGGACTGGACCGGGGGTTTTGATGCAATTGAGATGAGCGTGGTCTCAGGGCACGATGAGACCTGGAAGCCTGTCTGGGGAGAACGCTCCACCGTTCGTGATCACTACCGTGGTGCGACGGTCATTTTCAAACGCCCTGAACCGCAGGGTGAGCTCGAGCTCGATGTCCGCGCCTACGACCAGGGCGTCGCCTTTCGCTACGTTGTAGATCCCAGTGCGGGCAGGAATTCGATTCGAATCGAAAGAGAAGAAACAGAGTTCCGTTTCACGGGCGATCACGACCTCTGGGCTGTCTACTCCGCCCAGGGGAAATACTCAAAGACCAGGTTGAGCAAGATCAGGAGCAGCGTCGAGCGCCCCTGCGTTTTAGAGATCGGAGACGGAAAGGTAATCGCCGTGGCGGAAGCGGCGCTGGTCGATTTTTCCCGGATGCGCTTGCGGCGCTCCAAGGTCTCTCCAAATACGCTCGTGTCCAGGCTTCACGGTCCGGTTCGCGCGAAATTGCCGCTGAAGACTCCCTGGCGCGTGATAATGGCCGCCGAGGGGTCCGGGCAATTGCTGCAGAACAACGATCTCATCCTGAACCTGAACGAGCCGAACAGGATCGCCGAGCCGGGCTGGATCCGGCCGGGGAAGGTGATTCGAGATGTGACCCTCTCGACCAAGGGGGGGATGGCCTGCGTCGATTTTGCCGTTGAAAACGGGCTGCAGTTTATCGAGTTCGACGCCGGTTGGTACGGCAACCAGGGAGACGAGGCCTCCGATGCGCGTACCGTGTCCAGGGGGAACCTCGATCTCCCGGGCGTGATCGAGTACGCGAAGAAAAACAACATCGGAGTCATTCTCTACGTCAACAGGCGCCATCTTGAGCGGGACCTCGACAAGCTGCTCCCGGTGTACCGGGAGTGGGGCATCGCCGGGCTGAAGTTCGGCTTCGTGCAGCATGGGGATCAGAAGTGGACGCGCTGGATGCACAAGGCCATCGTGAAGTGCGCGAAGTACAAGCTCATGGTCGATGTGCATGATGAGTACCGGATGACCGGCTGGCAACGCACCTACCCGAATTTCATGACGGCCGAGGGAATCGGGGGCGACGAGACCCGGCCGCCTAACGAGCAGGCGCTGGCGAACCTGTTCAGCCGCATGATAGCGGGGCCGGCGGATCACACCATCTGCTACTTCAACGGCTACGTGGACCAGACAACATCCCACGCGGCCCAGCTGGCCAAGGCGGTCTGCTTCTTCAGCCCCTGGCAGTTCCTTTTCTGGTACGACCAGCCTTCCAGTGCCCGGGGAGAGCCCGAGCTGGAGTTCTTCAAGCTCCTGCCGACGACCTGGGACGATACGCGGGTCATTCACGGGAGGATCGGCAGTTACGCCGTTATCGCCCGCCGAAAAGGATCCGACTGGTTCATCGGCTGCCTCAACGCGGGAGAGCCGAGGTCGCTGAAGGTCGCCCTGGATTTTCTTCCTGCCGGCAAGAAGTTCGAGGCTCGTACCTACCATCACGATCCGGGAGCCGGGACCCGCACCAAGGTCGGCATCGCCCGGCGCGGTGTCGACTCCAGCACCGTGCTCAACGCTTCGATGAGCGGCCGCGGAGGGCTGGCGATCCGGATTTTTCCGGTTAAGGAAGGTTCGGGCGAGCTGCCCGACGGTCCTCGGGATGAGTAGAGGCCTCACCCGGGTCGCGTCTAATTCGAGCCGAGCTCGCGAATCCGCAGGTTGCGGAAACGGTAGACGCCTTTTTTCGCATTGTGCTGCAGTCCGATGACTCCGCGTTTATGCGTGGTGTCTTCGATGTCACTGCAGAGCTGGCCGTTGACCCAGGTCTGGATGCGGGAGCCCTGGCAGCGCACACGAACCTGGTTCCATTTGTCCGGCTGAAAAAAGGTGCCGGTGCGTTTTACGAAGGCATCGATTTCCGCCGGCTTCTCGACGGGATTCACCCATCCCACGCCGATATCGAAGATCCCGCCGCTGCGGATATCCGAGATCTCGCTCTGGAATCCCTTCGGCAGGCTGGCGCCCTTTGGCAGTACGCATCGAAAGCCCACCCCGGAATCGAAATCTTTGCCGGGCATCTTCGCCTCAAGCTCGAGGATGAAGTCGGTGAATGAGCTCTTGTGCAGGTAAAAGACCTGCGGGTCGGGCGACAGGTGGATCTCGCCATTGACCACCTTGATGCTGTCGTTGCCCGGTATCTGCGTGGCCGGCGATGGGCCCGGCCTGCGCCATCCTTTCAGAGTCCTGCCATCGAAGAGAGAGGTCCAGCCCTTGTTGCCGAGGCCGATCTCGAAGGTGCCGAATTCCGGCCATGGCGGAAAAAGCGTCTTGCCCTCGCGCAGCTTCGGGGCGGGCGGCACCTTGTATTGTTTTCGCAGCTTTGCCAGCTCGCCCTTCATGTGCTTGAGGACCCCGGCATATTGGGCGCTGTCGTGAACCGTTCTCATCTCCCCGGGGTCTTTCTCCAGGTCAAAGAGCTCCCATTCGTCAATGTCGTAAAAATGCATGAGCTTGTAGCGGCTGTTGCGCACGCCGTCATGCCGGCGAACGGCATGGTATTCGGGGAAGCAATAGTAGTGATAGTAGATGGACTCCCGCCAGCTCTCGGGCTGCTTTCCTTCGAAGAGAGGCTTCAGGCTGCGGCCCTGCATATCACCGGGGATTTCAAGCCCGGCGAGGTCGAGGAAGGTCTGGGCGAAGTCCAGGTTCGAAACCATGTGCTTGTTGACCGTTCCCGCCCTGGCCTTTCCCGGCCAGCGCACAAGCAAGGGCGTTCGCAGGGACTCCTCGTACATGAAGCGCTTGTCGAACCATCCGTGCTCACCGAGGAAAAATCCCTGGTCCGAGGCGTAGATGACCACCGTGTTCTCTGTCAGGCCTGATTCGTCCAGGTAGTCCAGCAGGGTGCCCACCGAATCGTCGAGGGACTTGATGCAGGCAAGGTAGTCGGCCATGTAGCGCTGGTATTTCCAGCGTACGAGGTCATCGCCCTGCGGCCGCTCCTTGAGGACCCTGGCCCGGATGCCATCGTAGACCTCGTTCCACTGCCTCTTTTGTTCCGCGTTCATGCGGTCCTGTCGAAAGGGGACCATCTTGTTGTCGAGGGCCAGGTCCATGGTAACCCTCAGGGTCATATCCTGGGTATGGGCCGGCGTGCCTCGCCCCTTGTAGTCATCAAACAGGTTTTTCGGCTCGGGATAATGCTTGCTGGTGTATTCCTTGAGGTATTTGACCGGGGGGAGCCAGAAGCGGTGCGGGGCCTTGTGCTGGACCATGAGCATGAAGGGTTTTTTCTTGTCCCGTCCGCTCTTGAGCCAGGCGATGGATTTTTCCACCACGGCCTCCGTCACGTATTCGCCCCGCTTCCCAGCGACCTTGCCTTGTGGCGTCTTGAATTCGGGTGCGTAGTAGGTTCCCTGGCCGGGGAGCACGTTCCAGAGATCAAATCCTTGCGGCTCGGAGCCGAGATGCCACTTGCCGATGAGGGCGGTCTGGTAGCCGCCCTTCTGCAGGAGCTTCGGGAAGGTCTGCTGATCGCCGTTGAAGACGTGATGGTTCTCGAGGAAGCCGTTGAGGTGGGAGTGCTTGCCGGTCTGGATGACGGCCCGGCAGGGTCCGCAGAGGGCGTTGGTGACGAAGCAATTATCGAAGCGGATGCCCTCGGCGGCTATGCGGTCGAGGTTCGGAGTGGGAGCGACGTCCTTGAGGCGTCCCCCGTAGGCTGAGACAGCCTCGAAGGAGTGGTCATCGGAGAAGATGAACAGGATGTTCGGACGTTCCTGCGAGAGGACGGTCCCGGCGGCGCAGACAGCCTGGCCAATCACCACAGCAATTATCAGGAGGGTTTGTTTCATGGCGGCCATCCTACGCCGTTCTCCAGGACCGCTCAAACCCTTACTGGCAGGGGTCGGTGTCTTTAGCGATGAGGCTTTCGTCGGCGGAAGCCGGCCCGCATAAGGCCAGCCCGATGAACGGCGTCCGGCTATTGGAATACGGGATCCGAAAACCGGGCGACGACCTGGACACCCAGGGGGCCGGGCTTCACGGTAAATTTCATCTTGGCGCCCCCGCGTTCAATCACGAGCACGATTTTTTTCGCTTTCTGCTGACTCCCGGCAGCAACAGCCGTTCGCAATCCCGTGGGCGTCGTGATCTGCCGGCCGTTGTAGCTCACCACCACGTCGTTTACCCGGACCCCGGCCTTCGCGGCCTGGGCACCCGCGACAATCCGGGCGATCTTAATTTGATACTTCGAGAGTCTTTCTTTCATCGAGGCGAGGTCAAGCTCATCGCCAGGCTCTCTTCCGGTATACGCGGCCGGATCACGGCCTTCTCGCAACGCCTTGCGTCTCAAGACCTCCCTGGCGGCGCGATAACAGTTGATCAGACCATGCCCGGTCTGGGCGTCGACTCCCCTGGCGGCCACATCGGTGGCCGTTGACGTGATGATCTCCTTGAGGTCCCACGGCAGCAGATCGGGATCAGCCGAGAGCATCAATGCGATCGCGCCGCAAAACATGGGCCCGGCAAAAGAGTTGCCGTTCAATCCGGCAGGTCGCACCGCCCCATTCCTCTGTAATAGGGGCAGTCCCATATTGAAAGCGCAGACTTCAGGCTTTTGCACCAGGCCATCCCGGTAATGTTCCGTTTCCCATTTCACAGGACCCTGGCTGGAAAACGGGGTCCGGCTGAAATTACGTTGAACGCCAGCGGCGGCGAAAACTACCTCGGGGATGTCTTCGGGAACACGCATCTGTGCCGGCACCTTCTCTGTCTGGGCGAAATTCCCTGCTCCGGATACGAAGAACAGTCCGCACAGCGACCCCTGCTCCATGATCTTGCGCCAGTGGGAGCGATACTCCCGGAGACGGGGAATCGAAAAGCTCATGCTGTAGGTGTCCGCCCCCTGCTCGATGGCCCATTGCACCGATCTCTCCAGCCGTCCGCCTCCGATCACTCCGGCCCACCTGGCCTGTGGGGCGATGCCGAACTCATATTCTTTACCCGGGATCCCGCGGCCGCAGATGATGGCCGCGCACATGAAGCCATGCATGCCACGCGGAGAGGATGACCCCAAAGGTACCGGGACATTTGTCAGCAGGGCCGTGTCGTTGTCGAAATTGTAGCCATGGTAGTCATCGACGAAACCATTCTTGTCGTCATCGACACCGTTTCCCGGGATCTCGCCGGGATTGCGGTACAGGTTGCCTGTCAGGTTGTCTGAGAAAACGAACGTAAAGTCGTGAACCACGTTGAGCGTTCCGCGCCCCGTGACTCCAAGCTCCCTCCAGGCTCGGTCGGCCTGCAAAGATCGAACGTACCAGGGATGTTTGTAGCGTCGAGGATCAAAAGGCGGCTGCCGCTGGGCGGCGAAGCCGGGAGCATCGGCCCGGGGTGGGGGCCGATTTACCTGCCGTCTCGGGCCGGCGAAGATCTTCTTCACCCCGGGAATGGATCGCAGGCTCTCGATGTGCTCCTGCACTGTGATGCAGGAAAATCCGTTTACAATCCAATGTGGTTCAACCTGGCTGATCTTTCCTTTGCCAACCAGCTCGTCGATACGGGGTTTTGCTTGTTTCCACGATCTCGCATGAATCGCCCGGAGCGTTTTCATCGCCGCCTCGCGCAGTTCCACTCGCTTGCGGCCGGCAAACTCCCTGCCCCGCCGCAGGTACGCCTTTCCATCGCCGAGCAGCTGATCCTCAAACCAGACTGTCGCTCGAGCACGGTTCGCCTGGCGAAAGCGCGTCTTGAAGGCCGGATCGAGCCAGGTGCCTTCACCCTCGAGCTTCTCGGTTGCCAGCAGACCGTCGGCCAACGGCTGGGCACGATGAACCGGGAACTCATTCGAGGCGAATGCGGTTATGCCGGATGGCAGCCAGGCGGCGCCGGGCAGGCAGAGCAAAACCGGCAACAAAGCAAGTCGCGCCCGCAAGCGGACGTCCCACGATGTCTGCGACGGTAATTTTTCACTCATAGCGCATGCTCCTGTAATCAATCACCCGCGAAACTCAACCACTCTAAACGGCCCCTTGTCGCTGGGGCAACCAGTCTTTCCCGTTCGCAGGCCCCGCACTCTCCTCGAGGGTGGACGGGGCAACCCTCCCCTTGTCAGTGTCTGCGGCCTGGCATAGGCTATTGCCTGGGTTTAACTGACATATAGAGAAGGTACAGACATGATGAGAATGACAGCGCTCCTGGCTTTGCCCTTTTTCTCCATCGCGATCGCGTCTCCGCTTCACTCGACCGATCGAGAGCCGGGGGCCAGCGACGTGTCCACCGGGCTCCGCTCTTTTTATGAGCGATTCGATGCCGATCACGGAAACCTGAAGCGTTTCTACAACGTCCCGCTTTCCGGGAACGACCACAAGCGGAGGTTGGCGTTCTACCAGGAGCAGCACCGGGCGCTCGAGAAGCTCGACTTCGATCGGCTCAGCCGCGAAGGTCGGGTTGATTACCTGCTGCTTCGCAACGAGCTCAAGCATATTCAGAAGCAGGCCGCCCGGGAGGCCGAGCTCGACGTGGAGGTGCTTCCTCTCATGCCGTTCTGGAGGCCGATCGTCGATCAGCTCGAGGCGCACCGCCGGTTGGATCCGGTCGATGGAAAGACGGTGGCGAGTCGCCTGGAGAGTGTCGAGGAACAGATCGATGCCGCCCACACCGCGCTTGAGGGCTCACTGAACGCCGCAAGGAAACGCTGGGACAAGGACAAGGCGGATCGCGCGGTTCGGCGGCTGAAGGAGTTGAGCGGCGGCTTGTCGCGGTGGTTTCGATTCTACAATGGCTACAATCCCATCTTCTCCTGGTGGGTCAAGAGGCCCCTCGGGCGGGTTCGAGAGGCTCTCGACAAATATGCCAAGCTCATCTCGGATAAAGTGGTGCATCACGCGCCGGGTAAGCCCAAAGATCCGGATCGCCTGGTCGGGAAGTCCGTTGGCGCGGAGGCGCTCGCGCTGGCGCTCGAGCGCGAGATGATCTCTTACACACCAGCCGAGCTCGTCGAGATCGCGCGGCGGGAATTCGCCTGGTGCGACCGCGAGATGGCGAAGGCCTCCCGCGCCCTGGGGTTCGGGGACGATTGGCGAAAAGCGCAGGACCACGTGAAGACGCTGCACGTGAAACCCGGTGAGCAGGCCAAGCTGATCAAGACGCTCGCGCTCGAGGCCGAGGAATTTCTCGAGACGCGCAAGCTGCTGACGATTCCGCCGCTGTGCAAGGAGACCTGGCGCATGCAGATGATGCCGGCTTCGCGGCAAAGGGTGAATCCCTACTTCACCGGAGGCGAGGTCATCAGCATCTCTTTCCCTACCGACGAGATGGCCCACAAGGACAAGCTCATGAGTATGCGTGGGAACAACATCCACTTTGCGCGGGCCACCGTGCATCACGAGTTGATCCCGGGGCATCACCTGCAGGGCTTCATGACGGCGCGCTATCGCCCGTATCGCCGGAGGTTTAGAACGCCCTTCTGGACGGAGGGGTGGGCGCTTTACTGGGAGATGCGGCTGTGGGACCTGGATTTCCCGAAGTCACCCGAGGATCGCATCGGCATGCTCTTCTGGAGAAAACACCGCTGCGCGCGGATCATCTTCTCGCTCGCTTTCCACCTGGGAACGATGAAGGCCGAGGAGGCCGTTGATTTTCTTGTCGAGCGTGTCGGCCACGAGCGGCGGAACGCCACGGCCGAAGTGCGGCGCTCGATCGAGGGCGGCTACTCGCCGCTCTACCAGGCCGCCTATATGCTCGGTGCTCTGCAGCTGCGGGCGCTCCAGCGCAAGCTAGTCGGCGGCGGGAAGATGAGCGACCGACAGTTTCACGACGCGGTCCTCAGGCAGAACTCCATTCCCATCGAGATGCTGCGCGCCGCGCTCGACGAAGACGTGAAGCTTACGCGCGACTACGTTGTCGGCTGGCAGTTCGCGAAGGATGGGGCGTCGCGTTAGCCTGTTGGCGCGTCCCGCCCGCCCGGCTCAGCTGATAATCTCCTTCACCACGCGGGACTCCTCAACTCCGGTAAGCCGCTGGTTGAGCCCCTGGTATTGGAAGGTCAGCCGGCGGTGGTCGACTCCAAGGAGGTGGAGCATGGTGGCGTGGAGATCGCGGGAATGGACGGGATCTTCGGCGATGTTGTAGCTGAAGTCATCGGTCTTGCCGTAGTGCATGCCGCCCTTGATTCCTCCCCCGGCGAGCCAGCCGGAGAAGCAGCGCGGATGATGGTCGCGGCCGTAATTGTCGCGCCCGATGTTGCCCTGGCCGTACACCGTACGGCCGAATTCCCCGACGAATACCACCAGCGTATCGTCGAGCAGCCCCCGGGCCTTGAGGTCGTTGAGCAACGCGGCGGTCGGTTGATCCACATCGCGGCATTGTCCCCTCATATGGCGGGGCAAGCTTGAATGATGATCCCAGCCGCGATGGAAGAGCTGGACGAACCGGACATCCCGCTCCGCCATCCGCCTGGCGAGCAGGCAGTTCCTGGCGTAGGAGCCCGGCTTGTGGACCTCCGGCCCGTACATATCGAGAATCGCTTTCGGTTCGGTGGAGATATCGGTCAATTCCGGCACCGATGACTGCATGCGGAAAGCCATCTCCTGCTGGGCTATGGTTGTCTGGATTTCCGGATCGCCAATTTCGCCAAGGTGTTTCCTGTTCAGCTTGCCGAGTGAATCCAGCATTCTCCGCCGGACCTCCGCGTTGACCCCTTTTGGATTTGAGAGGAACAGCACGGGGTCGCCGGTGGTCTGGAAGGAGGTGCCCTGGTGCTTGGAGGGGAGGAAGCCGCTGCCCCAGAGCCTTGCATAGAGGGCCTGGACATTCACCTTGCCGCTCCAGAAGGCCGAAGGGATCACAACGAAATCAGGCAGGTCCCTGTTCAGCGATCCCAGTCCGTAGCTCAGCCAGGCGCCCATGCTGGGCTTGCCGGGGGTCTCCGAGCCGGTGCAGAAGGAGGTCTTGCCCGGGTCGTGGTTGATCGCGTTGGTATTGAATGAGTGAACCAGGCAGAGCTCGTCGGCGACGGTGGACAGGTGGGGGAGCAGTTCGTTCAGCCAGATCCCGCTCTTGCCCTGCCGGGAAAACTTGAATGTCGAGGGTGCGATAAGCTGCCGCTTGCCCCGGGTCATCGTGGTCACCCGCTGCCCCTTGCTCACCGACTTGGGCAGCTCGGTCTTGAAGAGCTTGTGGAGATCCGGCTTGTAATCGAAGAGGTCGACCTGGCTCGGCGCGCCCGCCATAAACAGGAAGATGACCCGCTTCGCGCTTGCCGGGTGATGCAGCCTGGGCTGGGCCGCCGCGCCCGCGCGGGTCACGAGGGTGGTGAACGCCGCCGTGCCGAGGCCCATGCCGGAGTTCAGCAAAAACCTCCGGCGCGACTGGAGGTCGATGGCCTTCGTGAGTTCGTATGTCATGATTGCGTTCGCCCTATTCCCGAGTTTTGGTGATATCGAGATTGTAGACCGCATTGACCAGCACCGTCCATGCGCCAAGCTGCGCCTTCTCCCCGGGGCGATCCAGAGACAGCCCCCTGCAGATTTCGTCTGCCAGGGCGGGGGTCGTGCGATAGCGCTTTTGCAGATCCTTGAGCAGGCTCGAGAGGATGCCCCGCTCATTCCTGTCCGGCAGCTTCGAGGTCACGGTCTCATAGACCAACTCGAGCTGTTGCGGTGTATCGAGTTCCTCTCGGGCAAGCACGTACTGCGCCAGGTTTCGTGCGGCCTTCAGGTACTCGCTTTCGTTCAGGAGCAACAGGGCCTGCGAGGGTGTGTTGGTACGCTCGCGGCGCGCGACGCAGGCATCCCGGATCGGCGCGTTCAGGATGGTCATCTGCGGCGGCGGCATCCCACGCTTCCAATAGGTGTAGACGCTGCGGCGATAGACCGCCTCGCCCTTGTCGGCTCTGAATCGCTCACCGATCATGGTCACCGCCTTCCAGAGACCATCTGGCTGGGGTGGCTTGACGCTCTTTCCATACATATTGCTCACGAGCAGTCCGCTGGTTGCCAGGATCTGGTCGCGGATCATCTCGGCATCCAGTCGAAAGCGCGATCCGCGCGCGAGCAGCCTGTTCTCCGGATCTTTCCTGAACTCCTCCGGCGTGGCCACCGACGACTGTCGATAGGTCTTCGACATCACGATCTGTTTGACCAGGGCCTTGATGTCCCAGTCGCTTTCTATGAACGATACCGTGAGGTAGTCGAGCAGCTCGGGATGGCTGGGGGCTTCGCCCTGTGTGCCCAGGTCCTCAGAGGTTTTTACCAGGCCGACTCCGAAGAGCTGCTGCCAGAAGCGGTTGACCGCGACTCTCGCCGTCAGCGGATTCCGGCGGTCGACAAACCACTCGGCGAGGTCGCTACGCGAGGCGGTCTTCCCTTTCTTCTTCATGGCGGGGAAGAACTCGGGCGTATTGCGCGTGACCTCTTCACCGGGGTCATCGTAGCGCCCGCGTTTCATGATGTGCGTCGGACGGACCTCCGAGCGTTCCTTCATCACCATGGCCCGGGGCCTGGCCCGCTCGATCTCGCCGCGCTGCTTTTCCAGGTCTTTCTTCTTCTCGTCCAGCTTTCGTTCCGCCTGCGTGAGCTCATCCTTCTTCTTCGGGTCTTTCTCATCCTGCGCGGCCTTCCCGGCGAGCTGTAGCTCAGGGGCGAGCCTGGACAGCCGGTCGTTTATTTCGTTCAGCTGCTTCTGCTGCGCGGACGTTGCCAGCGGAGCGATTGGCGGTTGCAGGCCGTTCTTTGGACCCCCGCCGGTCTCCGGCGCCGCGTCGATGTTGTTGAAAAAGGCGAAGAGTGAGTAAAAGTCTTTCTGTGTCAGCGGATCGTATTTGTGATCGTGGCAGGAGGCGCAGTGGACGCTCATTCCCATGAAGGCGGTTCCCACCGCGGTGACCCGGTCGACCACGTTCTTGAAAAAGCTCTCCTCGGGCAGCGCGGTTCCGCGATCGATGATCAGGTGAAGGCGGTTGAATCCCGATGCCGCAAGCTGGTCGCTGCTGGCGTCCGGGAAGAGGTCGCCGGCCAGCTGGTAGCGGACGAAGTCGTCGTAGCTCAGGTTGTTGTTGAACGCCCTGATTACCCAATCGCGGTAGGCTATGGAGTTTCTGTAAAAATCCTTGTGCATGCCGTTGGTGTCCGCGAAGCGGACCAGGTCCAGCCAATAGCGGGCCATGTGCTCGCCGTATTGTTGCCCGGCGAGCAGGCGATCGACGAGGGTTTCGTACGCCTTTGGGCTCTTGTCCGCCAGGAACTCCCGCACCTCATCCCGGGTGGGGGGTAGCCCTGTGAGATCGAAGGTTACCCGGCGAATGAGGGTGCGCTTGTCCGTCTCTCCGGATGGCGTCAGCCCGGCGGGTTCGAGCCGCTCCAGCACATGCAGATCGATTCGCTGCCGGCTCCACGCGCGATTTTTTACCGCCGGGACTGCCGGCATCCGGGGAGGCACGAAGGCCCAGAACTCCTCGTAGGGAGCCCCCGCCTCGATCCAGAGCTTGATGACCTGTTTTTCCCCAGCGGATAGAGGTTTCTTGTGCGCTTTTGGCGGAGGCATTACATCGTCGGCATCGCTCGTAGTGATTCGATTCCACAGCGCGCTTTCCTTGATCGAGCCGGGCTTGATCGCGGTCGAGCCATCGCGGGTTCGATACGCTCCGTCCGCCCCGGTCGCCCGATCCAGGCGGAGCTTGGCCTTGCGTTTGTTCGTGTCCGCTCCATGGCAGGCGAAGCACCGCTCGGCCAGGATCGGGCGGATGTCGCGGTTGAACGAGATCTCCTGCGCGAGAGCGCCCGTCCCACTGCAAACGATAATTGCCACGACGCATTCAAGAGTCGGCCATCGCCACCGGAACTTCCTTCGCGGGATCATATGTTAGAGCCCTGGATGCTTGTCACTTGGGGATGGAAAGAAACGGCCCTCCTGGGCGCCCTCTCCCGTAGATATTCTCGTCGAATGACGGAGCGAAATCAACGGGGGGCGTTGAAGATCGCGACTCGGGCGCCTTCGTCGCTGTCCCCCCGATCGTCAGGCGCCGACCTTCAGCAGGTCGCACGCTTCCTCGTAACCCGGCGCTCGTTCACCACCAGCCTTCGGCGTGTCCCTGGAGGCGCCGGGGCTCAGCCCGTACTCGCTCGCGGTTACTCGCGCCAGGGCCACCGGCTGGCGCCAGCGGAACTTCTCGCGCGTCGCGCTGAACTCTTCCTCGACCGTGTGGTAGTACTTCTCGGCGTGGAGAGCGCCGTCTTCGCTGACGGCGAAGCCGAGGAGCAGGTTCATAACGGGACGGAGAGGATGGCCGAGCTCGCCGTAGCGCTGAACGAGCGCGCTGGCGCGCGCCTGGTCTCGTCCGCGGATGGCCGAGCCTGTTTCGGCGAGGAGCCTGTCGCGATCCTTTGTCTTGAGGGCATCGAGCGCCTCTGCGTGGAACGGTTCGTCGGTGACGTTGCCGCGTTGTCCGGCGGTATGGTAGGCGCCGATGATGAGACTCGCGAGCGCGTTGCGATCATCGCTGACGCGCGCGATGTTGCGCCACGCGTTCGCCGCGTCCGATGCGTGAACACCGACGGAGGCGCCGTGTACACTCCCCATCGGCTTCAGCTTCGAGCTCCCCTGTTTTCTCCTGCCGCGGTCGTTCAGCACGAGCCGGTTCGCGGCGAGTGAGATCGCTTCGCCGACGTGCGCTGTAGTGAAGCCTTCGGCGAGCGCGGCCGCGACGGCATCGGCCGCTTGCTCACGTGTGCTTGCGAAGACGAGCCGGCTCATCCTGTCGATCCAGCCATCGTCGGCCTTGCGCGAGCCCGGCGTGCGGCCAAGCAGCTTGTGGGTATCGAGGAGCCTCGGCAGTAGGCTGCGGAGCGCGGTATTCCTGCGGTTTTTCTCGGACTTAACGCAGAAACGGACTGATTGACGCAATAGGGTGTGCGCGTGCTCTTTGCCGGCGATGTCGAGCATCGACCACGCGCGCCAGGCGAGCACGACGCGATGGACGTTGATCTCATCGCGCACGGAGTACTGCAGGTGGTTGAAGGCTTCGCCGGGGCGCTCGTTCACGAGCGCCGCGAAGGTCGACTCCGCGCGACCGAAGTCCGCCGAGCGCGTTGCCTTGCGCAGCAGCTCGCCTGTGGGAGAGTTCGCGGGGATCTTCGCCGGCTCCACGTTTTTAAGAATCTGTTTCGCGCGCCCGCCGAACTCATGGATGCGGTTGGTGTTGCGATAGAGCACCTTGAGGACGGGCAGGGCACGGCGAGCTTCGGGCAATGCGCGCGACATCGCATAGGCCGGCGCGAGCGCCATGAAGGTGTGGAAACCGGTATAGTCCTGGCCGGCGAAGGTGCGCGCGTTGGCGAGCGCGCCGGCGGCGGTGAGCGTGCGCAGCTCCGTGCCGCTTCGCAGCTTCTCAACGAGGAGAGGCTGCAGGTTCGCAAGTGGTGTCTCCTGCATCAGCGAGACGAGCGGCTCGAGCTCTCCGAAGGTCGGAAAGTCCGCCCCGTCCTCTGCGAATACAGAGCCTAGCCCGAGCTCTGCTGCGGTTGCTACACCGACGCTCGCGGCAAGCATGCCGCGACCGACGTCCGCGAGAAACTCTCGTCTGCTGTTTTGTTGCATGGTTTTCCTCCTGTAATGTCGAGGCTACCTGGCCTCTTCGACCTTGAGCACGTCGACCTGGATGAACTGTCCGTTGTACGGCTTGGGGGAAACGCCGGGGATCGTGAGCTTTTTGAAATTGGAGATCAGCTTCCCGTTCTGACCGTCTCCCGAGAGCGTCAGCGCCGCTCCTCCGTCGATCTTGATCGTCTTGGTGTAGTCGATCGTGAAGATCTTGTGGCCGACACGATCCTGGCGGTTCAGGAAGTAGTGCGACCTGGGCGATGAAATGCCGATCCTGTAAATATTGTAGGTCTTGTTGTTGGGCTTGCCGCCGACGTAGAAATAGTCGCCGTCTTTCTTGCCATCTTTATACATCATCGGTTCAACCACGCCGCGAAAACGCAGCGTCACGTTGTAGCTCTTGCCCTTGGTCCCGCCGAAGTTCCTGGTGGTCGTGAAATTGTCCGTCTTGTTCGGATCGCCTTTGACCAATGCCGAGCTGCAGTCCGCGCCCTTCCTGGGGTTCTCGGGCATCTTCTCCTTGCAGGGGAATTCGAAGCGGAAGCCATGGAGTTTGGCCCCGGGCCCTTTCACCTTGCCCTGCTTGGCCTTTTTGCCGTCGTCCGCGGCTTTTACGTCCGCGTCTGCGGTCGAAAACAATACGGCCGAAAGCACAAACGCCACGCATCCGAAGGCGGCGATTCCAGTCATGATCCTGGTCTTCATATGGTTCCCTCTGTAACAAGAAGCCTGGTCTGTAGATTCCCCTCGGGAATTAGATCCGCTTATTCTAGGCGCCCGGGGCCGGTCCTCGCCTATCAAAAAATCCTTTTTTCCGATTATGGAAGCCGGCGCCCTCCTTTTCCTCATTTCCGGGGCTCTCCCCGATGAGGCAGGGCCGGGCGCCACTTGCCAGCGCCCCCGATCTCGCATAGGCTATGGGTAGGAGTTAACCACTACAGAGAGAGGAGTCGGCATGAAGAATCCGCACATTCATCTTTTTGTTGCCGACTTCATGGGGAGAGAAAAAGTCCAATGAGGATATCCAGAAGGAAGTTCCTGAAGGCCCAGGGAGCTGTACTCACATTACCCTTTCTGCGTTCGATTCCTGATGCGATTGCCGGTGAAGCCGGGAAGGGGAGCAAGCCCGCCAAGAAGCTGGTGATCATGTATGTCCCCAACGGAATTGTGCGCCGTTGTTTCTTCCCGGGTGAAGAGGACGGAGTGCTGCCCGGTTTTGTCGGCGGCTTCAACGCCGACAAGTTCAAGAACAAGAAGAGGATCCAGAACAAGCCGGGCATCTACCCCCTGGAGTTGACCTCGACTATGCAGCCCCTGGCTGACCTTGCCGGGGATGTCTCCCTGGTCACAGGTCTCGACCGCACCTTCAAGAACGGCCAGGACGTTCATGCCCAGGGCGCCTCCTGTTACCTGACGAGTCTCTCGCCCATGCAGGCAGCCGCGCAGAAGATCAGGCATCCCAATGGAAGAAGCCTCGACCAGGTTATTGGTGACAAGGTAGGGCTCTCAACGGCGTTCAGGACCCTCGAGATCAGCTGCAATGGATTCAAGGCCGGCAAAGAGGACATTTATTTCAACAACATCTCCTGGTACGGGCCTGGCAAGATCGCCCCTTCCATCAAGGACCCCAAGAAGCTCTATGCGAGGCTGTTCATGGCGGACAGCAGCTACCGGGAGCACCTTGAGGACGTTACCAGCCTGGTGCTGGCCGATGCGAAGACCCTGTCGAAGAAGCTCGGGCGAGATGACCGGCGAACACTCGATGAGTNCATGNNNATGGTTCGCGATATCGAGATCCGGATCTCGAAGATGNAGAAGATGATCGCCAACTCCAATATCGAGAAGCCTGTCGATGAAGTCCTGCCCCGGGGCGAGTACATCAGGCTGCAGGCTGACCTGATGATTCTCGCTTTTCAGATGGGGCTTACCAATATCTGTACGTTCATGATCGGGCCCGAGAGGTGGGATGCCACGCTGCTGTATGAAGGCGTTTTCGACAAGCCGGTTCAGCATCACAACATGACCCACAACCAGAAGGGCAACGGCTATAAAGAAGTACAGAAGATCGACATCTTCCACATGCAACAATACGCCTATATCCTCTCGCGGATGAAGGCGGTCAAGGAGTCTGACGGCAGCTCCCTGCTGGACAACTCGATTGTCACCTACGGCGCAGCCCTCGGAGATGGGGCCACGCACCAGTACTTTGACCTGCCGCTGATCGTCGCCGGCAAGGCGCAGGGACAGGTCAAGCAGGGACGCTTTATCAGGTGCAAGAGCGGCACCCTGAACTCCAATATGTGGTTGTCGATCGCGAAGCTCATGGGGCTGGAGATCGGTTCCTTTGCCGACAGCACGGGCCTTGTCTCAGACATGTGGACCTGAGGTCGTCCATGCGAGCAAACAAGCGCATCTATTGCAGTTTCCTCCTGCTTATATTCCTTGGCGGCACAGAGAAGGGCCAGGCGGCCGGGGACTTTGACAGCTTCCTGAAACCCCTTTTTGCCGCCAAATGCTTCAAGTGCCATGGCGGCGGGAAGAAGGTCAAGGGGAAGGTCAACCTCAAGGAAATCAGGACCGAGAAGGACTTCCTTGCCAGGGCGAAGCTGATCAAGGAAATGATCGAGGTCATCGATGGCAACGACATGCCGCCGGAGGATGAGCCCGGGCTCGAAGGAGGGGACCGCTCAAAGCTCCTCNCTGTGTTGAAGGCGATGCTCGCGCGATCGACCTCCGGCAAGGAGGCGGGGAGGGCTCCGGCCCGGCGCCTGAACCGTTTCCAGTACAACAACTCAATCAGGGACCTGTTCCGGTTGAAGAAAGATGTTTTCAGACTGCCGGAGAAGCTGATGACCCGNCAGGGGAATTACCTCGACCCCAAGGTTGGAAAAATGCCTGAGAAGGTGGAGGTCGCCTGCCTGTCGCTTGTCGGACAGGGTGGGTTCAGAGATGTCGTTGCCTTTCCGAAAGATCTCCGCGCGGCGCATGGCTTCGACAACCAGGCCAACCAGCTGACGGTTTCTCCGCTGCTCCTGGATGCTTTCCTGAGGCTCAGTGTTTCAATCCTCGAGAGCCCTGACTTTACCCGGGAGAATGTCGGGGCCTGGGACGAGCTCTTCAAGGAGCCCCCTGCGGGCGCCGATCTCGATGAAGAGGTCAAAAGGCGGCTGGAGCCTTTTCTCAAGGGTGCCTTCCGTGGAGCGCTTGACCGGAAAACCCTGGAGAGATACACGAACTACGGCCTCTCAAAGATCAGGCAGGGGGCGTCGTTTACAGCCGCAATGAAGAAGGTCGCATCCGCAGCGCTTTCTTCGCCCCTGTTCCTCTACCGCTACAGCTCTGAAAAGGGCGGAGCTGACCAGCTCGAGCTGGCCTCCAACCTGTCCTTTTTTCTCTGGGGCAGCAGTCCGGACCTGGAGCTTCTGCGCCTGGCCGAAAGCGGCGAGTTGGCAAAGCCCGCAACCCTGCAGAAGACCATGGAGAGGATGCTTGCCGATCCGAAGGTCGAAAGGTTTCTCGATACCTTTCCCGCGCAGTGGATGCAACTGGAGAACCTCCTGGCGGTGACGCCGGATCCGAAAAACCACAGGCTCTTCAGCCTGGACAAGAACAACCCGGCCAGTATGCACATGGTGCTCGAGCCGCTGCTGCTATTCGATGCGGTATTCATCGAAGATCGGCCGATCGTTGAGCTCATCTCTCCGGCATTCAGCTACCAGAGTGATTTCCTCAAGACCTGGTACACCTCCGACCTGAAGGCCCCGGAAATCGATAACCGCCAGCGAGCCGAACAGAACCGTGCCTGGGGAAAGCAGCGAAAAGACCTGGCTGCCGCCATCAAGACAGCCCGTGGAGATCTCGACGCATTGATCAAGCCGGTGCGAGGGAGACTTCTTGCTGATCGAAAAAAAGACACCGATTCCAGGAAGCCGGTCGATCTGAAGCCCTACGCGGCCTGGGAGTTTAACGGCGATCTGAAGTGCTCTCTCAATTCACTCCACCTGAAGGCCCACGGTAAGATTCAGCATAAGGACGGCATGGTCGTTCTCGACAAGTCCTATCTGCAGAGCTCCAACCTGCCCATCGATTTGAAGGCGAAGACCCTTGAGGTATGGTTCAAGATTCCTGATGTGAACCAGAGAGGTGGCGGAGTGATGGGGACCCAGGGGCCTGGCGACTTCTTTGACACCATCGTTCTTGGTGAGAGGCAGCCCCGGCACTGGATCTCNGGGAGNGANCGNTTCAATCGCACCCTGGACTTCCCCGGCTCNACCCCGGAGGAAAAACCCAACCAGNTGCTGCACCTGGCCATGGTCTACCNNGCCGATGGCGANACCNTGCTCTACCGCAACGGCAAGCCCTACGGCAAGNCCTTCCGCAAGGGGCGGTCGANCTTNCCNAAGNACANGANCTCNATCATCTTTGGCCTGNGNCACCTTCCCGCCGGCGGNAACAAGTACCTCTCCGTCAGCATNGACAANGCNCGTNTNTATGACCGNGCCCTGACCGCGGAGGAGGTCGCTGCCTCNAGNTCCGGCACCAATCTCTATATTTCCGACAAGGANCTNGAGAAGGCGCTGACNGNAGANCAGAAAAANAAGAGGGANGNGNTGAACCGGACNATCCAGCAAACAGANGTCGCCCTGAAGAAGGTTCCCGGGGACCATGACCTGCGCAAGCCGCAGCAGGATGCGCAGCGGCGCTTCGATGATGAGATCCGCAACAAGCTGCGTTCAAAAAAATTCCAGCGCGTGGCGGCGAAGGATCCACGTTATGGAGGGGTGATCACCAGCGCCGCGATGCTCAGCATGACTTCCGGTCCCCGCCGAACTCATCCCATTGCCAGGGGGGCCTGGATCATCGAGGTGATCCTCAATGATCCACCACCTCCNCCGCCCAATGATGTGCCCCCCCTGAATGAAGATGATGGCCCTGAGAACCTGACCATCAGGGAGAAATTCGCTAAGCACAGGGAGAACCCGGATTGCGCCGGTTGCCATTCACGGCTGGATCCCCTGGGCTTTGCTCTCGAAAACTTCGATATCACGGGTCGGTGGCGGGACAAGTATGAAAACGGCAGAAAGGTTGATTCAAGCGGCAAGCTTCTGAAGAAACATGAATTTGACGGGATTGTCCGGTTCAAGGAAGCCCTGGTCAAAGAGAAGCGGCGTTTTGCCCGAGCCTTTATCGCCCACCTGTTGAGATTTGCCCTATCAAGGGAGCTTCACCCGGCGGATTCGCTCACGGTGGACGCTATTGTTGAGAAGGCTGAGAAAGAGGACTTTAAGCTGAAGTCCCTGATCCGGGAGGTTGTCCTGAGCGACAGCTTTCTTCAATCGAACTGAGCCGGTTGATACGGGCGAGCTTCTATTGCGCCCTGGCCACGTGTTCGAGGATCTTTACGAACGAGGCGCCGCGATTGGGCATGTCGGGGTCCACTCGCTCCTTTTCCGCCCAGAGCTTTCCAATCCGGGCCCGCTGCCGTGGGCTCAGCCCCGCCAGGCGCCGGTCTACGTAGACCTGGTGCTGCTTGCCCGAGGCATACCCCCGGGGCAGCTCGGTGAGATCAATGCGAGCGAGCAGTTTCCCGTTCGGCGAGTTCTTGTAATTCACCACCCGGGGTTGCTCGTAGGTGAGATCCTCCCGTTTGGGGACGTAGCCGGTGAGACGCCGCCCGCCGCGGTCGTCGCCGCTACCGAGGATCTCCAGCTTGATGATGGAGCCGAAGCCGCGTTCCATGTGGCGTGCCGGGCCGCTTGTGCTGACCCAGACATTACCATCGGAATCGAATTCGATCTCCCGCGTATAGGACACCCGCGTGGGGAGACGGAACTCGACAAAATTTTCCGTCCTGGGGTTGAAGCGGTTCAGGGTGTCGTTGCCGGTGCCGCAGATCCACACATATCCTTTCTGATCGACGTTGAGNGCGTAGGGGATCTGGTTCTCAGCGTCCGGCAGGTCATAGACGGTCCATTTCTCGGTCTTCGGATCGAACTTGCCGAACACACCCGATCCAAATCCCGGAACCCAGACGATGCCGTCGGGGGCGACATGCAGGCGCCGCGGTCCGCGAAAGGGCGGGTTCCATTCCTTGATGTTCCCATCCGGCGCTCTCGGGTCGATGCGGCCGATGCGGTTGCCGTTCAGCTTGGAATACCAGATGGTGCCGTCCACAGGCGAGAAATCGAGGCCGTAAGGCGTGATTCCGCGTGATTCGCCTTTGCCCGCGGCGACTGCCTGGCGGGCTTTCANCAGATGGTATTCCTTCACCTCTAAAGTCTCAGGGTGAAGCGAAAAGCAGGAGTTGCGGCCCGCATCGGTGTACCAGATCAGGCCCTGGGAATCTTTCGGATTGATACGAAGAGTGTGGGGATATGAGCCTCGTTTTGCCGGGGCCTCGGCGCTCGAGCAGATCGTGTATTTCTTTGTCTCGAGATCGAATTTAGCCATCTGGCCTGTGGCGCAAAGGGTGATCCACATATGCCCGTCATTTCCCAGCTCGATCGAATGCGGTCCATAGGAGCCTCGCGGCAGTGGATAGGAGCGCTGTTCGCCCGTCTCAGGATCCAGCGTGACAACCCGGTGCTTGCTGATGTTCACGGCGTAGACCAGGCCGTCCGGTCCGAGCTCGAGGTCGTGAAAAGAGCCCTCGAAGCGCTTGCCGATTTCCCACGCGGTAATCCTTGCCTTTGCCGCGGTCCCGCCTGGCGGTGGGGGAGGCACGAATGCCGGCCACTTCAGGATGGCATCGTCCTTGTAGGTATCCATCAACCGCTTGACGATGGTTTTCTGCGTGTGCCGGTACAGTCCGCCAAACCCATCCATACGGCGAAGCATCGTCTCCCAATCAACCGGCTTCTCCGGCGAGCGAAATCCTACCGTTCCGACCTGGTGGCAATAGCTGCACATCATCTTGAAGTTCAGCTTGTCCCTCAGGTTGTCGAACTTCAGCATGCTGAAACCGCTGCTGGCAGGACGCTGGTCCTGGAGGTCATCTCCGGTTGCCGGNTTCATCCGGAATTCTATCTTGGCGCTGCCTGTCTTCACGTTGTCGCGCCATTCATCCTCCTGGCCAAGCAGGCGGGCGCGCAGGCTGTGTTTTACAGCCCGCAGGCCATCGATGGCATAGGAGCCATCGGCCTGGGTGAATGCCGAGACGATTTTGCGGTGCCCTTTATCAAAGGCCGAAACCATCACCCCGTTCATTGCCTTGCCGGACTGGTCGACAACCCTCCCGGCGATGATCTCACCGTTGATGCTCCCNGCGGAGACNAAAANCAAAANCGCCGCTGCGGCCAGCCAGGTTCGATTTCTCATTCAGGGATCTCCCGCTGTTTTGACCAGTCAGGCGCGACAGCCATGATACTCGCATTGATGTCTAATAGCCGCTTTTTGAGCCGCCCGAAAATTTCCGGTTGCTGCTTCGAGATGTCTGTTTTCTGNGCCGGATCTTTTTCAAGACCGAACAATTGGAACCGCCCGTAGCTTCCGGCCCTGATTGCGGGAATCCATGATTCGCTGAACATATTCAGGCGGATGTACTTTCCTCGCAGCCTTTCAGCTTCTCTGTTTTTGAAGCCCTCAAAGAGCTGCTTCTGCAGGGTGCTGCCGCGAATCTCCTCTTCGAGCGATCCATCCTTTCTGAGAATCTCTTCGATTTGTTTTCTAAGGGAGGCCATGGCCTGCTTGTCTTTTGGGGGCTCGTAGGAACGATAGCCCACCAGCGAGTATTTTCCTTCCCGGAGCGCTATGGCGGCGGCGTTGGTCGGAAGCAGCCAGATGAGAGGCTGATGGCGGAAAAATTTGTTAGGCTCTCCTCTCAGCAGGGGTGAAAGGTCCGAACCGTCGAGATGGACACCTTCGGGTTTGTCGATCCCAAGCAGTCCGCAAACGCTTGGCAGGAGATCGACGAGGCCGGCGGGTGACTTTTCGACCCGCCCTCCGCCGATGGTGCCAGGCCAGTAGAAGATGCCGGGAACCCGGATGCCTCCCTCGAAGTTGGATCCTTTGGACCCCCTGAGATGACCCGTTCTGTCGTTTCGGTAGCTGCCGTTGTCGGAGGAGTAGATGATGAGCGTGTTCTCAGGGGCATCGACCTGCTTCAGCTTTTTGAGCAGGCGTGCAATGGCTCGGTCTGTATTGTCGATGGTTCCTGAATAAATGGCGGCTGGGTCATTCAGTTTTCCATAGGGGGCGACACTCGTCTTCGGGGCGGCAATCGGGGCATGGGGTTCATGGAACCAGATGTTGAGAAAGAAGGGCTTTGCCGGTTTCCGATGTTCATCGAGCCAGGAGATGGCTTCATTGACCACGATCTGGCTGGCGTAGCCTTTGATTTTGCCCACGGGTTTTCCATTGCGAATGAAGTTGGCCGGATCCTTGTGGCTGGGCTGGGCGTTGATGCCGGTGGCAAACCAGTAATCAAAACCATGCTGTTTCGGCGTCGGCTTCTCACGAGACCGCCCGGGAAGGCCCAGGTGCCATTTTCCCAGGTGGACAGTTGAGTAGCCGTGGGTTTTCAGAACCTCCGCGAGCGTGACCTCTCTCTCAAGGAGGTGTGATTTCTGCGTGTGATCGTCAATCCAGCTGTAGACCCCGGTGCGAAGGTGCTGTCTGCCAGTCAGCAGCGTCGCACGTGAGGGAGAGCAGACCGCAGCGCCTGAATAAAAATCAGTGAAGCGCATGCCGCCGGCAGCCAGGCTGTCAAGAGTAGGGGTTTTTACCGGGCCGCCGTAGCAGCCGATATCTTTCCAGCCCAGGTCATCGGCCAGCAGCAGCACGACATTCGGATGCCGCGCAGCGCTTGCGGTGCTCTGAAAAAAGAGCAGGCTGAGGATGCAAAGCGGGAGAGCTTTCGACAAGGTTCTGTTCCTGTTTAGGTGCGCCACTGGGGGCTTAATGGAAAACCTGTATCTTGAAAATCCACCGCTCGCTGTAAAATTGGACATCTTTTTATTTTACGTTCGAAGAATCCGCTGCTTGTTCAGCCAGCTTGAAAGAGTAGAGCTTTGCGTTCTGGAGCGAGAACTTGAGTTTAACGGTTTTTCCTTCCAGTTGGGACAGGTCGCCGCCCGACTCCCATNGCGGCGAAAACCGCAGCTTGTCTACGCCCCTGTAGCGNTTCGCCGCATTGGCTGAGTAGCCGCTGATCCTCTTGCCGGACNCATCGAGCAATTCGACTTTTACCCATCCCTTTTCAGCATCGACGTTCACCTGCAGTTGGCGGCCTTCGAGCTTGAACGGTTTTGTGACCACGGTTCCCGGGTTTTTTCCCGCTTCGAGGAAAAAGAACCCGTCGAGCCGCAACCTGGCCAGCCCCAGCCGTGCGTCCCATTTGCGGGCGCCCCAGCGCTCGTTGGTCGCCAGGTAATAGATCCAGTGCTCNTCGTTGNGGGTGATGATGTTGGCNGGCGGGCGGGCGCAATCCTTGTCGAAGCTGCCGTCGGGGCCGCGGGGGATGAGGGTTTTTCGAGGGTAGGTGGCNGCGGTGAAGTCNTAGCNGACCGCNTCGCGCGATGGCGACATGTAAAACTCCCACACCCCTTTCTCGTGGCGNTTGTGAAAGTCCTGTNGGCCAACGGGAACGGGCCGGTTGGTCGCGGTCAGCACATCCGTCAGGGCGAAGTACACCCCCTCGTAATACCAGATCGGCAGGGTGTGGATCTGGCGTTCCGGTGTCCGGGTACCCGGGATCATCGTCTTGTCGGGGTCGTTCAGTACGAACTTGGTCAGCGTCTTCCAGGCCGTCGGGTGCTGGAGCAGGTCGTTTCCCTTTGTGTGCTCCATGATGCGGACGCCCCTGAGCTCTCCCAGTCCTCCTCCGGCCGCGAAGTCTTCCCGGCATATCAGCAGGTAGCGTTTGTTGGGNGGGTCCCAGAAGATCTGGTTGCTGAANTCNGCGGCNCGNCCNGTNACNGGCAGNCCCTTGTTGTAAAAGCTCCAGTTGATCCCNTCGGAGGAATAGCCCAGCCGGGTGCGNCAGTCCTGNCCNCCCCGGTTCGGGTAGAGCGCCACCTTGTATTTCTCNGCATGCCCCCAGGGCAGCCTCGANTCNATGCTGACGGTGACTCCATCGAGGCCTATGCTGACGAGATCCCTGGATCTTTTATCACGCAGGATGGGCATCGGTGAATTCCAGTTGACCAGGTTGCTCCTGCCGTCCTTTGAGATCAGCGGCTTCGTCCAGTGGATTCCGTCTTTTGACTCGGCATAAGCCAGCGCCGAGCCGGCGCGCTTGCTGGCCATGTACCACAGCCGGAACATCTTCCTACCGGCGTCCCAATGCGGCGAAAAGAACCAGCAGAAGGCCGACTCCCCGAATTCGTAGCCCGCGCCGCCATCCGGCCCGTCGTGGACCTCGCCGGTCTGAAAATCGGTCGGCAGCGTCGGCTTCAGCACGACGCCATGCTTCGTCGCCTGCCCCGCATCGAGCGTGACGTTCTCTGTTTCCTCCACGATGTAATCGTCGACGAATAATTGTTTTCGTGTGCCGATTTCCAGCACGGGGGGGGCGGCGCTCTTTTCACCGGCGGCCCGCAGCTTGTCGCTTCGGGCGGGCGCGGCGGCGAACAACAGGCACGCGAGTATGGCGGGGCTGAGCCGGCGGCTGTTGGGTAGCGTGTTCATGGCCTGGTCTTCCCGGCNGTTGGCANCCATTTCGTTAATTCAGCGATGATGGGCTTTGATTGTTCGGNTTGGCTGAAAGCAAGGTTCGTAAACTCATCGGGGTCCGTTTGATGGTCATANAGCTCTTCGGCCCCGNNGGCATGGCGTATGTAGCGCCAGCGCAGGGTCCGGACCGCATGNTTGCCGCGCCCCCAGGTCGTGATGGCGGGGCGATCCCGCCTGGCCGCNGGGTCTTTCAGGAGGGGTACGAGGCTNTCACCGTCAAGATCCTCACGCCTGGGCAGGCCGCACANTTCATTCAGCGTGGGATAGACATCGAGCAAGCTGACCGGGCGGTCGCAGGTCATGCCTGGCCTGGTCACCCCGGGCACGATGAACATCAGCGGAACCCGGGTTGATTCTTCAAAGAGCGTGAACTTTTCCCAATGCCGCTTCTCGCCGATGTGCATGCCGTGGTCGGACCAGAGCACCACGATGGTGTTTTNAGCGTGCGGGCNGGTGTCGAGCGCGTCGAGNAGNCGCCCGACCTGGGCATCGGCGAAGCTGATCGATGCCAGGTANCCGCGAACCGCAGAGCGCCACTCGTCGTTTTCCTCCACCCAGCGATGCCAGGCTTTGCGAAGCGATCGGTGGCCGGCGGCGGGGACGTCATCGAGGTCGTCTTTTTTCACCCTCGGCAGGAAGACGTCCTCTTCGGGATAGAGGTCGTAGTATCTCGTCGGCGCGTACCACGGAATGTGCGGCCGGAATATTCCGACGGCCTGGAAGAATGGTTTGTCGCGTTTCCTGGCGAGCTCACCGGNCGCCCAGCTTACGACCTTGTAATCCGCCGTGCCTGTTTCCGGTTGATCGTCAGGCGCCCAATCGAAGAAGTGNGACGGGCGCCCCTTGGATGTCTTGCCGATGGCGATGGGNTTTGAATAGAGATAGCCATTGGCCGCTCGCCTGGCTTGGGCGGCCTTCGGCCATTGGGGCTCCGGCATGGGCTCGGTCGCCGAGGGCCAGTAAGAATCCCAGAGCTTCGCTTCGTTCTGTTGCTTGCCGTAGCCNCCGGTGATCCAGGACAAGGCATGGAAGATCTTGCCGCCGCCGAAAGCCGTGTAGCCGCCTGCGCGGAAATGNTCGGGGATCGTGACGGCATTGGCAAGCCGCGGGCGGCTCCGCCAGTCCTGGCCGTTGTGGTAGATGCCCGATGATGACGGAGCGACTCCCGTCATCATCGCGACCCGCGATGGATTGCAGGAAGGCGCCGCGCAATGGGCGTTGGTAAACAACACGCCGCGGGAGGCGAGCCGATCAAGATTCGGAGTGTGAACGCCCTTTCGGCCGCCCATGCAGTTGACCCAGTCATTCAGGTCATCGACGGCGATGAACAGTACGTTGGGCCGGCCTGGCGATTGGGCGCCAGCGGGAGTGATACCCGCGATCAACAGGGCGAGAGCTGAGAGGGCAAGTCTTCGCATNAAGGTCCACCTTGGCGGGTTGTCGAATTGTTCCGAGTCCGNCGCCAGTGTAGCTGAACGACGTTTCCCGGCCAAGAGCGCAGCTTTCGCCAGGCGTTTGCCGGGCCTTTTCTTGCCAATGCTTGTGACCCCCAATAAGCTATTGAGGTAGGTCGTGTTCATACTTAGAGAGGGTACCGGCATGAAGCGCACAGGCGCTTTCTTGATCTTCGCGCTGNTGGCGTTGTCCTGGGCCGCGGCGCAGTTGAATGCCCAGGCGGTGGTGATCACCGAGTTCCTGGCCGAGAACCGCGATGGCTTGGCTGACGAGGATGGTGATTCATCGGATTGGATCGAGATCCAGAACCAGGGAGCGGCGACGGTCANTCTCGATGGCTGGAGTCTTACAGATGACGCGGGAGACCTGCGGAAGTGGTTCTTTCCCGCCATCGAGCTGCTGCCGGGGGAGTATCTGCTGGTCTTCGCATCGGGGAAGGACCGGGCCACAGCCGGTTCCGAGCTTCACGCCGGTTTCCGTCTCGACAAGGGAGGTGAGTTTCTCGGACTGGTGGCGCCTGGCGGGCTGGACGTGGTTCACGCCTATACCCCGGAATATCCACCGCAGCGACCAGGAATATCTTACGGATTCTCGCAGAGCGCGGCCCAGGCTGACTTCGTCTCCGGCGGCGACGCGGCGCGATTTGTGGTTCCTCTCGATGATGGCCTCGGAGTCCAGTGGCGTGAGGCCGGCTTTGATGATTCCGGCTGGATGCAGGCTGAGACCGGGGTAGGCTTCGCCACCGGAGACGCGCCTCCGCCTCCTGTTCGGATAGAAAATGTCGCTCTCGGCGGCCGCGCGACCCAGTCTTCGCAGGGTTGGGGGGGCGAGCCGATGCGGGGAATCGACGGAAATACCGATGCCCAGTGGAGTGCTGGAACGACCTTCCACACCAATGGAAGCAATTCATGGTGGGAGGTTGATCTCCTCGGCATCTACAGGATTGATTCGATCAGGCTCTGGAATCGCATGGATTGCTGCAGTGAGCGCTTTACGGACTTCACTGTCGAACTCCTCGGCAGCGATCGCAACGTGGCGTTCGAGATCGGCCCTCGCAACGGCAACAGCGAGGAGACCTTCTTTTTCCCCGACATCGATGCAGCCGGAAGGTTTGTCCGTATCTCGATGCCCGGGCCGTACCTGCACCTTGCGGAGGTCGAGGTGTTTGGAGAGGTCTTCGATGAGGATCTTATTTTCCAACGCCAGGTGAGAACCGATGTGGCCGAGGAGATGCTGGGGCGCAACGCTTCAGCTTACCTGCGGATCCCCTTCGAGGTTGAGAATCCGAACCTGCTCGACACCTTGACCTTGCGAATGAAGTACGACGATGGATTCGTCGCCTGGCTTAATGGAACCGAGGTCGCGCACAGTAACGCGCCGCAGGCCTTGAGGTGGAACTCCGGCGCGACGCGGGAAAACCCGGTCGAGCAGGTGCTCCTGTTTGAGGGATTCAATGTCAGCGCCTGGAGAGGAGCGCTCTTGCCCGGGGCTAATGTCCTGGCGATCCAGGGTCTCAATCTTGCTCCCGGAGATGACGATTTCCTGATCCTGCCTGAGTTGGCAGGGTTTCATTTTTCTCAGCAGGTCGAGTCCTATATGACAGAGCCATCTCCGGGTGAGAGCAACGCGGATTCACAGATCGCCGGATTTGTCGCCGATACGAGCTTCTCGGTGGATCGCGGTTTTTACGACGAACCCTTTGATGTCGAGATCTTTACGGAGACGGAGGACGCCGAGATTCGCTATACGGTCGATGGCTCGGTGCCGACACCCACCAACGGTAGTGTCTATGTCGGGCCGGTTCGGATCACGACGACTACGATCCTGCGTGCCGCCGCGTTCAAGGAAGGTCTCGGGCAGACGAACATCGATACCCATACCTATATCTTCCTTGATGATGTCTTCGACTCTTCCGTCATGCGAACCAGTGTCACCCGTGACAGGGTCCTTGGGCCGCGGCTGCGGGCCGGCCTGACCGATCTGCCATCCCTGTGCATTACCGCCGCGACGACTGTCTTTCCAAATGAGGAGCCGATCTCACTCGAGCTGATCCATCCTGATGGGACGCCTGGTTTCCAGGAGGACGCGGGGGCCAAGTACTTCGGGCTGCGTTGGGGAGGCTCCACCTATCTCAAGAAGAGCCTGCGGATCTCTTTTCGTTCCGAATACGGAGATTCCAAGCTGCGCTATCCGCTTTTTGAAGGATACGCTCGAGGTGTACCCCCTGTTGAGGTCTTTGACCAGATCGAGCTTCGAACCGGGCACCACGATGCGGACATGCGCGGGTTCTACATGTCGGATCGGTTTACCTCCAATACCATGCTCGACCTGGGGCATCTGAACCCGCATGGCCGGTACGTGCACGTGTATCTCAACGGGGTCTACTGGGGTCAGTACAATATGCGCGAGCGTTTCAGCGCGGATATGTTCGCCGAGTATTTTGGCGGGGAGGAAGAGGACTACGAGGCGATCAAGGCCAATGGAGGTCCCTGGAATTGGGACGCGGTGGGGACTCCTTTTAACGGAGATGGATCGACCTGGTCGTGGATCCGGGCGCGGCAGGCGAATTTTGAGGAGATCCAGCGCCATCTGAATGTTACCCAGTACATCGATTACATGTTGATGGTTATGTTCGGAAATACCGAGTTGGAGTTTCGCTGTGTGGGGGAGAGGCAGGGGAATGAATGGTTAGAGGAGGACCGTCAGAATGTTGGCTTTCAGTTCTTCATGAACGATACGGATGGATTCCTGCGAGGACCCACAGATGGCGGCGGCGGACGCCCGGGCTTTAACGGCAACCCCGCGGCTATGAGCCAGCCCGGCAGGCAGGTAGGCGATGGACCCGGAAGCATCTTCAGCATGCTGCTGGCTGAAAACCATCCGGACTACAGGATCCTGCTGGCGGATCGCATCCATAGGATGTTTTTCAACGATGGGGCGATGTCGGCCGAAAAGAACATCGAGCGGCTCCGGGAGCAGACCGAAGAGGTTGGACGTTCGATGCTGGCTGAATCCGCACGCTGGAATTACCGGACTCCTTCCTCCTGGGAGACCGCCAAGAACAGGTATCTAAATGGAGTCCTGCCGTCCCGTACCGATGTAATGGTAGGCCACTACCGCGATGCAGGCCTGATGCTGCCGGTTGCCGCGCCGGCCTTTGTTATCGATGGTCGCGCCCAGCATGGCGGGATGATTTCTCCGGGCGCCGAGCTGGAGATAGGGGCTGTGGGCATCGAGCGGATTGTCGATTTTCCCGTGATTGATTTGGACACCCCAAGAAGTGTTCTGGTCCCTCGAAACGGAGACCTGGGAGATGAATGGTTGCTGTCCGGCTACGTGGAGGGCGCGCATGGAGAGACCTGGCAGCAGGCCTCCGGGGGAATCGGCTACGACAGAAACAATGACTACCGGGACGCCATCGACCTGGATGTCGGGGATGAAATGGGGAACGATCCCGGCAACACCTCGGTCTTCATCCGCATCCCATTCAATATCGCGGGCCAGCAGTCGATCGCCTCGATGGACAACCTGACCCTGGCGCTTGATTACGACGATGGTTTCGTCGCCTATCTCAACGGCGAGCGCGTGGCGGAGGCGAATGCTCCCGGGGCCGATGATCTCGAGTGGAACTCTCTCGCTGACGGTTCCAACGAGGCTGACCCGGGCAACCCCGCGGTTTTTGAACTGGAAAGTTTCAGAGAGCACCTGCGAGTCGGGGGGAACGTCCTGGCGATTCACGGGCTGAACTTCACCTCCAACAGCAGTGATTTCCTGATCCGGGCGGAGCTTGTAGAGCGAACCATCGAGATTGGATTGGCCGATGACAGCGTCTTCTATACGGTGGACGGTTCCGATCCCCGCCTTCCCGGCGGAGCCTTGTCGCCCATGGCGATTTCCTACACAGGGCCTTTTCTGCTCTCGGAGACAACCCTTGTCTCGGCTCGGGTTCGCACCCGGGATGGTTCCTGGGGCGCGATGACCAACACGGTGTTCCACACCGACATGCCGCTGCGGGTAACCGAGCTCATGTACAACCCTGCCCCGCCCGCGGAGGGCAGCCCGTTTCAGCGCCGTGAGTTCGAGTATATTGAGCTTCAGAACATCAGCACCGACACGCTGGATCTGCGCGGGGTGCGGTTCGTGGAAGGGATCCGGTTTGACTTTACCGATAGCGCCGTTACCGAGCTTGCCCCCGGCGAGGTGGTCGTCCTTGTGGAGGATCTCCAGGGTTTCGCCAGCCGCTACGATCTCGCCCGGATCCTCGTCGCCGGGGAGTATTCCGGCGCGCTGAGCGATGGCGGTGAGCGTATTCTCATTCACGGCCCGCTGGATGAGCCAATCCTGGACTTCGAATACGGCGACTTCTGGCATCCCGAAACCGATGGAGAGGGTTCGTCCCTGGTGATAGTCGATGCCCTCGCCGACCTGTCGGCCTGGGGGGAAGCGGATAGTTGGCGGCCGAGCAACCTGGACCTGGGCTCCCCCGGAGTTGACGAATCAGGTCTCGAGCCCCGGGGGCGGCAGCTGCCGGGCGATGCGAACCAGGATGCCCGGGTCGACATCTCAGACGCCGTGGCTCTCCTGCTGCACCTCTTCGGGCGCCGGCCGGAGCTGCCTCCCTGCGCGGATGGAAGCCCCGACAGCCCGGGCAACATCGGCATCCTCGACTCCAACGGTGACGAGGAGGTGAATGTCTCCGATGCCGTCTGGCTGCTGGCGTACCTGTACCAGGGCGGGGCACCGCCCAGTCGCGGGACGGATTGTCTGCGCCTGGAGAGTTGCCCGAACGTCTGCGGGTTTTAGAGGAAGCCGACCGGTCTACAGTTCATTCGCCCACCTGCCAGACGATCTCCTGGATGAGCGATGGCTCCCCACCCGTTTCTTGCCAGCGTCCATGGTCTCGAATAGGCTATTGCCTGGGTTTAACTGGCATATAGCGAGGGAATAAACATGAAGTTCCTGACTGCATTCGCGTTGCTGCTCAGCGCGGCTTTTCTCGGCACACGTCACGTTTCGATGAGCGAATTGCCGGCAGCTGCAGCCTCCGAAGGCCAGGGCATCAAAGCGGGCGTAGAGGACGAGAAGTATGCGGAGAATCCCGGTAAGGAGGGAGATGGAGATCATACGATCGGCCCCGACTTCAGGGTCGATCCAGATCTCACAGACAAGGGCAATCCCAAGGGCCGGAACTTCAAGTTCGCGATGCGTCTGAAAGACAGCAGGATTTTCCGCGGCGATGACTCGACGCTAGATCCTAAGAAGTCCGTTCGGAAGGAGCGTAAGATCTTTGTCTACGTGCCGGCCGCCTACAAGGACGGCACCAGGGCGCCCATTCTCGTCACGCATGACGGGCCGAGCCGTCTCGACCTGGTACGTAAGGCGCTGGATAACCTGACAATTTCAGGGGACCCCGGGCGTCGGTTGCCCGCCTTCATAGTGATTGCCGTTCAAAACGGCGGTGATGACAGCAAGGGCAGCGAGCGCGGTCTCGAATACGATACCCTCTCCGATCGATTCGCGCGGTTCATCAACGATGAGGTATTGCCGGCCGTGCTGAATAACGCGGAGATCAAGGCCGCCTACCCGAAAATAGCCTTCACGGATAATCCCTGGGGCAGGGCGACCATGGGCTGCAGCTCAGGCGGGGCCGCCGCCCTGGCCATGGGCTGGTTTCGGCCCGATCTGTTTCGCCGCCTGATCACGTATTCCGGCACGTTCGTCGATCAGCAGGACGACGATGCCCCTGAGGAGGCGAAGTATCCGCTCGGCGCCTGGGAATATCATTCCGGCAAGAAGCTGATTCAAAACAGTGAGAAGAAACCCCTGCGGATTTTCACGCACGTTTCTGAAAACGACAATGGGTCCGGGGATCCCGAGGGGACCTACCACAATTGGGTGATGGCCAACCGGCGCACCGCAGCCGCCCTCAAGGCCAGGGGCTACAACTACCGCTATGTATTCAGCCGCGCCTCGAGGCACTGTGACCGACGTGTTTTCGAGCAGACGCTGGCGGACACATTGGTGTGGATGTGGCGCGGCTACGAGGCTGACTGATCGCGCTGGTCAACCCTGGGGGCTTGCCCTGCCGGGCGATGGCCTACTTGAATATCTGTCCTTTCGAGGCGTCGCCTTCCTGGTCGAGGATCTGGATGCTGACCACCGTCCTCTGTGACGGCAGACGCCATTTCCAGACCAGCTTCTTCCGGGGCGTGACCTCGATGACGTGGTGGCTGCCCTGGTAGAAACAGATGACCGTATTCCCGTTGGCAAGACGGTTCAGCCCGGTCATGAAGCCCATCTTGATTTCGGGGAGATCCTTGCGCTCCAGCTTCCAGACGACCTTGTCGTTTTTATCGACCTCTACCGCCGTGACGCCGGCACCGGTGGAGAAGAGCGTATTGCCGTTTGGCAGGCGCATGACGGCGTGGGCCTTGGCCATCCTGACCCCGGGCAGGCCCTTGATGACGCGGATGGTCTTGCCTTCGGAATCAAGCTCCCGGATCTCGTTATCACAGGACACCATGCACAGGTAATTGCCGTTTTCCAGTTTGCGGCACATCCGAAAGCGCATGTGCAGATTGTCGTTGCGCGACCTGACCGGGATCTTCTTGACGATCTCGCCCTTGCGGTTGATCTCGATCAACCGGGATGGTCCGTTCTGGGCGATGAGAATATTCCCATCAGCGAGGGGTTGGCAGGTATGGATCTCATCCCGCTTCTCTGATGACTTCCATTCAAAATCCAGCTTGCCGTTCTTGTCGTAGACCTTGACGCCCCGTCTCCAGGCAAACAGGGTCTCGCCATTGGGTAAGGACCAGACATCGTTGGGGTTTTGCGTTTTGAAGATGTGCTTACGCTCCCCCTTGCTGGTGACGACGCAGACCTCGCCCTTGGAGAAATCAGCGCAGACGAAATTGTATTTGGGTCCGTCGATAGTTTCTTCCGCGATGCCGTGTTTCGGATTCGCGATGAGACAGATCATCAAGAGCAGGCAAACCAGATTGAGTTTCATAAGCTCATCCTTATACTGCGTAGCGCTGGCCAGCGAGAAAAGCGCGCGCCGGCGGGGCGGTCTCGTGTTGAAGAAAACCGTGCGCAGGGGGCGTACGGGAAACAGCGGGACAGTCTGTCACAACCGCCGGAACTTTTCGAACCGGATTATTGATCCCAACCCCATATCGAGTCCGCCCACCTGCCGGGTGCCCCCTGGATGGTGAGGGACTGCACTGCGCGAGCAGGTCCCTGCCGATTGATGCCGCGGCAGGGATGCGGGTAGGCTATTAGCTCAACTTGGTCTGAAATGTATGTCCAAAACTCCGTGATGAAGGGCCGAACAGATGAACCAGAACAAAGATCCTCTGATACGCTTGATGGCGTTCGCGCTGCTGCTGAACGCGGCATTTCTCGGTATGCGTTGCAGNTCGNGCAGTGGCTCAAAGGTGGCCGAGGCCGATTCGCCGGAGCTGCTGGCGAGGGTGGCNGCCCTCGAGGATGGNTTTGTCGATCTGCAGGGGGTNGTCCTGGGGCTGGTGGACCGTGCCCCCGTGGACAGCTCGGAGCTCACCGCCCGAGTAAACTCTCTTGGTGAGACAGTGAGCCAGCTCCAGGCGGTATCGACGACGGCCATTCCCGCAATCTTCGCCAGGCTAGATGCGCTGGATGCTTTCGCTCAACAGACAACGGAGGCCCTGTCAAATTTGAATGCCAGGGNGCTTGGCGGAGGCCCGGATCNTACCNGGGAGATCGCNGAGCTGCGGAGCCAGGTGGAGGCTNTCAGNGCTGATNTAGANGCGGGCNCCGCAGCGATTGAAGCGACNGCCGCCGCCGCCATAACCAACGCNGCCTCCATCGCNGACCTTGCCGCGGCNGCCCCGGCGAACCCCGGCGAGGGAGGTTTGACAGCCGGGCAGGCTGCGATTCTCGCCCANNTGTCGATCGAGCAGTTGCCGGTGGATGATGAGGGCAATACCGCCAGGNCCATCCGTTTCAGCGGCGTGAATGTGCAGGTNGTCAATGGCAGGNNTGCTACGGCAACNGAGAATGGAGGCGGCCTTGGTAACCTCATCATCGGCTACCAGGAGCTGCGCAGGAATGATGAAGACCCGCTGACAGATGACGCGAATGACCGCAGCGGTTCCCACAATCTCGTGGTCGGCTCCCAGAACAATTACAGCATCTGGGGCGGNCAGGTTGTCGGCAGGCGCAATACGGTCTCAGGTTTCCTGTCAACCGTGGGAGGGGGCTTGAATAACACTGCCTCGGGGCAATGGTCCACGGTGGGCGGAGGACAGGACAACACAGCCGCGGGGGAGATGTCCACGGTAAGCGGCGGCATCGGCAACACGGCCTCGGGGCAGAGAGCCACTGTGGGTGGCGGCGGTGAGAATACGGCCCGGGGCGTGGTGTCCACGGTAAGCGGAGGGCAGGACAACAGGGCCTCCGGAGAGTGGTCCACAGTGAGCGGAGGGCAGGACAACACGGCCTTACTGCAGTGGTCCACGGCCAGTGGAGGGCAGGGGAACGTGGCCTCGGGGCAATGGTCCACGGTGAGCGGCGGGCAAGGCAACACTGCCTCGGGGCAATGGTCCACGGTGAGCGGCGGCCGGGGCAATAGGGCCACGGGAGAGAGAGCCACGGTGAGNGGGGGCGGGAACCTTGTCGCCGCGGACTTTAGTCAGCATCTTCCCTGAGCCCCGCTCGCCTGCCGATTGATGTCGCGGCGGGGGTGCGGGTAGGCTATGAACTTCAGTTGGGCATGGAGTGCCTGCCGCATTTCGCAATGAAGGATTGAACCGATGGAATGGAGCAAGAACCCCCTGGCGCGTAGCCTGGTTTGCCGAGTATGTATTCTNGTCTCGCTTGCCGGCCCTGCCTGCGCCGACTGGCCTCAGTTTCGAGGCCCCAACTCTTCGGGCATCGCGGCTGGCCCGGCTCCTCCCGTTGAATTCGGTCCCGGCAGGAATGAGCTCTGGCACGTGCCAATGGGAGAGGGTCACAGCTCTCCTGTCGTAGTCGGTGATGCGATTTTCCTGACGACCTGTGACAGGAAGAACAGGAAGCTCGCGGTTGTCTGTATAGACAGNTCGAACGGCAAGATTCGCTGGCAGGGAGATGTGCCGACAGACAGGCTTGANAAAGGACANGCGTCNTTCAANCCGGCCAGCAGCACGCCGGCNGCNGATGGTGAGCGGGTGGTNGCCTATTTCGGGTCATTTGGACTGATCTGTTTCGACACCGCCGGTAAAAAACTGTGGGAACGCAAGATGCCCCTGACCAGGTCGTTTGGAGGCAACGCGACCTCACCCGCGATCATCGGCGACCGGGTTATCCTTTANCGCGGTAATCATGTCGATCATTACCTGCTGGCCGTTGACAAGGTCACGGGCAGGGAATTATGGAAGGTGCCGCAGCGAGAACCTTTCTCCAGCGAGATGGCCTGTACAGCCTGCCCGATCTCCTTAGGAGATAAATTGCTCGTTCACACCGCGCGCTCCATGCAGGCGTTCGACATCTCCAGCGGCAAGCAGCTCTGGGTGGCCGTCTGCGCGACGACCGCGACGAGTACGCCTGTCCTTGCCGGCAACGAGGTGATCGTCGCGGCGTGGAACAAGATGGGAGAGCCGGCGCTGCGGCCCGAATTCCCGGACTTTAAAAAACTGATCNCCGATCATGACAGGGACAGTGACAAGCGGATCAGTCGTGACGAGTTTCCNAAGTTGTGGATTTTTCATCGCCCCGAGGGCGNGGAGGCGCCTCANAACGGCGCCACCATTCGCTTTGAACGGGTCGACAAGAACAGGGATCGCNAGATTGATGGGGACGAGTGGGCCNCCCAGCTTCGCGGNCTGGAAAAATTNCGNGCCGGCTACAAGACCCACGGCATGCTGGCTATCGCGCTCGACAGCAAGGGGCTGGTCGAGGCCGGGCAGATCCGTACCCTGGAAAAACAGGGCATTCCGGAGGTGCCATCCCCGCTTTGCGATGGAACCTACGTCTATTTCGTCAAGAACGGCGGCGTACTCACCTGCCTCGAGTTGAAGACGGGAAAGAGGGTCTACCGTATGCGGACGCGCGGCCGGGGGACCCATTACGCCTCGCCGCTCATTGCCGGCGGCCGGCTCTTCACCACGGCCGGTGATGGGCGGATCTCGGTTCTGACGCTCGGGCCGAAACCCGAGATCCTGGCGGTCAATGAGATGCAGGAGCGTGTTTACGCGACCCCGGCGATTTCCGGTGGCGTGCTCTACGTGCGGACGCATTCGTCGCTGTTCGCGTTTGGAAAAAAATAGAGAACAAACCGGGGGCAGGGGATTCTTGCCTGTTCTCCGGGGGTTGATCTATGATGTCCGGGTCAACTAAACGGAGGACCTGGAATTAATATGAAGCTCTCAATTCGCTTGCTTGCTGTTCTCACCGTCCTGGCATCGACGCTCAACATTCAGGCTGAGCGCCTTGTGCTTGTCGGGGCCTCGTACGGTAAAAACATTCTCGCGATCACCGACGCCAAGGGTGACGTGGTCTGGTCACACAAAACCGCGGGTCCACGGCGGGGCCATACAGGCCATCACGATGTCCACCTGCTGGCCAACGGCAACATTCTCTTTCACGATACCTGGACTACGCTGAAGGAGATCACCCTCGATAAGAAGGTGGTGTGGACCTACGATTCAGCCACCATGAACGGCAACAAGGGCAAGCGAGTTGACGTCCACGCCTTCGCCCGTCTGGCCAACGGCAATACCATGATCGTTGAGAGCAGCGTGGGGCGCGTGATCGAGGTGGACAAGGATCGCAAGCTCGTCCGGGAGTTTCCGCTCAAGCCCGGTGGAACGAAAAGTACCCGCTGGGCGCGACACACGCCCGAGGGTAATCTCCTCGTCTGCTCCGAGAACCCCGGCGTGGTCACAGAGTACAACAGCAAGGGCGAGGTGGTCTGGGATTACCTCATCAAGACCCGCGTCTATGGCGCCATCCGCCTGAAAAGCGGCAACACCCTGATCGCCTCCGGCAGCGGCAAGAGCGTCGTCGAGGTCTCACCCGAGAAGAAGGTCGTCTGGGAGGTCAAGGGTAAGGTGCCCGGCACCGAGATCGGCCTGGGCTGGATGACCTGCCTTCAGGAGCTCGAGAACGGCAATCGCATCGTCGGCAATTGCCATGCCGGCGACAAGAACCCGCAGATCTTCGAGATCACCCGCGACAAGAAGGTCGTCTGGGAGTTTGACGAGTGGGAACTGGTAGGCAATGGTCTCGCATGCTGGCAGGTCCTCACCGACGAGCAGTCGGCGCTTGTGCGCAGAAAGCTCGCGAACCTGAAGAAGTAGGTCCCTCCGGCGGCCGGTTAATTCCTGTGGCCGAGATGCAATCCCAGGTAAGGATCTCTGGTTTGACTATGCTATTTAACCTCCATGCTTATTTAAGGAGATGGAGGTTGGTCCAGCTTGTTCTCCTGGCGGTCTGCGCCCAGCCGGCGCGGGCGCAGGAGGGGCCCGCGCCGGTGGAGCTCCGGCTTGAAAGGCTGGGGACCATCGAGGGGACGGCTGAGTGGGACTGGTGGCAGGCGCGGACAGCCTATGTGCCGGGCGTGAAAGAGCGGTGGGTCACCACCATGTCGGAGACGGGGAAAACAACCTCCCACGACTTTCATGATATCTACCAGTCAGACAGCTTCGATGGAGGCAGGACCTGGAGCCGTCCCGCCCGTATCTCGACGCTGAGACGCAGGAAAGAGCCGGATGGTTATGAGGTTGCGCCCGGCGACCTCTGGCCCGGGCGGCACGCAAAGAGCGGCCGGATCCTGGCGACAGGAAAGACCTTTAATTTCGCTGGGGGCAAGCGCGAGGTCGCTTTGAGGGAGCGGGTGTCCTACGCCGTGATGGATCCGAAGACGGGGGACTGGGGACCCCTTCGATTCCTGGCCATGCCCGAAAAAGACCATGGAGGCCACACGATCACCGGCGCCAACGCCGGCAACACCCAGCGAGTCGATCTTCCCGGCGGGGATATCCTGCTGCCGGTTCGTTACTGGCGGGATCCGAAAAAATACAATTTCACCAGCGTGGTGGCGCGGTGTGCGTTTGATGGCAAGACGCTTGCCTACAAGGAACACGGATCTGAGCTGAACGTTTCCCGGGGGCGAGGTCTTTACGAGCCGTCCTTGATCCGTTTTGGCGGGGACTATTTCCTGACCCTGCGGGCCGACCATTCCGGTTACGTCACCCGGGGCAAGGATGGGATCTATTTCGAGCCGGTTCGCCAGTGGCGTTTTGATGACGGGAAGCCGCTTGGTAGCTACAACACGCAGCAGCACTGGGTAGTGGTCGGCGGAGGACTCTTCCTCGTATACACCCGCAGGGGCGCCGGCAATGACCATATGTTTCGACACCGGGCGCCGCTTTTCATCGGCCAGGTAGATCCGGGCACCCTTCGGGTCATCCGTGCGACAGAACGTGTTCTGATTCCGGAAAACCAGGCTACCCTGGGAAATTCCGGCGTCTGTCGAATCAGCGACAAGGAGAGCTGGGTTACCTGCGGGGAAGGCCTTTTGCGGCTGGGGAAACGGAGGGGGCAGCGCAACAAGGTTCTTTTTGTGAAGATCCTGGCGAGGTAAAAGGCGCGCCTTTTTCTAAGTCCTTATATTGTTGTGCTTAGGGTTGTCGAGGGCGTTTGGGGCTGTCGGAAGCCCGGATGGCAAACTATTGGCTGTCCATCCTGAATAAACTAAAATAGCGATATGAGATTTCCGTGTTTATCGACAGGGAATCTCATGCGTCCGCGTTGCCGACTGTAGAGGAGAATACGAAGCAGTGCTCAATTTTGTCCAGGCCGAGGGAAGCAGGGATTGTTCGGGCTTGAGCCGTCGCGATTTTCTCCGGGTTGGAAGTCTTGGGCTCGGTGGTCTTTCCCTCTCAA
>NZOA01000011.1 GCA_002695115.1 Planctomycetota bacterium
CTCCAGGTCGGTGGCGAGCCGGTAGGCCTTGAGGATGATCTCCCTGGCGTGCTCTTCACAGGCCGTGAGAGCTTCTTCGTTCGCGGTGGAGGACTCGATGAGCTGCTTGCCGAACTCCTTGATCGGGTCGATGTTCCTCCACATCTCGATCTCCTCGCGCTCCCTGTAGGCGCTCGCGTCGCTTGGCGAGTGGCCGCTCTGGCGATAGGCGATGATCTCGAGCAGCACGGGACCCTCCCCGTTTTTGATGACGTCGAGCTTGCGCCGGAAGGCGTCGATGACCGCCAGCGGGTTGTTGCCGTCGATGGTCTCGGCATGGAGATTGAATTTGTTGATCCCGGCTCCGAGGCAGGCCAGGCGTTCGAACCCCATCGTCTCACCCCTGGTCTGGCCGCCCATGCCGTAGAAATTATTCATGAAGCTGAAGATGACCGGCAGGCCTCCCTGGTAGGGCTCGGGCCAGAGATTCCAGAGCTGGCCCATGGTGGCGAAATTCATCGCCTCCCAGACGGGTCCGCAGCCGCTGGAGGCGTCGCCGATATTGGCTACCGCGATCCCACTGTCGCGCTGAAGTCGCATGAAGAGCGAGGAGCCCACGGCGATATCCGCGCTTCCGCCGACTATGGCGTTATTGGGGTAGGTGCCGAAGGGCAGGAAGAAGGCGTGCATGGAGCCGCCAAGGCCGCGGTTGAAGCCGGTGGCCCGTCCGAAGATTTCCGCCAGGAGTCCGAAGACGAGAAATTCCTCGGCCCTTTTCTTCCCATCGGCGCTGGCCTCGCTCTCGAGGGCCTTCCAGATCTCTCCATCGAGAGAACCCTCGATGATGATTCCGAGGTCTTCTTCGGAAAGCTTGTGGATCGCGCTGAGTCCCTTGGCGAGGAACTCCCCGTGGCTGCGATGGCTTCCGAAGATGTGATCAGTCGCTTCCAGCATGAAGGACTGTCCAACAGCTGCCGCCTCCTGTCCGATCGAGAGGTGGGCGGGCCCCTTGTGGTCGTACTCGAGTCCCTGGTAGCCGCCCATCTTCTTGACCTGGTCGAGCATCGTCTCGAACTCCCGGATGACGACCATATCCCTNTAGACCAGGAGGGCCTCGTCGGCGCTTATCGTTCCGTCCGTGATCTCCTGGGCAAGGGTCCTGGCGTAGGAATTGGCGGGAATTTCCCCGATCTGGGTCGTCGCTGGGCGACGGACGTCGTCGGGATTCACTATCAGGCGCTTGACCATATCGAGTCGTTCTTTTTCTCTTGGGCGGGATCTTTACCAAACAGAAGAGTTTATTAGAGTGCCGGGCAAAAGACAAGTGTGGCGCTCGATGGGACGCTCAGGGTTCCCGGGGACGGAGTGTCTGGGGCGACACCCGCTTCCCATCCGCGTAGAGCAGGCGACCCGGCAGCTCGACTCCCTCCCCGCTCGTACCGATGGCCCGGAGATTGAGGCTGAGAGTTTCAATCTTTTCCTGCCCGAGATGTTCCAGCATTGCCGGGACGGAGATCGACAGCGTCTTCTCGCTGGGCCATTGGATAAGTCCCGCTTCCTTCTTGAAACAGGCCAGGGTCAGGTCCCTGGAGTTGATTCGCAGATCGCCGCGGGCGCTCTTGAGCGGTTTCGGGAACGAGATCTCCAGCTTCAACCCGGTGGAGCGCTCGACGTATCTCGCCTGGACCTGTCCGTCCCTGAGAAAGAAGTCCTGGATGGGGGGGTAGACCGCCCGCACCAGGAAGGGCGCCTGGCCGAGGAAGAGGAGGATCGAGAAGGGAAAGGCCACCCATGCCAGCGGCTGGATGTCGTCTTTCGCCCGGTTCCTCTGCTTTTCCACAAGCTGCCAGAGGAGGGCGGCCCCAAGGGCCAGCAGCGCCGAGATTCCCAGGTCGCCGAAGGAGCTGCCATCGACCATCCCCAACAGCCAGAGGCAGGTCACGATCACCGATGAGNAAACGAGGATAGCCGCCGCGGCCAGGGGCACGATGTTGGTAGGAAGTGTTCGCGCCTCCCGCGGAGGAGATGCCTGGGAGTCAGCTGGGGAATCGACCATGCCCGCATTCTAACTGCTGCAGGCGTCGGGGAGAAAGATCTCCTGGGGGAGCGGGTGTCTCAGTCTGAGACCCACTTCATCTTCCAGCGCCCTTCCACCGCCTCATCTTCGAGGTGGCTTTTTGCCAGGAAGTTTTTTCCGTCGATGTGCTCTTCGCTGAGGACCCTGCCGACAAGNTAGAATTGGAAGCTGTCATCACGGCCCCTGATGATGATCTCGTTTTTGCCTTCGGGGATGTTTCCGTACATGGGGGGCAGGCTGGCCTGGCTCTTGGAGGCGGTGCCGAGCGCCGAGTAGCTGCGCAACCCCTTGATCTCGACGACCTCCTCTTCCTTCTCGCTCGCCCATTCGATTTTCAGGTCCACGTGATGGTAGGCAGCGCCGGCGGACTCGAAGTATTTGTCCATGGATTCGCCCGTCCTGCTGTCGGTGGCCTCGAAGGAGAGCTTCCAGGTGCCTTCACGCAGCGAGTTGCTGCTGCAACCGGAAGCCAGCGCGCTGAGAACCAGGAGACCTGCCGTTATTCGTATACTTTTCATTAGATTCCTCCACAAACTCCTTTATCGGGAACCGCCTGTGAAAAACTGGAGTTTTCCTCCACTTACGCCCCCTGAATTAAGTTCCCTTAACGGGGTACTATCGTGAAAAAACCGGTATTACCGGTCTTCGGAGGAGAAAGAAGCGGTTGCTGGCGGTGATTTTGGGCGGCGGCTCCTGATTGCCGTGCGCCGTTTTGATTTCTTGCACAGGGTTCGAGTGGGTGCGAGAATTCGCCCGCCCGGTTCAATTATACCGGCAAGAGTAAGGCGGCTATGACAGATCTGAAAAAACGTATGGAGGTAGCTCTCGCGGCGGCGAAAAAAGCCGGAGAGCTCACCCTGGAATATTTCCAGAAGGGTATCGAGGTAGAGTTCAAGGCGGATTCGAGCCCGGTGACGGAGGCCGACAGGAATTCCGAGGCTCTGCTGATCGAGCTTCTCGAGGGCGAGTTTCCCACGGATGCGTTCCTGGGCGAGGAGTCAGGCGAGAGACCGGGCGATTCGGGATATCGCTGGGTCCTCGATCCGATCGATGGGACGCGGTCGTTTGTACAGGGCGTTCCTCTCTACGGTGTCCTCGTCGGCCTGGAGGATCCGGATGGCCAGGCCGTGCTGGGGGTCATCAATCTCCCCGCACTTGGTGAAACGCTGGTGGCCGCGGCCGGGGAGGGGTGTTACCACAACGGGTCGAGCGCCAATGGTGCCAGGGCGAGCGTCTCCGGGGTGTCGGACCTTGCCGCTGCCGGCGTCGTCTATACGGGCTTCGAGACCTTTCGCATGTCAGGGACGCTCGGGGTGCACAGCCTGCTGGGCGACCGGGTGAAGGTNCTGCGCAGCTGGGGGGATTGCTACGGACATCTCCTTGTCGCCACAGGCCGGGTCGAGGCCATGCTCGACCCCGTTCTCAGCCGCTGGGATATCGTGCCCCTGAAGCCCATCGTGGAGGAGGCCGGGGGGGTCTTTACCGACTGGCAGGGCAACCCCGGCATCGATGGAAGCAGNGGCATCAGTACGAATGCCGCCCTGGCGGATGAGATCCGCTCCATCATCTCGGCGGCCGGAACTGAGAGCGTGGACAGTCCGAATTGAGTGTCCTGTTTCTCTGCTGGAGCTTCACGGTGCTGCTGTTCTGGGTCGTGCTCTGCCTGGATTTCAGGCGCGGCTGGCCCCGGCATCTGGTGTTGCCGGATGATCCTCTGCCCACCGCACAGGAGGGACAGGGCAGAGAGCTCGCTGTCGTGATCCCGGCTCGCAACGAGGCGCAGACCCTGGCGCAGACCCTTCCGTCTCTCCTGGAGCAATCTGAAGATTACGCCAGGCTGGTCCTCGTCGATGACCGCTCCGGGGATGGAACCGGGGCTCTCGCCCGGGAGTTGATGGTGGCCTCGGGCGAAACCGCGGAGGTGCTCGATGGTGGGGAGCCGCCGCCGGGCTGGTCCGGGAAGACCGCTGCCGCCGCCCGGGGCGTCGANCATATTCTCTCTTCGCCGGGAGCCGGGGCCATCGGCTGGTTTCTCTTTACCGACGCCGATATCAGGCATTCGCCTCACTCGATCAGGGCGCTTCGACAGATCGCCCTCGAACAGTCGAAGAGTCTCGTATCCGTCATGGTCAGGTTGAATACCGGGGGCTGGTGGGAGAGATTGCTGGTTCCCGCCTTTGTCTGGTTTTTCCAGCTTCTCTACCCCTTCAGATCGGTGGCGAAAGACACATCGTCCGTGGCGGCTGCGGCGGGGGGGTGCCTCCTGGTCTCCAGGGAGTACCTGGAGAAGATCGGCGGGCTGGAATCGATCGGCACCGAGGTAATAGATGATGTGAATCTCGCAGCCAGGGTCAAGCAGGCTGGAGGCAGTCTCTGGCTGGGGTTGTCGAGGAAGATGATCTCGGTGAGGCGTACTACGAGCCTGCGGGAGATCTCGTCGATGGTGACCCGCACGGCTTTCGACCAGCTGGGCTACAGGTATCTTCTGCTGATACTTACCCTCCTGGGGTTGTTAGCCTTCTTCATCTCACCTCCCCTGCTGTGTGTGGTGGCGTTGGTACGGGACGAGCCGCCTGCAGGCCTGGCGGCGGCTGTGGCGATGTCGCTGCAAACTGTGAAATACTGGCCGGCGGTACGCCATCATGNGCTACCGCCGCGCTACGCTCTGAGCCTGCCATTGGCAAGCTGTCTCTATCTGTGGATGACCTTTCTCTCGGCNTGGAATTACCGCTGGGGGAAGGGTGAGACCTGGAGGGGAAGGACCCTCGGGGTAGGAGAACACTGAACGCGAAGGAATGAGTATGTTTATCAAGCGAATGGATGATTGCGTCGAGATAACGGCCAACGATGGTTGCCGCCTGAAGGAGATCCTGCACACCGACCGCGATGAAATAGAGCTGCCTTATTCACTGGCTTTTGCCAGGGTCGAAGCCGGCAAGGCCACCCTGCCCCATAGCCTGGCGGCGCAGGACGAGGTCTATACGATCCTCGCGGGAGGTGGAGTCATGCACATAGGAGCTGAGACTGCCGATGTCACCGCCGGGGACACCGTCCACATTCCGGCCGGGGCCGAGCAGTGGATAGAGAACACCTCGGCGGAGGAGCTCACTTTCGCCGCGCTGGTGAGTCCGCCCTGGCGCGAAGAGGATGACATCCTGAGCTGAGCGGGTTCGCGGCGGAAAACTAAGCCTGACGGACGCATACGCCGGGTGTTAGGATGAGCGTGATGAAACGCAGCGGGAAGGAATCGAAGGCGGCGCTCGACAGGGATGCGTCCTGTCTCGTCGAAGATGGGGGGGTGCCGCTGGCGGCGAGGATGCGGCCCCGCACCCTCGATGAGTTCATCGGCCAGCCCCATATTCTCGGTGAGGGCAAGCTCCTCAGGAGAGCGATTGAGGCCGACAGGGTTACCTCGGTCATTTTCTGGGGGCCGCCCGGTACAGGCAAGACGACCCTCGCAAGGGTGATTGCCAACGCCACCCGCTCGGAGTTCGAGACCATCAATGCCGTTCTTGCCGGTGTCAAGGACATCCGCGAGGTCGTTGCCCGCGCTGCGGAAAGACTGAAGGAACATAGCTTCGAAGATTCACGGCGCACCATCCTCTTTGTCGACGAGGTGCACAGGTTCAACAAGGCGCAGCAGGATGCCCTGCTGCCCCACGTTGAGAACGGTACGATCACCTTCATCGGGGCGACAACGGAGAACCCCTATTTCGCGGTGATCAAGGCGCTGGTNAGCCGGTCGACCATTTTCGAGCTGCGCTCGCTCGCCGACGATGAGCTGCGTGAGATCCTGGTGGCCGCGCTGGAGGACGAGGAGAGGGGGTATGGGGGCCTTCAACACGAGGTAGCCGAAGCTGCCCTTGATCATATCGTTCAATTGGCCTCGGGAGATGCGCGCAACGCGTTGAACGCCCTGGAGCTGGCGCTGGTGACGACACAGCCCCGTGATGATGGGGCCATCGCTATCGATCTCGGGGTGGCCGAGGAATCAATCCAGCAGAGGGCGCTTCTGTACGACAAGGATGGGGATATCCACTACGATATGATCAGCGCCTTTATCAAGAGCCTGCGCGGTTCCGATCCGGATGCGGCGCTCTTCTGGATGGCACGGATGATCCGTGCCGGGGAAGATCCTCTTTTTATCGCGCGNCGCATGGTTATCTTCGCCAGCGAAGATGTCGGGATGGCCGACCCCATGGCGCTCGTGGTAGCCAACAACGCGGCGGAGGCGACCCGTTTCGTGGGCCTTCCGGAGTGCCAGTTCAGCCTCTCCCAGGCCTGTATCCATCTCGCCACGGCGCCGAAGTCCAACTCCACGATGGCGTATTACGAGGCTGTCGCCGCGGTCAACAGTGGCAAAGACGATGAGGTTCCCAACCATCTCAAGGATTCCTCCCGCGACAAGGAGGGGCTGGGACACGGCAAGAACTACAAATACCCGCACGCCTTCCGGGATCATTGGGTGGCCCAGCAGTATCTTCCCAATGGGCTGCAGGGAAATTACTTCTACAAACCGGGAGACCAGGGTTTTGAAAAAAAGGTCGCGGATCGCATAGAGTGGCTGCGCCAGCAGCAGAGGAAGGGCCTGGAGGAAAACGGGGAGTGACCCCCGGGGATATCAACAGGTGATGAAAAGGCGGCGAAAATGCTGATCAGGAAGGCCGCGGTCATTGGGGCCGGCACGATGGGGTGCGGAATCGCTACGCATCTCGCGAACGCGGGAGTGCCCTGCCTGCTGCTGGATATCGTTCCCGATGGAGAGGGTGAGCGCTCCCGGATCGCCTCGGACGCGATCGCCGGGGCCCTGAAATCCAGGCCGGCCTCCTTCATGGACCCCTCCTCCGCCGCGCTCCTCACCGCGGGCAATATCGAGGATGACCTCGGGGCGCTGGAAGATTGCGACTGGATCATCGAGGCGGTGACCGAGAATCTCGAGGTCAAGAGGGATATCTATTCGCGTATCGCCTCTCACCGCCGTCCCGGGTCGATCGTCTCCTCGAATACATCGGGCATCTCCCTGGGCCTGCTGGTCGAGGGGCTCGATGAGGATTTTCGCAGTTCTTTCCTGGTGACGCATTTCTTCAACCCGCCTCGTTATATGTACCTGCTCGAGCTGGTCCGGGGACCGGATACTTCCGAGGAGGTCTTCTCGGCGGTTCGCGATTTCGCCGAGGTGCGCCTGGGCAAGGGTGTCGTCGAATGCAAGGATACTCCCAACTTCATCGCCAATCGCATCGGCGTTCTCTGCATGGGAGCATCGTGTGTCTACCAGGAGGAGACCGGTCTGAGCATCGAGGAAATCGACGCTATCACCGGGCCTGTCATCGGTCGCCCGAAGACGGCGACCTTCAAGCTTCACGACCTGGTGGGGATCGATGTCGCCCTCATGGTGATGAAAAACGTATACGACCTGGTGCCCGATGATGAGAGCCGCGAGCTCTTCAAGGCGCCCGCTTTTCTCCAGCGAATGGTGGATGAGGGGCGGCTCGGCCGCAAGAGCGGCGGCGGGTTTTACAGGAAGGAGGGCAAGGACATTCTTGTTCTCGACCTGGAATCCTTCGAGTACCGCGAGGCGAGAGAGGTCAGCTTTCCTTCGCTCGAGAGCGCTCGAGAGGCGAAGGGGCTGCCGGCGAGGATCCAGGCCCTGGTCAGCGGAGATGATCCGGCCTCGGCCTACGTCTGGAAGCTGCTGTCGGAGACCATGCTCTACAGCGCCAGGAGGGTGCCTGAGATCTGTGATGACCTCGTGAGTGTCGACAGGGCGCTGCGCTGGGGTTTCAACTGGGAGCTGGGACCCTTCGAGCTCTGGGACGCTCTTGGCGTCAGGGCTACGGTCGAGCGGATCGAGGAGGAGGGAAGAGAGGTTCCCGCCCTCGTCGAGGCTCTCCTGTCGGGAGGGAAGGACAGCTTCTATTCAGTCGCCGGCGAGGGAGCCGACAGGCGCCGGTCGGTTTTCGTTCCGGGTGGGGGAACGCTCGAGGCAATAGAGGACAGGGCGGGGGTCATCCTCCTTGATAACGTTCGTATGCGCGGTGAGCCGCTCGAGTCGAACCCATCCGCCAGCGTTCTCGATATCGGGGAGGGAGTTCTCTGCGTCGAGTTTCACTCCAAGATGAACACCATCTCGGGCGAGACCCTCGAGCTGGTTCGAAGGGGAGTCGATGCCGCCGAGCAGGGAGGCTACGCGGGGCTGGTCATCGGCAACCAGGCCCCCAATTTCTCCGTCGGCGCCAACATCAAGGAGCTCGCCTCGGCGGCGCTGGAGAAGGACTGGAAGGCGATCGAGGGAATGATCCGGGGCTTCCACGCCACCGCGTTGAAGCTCAGGTATTCCTCCATCCCGGTGGTCTGCACGGTCCAGGGGATGGCTCTTGGCGGCGGTTGCGAGATACCGTTGGCCTGCGACGCGATCCAGGCCGCGGCCGAGACCTATATCGGGCTGGTCGAGCTGGGGGTCGGGCTGATACCCGCCGGTGGTGGCACGCGCGAGATGGCCTGCCGTGCCGCCGAGGCGGTGCCGCCAGGGTACCCGGTGGATTCTTTCGGCTTCCTGATGCGGTACTTCGAGAACATCTCCATGGCGAAGATCTCGGGCAGCGCGGCGGAGGCAAGGCAGCTTGGCTATCTCAGGCCGGTAGATGGGATCAGCATGAACCGTGACAGGGCGCTCTGCGATGCCAGGACCAGGGTCCTGGCGATCGCGGCGGAGGGATACCGTCCTCCCTGCCCGCGCCATAGCGTGAAGGTGGCGGGGGGGGCGGGCATCGCCGAGCTGCAGATCCTCCTGAGCCAGTATTCCGGCGGCGGCTTCATCAGCGAATACGATGAGTTTCTTGCCGGCCGGTTCGCCTACGCGCTCTGCGGGGGGAATATCGATGCGGAGTTCCCGGTGAGCGAGCAATACCTGCTCGATCTCGAGTGCGAGGTCTTCCTGGGTCTTCTCGGTGAGCAGAAGACTCTCGACAGGATCTCCCATACGCTCAAGACCGGAAAGCCATTGAGGAATTGAAATCCAGGCCAGTGGAAGCGGTACAATGAAGGACGCGGTGATTGTCAGCGGAGCACGGACGGCGATGGGCAAGGGGCGCAAGGGAACCCTGCGTACGGTGCGTCCGGATGACCTCGGAGCCTGCGTCATCAGGGAGGCCGTCGACAGGGCGAAGGGCCTCGAGCCCGCCGACGTCGAAGATGTGCTGATGGGCTGCGCGATTCCCGAGCAGGAGCAGGGGATGAACGTCGCAAGGATCGCGTCGCTGAAGGCGGGTCTCCCGGTGACGACCCCCGCGGCCACCATCAACAGGTTCTGTTCTTCGGGAATCCAGACCATCTCACAGGCCTTCGACCAGGTGCGTTGCGGGCATTCCGAGGTCGTCGTCGCCGGCGGCACCGAGAGCATGAGCCGGGTCGCCATGTTCCAGCGCACCTATGCGAACCCGGGCTTCGCCCGGGACTGGCCCGAGGTCTATATCGGGATGGGGTTGACCGCCGAGAACCTGGCCCGGAAGTACGGTATCTCGCGGGAGGAGTCCGACGAGTTCTCGGTAGAGAGCCATAGAAAGGCTCTCGAGGCCCGTGATGGCGGCAGGTTCACCGACGAGATCGTTCCTTACAGGTTCTCGGTAAAGAGACCGGGGGAGAATGGAGCTGTAGAGGAAACCGGGGTCGAATTTTCAGTNGACGAATGTCCGCGTCCCGGCACCGACCTCGAGGGACTCTCGAAGCTCAGGCCTGTTTTTTCGACGAGGGGAACCGTTACCGCGGGGAACGCCTCGCAGATGAGCGATGGCGCCGCCGCGGTGGTGGTGATGAGCTCTGAAAAAGCCGAGGCGCTCGGCCTTCGNCCNCGNCTCATCCTGCGGTCGTACAACGTCTCNGGTGTGGCNCCGGAGATCATGGGCATCGGNCCCNTCGAGGCTGTACCCAGNGCGCTCGCGCAGGCGGGTCTTACGCTGGACGATATGGACATCATCGAGCTCAACGAGGCCTTCGCGGTCCAGGCTCTCAGCGTGATCAGGGANCTGGACCTCCCGGCTGAGAAGGTCAACGTGAACGGTGGAGCCGTGGCGCTGGGGCATCCTCTCGGNTGCACCGGCGCGCGGATGACGCTGACGGCTCTCAGCGAGCTTGAGAGACGGGATGCCAGGTATGCGCTGGTGACGATGTGCATCGGCGGGGGGATGGGCGCCGCGGGTGTCTTCGAGCGGGTTTGAGGCCGGATGATGAAAGCCGCCGGCGTGACGAATGAAGAAGAGTACCGGGCATTGGCCTGCCGCGGCGGAGGCGAGACCGTCGTCGAGCGGCGTCCGCTGAGGCGGCCTGGTGCGGGAGAGGTTCTCGTCTCGCTTCGCGCCTGCGGTCTCTGCGGAACCGACGTCTTCAAGCTGGAGGCCGGAGACCAGCCGCCGGGGACGGTGCTCGGCCACGAGGTGGTGGCGNTGGTGGACGAGTGTGGAGCTGGTGTCGGGAGCTTCAGTCCCGGGGACCGGGTGGTGGTGGCCCATCATGTCCCCTGCGGCGAGTGCGCTTATTGCCTCGGCGGCAGCGAGACCATGTGCGAANGCTTTCGCGAGAACCGGCTCGAGCCGGGAGGATTCAGCGAGAAAATACTCATCGCGGCTGAGGCGGTGTCCTCGGCGATGCGGATNATTCCGGACACCCTCAGNGATGACTCGGCGGTATTTCTCGAGCCCGCGGCCTGTGTCCTGAGGGGGATCAGGCGCTCGGGGATCGGNNCCGGGGNCGCCGCNGTCATTCTCGGNGGCGGCAGCATGGGCCTCCTTCACCTGCTGGTTCTGAAGGCCGCGATTGCCGGCATCCGAGTGGGGATTGTCGAGCTGCTCNAAGATCGCAGGGAGCTGGCCCTGGCGCTTGGTGCCGAGTTCGCCTGTGGCNCCGGGGAGGCTCCCGACGCGGTCNNCGNGTTGACCTCCGGCAGGGGAGCNGACGCGGTATTTGATACCGCGGGCGGCCCTGGCGCGCTGGATGCGTGCCTCGATCTTGGCAGGAGGGGCTCGACAGTGGTTCTTTTCGCCCACGCCGGCGCCGGCGAGCAGCCGGGCTTTGAGCTCGATCGTCTCTTCAGGGAGGAGCGCCGTCTCATCGGTTCGTATTCCGGGGGGGTGCAGGAGCAGGCCGCGGCCTGGGAGCTCATGCTCTCAGGCGCGCTCGATGCCTCTGGGTTGGTGAGTGACAGGGTCAACCTTGATGGCTTTGAGGAGGCCCTCGAGCTGGTTCGAGGCCGCAAGGCCCTGAAGGTGCTGATCGAACCCGGCAAGGAGGATTGAATATGGAACAGCTGGCCGCCTGGTTGACGGGCTCCGAAACGATCGAGTTCCGCGAAGGCCCCGTTCCCCAGCCGGGTCCGGGAGAGCTGCTCCTCTCCGTCGGCGCCGCGGTGACCTGCGGTACGGACGTGAAGGTATACAGGAGGGGAGGCCATCCGCGGATGCTGGAGGTTCCATCTCCATTCGGCCACGAGATGGCCGGCACGATCATCGGTCTTGGTGAGGGTGTCGATGGCTGGCGGGAGGGTGAGAGGATCGTGGTTTCCAATTCGGCCTCCTGCGGTTCCTGCGATTTCTGCCGCAGGGGCGATGAGAATCTCTGCGCCGACCTGCTCTATCTCAACGGAGCCTTTGCCCGCTACCTTCTCGTGCCCGCCCGTTTTGTCGACAGGGGTGTTTACAGGATTCCCGGCGGGCTGGATTTCGCTGTCGCCGCGCTGGGTGAGCCCCTGGCCTGTGTACTGCATGGGATAGGGAAGCTGGCTCCACAGCCGGGCGAGAGCGGGGCGCTCTTTGGAGCCGGCCCGATCGGCCTGCTGTTCACAGCTGTTTTATCGGCGGGGGGGGTGGAGCTCGTTGTTGCCGATCCGAACGAATCGCGCCTGGAACTGGCCCGCAAGCTGGGCGCCGCCGATACCCTGCTTGTCGAGAGGGGGGGCTCCGGGGCGGAACGGGCGCGTTCGTTGGGACCGGGGCCGCCGGGCTTCGATTTCTCCATCGATGCGACCGGGGTGAGCGCGGGCTGGCATGACGCCCTCGCCGCGGTACGGCCCGGCGGCAGGGGGAGCCTCTTCGGGGGATGCGCTCCCGGCACCGCTATCCAGCTCGATCCCCACCGTCTTCACTACGATGAGTTGACGGTGATGGGCGCCTACCATCATCGGCCGGTGGATTTCAGGGCAGCCCTCGCGCTGCTGGCTGATGGAGGCTTCGACAGCGAGCTCCTGCTCTCGCTGGAGCGTCCACTCGAAGAGCTCCCGCAGGCTCTCGATGACATGATCGCCCGACGTGCCGTCAAGGTCGTCATCCGGCCCCAGCCGGGCGTTTAGAGGTCAAAAGGGCGTTATTATCGGAAATCCCTCCTTGCCCGGAAGTGGACAAATGTATATCCTCCGGGTGTTCGCTGGGGGTGCCTCACCTTCGAGGCTGAGAACTGACCCTTGGAACCTGATCCGGATTGTACCGGCGTAGGAAAAGCGGATTTGAGGTGGAGTGAAATGAAATTGGAGTAACCTTCGCAGTACTGGTGCTGAATGAAATACGGGTCTTGTCTGATGGCCCCGGATAAAAGGTGGAAAGGCGGTTTTGCAGTGGTCAAGCGTATCCATGTTAACCCCGAGTGGTCGCTTCCCGAGCTTGGAAGCAATCCTTCAACGAACAGGGAGGGGACGAGTCCAGCCTCCTTCGCTATCAGGCCTGAGGTAGGAGGCCGGCGCGCCTTTTCCTCTCCCGACACTCCCGGCATGCCGGAGCCATCGGGGATCGAGGCGACTGACTGGGAGAATGAAAAGGGACGAAAACCGGTTACCCAGCTCGAGTCCGCGCGCGCCGGGATCATCACCGCTGAGATGAAGAGAGTGGCCGAGCGTGAGTCCCATCTCACCGCCGAGCAGATCCGGGCCGAGATCGCCGCCGGCCGTATGATCATCCCCGCCAATAGGGTGCACCTGGGCTACAAGCTGGATCCGATGTGCATCGGCCGGGCCTCGACGACCAAGATCAACGCCAATATGGGCGCCTCCCCTGTCAGCTCGGGTACCGAGGAGGAGCTTGAGAAGCTGCATTGGGCGGAGCGCTGGGGCGCGGACACCATCATGGACCTCTCAACAGGGGGCCAGATCGATGTGTGCCGGGAGACCTTCATCCGGAACTCCAGGACGCCTATCGGCACGGTGCCGATCTATTCCATGATCATCGGGCGCAAGCTGGAGGACCTGACCTACGATGTGATTCTCGAGAATCTCGAGCACCAGGCGAAGCAGGGCGTGGACTATTTCACCCTTCACGCCGGTGTGCTCAGGGAGCATCTGCCGCTGGTCAAGGACCGGCTGATCGGAATCGTCTCGCGCGGCGGCAGCCTGCTGGCCAAGTGGATGCTGATTCACGGTAAGCAGAATCCGATGTACGATCTCTTCGAAGACATCTGTGACATCATGCGGGAGTACGATGTCTCCTTCAGCCTGGGAGACGGCCTGCGTCCAGGCGGTCTCGCCGACGCCAGCGATGCCGCGCAGCTGGCGGAGCTGGAAACCCTCGGGGAGTTGACCCAGAGGGCCTGGGCCAAGGGCGTCCAGGTCATGATCGAGGGTCCGGGTCATGTCCCCTTTGACCAGATCGAGTTCAACATGAAGCTCGAGCGCCGGCTCTGCCATGGCGCTCCCTTCTACGTGCTCGGCCCGCTGGTTACGGACATCTTCCCCGGCTACGATCACATCACCTCCTGCATCGGCGCCACGGCAGCGGCCTATCATGGAGCCTCGATGCTCTGCTACGTGACCCCCAAGGAGCACCTTGGCCTGCCGAAAAAGGACGATGTCAAGCAGGGCTGCGTAGCCTATAAGATCGCGGCGCACGCCGCCGACATAGCCCTGGGCATTCCCGGCTCACGTGACCAGGATGATGAGCTGACCAAGGCGAGGGCCGCTCTCAATTGGAAAAAACACTTCGAGCTCTCCTTCGATCCCGACACGGCGAAGGCCTACCACGACGAAGATCTCGATGTCGATACGGACTTCTGCGCCATGTGCGGCCATGACTGGTGCTCCGTTCGTATTTCCAAGGAGATTGTCGAGTTCGCTTCCGGCAAGGCGGATGGCTTTCAGCGCGAGGGTGGACAGGCGGTTCGCACCAGCGCCCTGAGCACTGAGCAGCAGGAGATTCTCGAGAGGCGCGGTGTTCTTTCTCCCGAGGAGATTCACAAGCTGGCCCACAAGGGCGAGAAAACAGCCTGCCATTCGGATCTCATCGAGAATGAGGGTGAAGCGAAGGAGGTCCAGGATGGGCTTCTTNCCCAGCCTTGAAACCCCGGCTNTGTTTNCNCTGNCGGCCGGNTCTTCACNGANGCCGATTTCAANGCAGGGGTGTCCGGAGGTTTCCGTAAACCAGGNCTGACCGGGAGGGGGTCTTGAGCATGAGCCTGCTGGCGGTAATACCGGGCCTGGCGCCGGGNCTGCTCGCTCTCCTGCCCCAGCTGCTTCTCCTTCTCTTCGCCCTGGTCGTGGTGCTGCTCTCGCCGCGAACCTGGTGGAGGGCCCTGGTATATTCCGTCCGCCGTCCGCAATGGNTCCTCGGTCTTGTCCTCTTCGCGGGAGGNTGCTGGTTTGTGCAGGAGAAGCTGTCGGNCACCTGGCCCGGGCCTGTCGCNGGAAAAGCTCTTCCAGCGCGGGTGGGAGAATTTTCCGTTGGCGNCTCGAGGAGCAGCCTGGGCGGGTCGAGGGCGCAGGGCCCGGCGCAGGGGGTGACGGTGGAGAGCTACCCCCTGGCCTCGCCNCTGGGCGAGAANGATCTCCTCGCCGGCGAGCGGATCTTCAGGGTGGCAGGGACCGGNGGCATATCCTGCGCNCGGCTGGCCGATGGTGAGCCGCTCTGGGCTCTCGAGAAGCNGGNGCCACCGCTTTTTCCACTGGTGCTGGCCGGGCGCGGGGGGCCTGGCCGCGAGTTGCCCGGCTATCTGCTGGCGCTCTCGGCGGCNGGCGGGGGAACGGAGCTGCGGGNCATCGATGCGGACAGGGGGGCTGTTCTNGCCANCGTTGGGTTGGAAGATCACGCCGTCGAGGCGCCCATTGTTGTCGACGAGATGGCGGTGATAGCCTGCCGTGGTTCGCTCCAGGCTCTCAGCCTGCTTGGCCTGCCGCGGGAGCGGGCGGCTGTCGCCTGGAAAGTTCCCATGGCGGCGGGAGCGATCGCGGCGCTTGCCGGTGATGAAAACGGGCACTGCCTCGTTCTTGGAGAGAACCTGTTCGCTGTGAATATCGCGACAGGCATCCTGGTCGCGACCGCAAACCTCGGGGGCCTGGCTCCAGCGGGCAGGAGGCTCGAGCTGCGCGCGCACAGGGGATTGATCTATCTCTTCAGCAGCGCCTCGGGGGCCGGTGGCGGCGGCGGAATCAGCTGTCTCGAGCTNCTGGGCAGCTCCTTTGAGAAACGCTGGGGGCTGGAGACACCGGCAATCATGACGACCGGTTTCGCCCTCTCTTCGGACAAGCTCGCCTATCTCACGGCCGATGGGAAGGGGGGAGGAGCGCTCCATCTTGTCGAGGCGGCGACGGGCCGCCAGCTGCCGGGCCTGGTCTGTTCACGCCAGGNGCCNCTCGCCCTCTCGGCNGACCTCTCCGCCTGCTACATGGTGCTTTCAGACGGCGGGCTGTCGCGCTTCTCCCATNTCNGGGGAAGGGAGGCCTGGCGTGCGAGNCTGGGGGCCGGAGACGTTGTCGCGGGGACAGGCAGCCGTCCTCCGCTTTTACGGAATGGAAGTGTCCTGGTCGCTGGCGACCGCTCGGTTTTCCTNTTCGCTGAGTCGGAAGCCGGCGGGGAGGTCGGGGGCTGGTCGGCGTTGAGAGGCGGGGCGGGCCGCGGCGGCAATTCCGATCCACGCCGGGCNCCGCTTGGGGGAAAGCTTCTCTGGAGGAAAGAGCTGGCCGGGGGAGGCCGTCGAGCTCTTCTGCCGCAGCTGGACCCGGTGGTAGTCCTGGAGGGGAACATCGTCTCCTTTGAGACGGGGCCTGCGGGAGGGAGACTTCTCTATCTCGGCAGCGAAGGTGAGCAGCTCGGGGAACTGGAACTTGGGGCCCTGCCGGAGAGTCTTGTCTCCAACGGGAGAAGGCTGTTCCTTTCTTNCCGCGGGCAGGGTGCTCCAGGTGAGCTGCTGGCGGTAGAGGTCTCCGCTGGAAAGCTCAAGGTGTCGTGGAGGAGGCCGGCTCCCGGCGCACGGGCGGCGGAGCTCTGCCTGCTTGGAGATGGNTGTGTCGTGGCGGGCGCTGAGTCCCTGGNGATGGTGGNTACGGTCGATGGNGAGATGACCTGGGAGCGCGCGGATCTTGGCGCGGTGGAGGCGCTCTGTCCATCCGGCCGNGANCTCGTCATCGCNCNCGGCAGGGCCCTGCTGCTGGTTGACGCGGCCTCGGGNGCCACCCTGNGGACGTTCCCGGAGCGGAAGTCGAAGATCCGTTCCGTCGCCAGGGTCGGGGGAAATCTCTATCTCAGCAGCGGTCTTGGCAGGGAGGCGCTCCTGGAGGCCTTCTCGANGGATACCGGAGAGCTTCTCTGGAAGAGCGCCCTGGGCGGAGGACCAGGGGCGGGTGTCGCCGCGGGTGAAGATTGCCTTGTCGTGGAGGATGTCCAGGCGCTGGTCTCTGTCGCTCCGACGGATGGAGGCAGGCTGTCTTCCTTTTCTTCGGCGACGGGGTGGAGGGGCGCTCCCGCCCTGGCGCTCGGGATGGCGGTGGCTGTTGATGGGACCCGTCTTGTCGCCGTGGATCCCGTTCTCGGTGGTGAGCTCTGGAGCCTGGAGCTGAAGGAGCTGGCAAACGAGGAGCGCCTCTCCTCCGTGAGCATCATCGACGGGCGAATCTACCTGCGATCAGCCAGCGAACTCTTCTGCGTTGGAGAGGAGGAGCCGAGGTGAGCGAAAGACGGAGCGCTTTTTTCCAGACTGGTGAGAGCGAGCTCGGCCGCGATCGCGCGCAGGCGCTCTCGCGGCGCGATGAATTTGGCGGCAAGGGGGCCGGGCTTCACGCCCTGTGCGCCTCTGGCTACCGGGTTCCACCCGGCTTTACCCTCTCGATCGATTTCTGCAGAACCTATTACGATCGGGGTCGGAACGTTCCAGACGGACTCAGCGAGGCTCTCAGAGCAGGGCTCCAGCGCATCGAGGAGGTCACCGGGCAGCGGCTTGGCGAAGGAGCCGGGGAGCTCAAGCTGGCTGTCCGATCCGGTGCGGCCGTGAGCATGCCCGGAATGATGGACACCGTCCTCGGTGTTTCCGGTCGAGAGGAGCTCGAGTCCGCCGTTCTGCGGGTGTTCGAGTCCTGGTCGAGTGACAGGGCGAAGACCTACCGGACTGAGCAGGGAATCATCGGGCTCGAGGGTACGGCGGTGACAGTGCAGGCCCTCTGTCCGGCCGAGGTCGCGGGGGTCTCCTTTTCGCGGGCCCCAGGCCCTGGCGGGGAGGACAAGGTGTTGATCGAGGCGGTGAGAGGCCTGGGTGAGGCCCTGGTCTCCGGGGAGGTCACGCCTGACAGCTACCTGGTATCGAGGAGCGATTTTGAACTGTCCGGGGAGCGCAGCCTGGCCGAGCGTCTCCTCGAGTTGAAGACCATCAGGGAGCTCGCCTCGCTGACATTGAGCCTGGAGAATGATTTCGGTTTTTCCGTGGATGTCGAGTGGGCCTGGTCGGCAGGAGAGCTCTGGCTGCTGCAGGTCAGGGAGGCCCGCGCGGACTCCGGGGACAAGGGGGCCCTGCTCAGGGAGGAGCTCGAGCGGGTTGGCGACCTGCTCGGCGGCGATGGCATCCTGGTACGGCACAACCTCGATGAGACGCTCTCTTTCCCGACGCCAATGACCTGGGACATCCAGGCTGAGTTCATGAGCGGCCGCGGAGGATTCGGGACGCTCTATCGAGACCTCGGCTACCATCCATCGAGCCGGGTTGAGACGACAGGTTTCCTGGAGCTTGTGGGAGGCCGGATCTATGCCGATCCGGCTCGTTGCGCGGAGCTGTTTTATTCTGAAGGCATTCTTTCCTACGATCTCGCCGCACTCAGCGAGAGGCCCTCCGCGATCGAGGAGCCCCCGGGCCTGTGGAAGACGCGGGATGCCTCGCCGCCCGCGTTGCTGCGAACGCTTGCGCAGCTGTGGCGCTCCTCGCGGACCGCCAGCCGCGGTCGTGCCGGAGCCCTGGAGGTATTTCTCAGGGACACGCTGCCGGCTTACGAAGCCTGGGTGGCCCAGGAGCGCCTCGCTGAGCTCGGTGGGCTGGGCGAGGCGGAGCTCTTCGACAGGCTCGAGGCTCGTATCGACAGGGTGATGGGGGACTTCGCGCCAGCGGTCCTGAAGCTCTCCTTCTATTCAGGTATGGTGCTCGAGGAGCTGCGCGATCTTCTCGAAAGATGTCTCGGTTTTCAGCGTGGCGCTGTCGCCTCGCGTGAGCTCCTCAGCGCTCTCAGAGGAGATGTCGCCATCGAGCAGGCCGCCGGGCTCCTCGACGCGGGCCGGTCGGCTTCCGGGCTGGAGAGGTTTCTTGACCGCTTCGGACATCGCACAGGGAGTGAGATGGAGCTTGCAGAGAGGCGCTGGTGGGAAGAGCCGGAGAGAGTCAGGGCGCTTGCTGAACAGATGGTGAAGGGGGAAGAGGGCTTCCTCTCTCGCCGNGGCTCACTTGCCGAGCGCAGAGATTCNGCCGAGGGTGNGGCGCTCGANCTCCTCGAACGGGAGCATCCGGAGGCGGTCGAATCCTTCAAGGAATTGCTGCGAGAAGCCCGCGAGCTTCTGCCCTGGCGCGAAAACGGAAANTTCCACTGGATGGCGGGCTACGACCTCATTCGCCGGGTGCTCGTCGAGCTTGACTCCAGGCTGTCGCTCGAGGGCAACATCTTCTATCTCGACCGTAAAGAGCTGGCGGGATGCCTCGCCGCGGAGTCGCCCGGTATTCCCGAACGGCTGCGCGAGCTGGTCGGCCGGAGGAGAAAGCTCAGGCGCAGGTGGCGCGCTCTCGAGCTTCCGCAGGTTCTCTCGTCCGCTGACCTCATCTCCCGGTACGGGGTGGACGAAAGGGATTGCGTCGAGGCCCGGGATGAGCCGGCTGCCGGAGACGCTCTGCGTGGAGAGAGCATCTCGGCCGGCAGTGGCCNGGGTCGTCTCTGGATCTGTTCGTCCCCGGCTGAGTCGCCTCCGTTCGAGGGCGCCTACCTGCTTGTCGCCGAATCGACCGATCCGGACTGGACNCCCCTGCTTGCNGGGGCCGCGGGGCTCATCGTGGAGCGCGGGGGNAGCCTCTCACATGGGGCGATCGTCTGCAGGGATTTCGGAATTCCCGCGCTGGTGATCGGGGAGGCTGGCCGGAAGCTGGAGACNGGNGTCGAGGCGACCCTCGATGCCGATCGCGGCGAGCTCCGGTTCGGCGGGGNGGACAGCGCTGACTCGCCGCGAGATGATNAGGACGCGACGGCACGGGAGTGGGAGCCGGGCCCGGAACCTTTCTGCTCTCCGTCTCCACCCGGTACCGGNCGCAGGGTCCTGCTCGGGCTTGTCATNGCGGTTGTGGTGTCGCTGCTGCTGGTNTCTTCTGACGGCNTNGGCTCGATCATGGCGGACCTGGCCGGCNTCGTTCTCGATTCGCTGTCGACTGGAGGCGCNACTCCTTTCACGGCCATCTTTTCGGCGGCCCTGCTGTCCGGGTGCTGCTCGCTGGCGATCCTGGCGCTGATGAGCGATCGNGGCAGGCTCCGGCGGCTGCGGCAGAGGTTGGGCTGGTACCGGGAGAAGATTGCCGAGGCGAAGGCGGCGGGGCTGGAGGGGATCCGCGGCCGGCTCTCCATGCGCCAGGCGGCGGCAAAGTCTGANCGTGCCCTCGTCCTGATGAAGCCCATCGCCTGGACCTTCCTGCCGCTGTGCATCGGTTTTATCTGGGTGAACGATCGCTTCGCGGCCGAGCCGATCTCTCCCGGCAGCCGGTTCAGGGTGACGGCCCTCGTCGAACCTTCAGCGATGAAANCATCGGGGCGTCTGCGCTACGCCCGGCTGGATACGGGCGCTGGCCTTCGAGTCCTCGGCGACTCCTATCGTTCGATTGAGCCGAACACAGCNACTCCCGCCATAGCTCCCTATAGGGTGGTCTGGGAATTGGAGGCCCTCGGCACGGGAATCCACAGCGTCTCGGTCGCCGCCGCAGGTGAGAAGGTGCGGAAGGAGATCATGGTCTCGGAAGGTCTTGAGCGCGCTCCCCCCATCGGACGCTACGGGGGAGGGCTCCGCGAACTTCAGGTCGATCATCAGCCCCTTCTTGTCGATCTNCCCGGCTGGCTGCACTCGGCTGTTTCCAGGGTCGCTGCTCTCTTCAGCGGTGGGCGGGGCCTGCTGCCCGCGCAGACGGCGGTTGATCCATGGACAGCCTACCTCGCGCTGGCGGTGCTGCTGGTGTTCGCCCTGCAGTGGCTGGGAGGCTATCGTTGAGCTCTCGATACGCCATGAATAAACAACTCTTTCTCATCTTGATCCTGTCNCTGCCGTTCAGCTCGTCCCGGGCGGTCCTGGGCGATGGCTGGCCCTCTTTCAGGGGAGGTCCTTTTCGTGACGGCCGCATCGATAAAACCACGGCTGTCAACAGGCCGGCTCTCAGCTGGCGAAAGGTGAACGACGAGCATGTCTCGCCCGCCTACGCCTCATCTCCCGCCATCGTCGACTCCAGGGTCTTCGTGGGCCTCGCCGAGCANTCGGTTTTCAGCGCTACCGGGCGGGTTCTCTGCTTCGATCTCGNCACCGGCAGGCAGGTCTGGGAGGCGGAGACCCGCTACCCGGTCTTNTCCTCTCCATCGGTCAGNGGCGGGAGGGTCTTCGTTGGCGAGGGCTTTCACCAGGACTCTGACTGCAGCCTCTACGCTCTCGATGCGGCATCGGGCANGAAGCTCTGGGATTTCACTACAGGCAGTCATCTCGAGTCCAGCCCCNAGGTGGCCGGGGGAAGGGTGTTCTTCGGCGCCGGGGATGATGGTATCTACTGCCTCGCCGTCGAAGATGGGCGTAAGCTCTGGCATATGGAGGGCCCGCATGTGGATGTTTCTCCACTGCTCTCGGGCGGATTGCTCTATTCGGGATCCGGCTATGGCAGGTTCGAGGCCTTCGCCCTCAGGGGAGAGTCGGGGGAGCTCGCCTGGAGGAGGGATGTTGACCTCCCGGTATGGGGAGCGCCTGTGCGGCTGGGAAACAGGATCTATTACGGGCTCGGGAATGGAAACTTTACCGAGAGCGCCCGGAAACCCGCCGGGGCGGTGCTCTGCCTCTCGGCGACNACGGGCGGGCAGGTCTGGAGAAGAGCTCTTCCCGATGGGGTTCTCACCGCGGTGGTCGCCGGCCGGAAAGCTCTCTTCGTCGGTTGCCGGGATGGGAAGGTGTATTCGATCTCGCCGGGCTCCGGTGATATTCTCTGGAGCGCTGCCTGCGGCGGTGGGGCCGTGGTCTCCTCCCCTTTGCTCGATTCCGCCGGAAGCTCGCTCGTGGTGGCCTCTACCGGCGGCATCCTCCAGGGCCTGTCCCCCTCGAGCGGTCGCAGTCTCTGGTCCTTTTCGCTGGCAAAGCTGCCGGGGGAGGAGGAAGGTCTCCAGGTTTATTCCTCGCCGTCAGCGGGCGGTGGACGGCTGGTTCTCGGGACGATGTCAGGAAGCCTTCTTGGCTTCAGCTTTTCCTCCAGCGATTGATTTCCCGTTGGCGGGTAGAATGTTATGAGAATGGAAACCTATCGTCGCGACAGATCCTACCGCTGGAATTACGACCACGGCCCGAGCTTTCGAGGGTCCTTTCCATCGATTCCAGCGACTCCGCGGAAGGATTTCTTCGGCGCCAGGGTGAACTCCCGGCTCGGTGTGGCGGCGGGCATCCTGCTCAACTCGAAGTGGGTTGAGTGCTATTCGCGGCTGGGCTTCGATGTGCTCACCTACAAGACGGTCCGCAGCTCCGGGCGGCCCTGCTACCCGTTGCCTAATTGGGTCTTCGTCGAGTCGAAGAGAGAGCTGGATGTGGGAGCCGACGAGATCCTGCGGACGGCTCGGCGGCGGCCGCGGGATCCGGCGGCTGTCACCTCGGCGGTCTGTTTCGGGATGCCCTCGCAGCCGCCAGGGGTCTGGAGGAAGGATGTCAGGCGCGCGCGCGGGAAGCTGCGTCGCGGGCAGGTGCTGGTGGTCAGTGTCGTTGGAACTCCCCGGGAGGACGGCGGCGAGGAGTCTCTCGTGGAGGACTTCTGCCGTTGCGCCCGCTGGGCGAGCGAGGCCGGGGCCGACATCGTCGAGGCCAATTTTTCCTGTCCGAACGTCTGCACGGCGGAGGGCTCGGTCTACCAGGACCCGGGCGCTTCGGCGCGGCTGGCCTCGGCGCTCAGGGAGGCTCTTCCCTCGACGCCTCTCTTGATCAAGAGCGGGCATTTCAGCGACCGCCGCCGGCTCGGGAGCTTCTACCAGGCGGTGGATGGCGGCGCCGACGGGGTGGTGCTGGTCAACGGGGTGTCGAGACGAGTGCTGGGGGCGGACAATAAGCCGGTCTTTGGAGCTTTCGAGCGCGTGGGAATCCTCGGCAAGGCCATTCATCCTGCGGCGGTATCGAATGTCGCGGCCGCCGTGAGGTGTTGCGGCAGCAAGGGCCTGGAGCTGGAGACCATCGCGGTGGGCGGCGTCACCGGTGTCGAGGATCCCGGTTCGTTCTTCGACGCGGGAGCCCGCGGCGTGGTCATGGGGGGAGTGCCGATGCTGGACCCCCTCCTGGCGCTCAGGATGAAGGAGTCTCACCCCGAGTGGTGAGGGGTCGCGGAGGTCACTTCTTCTTTTTCAGATCGCCGAGCATCTTCTCGATCTTCTGCTCCATCTGCGGCACGTGGGCGACGTTGAAGCCGACCGACCTGCCGCGGATGATGCCCTTGTGATCGATCCAGAAGCTGGTGGGGGATGAGACGACCCCGTAGAGCTTCGGGCTGATCTTGCCTCCCATGAGCAGGATCTTGTGGGTGAGCTTGCTCTGCTGGGCGAACTTTCCGACAGTCGCCGCGGGCTCGTCCCAGTCGTTGACCGCCAGGACCTTGAAACCATCTTTGCCGTACTTCTCGTGCAGTTTTGTCAGGTAAGGAGCCTCCTTACGACAGGGTCCTCAGCCAACGCCCCAGAAGCTCAGCAGGGTGACCTTGCCGGCGGTCTCCTTCCTGAAGTTGACCTGCTTGCCATCGAGATCGCTCAGCGTGAAGTCCGGAGCCGGCTTTCCGATGATCTTCGCCAGCCGCTTGCCGGCGTCATCGGACTCGAAGGTCTCCACGAAGCCCTGGAGGCGGGTTCGGGCGGCCCTCGCGAGCGCCGACCAGGGTGATTTGTCCAGGAGCTTGCTGATCTCCTCGACCAGCGGCCGGGTTTCGGTCGAAGGCTTCATGTCCGCGAAGGCTGCGGAGGCTGTCCTGAAAGCGGCGAGTCCCTTTCCGAGGACCGGGGTCTTCTCCAGGGTCGTGATCTCTTTGGCTTCCAGGGCGCAGTCGAGCGAGAGGGTTATGTTGTTCCCATTGATGGAGACGGAGAATTCGTAGCCGATGCGGATCCCGGAGATGATCCCCTGCTTCTTGTCTCTCGTATAGGACTCCTCCCATTTGTTCAGGGTCGCCTCGCTGCCCCTGAAATCGAAGGTCGCCTTCTTCGCGTTGCTGATCGAAGAGGTCTCAAGGTTCGATCCCGAGACGCCGGCAGTGCTGCTGGCGCCTTCGATCCGGACGGGAATCTGGTTGAGGATCAGCACCTCGTAGCCGGGTTTTCCGGCCGGCTTGGCAGGGGGCATTCCGAGTCGCAGGGGAAGGTAGATCCCGATCATCTGGTGCGGGGTCTCCAGCTCGATCGCGGTCTCTCTCGCCCTGGGGCTGGAGCCCTTGCCGGGGTCGAGAATGTCGTGGGTCGCCACGGGGCTCCCGCCCTCTCCGGCCGGTACCAGCTCCCGTACGGCAAGGACTGTCTGCGTTCCCGTGGAAGAGCCTTCGCTGATGGTCAGCAGGGTGCAATTGAAAGAATCGGCCTGCGCCTGTCCGTCGCCTACCTTTTGCGAGATCCGGGTTTTTCCTTCGTACCGGATCACCTGTCCGGGGCTGAAGGATTCGTCGGCTGCGGCCGTGGGCTGTGGGCACAGGAGACTGAGCGAAGTACAAAGAAGGAACGAAAAGGTATAGAATCCCGGTTTCATAGGTTTCATCTCTTTCCCGGTTGGAATGGGTTCGGGCAGGGTTCGCCCGCGACAGCGGGATGCTAACGTGAAACCTCGATTCTGGCGATATCAATTTCCTGTTGAAGAAACGGTCTGCCGATGAGCGAAGCCATTTTCAGCCTGGAGGGCAAGGTAGCCCTGGTCACCGGGGGAAGCCGGGGCATCGGGCTGGCTTCCGCGCGCAAGCTGCTCGAGCGCGGCGCCTCCGTCGTCCTGACGGCGAGGAAGCAGGAAGGTCTCGACGAGGCCCGGGGGGAGCTCGAGGAGGCCGGCCTTGACCGGGTCGCCGTATTTGCGGCGCACTCATCCAGTGAAGAGGCCATGCGGGAAGCCTTCGACCTCGCCCTCGAGAGGTTTTCCGGTATCGATATCGTCGTCAACAATGCCGCCACCAATCCCAGCATGGAGCCGCTGGCGGACATGGACCTCGCTCTATTCGACAAGATTCTCGATACCAATCTCCGGGGCTACCTGGTGGTGGCCAGGGAGGGTGTCCGGAGGATGCGTGGGCTCGGCCGCGGCGGGGCGATCGTCAACATCTCGACGATCGCCGCCGACAAGGCCATGCGGGGGCTCGGCGCGTATGGAATCAGCAAGGCGGGGGTCAATTTTCTCACCAGGACGCTGGCCGAGGAGCTGGCGGCGGAGAACATCCGTGTGAACGGGGTCGCTCCCGGGCTGGTTCGCACCCGCCTGAGCTCGGCCTTGTGGCAGGACGAGAAGATCGCGGCGAATATGCTGAAAACGATCCCGCTCAATCGCATTGCCGAGCCGGCGGACATCGCTGGGGCCGTCGCCTTCCTGGCATCCGAGGCGGCCTCCTATATCACCGGCCAGACGATCGCTGTCGATGGGGGGATGTTGTCGGGGTGAGCGGGAATTTCAGGGGCGCTCCGGCTGGAGCTCCCGGAGCATTCCGGCGGCTTGTCGGTGCCCGGGTATCGCTTCGAGCAGGGCGCTCAGCACCCCGGCGGCTTCGCCGGGTCTGCCCAGCTCTTTCAGCAGCCCGGCGAGGTTCAGGTACGGACGGTCGAAGCCGGGATCCGCTGCCACGGATTTTTTCAACTCTCCCTCCGCCTTCGTCTTCTCACCGAGCGCCCAGAGCGCCATGCCATGGGTGTTGAGCAGCCCCGCGTGGCCGTCGTTTTTTTTCAGCCCGCGGGCTGAGATGGTCGCCGCCTGCCGGTAGTCTCCCGAGGTGTTGAGAATAATCGCCAGGTTGCGGTAGGCATCGAGGTCGAGGGGGTCGAGGCGAATCGCATCCTCGTGAGCCCCGATCGATCCATCGACGTCGCCTTTTCTGAAAAGGGCGAAGCCGAGCATGCGTCTGAGGGTCGCCGACTCGACGTCGTGCTCGAGAGCCTCGCGGTAGATTTCCACAGCGGTTTCGAACGATTCCTCCTGGAGCCAGGTATTCGCGAGGTTCAGGGCGGCCTCGGTATGGGCGGGATTGTTCCTGAGAACCGACTCGAAATATTTGCGGGCGCTGTCGAATCGCCCGGCCCGGGCATCGAGGATCCCGAGGTTGTTGCGGGCATCGTCGAAGTCAGGGCGCTTCTTCAGGATCTCCAGGTAGATCTTCCTGGCCTCGGCTTCCTGTCCTGCCTGGGCCGAGGAGATGGCGTAATTGAACAGCGAGTCGATATTTCCCGCCTGGCTCTCAATCGTCGTTTTGAAGATCGCCCGGGCCTGCAGGGGCAGCCCCTCCTCGCTATAGGCGTTGCCGAGCTCGAGAAGATCGCGCTGGAAGCCCGGGTAGAGATACCTGCCCGGGAAAGGAAGAGCTCGCTGGATACGCATGGCATCGTTGCGGGGTATTCGTCCCAGGTCCTCGATGTAGCGCGCCGGGTCTGTCTTGCCGCGGTAGACCTTGACGACCCTGCCGTTCTCGTCGAGGAGGAAGCTCGTGGGGACGACCAGGTCCCGCCTGTGATTGAAGAGGTGGCGGAAGAGGATATTCCAGCCCGCCAGGGTCTTTTCTTCGAATCGAAGCGCGATGGAGGGTTCCCGTATTTTTGCCAGCAGGTTTCTCTTGCCGTCGGGGACCGGGCCGAGGTCCACCGAGGCGATGAGGCTGCCGGCGCCTTTTGCGGAGATCTCCGTACCGGCCTCGGCAAGCTTCGCGAGGCCGGCGACGCAGACCGCGCAGTCGCGTGAGAAGAGGTGCAGCAGGAGGGGCTTTCCGCTGAATTCACCGAGCCGCCGCTCACGGCCGGCGAGGTCCTTCCAGGGGAGGTCAGGAGCGGGCATGGGGGAGACAAGCCAGGTCTCGATCGAGGTGTCCTTTTCGCCGGGAGCCGGCGGGCTCATTTTTTCAGCTCGTGCCGCCGGGGTTTCCGGGGGGGATGGCTGGAACGGAAGACGGGCTGGTTTCTCTCCCTCGATGATCAGCCACCGCGCGGTGGGCTCCAGGTTGCCGTAGTCCGTCGTTTTCCCTCCCGGCCAGNGAACGCTGACGGCAGGGGCCTCCCTTGTTTCGCCGAGACCAAAGCAGGTCCAGCGGCTGGACTGGGACAGGAAGGCGGCGCCCGCNCGGACCTCCTTGAGCCGGGTCCTGCCGGCGCTGGTGATGCTGATGCGGGCGCCGATCGCATCGCGGTTGCAGCTGCGGCCCTCGAGGCGGACCCAGAGGGCTCGGGAGCTCTCCGGCCAGGTGTTCTTCAGCAGCCGCAGCTGGGGGCCATCGCGGTTTCGCAGGGCGAGNTCGGGGCGGCCGTCCCGGTCGAGATCGAGCCGGCAGAGGGCNCGGCCATCCTGGAGGTAGTCGAGGCCGCTGGCCGCCGAGATGTCGATGAAGCGATCCGGGCCGCAGGAGAGGTGGAAGCAGCTTCTCTCCCGGCCGCCCCAGGAGGTGTCCTCGCGGATCATCCTGTTGATGATCTCCCAGCCATCGAGGTAGCGCTGCAGCCGCAACTCCTCGCGGGGTGATTGCGACACGACCTGTCGCCAGAAGAAGCTTCAGAGATCGTGCTCGCGGGAGTTCGTCAGGAAGCCGTTCTGTACGTAGATGTCCTCGTGACCATCGAGGTTGAAGTCGAGGAAGTCACTGCCCCAGGCCCAGCGGCCGAACCACGCCCCGCTTTCGAGGCTGACGTCCTCAAAGGTACCGTCGCCGGAATTACGGAAGAGGCTGTTGCCGCGCGCGTGACGCCTGTAGACGCTCTGCAGCTGCCGATCATCGATCTTGTAATCGTCGCCGCCGGTGACCCGCTGTCCCGCGGCGCTGAACATATTGCCGACGTAAAGATCCAGGTCGCCGTCATTGTCGTAGTCTTCCCAGGACACGCTCATCCCGGCGCCGACATCTTCAACCCCGGCGTCCACGGTGGCTTCCTCGAAGGTGCCGTCTCCCCTGTTGCGCCACAGGTTGTTGCTGCCGAAGTCATTGGCGATGTAGAGGTCCGGGTATCCATCTCCGTCGTAGTCTCCCCAGGCCGCCGCGAAGCTGAAGCGCTGGTTGTTCGCGTCGAGGCCGCTCGCCGCGGTGGCGTTCTCGAAGCGGCCGGCGCCGAGGTTTCTCAGGAGGATGTTGGTGGCGCCGTTGTGGGCCTCGTGGTAGGGGATCGGCAGCCGGGTCCCGGCGGAGTTGGAGCCGCCGCGCCAGAATACGTAGGAGCAGATGTAGAGGTCGACGAGGCCGTCGAGGTCGTAGTCCGCGGCGGTGGCGGACAGGGGCGTCGCGGTTCCCGCGGCGTTTTTCGCCACAGCATCCTCAAGGTGAAGGAATCGTCCGCTGCCATCGTTGAGGAGTACAGCCAGCCTCTGCTCGGTGACGAGGAAGAGATCCTGGTCGGAATCGTTGTCGAGATCGAGAAAGAGAGCCTGGGAGGTTCCGTCGAGAAGGTCGACCCCCGACTCACGGCTGACATCCGTGAAGGCGCCGTCCGCACCCGCGCGGTAGAGGATGTTGGGAAGGCCCGCGGCGGTGGGGACGTAGATGTCCTCGAGGCCATCGCCGTCGGCGTCGCCGATGGCCAGGCCGTTGTGTCCGTAGACGCCTATTCCCACCGCCGCGTCCAGGCGGCCCCTGAAGTGATCGATCGAGGGCAGGAGAATGTCACGGTAGGACGCGTTCGCGCCGAGGGCCTCATTGGTGACGTCCCTGAAGGGCCTCGCTGCGAGCTGGACATGGCGCCTGCTCCTGGTCTGAAACGATGAGAACTTTCGCTCCCGGGCGTTCCATCCAAGCACGGCCTCTCCGTTCCATTGGTGGTGTTCTCCAGTGCCTGCTGAGCCCGCGAGTGAAAACAGCACCTCGATCTCGATGAGTCTCTCTCTCTCTGAAATCCCGATCACCTTGAGCTGGGCCCTGTCGAGAGATTTGACCGGCTCGATGCTGCCGGAGATGCTCCCGGGAAAAGAGGCGCGATCGAGCGATGGGGGGGCGAAGCCTTCTTCTTCCGTGGCTGTAATTCCCGGAGCCTGGTAGAGCGTGGTCCTGCTGGAGGCGCTGAAGGGGCCGGCCCTGAAACTCGCCGTGGTTACCGCTTCATAGCCGGTGACGGCCTCTGGCGAGTTTGGCTCGAGGAAGAGCCGCCGCAGGGCCCGCAGAGGCTCGCGAATCTNCCGCTCCCGGGTCTCGACGATGAATTTGTCATTTCCGGCGACCGTTTTAGNGCGAAGGCGCTCTACCGGGCTGTAGGNGGGGGNGGGCAGNTCGATGCCCGTCCAGGCCNNGCCNGCCGGNNCCGGNGCGGAGGCNGGGCCNTCGCCGGAGCTGTAGAGGAGCCACAGCGNCGCNGCGCTCAGCAGGAGGATGATCGTTGGCAATAGCAGNNTGCGTTTTTTCATTTTCAGTGAAGCTCGACAGCCCCCGGGTTTTCATCATTCGCTCAATTGTTCACCCGGGAGGGCAGTATTTTACCTGTGGAACTGTAATAACCTCTCCACTCACGGCAATCATGGTCAAATCGCGGTTTTTTCGCTGAAGTGCCGGTGCAAGTCTATACAATCTCCGTAGCAGCCGTTTCGGGCAGGCAGAAAACACAGGCAGGCCGACAGGAGGTCCCAAATGATCCGGATTCAAAGCAGGATACCCAGGTTTTCCAGCGGTTTCTTCTTTTCGGCCGTGCTCATGGTCTTCGCCCTCGGTGCCGAGGCCGTAGCCCAGGGACTCCCCGGGCGGGTCGTACGTTCCAGGGGCCAGGCGGTTTCTCCCAGGAGAGCTCCCGCGCAGGGACAGGTACAGGCGCAGGGCCAGGGGCAGGGGATTGTCCAGCAGGGGTATACCGGAGGCATGATCGGCTCTCCGTGGATGATACCCGGCTGGGGCTGGACCCTTCCCCAGACCTACCGCCGGGGGGCCTACCTTTCAACCGGGGCCGTCGATCCGAGACTCGGGCTCCAGTACAACTATCCCTACGCCTGGCAGCTGGGGATCCAGATGCCCGTCGATGCCTCACCACTCGATATCTCCGGCCTGGGACCTTTCGAGGGAGTCGTGCGTTCGCAGCAGCGTCCCGGGCGCCTGAACAGCGCCGCCGCCAGGAACGCGGTCGCTCTCTTGCGCAGGGGCAAGTACAGGGATGCCGGGCTTCTCATGGCGGATGCCTACAGGGCCAGCGATGATCCAATCCATCCGCTGCTTCTTGCCGAGGCTCTCTTCGGGCTCGGGAAGTACCAGCATGCCGAGCTTGTGCTGCGTAAAGCCATTGAAGCGGAGGGAGCCTCCAGGGCCCTTCCAGAGGACGTAGCCGGGCATTTTCCGTCGGCGAAGGCGTTCGAGGAGCGTCTTGCTGACCTGGTGAAAACCGGCAAGCATCAACTGCTCACCGCCTACATGTCGCTCTTCGCCGCCGATGGTTCTTCTGGGATCGCGGGGCTTCTTGCCCTGGAGAAAACAGATGACCTTGCCGGCAAGCTCTACCGGCATTACCTCGACAGGGTCTTCGGTCCGGAAGATGAAGCTGGTGAAGCTCCCGCCGAAGGCAAGGCCCAGTAGTTTTTACGGGTCGATTCAGCACCGGATCATTTCGCGCTTCTGAACCAGTTCTCTCATCCTGAGAACGGAGAAAATGAATCCGGGTGGTTCCCTGGGTCAGAAGTGATGATCGGTTAGAGGCAGGACACCCAGGATGAAAAACATACCTGAAATCAACCACTGCATTCCGAACCCCAGGGCCTACTGGTGCCGCTTCTGTAAGGCGCACAATACCTTCGACTATGCTGAAGGTAGGATGGAGTATCATTTGTGTAAGGCCTGCCGCGGCGCCTGGGGTGTCCTGCCCGACACCGGGATGTTTAATCCCGGCGAAATGAAAGAGGCAAGGAAAGTGATTCTTGTTGGGGCTGGTTCACTGATTGTAATAGGCGGGGTTGCACAACTATATGCCCCGGGCGCGGTGGACCCGCTCCTTGCCTGCGCGGTCATAGGAGCTGTCCTGGGGTTGATTGTGTTGCTGGGTAGTTATTGGGTGAGGGAATTTTCCGCCTGGGCTTCAGCTCAAAGGAGGAAATCTCCCGAGGAGCTGAGACAGGAAGCCCTGGACCATCCTTTTCAGCCGGAATACGACAACAGCACGGACTTTACCTACTGGGCCGAACAATTCCTCAGCTCTGAAGAGGTGGAGCGGCTGCACGAAAAATATGGGGAGAGTGAGGACGGGCAAGAGCAAGCTCACCCGGCAGCGGACGAAATCCAGATCGTCATAACAAATATGGAAGATGATGAATAGCGCGGCAGTTTTTTGGACAGATTCATCCTGATGAGATTCCTCGTATTCATAGCCATCGGATTGATAGCCGGCTTTTTCCTGGCAAGGGCGCTCTATGTTCGGCCGCCGGATGAGAATGGCGATGATGAATGAATGGAATCCGTCTGAAGGGGCGGGAGCTTCCGGAGGAGTCCGGCCCCGGGCTCTCAATCTCCGTTGATGTCGAGCAAGACCTCTTTTGCCCCGGCCTCGATGCGGATCTCCATGGGGGCTCCAATGAGCTTGGCGTTGGCGAAGTGAAGGAGGGTGTAATTGCCCGGGGGCAGACCTTCAAAGAGGTAGCTCCGGTCCTTGTCCGGCCACGCCTTGCGCAGGAGACCTTTTCCCACCAGGCGCAGATGCTCGTGCCTCCCCTCGACGACCGGGTTGTTGAAGCTGCCCCTGAGAGAACATCCGCTCAGGAGGGTAATTTCGAGGGAGGGAGGAGGAGAGCTTTCATCTGCAGCCAGCTCCAGTGTGAGGGGAGCCG
>NZOA01000002.1 GCA_002695115.1 Planctomycetota bacterium
GAACAGCCGGGGGAATACAGGAAACAATTCGCCGCCTTCTACTCGGCCCGCAAGACGGCTGCTGGAGAGGACGATCCCTTAACCTATCCCTATGAAAAATTCACCGAGTTGAGCGCCGCGCTGAAGGCGAAGAACGCTCTCCTGGCCTTTTCAAAGGCCCTTGATGGGGAGGACTCGGCATCGGCGCGCTCGGAGGATGACTGGCGGGAAGGCTTCGAGCTCAAGGCTCGTACCGATGCTCTCGATGAGTGGAAGAAGGGGAGCCTCGCGCGGAAGATCGGCTCCAAGCTCGAGGACATTGCCGGAGAGGGGCTCGCGGATGCGGGCGCCGGGATGAAAGATCTCTTCAAGCAGCTGATCTACCTGCCCGTCGCCCTCGGCCTCTCTCTCCTGCTGAGCTTCTTCATCGTTTTCGACCTGACGAAGATGCGCCGCGGGGTTCGGAGGCTCCATAGCAGCCGGGCGAAGGATTTTTATCTCGAGATCGCTCCCGGCCTCATCAGCTTCGGCCGCCTGATCGGCCGTGCCTTCCAGGCCCAGGCCGTGATAGCCTTCTTCAACACGATCCTGACGTTCCTGCTGATCCAGATTCTCGGCATCGAGAGCCCTCTCTTTCTCTGCTCCATCGTCTTCGTCTGCAGCTTCATTCCCGTGCTCGGGGTGGTCCTGTCGAGCGTTCCCATCGCCATCATGGCGATCGCCCAGGATGGCGGCGGCGTCGGGCTGGCCTTCCTGGCGGTGGCAGGCGTTCTGCTCATCCACCTGGTGGAGGCCTGGATTCTCAATCCGAAGATCCTCGGCGACATGCTGCACCTGCACCCGGTCATGGTGCTGGCGATCCTGGCCGTCGGTGAGCATTTCTTCGGCGTCTGGGGGCTGCTGCTGGGAGTTCCCGTGATCGTCTACATCCTTCGCTTCGTCATCCTCGATGAGGGGATTCCCGGGATCATCGAGCCGATTCATCCGGCGGACCTGCTGAAGGCGGGCGAGGCGGACGCGGCCGACGATGCCATCGCGGCAGCGACCGAGACCGATGAGGAGTGACGGACGATGCCGACCCCGAAATTTTTCCAGGGGATTCTCCTCCTCCTGCCGCTGCTTGTGGGCTGTTCGATGAGTGAGGGATTTCGCAGGCAGGGCTTCAAGATCATCGCCCATCGCGGCGCCTCGAAGGATGCTCCCGAGAACACGCTCGCCGCGCTCGAGCTTGGAATCAGGCAGGGCGCCGATGGAGTGGAGTTCGATGTCTACAAGACCGGTGATGGCTGGCTCGCGCTCATGCACGATAAGGACGTGCTGCGCACCACGAACTTCAAGGACGTGTTTACCGATGGCCGCAGCGCGAAGGTCTCCGAGCTGAGCCTCGCGGAGCTTCGCTCACTCGACGCTGGAAGCTGGCTGTCCGCGGACTACGTGGGGGAAAAGGTACCGACCTTCGAGGAGGCCCTCGAGAAGCTGCGGGGCCGGGCCACGCCCGTCATCGAGATCAAGCCCGAGGATATCGGACAGGACGTGGCGATGATCGTCCAGAAGCTCGCCATCGAGAAAGAGGTCTTCGTGCAGAGCTTCTCGCCGCGGGCCATCAGCGATTTCCACAAGGTGCTGCCGGAGGTCACGACCGGCTATCTCACCGGGAGCAAGGTCTCCGACGACAGCGTCGAGCGCGCCCGCGAGCACCTGCGCATCGCCCGGGAGTCCGGGGCCTCGGTGGTCGTCTGCAACTACAAGCTGGCCGATCGAGAGTACATCGAGGAGATCCACAGGAACGAGTTCTTCGTCTGGGTCTATACCGTCGACGATGCCGCCGTCATGCGGTTGTTGATGGAGCGGGGCATCGATGGGATCATCACCAACGTTCCCTCCGTCCTCCGTGATCTGTCGGGGCGAGGGAAGTAGCGGGCCGCTGGTTCAGCCCGCCTCTTTCGCGAGTCCCCGTTTCCTGCCGAACAAATTACCCGGAGCTGATGTGATGCCGTCAAAAATGACATATGTGGCCTGCTGGTTGATTCTCCTGGCCGGCCCCCCGGCGCAAGCGCAGGAGGATTCTTCTTCACCCGTCGCCGTGCTCGAGCTGGCCGCCGCCGGCCTGACCCTGAACCTGCCGGGCCGGGAGCCGGTACGGTTCGCGAGCATCGAGGAGCTGCTCGGGGCTCACCCGGGTCTCGCCGGCCGTTTCCATGTGGAAAAGGCGGCCCCGGCGGTGGCCGGGCGCATCGAGCCGGACCTGCGGAAGAAGAAGAGCCAGCCGGTCGATATCCTCGCCGGCAGCGTTTCGGCCCTCGAGCTGCTGCAGTTCCTGGCCGATTATACGGGTCTTCCCATCGTGCACGATTCGAGCGATAAGACGCTGGCCTCGGTGAGGGTTCCGTTTACGGCCGACGTGAAAGGCGCGGACTACGAGGTGGTCAAGGCGCATCTCGAGGCGGCAGGCCTCCGGCTCAGCGAGCGCAAGCTGCCCGGCGGCAGGCGCCTGATCGAGGTGCGCGGAGGCTCCGGTTCGACTCGTCCCAGGCCCCTGAAGGCTCGTCCCATCATCGTCGTCGGCAGGGAAAAAGGCTCCGGGGCGAAGATCCAGCGCAGGAGGCAGGCCGCGGAGCCGGGTCGCCCGGCGCTCGAGGACTACATGGGCGTTGTGCTCACCAGGGTCCCCGGGATTCTCAGGGCGCAGCTGCCCATCACCTCCCGGGAGGGTGTGCTGGCTCTCGATGTGGACAGGAACCTGGCCCAGCTTCGCAACGACCTGCGTATCCTCGAGCGCTACGATGTGATCACTACTATCGACAGGCGCTCGGTCAGCACCCCGGCGGCGATGGTCGAAGAGCTCAACCGGTTCTCGAAGGGAGATGAGTTCACCCTGCGGCTCTACCGAAAGGGCAGCCTGAAGATCTACCGCGTCAGGCGCTGAGAGCCGGGCGTCTCCCGGCGCGAGCGCTCAGAAGCGCTCGATCCACTCGCGGTTGAGATATTTTTCTTCGAGGAGCGCCTCGAGGGAAGGCATCTCCCAGGTCCTCGCCGCCGGCTCGGCTTCCCAGACCGCGGCGATCCGCTCGCGCAGCTCGGCGCTTCCCAGCGGCAGGTTGGAGACGAAGTCGAGGTGCTCCCTTCCCTCCCGGTAGTCCGGCTGTTTTTCCGGCTGCCTGAGATAGAGCGGGATCGACTCCAGGCTGAAATCGTAGAGCAGGGTGCCCTGGTGCAGGAGGCAGTAGCGGCTTCTTTTCTGAGCGCTGCCGCTGAACTTCCTGTCGCCCAGCGCCAGGTCGCAGCTGCCTCGCATGGAGATGCCATCGAGCCTCAGCGCGGCGGCGCAGGGGTCGAGGATCACCCGGTAGGAGCTGTTGATGTCGCGGAGCCCCGCGCTATAGCCAAGCGGCAGGACGAGGGTGAAGTTGAGGCAGCCGGGGCCCTGCAGGACGGTGCCGCCGCCGGAGGCCCGGCGCAGGATGGGCACGCCGTCCTCCCCGCAGCGCTCGCGTTCGGCGTCCGCCTCGAGTCCGCAGGAGACCCCCAGCACGACAAAATGCTNCGGGCTCTCCCAGAAGCGCAGGTAGCCGAGCTNCCGGCCCTCGGCGGCGGCGCTCTCGGCCTCCAGGAGGAGCGCCTCGTCGAGCGCGAGGTTCTCCTGGGGGCTGTCGAGGCTGAGGTCGATGAGCTGGAGGGCCATCAGCGCTNGCGNAGCCTGGCNCGGTAGACCGAGGTGCTGGCGGTGATGTAGAGATTGGNGNNANCGGCGTCGAAGCAGCANTTGGTGGCCAGCTCGGGGGTGGGAATGAAATCCAGCAGAACGCCCCCGGGCGAGAGGACCCAGATTCCGCTCAGCGGNCCGCGNCCGGCGGCGGCGTAGATGTTTCCGCCGGGNTGCACCTCCATGCCGTCGACGCCGCGNCCCTCGCCGAAATCGAAGAGCAGCCGGCGTTCNCTGCACTCGCCGGCCNCGGAGAGCTCGCAGGCGTAGAGCCGGCTCGCGCCGGCGTCCGAGATGTAGAGGGTTTTTCCATCGGGGGAGACGGCCAGGCCGTTGGGNTTGACGAGGTCCTTCGCCACCAGGCGGACCCGGCCGGGCGCGTCGATCCTGTAGACCGACTCGGTCTCGAGCTCCCGGGGCTCAGCGCCCTTGTAGCGCGGATCGGAGAAGTAGATCCTGCCNNTGGAGTCGATGGTGAGATCGTTGGGGCTGTTGAATCGTTTTCCATCGATTCGATCGGCGAGGACCGTCAGGCTGCCGTCGAGCTCGATCCTGCTCACCTGCCGGGCTCCGCCGTCGGCTCCCTGGCACATCAGCAGGCGGCCTTTTCGGTCGAACTTCAGGCCGTTCGTTCTNCCCGACGGCCGCCTGTAGACCGATGTGTTGCCATCGAGATGGCGGAGGATCCTGTTGTTGGGGATGTCGGAGAAGTAGAGCGCTCCATCGGGGCCGACGGTGGGGCCCTCGGTGAAGATCCCCTCCGCCCAGATCCTGTCGAGCCCGGTCCCGCCCGGCCCCTCGCGCAGGGCGGCGGTTCGTACCAGGCGGTGGGCGAGGTCCATGACCCGCTTCTCGATCCCCGCGGCCCAGGGACCGTGGAAGCCGTAGTAGATCATCGAGGAGTCGCCCTCGTAGCCTCCCTCCCTGAGGATCCGCTCGTTGGGGATGTAGGCCGGGCAGTCGTTGGCGTAGGCCAGGGCCATCACCCGGGCGCCACCGGAGGTCTCCAGGGGCACCTCGCGCTTGAGNCGCAGGGCGTAGTCGACGACCACCTCCCCGGCCAGNGCCACGACGAACTGNCCGCCTCCCAGCCGCCAGGCCTGGGCGGTATAATCGTAGCTGGTGGGGATGCTGCCCCCCGAGCGCAGGGTCTCGAGGAGGCGCTTTGCCCGGGCGCTCACATAGCGGTTGGAGCTCTTCTCCTGCTTCTCGAGCTCAGCCGCATCAGGCGCCTTCACCAATTCGAGCTTCGTGTGTCCGAAGGCCGCCCCGGTGTCGGNCTCCAGCGGCTGCATGGGAGCGGAGAGCACCTCGGAGACCGCCGTCGCCAGCGAGCGGCCGTGCTTGCGCGCCAGCTNCATGGAGCGCCGCGGGTCGGGGTTCTGGTCGCCGGCACAGCCGGCGGCGAAGAGGGCGGTGAGGCCGGGATGGTCTTTTTCGAGGTCTTCCTGGGCGAAGCCGGCGTAGTCGCCGCACATATGGGGACCGCTCAGGGTCGTATTGTGACAGGCGTAGGCGAAGAGCGCGGCCCGGCGTCGCGGCGCNCCGGCNGTCTTTGCCCGGGTGAACTCGACGCANAGCACCGGGACCTCGTGGTCGATCGGGTCGCCGGGATTGCGCTTGCGGCGGTTGATCGCGAAGGTCGCCTTGCCGCTGCCGGTAAGAACCCGGGCCGGCTCGAGCGACTCGATGGCCCGGCGGGCGGCCTCGAAGAGGTGAGCGCCCACCTCGCGGGTATAGCGTTCGACCTGCCGCAGCCGGTCGCCGTCGAGGGGGTACATGCCGAGCAGGCGGTCGCGGATGATGGGGGCTGAGTGACTGTGCGAGGCGCATAGGAGAATCCGCGCCCTGGGGATCGCGAAGGCGCGCGAAATTCGCGCGGCGACCGGCTCCGCCACCTCGCGCGGCATGGTCAGGAGGTCACAGGTGATCGCCACCAGCCGCCTGCCGTTGTCATCCTGGAGGGCGATGGCCTTGGCCATGATGCGGCTGGAGATCTCCGTCGAGGGCGCCCTGCGGGATGCGTAGCCGCCGAGCCAGGATGGCTCAGCCGGGGTCATGTCGATGCTCGCCACGCCGGCCTTCCAGCCCGCGCTGAGTGGAGCCGGCAGGAGGACGAGGACCAGGAAGAGGGCGTTTTTTTTCATCGAGAGAGGCTCCTTGCTGGATGCTTCGCGGCCCGCGGGGCGGGAAAGCTACGGTACTCCAAACGCCGACCGTGGACAACCGCCCAGCACGGCAACGCCCGTTTCCTCAGAGGGTGATGCCGCCGTCGCAGAAGACCGTCTGGCCGGTCATGTAGGAGGCCTCGTCGCTGGCGAGGAAGAGGTGCAGGCGGGCGACGTCCCCGGGGCTTCCGAGCCTGCCGAGAGGAATGCGTCGGATGAATTTCTCTTTCACCTTTCCAGGCACCGCGTCGAACATCTCCGTCTCGATGGCGCCCGGCGCCACGCAGTTGACGCGCACCGAGTCGCCGGCGAGCTCCTGGGCGAGCGTTCTCGTCAGTCCGATGATCCCGGCCTTGCTGGCGGCGTAGTTCGACTGGCCCCGGTTGCCGAGGGCGGAGATGGACGAGGTGTTGGTGATGACCCCGCTGCCGCGCTCCCTGAGGTGGGGGATGAGGGCCCGGCAGGGGATGAAGGTGCCGCCCAGGTTGATCGCCAGGACGCGCTCCCAGTCCTCGATGGAGAGGTCGGAGGCNAAGCCGTCGGAGATGATGCCGGCGTTGTTGACGAGGATGTCGGGAACCCCGAGCCGCGAGATCAGCTCGGCGAGAGCCGCCTCGACGGCATCGGCATCGCTGACGTCGACCTTCCGGCAGATGAGGCCCTCGTCGNCNGCCGCTTCGGGGTGCTCTCCGCCGGTATCCCAGACCTCAACGCGGGCGCCCTCGGAGCGAAAGAGGCTTACCGTGGCGGCCCCGATGCCCCGCGCGCCGCCGGTGACGATAGCGATCCTGTTCTCCAGCAGCATTCAGTCGCTTCGCTCCTTGAGTCCGGATTCTTCGAGTACCGCGGCGAGGCGCTCCTCGACCGGGAGCCAGGGGATGAGGATGACCCGGTCGTGGCGGGAGCGGTAGTCGGCCAGCAGGATCTCGTGGATGCGCCGGGCCTCAGCGGGGGTCTCCGAGCGGTGGGAGGCCGCCTGGTAGTCCGGCCGGGATTCGAANAAGAGAACACANCGGCTTCGCTNCCGGGACTCCGGCCAGGCCTNGCTGAGCTCCTCGAAGGGNTCGANCCCGTGGTAGCNCAGGTAGCCGAAACCATCTCCGATTCCCCNGTCGAGGAAGANGACGGNNCCGGGTTCGGCNNCTTCGAGCNACCGNTTTTCGTTTTCGATTTGCCGCAGGAGAACCTGCCGTTGAAATTCGCGCGGGTCGGCGCGCAGGCCATCGAAGGCCGGGTCTTCGATGAGCTCGGTGGCGGCCTCGGGGATGGTCGTGTGNCCGGCCGCGGTGAGCTCNTCGATGATCGTCGTTTTCCCGGAGCAGGGACCGCCGGAGATGACGATAAATTCTGCGGTCATCGGATTTTTCTTTCGGGTGAAACCCGGCCTCCCGGGCAGCTTGCGGAAAGGTTGTACGCCCGCGGCGAGCCTGCGNCTTCTGGACTGCTCCGCGAACTTTGCTTAGTATAGCAGGGGTCCCCTCTGGAGATGGGATTTTGTGATGGGGCTCCTGCCGGAGCCCGGTATTAATTGAAGGAGAGAAGAATGNGAACAGCTAANCCNGCCCTCAACTCCANGGCGTTCGGCCGNGTTGAGGGAATGGTCGATTCCACNGTGATGACGGNNCAGGGGGCCGTCCTGAAGACGGGCNTCCTGACCATCCTGCTTGGCGGGGCNGCGGTCTANACCTGGCATTTGGCCAAGNNNGGGGNTAANGCAATGCCCTGGNTCTGGGGNGGAATGCTGGGNGGACTGGNGCTGGCNNTGNTCACCATCTTCGCNCCCAAGGCNTCNCCTTTTACCAGNCCTCTCTACGCNATCGCCGAGGGGNTTTTTCTCGGNGCTCTCTCGGCCNNTTACGACNNGAGGTTTCCGGGNCTTCCCATCCAGGCCGTCNGNCTNACCTTCTGCACTCTCTTNGCCATGCTGNTGCTCTACACCACNGGGGTCATTCGNGCCACACCCGCCTTTCGGCGTGGCATCATGGCCGCCACCTTCGGGATCATGCTGATTTATCTGCTGACCTTCGTAGTTCGCATGTTCGGCGGAGAGCTACCGTATATTGGTGTGAATTCTGAGGGGGGCGCGGACTGGATAGGCATCGGCTTCAACCTCTTCGTGGTCGTGATCGCGGCTATGAACCTGGTGCTCGATTTCGACTTCATCGAGGAGGGGGCGAAGCGCCGGGCGCCGAAGTACATGGAGTGGTACGCCGCCTTCGGATTGCTGGTGACCCTCGTCTGGCTCTACCTCGAGCTCCTGCGGCTCTTATCGAGGCTTCAGAGAAGGTGAGAGTTTCGAGGTAGTTCTCCTAAGATCTTGTTAATAAATAGGTAACGTGATCATACGCATCCCCTGGATTTTCGGTTTTTTTCNAGTTGAAAGCGAAACTCGGGCAGGGATTTGCGGTCTGATGGAGTATACCGGAGCTGGATTGGGTCTGCGGATCGAGGGCTCCCCGCCGGTAGATAAGTCTCAACCGAGAGAGAATGAATAGATGTCAGAAGACAAGGCGAACGACGATCTNTACCNCAGGGTAGAAGNGCACCTGCAGGAGCTCATCGAGCCGGATCTTCCGGAGGCGAAGCTCTCGCCCGCCGAGCGCCTCGAGCTGCTCGAGCAGGCGCGTGCNTCGGAGTCCTGTCGCGAGCTNCTCGANTCCTACGGNAAGACGNTCGCCCTGCTGGGCGACCTGGGCGACAGCCCGGTGCCGGCGGATTTCAGCGCCGGGGTGAAGGAGCGTGTCGAGGCATCCGTCGAGGCTGTTCCCTTCCACAGNNNGGNTCTCTTTCAGCGAATGATCGGGGCNGCCGNCGGGGTGGCGCTGATCGCCTTCGTNTTCTGGCGGGCGATTTNCCCGTCCGGTTCACAGCCNTCNNTNGANNTGGCGATGAATGATTCTCCGNCCNNNNCGGCCCTGGAGGAGNNNGCCGNCGCGCTGCCCGNGCCNCTTGCGAAAGAGCTCAACCTGGACANGNCCGAGGNTCCCGGCGNCTTGAAGGCGGCCGACGGGGCGNGAANNCAGGAGCTGGCGTCGGCCGTTGGTGAATCNGNTGCNGCGGANGANGCCGCTCCGACGNCNCCCGAACCAGCCTCGGACGCCCTGCCCGGCGGCGTGGAGGCAGATGTTGCCCGGGGAGCTGAAGCCCGGCAGGAGAAGTACGGTGATTCTATCGAGGTGAGCCGCGAGAGCATCGACGGCCGGCTGGTCGCGGTGCGCTACGAGGTGACGGTTCCCCGCTCCCGTTTAGTGGAACTCAAAGCATGGCAGGCTAAACGATCCGGCGCGCGCCCGGCGGCAGCGGCCGCTCATGCTTCCGTTGAGGGCACCCCCTCGGCAAAGCTCCGGGCCCGCGAGGCTTCACCGCCGGCCGGCAGGACGGAAGACAAGCCCGCTGAGCAGGCTGCCGGGCAGCCCACCGCAGAATTCCTGACCCTGCTCGTCGATGCCGGCAAGCTCGATGTCCTTCGCGCCGAGCTCGGCGGCCTGCAGGGCTCTTCCCCCGCGCGCGACAGCCTCGCCGGAAAGAGGAAGAACGCTCTGAAGGCCGAGAAGCGGGTATCCGGGGAGCTTGTCGCGAAAGACCGTGAGAAGGCGGACTTCGATGCGGGTGCAGTCGCCCCGGGCGCCAAGGCGAAGTCCGCTTCGGCGTCGAAGGCTGCTCCGGCCCCCGGGATTCCTGAAGGATCGCGTCAGCTTGCACGCAGATCGGCACCCGCGCAGACGAAGAAAGCCGCGTCCCGCGAAGCCAGGAAGGAGCGAAAAGAGAATTTACGGGCGGATTCGGATCCGCGGCAGGGGTCCGGGAACAGTGCGCCGGGCGTCGCAGGGAAAGCCGCGCCAGGGGGCAGGCCGAAGGTCCGGGTGGAGATCCGTTTCCGGATCGTTCCTGATTGAAGGAAGAACCGCTTCAACTCTTTCGGTAGCGACGCGAATTCTCGACGAGGAATTCGCGTTCTTCATCGCTCAGGCTGCCCATGCCTTCCCGGCTGATTTTTTCAAGCAGCNCGTCAACGCGTCTGGAGACGGCATCTGGTACCCGCGGTTTCTCGCTCTCCTGTTTCCTCGCGCCCCAGAGGGAGCCGCCGCTTTTGTCCCCGGTTTTTTTTCCGCGCCTTTTCGAGGCGCCGAGGCGCCGGCGCAGGGTGCTCCAGCGCAGGTCGAAGAGCTTGTACAGCACGCCCCAGCCGGCGCCGGCGAGGTGGGCGAAATTGGCGACGCCGCCTGAGCCGTGTCCAATGGCGCCGGAGATATCGGCGTAAACATAAAGGCAGCCAAGCACCCAGAGGGGAACCGGGAAAAGTAACCAGACATAAATTGTTCGCCTGGGAAAGTGGAAGATGTATAGGGCCGCCACCGCCATGACGCCGCCGGAGGCGCCGAGGATCGGTATGTGCCCAGCACCCTGCTGGAATTGAACCAGGCTCTCCACCAGCACGGCGAGGGTGCCGGCGAAAAGATAAAATATCCAGAATTCCCGGCGCCCGTACATGCGTTCCANCTCGCGTCCGAACATCCAGAAAATGAACATGTTTCCACCGAGATGCCAGATGCTGGACTCGGAATGAACAAAGCATGCGGTGACCAGCCGCCAGAGCTCGGGGAAGCCCAGGTCGCTGGCCAAGATGCTGTTGCCCGAGGCGGACATCCACTCACCGACAGCTGAAAAGTGTCCATGCCCGGAACGGGTCATCAGCTGCAGGAACCAGCAACCGACATTGAGCAGGATGATGGTGCCCACAGCGGTCGAGGCCCAGCTCCCGAACTGGCCCTGTCCTCCGCCCTGGTCCCGGTAGTAGTCGCGGTCGTGGATTCCCATCGCCTGCACATTCTAACCAGTCGTCGATTCGGCCGCTACGAGCGCGATCGCCACTGTTTATTTCGGCAGGATGTCGCCGTGGCAGTAGCTCGATGGCCCATGGGGGGCGTTTAGCCGTGATCGTGGCCTTTCGCCTGGTCTGTCTGACCCCTCAGGAGGGCTTCTCGGCCTTTTCTTCGGCGTCGTCGCCGCCCTCTTGCGGCTGGTTCTCCTTGCTCTGCCAGAAGGTGTGCAGGCCGCATTCGGTCTTGGCCTTGCCGGCCCAGCGCCCGGCGCGCTCGTCGTCGGAGTCGCCGCAGGCGCTGGTGCAGGGCTCGCAGCCGATGCTGTTGTAGCCCATCGAGAAGAGCGGGTGTTGCGGCAGGTCGTGTTTCTTCGTGTACTCGTCGACGAGGTCCTTGGTCCAGAAGGCCAGCGGCTGGATCTTGACCAGGTTGCCGCCCATGAGCTCGATTCCCTCCGCCTGCGCTCTTGTCGAGGACTGGTCGCGGCGCACTCCGGCGATCCAGGCCTGGTATTCTCCCTCCTCGCCGAAGAGCTCGCGGAAGGGCTCGACCTTGTTCTTGTGGCAGCAGAGATCGGGGTCGGTTTCGTAGAGGTTGTCGCCGAACTTCTTGACGAACTCGACCCCGAAGAGAGTCGGCTTCCTGGCCACGAGGTTCACCTTCCACAGATCCCTGAGCTCGTCGAGGAACTCGAGGGTCTCCTTGAAGTGGAAGCCGGTGTCGATGAAGTAGACCGGCAATTCGGGGCAGACGTCCTTCACCATGTGGAGGATGCACATACCGCTCTTGCCGAAGGCGGTGCTCATCATCAGGTTCTCGCCAAGGAGATCGCCGGCCCAGCGGATGAGCCGCTCGGGTTCGCGGTCGATTCCTTCTTCGCGCGCCGCGAAGGTTGCCTGCTCCAGGGTGGCCTGGTCGATGCGTGCCATGGTCAGGTCCTCGCCTCCAGCACCGCGGCCAGCCGCTCCCGCAGGCGAACGACCTCTCCAACGAGGATGAGGGCCGGCGGCTTGATGTCCGCCGCGGCGGCATCCCGGACGATCTCCGAGAGTCTCGCGCAGACGACCCGCTCCTGGGGCAGGGTCCCGTTCTCGACGATGGCCACCGGCGTGTCTTCGCCGACACCTTCGGCCCGCAGGTCTTCGACCACCTCCGCGAGCCGGTTGACGGCCATGAAGTAGACGAAGGTCGTGCCCCTGCCGGGAGGCTCCGCTTCGTCTTCGGGGTCGTCCTTCATCGCGTGCCCGCTTCGGATGACCACCTCGCTGGCGATCTCGCGGTGGGTCACCGGTACGCCGGCTGAGATCGCCACCGAGCAGAGGGCCGAGACGCCGGGAACGATCTCGTAATCGATGCCGGCCTCCGCCAGCGCGATCATCTCCTCGGCTCCGCGTCCAAAGAGCACCGGGTCGCCGCCCTTGAGCCTGATCACGGTCCGGCCCTCGGCCGCCGCGCTGATCATCAGCTCGACGGGGTCAATTTCGCGGCCACAGCCGACCTCCTTGCCGACGTAGATTTTTTCCGTGGTTCCGGGAATCAGCTCCAGCACCTGCTCGCTCACCAGGCGGTCGTGGCAGACGAGGTCGGCGCTTTCCAGCAGCCTGGCGGCCCTCACGGTCAGCAGGCCGGGGTCGCCGGGTCCGGCGCCGACGAGGTAGACCTTGCCCGCGTCNCCGNCCGGCTTCTCGGCCCGGTCAGTTTCCAGTTCTCCGGCGCCGGGGGCCCGGCGCTCTTCGAGCCAGCCCTCGAGCTGCCGGCTGATCGCGGCGACCAGCGCCGGCTCCTCTCCCTCGCTCGAGAGCGCCAGCTTCAGCGCTCCGGCATCTACCAGCCCGGGAACGTGGAAATCGCAGAGACCCTCGTCCTCGGCGCTGTTGAAGAGCGTCCCGAGCCGCAGCGCCTCTTTNCGGATCTTCCCGGCAAGCTCGTGGTCTCCCGTGGCGGTGAGCACCAGGTCGGCCGTTTCGATGTCGCCCTGGCGATAGGGTCGCCTCTTCCAGTCCAGCCGGCCCTCATCGGCGAGCGCGGCGAGCTCATCGATCGTCTCGGGGCTGATGAGGGTTATCCGGGCGCCCGTCTCGATGAGCCTGCGGATTCTCCTCAGGGCCACCGAGCCGGCGCCGACGACGACGACCTGGCGGTTCTCGAGCTTGTGGAAGAGGGGGTAGAGGGANCTCACGGGATTGTTCTGGTTGGGATAATAAAAAGAAACCATCCTGGAGGACGGGTCACGCTGGGTCTTCTGTTAAGGGAGGGGCGCGGTCGAAGAGACCTGGAGGAGGTTTCTATTGCCGCGCCGGGTGATCGAGAACTCAGATGGTGAACCCGCCGGGAACAACATTGCTGGCACGCAGGGAGCGCATACGCGCCCCCCTGGTACAGGTACAGTTGTTTTTTCCCAGCATGAAGAGCATCTTCGGGTTACCTCGCGAGTTTTCGAACCCTCCAAGCATAGGTCTTCAGCNGGGGGATTTCAAGCTCGCCTGAAAACCTTTGCGGGAATTGAGGTTCCGTAAATGCATCCCCGTGGGCAGGGGGGCGGATTGACCGGCAGCGGGAGGGGGCAAAAGANGGCTTCTCTTGGTATCATCCGGTCTTCTCGATTTTNATTCCTGTAGAACCTGAAGAAAGCCCCGGGGATACCGATGTTCANCAGCGCAACTCTTTGTTTTCTTACCCTGAGCACCCTCGCCCAGCAGGAGGTCGATCCGGCCTACCGCCAGGGCTATGAAAAGATCGACAAGACGGAGATTCACTCGTGGATCGAGTTTCTCTCTTCCGATGAGCTGGCGGGGCGGGACACCGGCACGGCGGGCTACAACGTGGCCTCGAGGTACGTGGCCTCGGAGATGCAGGCGATGGGGGTCGAACCCGGCAACAACGGGTCNTTTTTNCAGCCCTTCNCGATGGTTCGGCGGCAGAGGCTNCTGAACGAGGCCCATCTNTCCATCAAGGGCCCCGATGGAAAGGTGGAGCGTATCGAGCTGAAGGGCAAGGTGGGCGTGGTCTCGCGCCGCGATGTNCACTGGAAGGACCGCTGGGTGTTTGCCGGGAAGGGAGCGGGCTCCGATTCCGATAGCCGCGACGCCTTTCACGGCCTGCCGATCAAGGACAGTGTCGTTCTCATCGCTCCCGACAAGGGAGCCGCGGGGCGCTGGGCCTGGGGAGCCAGGGCGGCCGGCGCGCGCCGGGTGGTCGTGGTCTCCGACGAGCAGGCCCGCGGGCGGCTAGGCTCCCGCCTGCCCCAGCGCGCCCGCTACCGTATCGAGGCGGAGTGGTCGCCGGCCGGTGATGACGAGATCGTCTATATCACCTCCGATATCGCCGACAGGATCCTGTCGCGATGGGATACNAGCCTCGAGAAGGCGCGCAGCTCCGGCAGCCGCGGCATGGTTCTCGATGGAGCGGAGCTCGAGCTGGTGGTCGAGCTCAAGGAGATTGTCGATGNGACGCGNAACGTGGTGGGCTTCATCCCCGGCAGCGATCCGAAGCTCCGGGANGAGGCGGTGGTGATCGGNGGGCACCTCGATCACGTCGGCCAGCATGACGNNAAGATTTTCAACGGGGCCGATGACAACGCCTCGGGCTCCACNGCGCTGCTGGCCATCTGCCGGGCGCTGATGGCCAATGCCCGTCGNCCCCGCCGCAGCACCGTCATCGTGTTCTTCGGCGCCGAGGAGCGCGGCCTGCACGGTTCGCGCTATTACGTCGACAACCCGACCCTGCCCATAGAGAAGATGGTCTGCATGTTCAACATGGACATGGTCGGCCGGAACGAGGAGCGCAGGGACCGCTCCGGAAAGGTGACGGAGAAGGCGGAGGACAACGTCGACTGTCTCCACGTCATCGGCTCGAAACGCCACAGCCTCGAGCTCGATCCCTGGATCCACAAGGTGAACGGTCCNGTCGGTTTCAAATTCGAATACGACGAGGAGGGGGTCTGGAACCGGAGCGATCAGTACAACTTCGCGGCCAAGGGGGTACCGGTCACATTCTTCTTCGCCGGCTTCCACGCCGACTATCACAAGCCGACCGACACCATCGAGAAGATCAACTTTGACAAGGTCACCCGGGTGGCGAGGCTGGTCTACTCGCTCGTCTTCGAGGTGGGTGACCGTCCGCGGCGCCTGCGAAATAACAGGCTCTGAGTCTCACACGGGTACTGGACGCACGGCGTCTCAATATATAGAATCTTCGATTCTTCAGATTTTAACCTATAGAGGATTCCAGGAGGAACCCCGATGGCGTACGAACTACCAGAACTTCCCTACGCCCACGACGCGCTCGAGCCCCATATCGATGCGCGGACGATGGAGATTCATCACGGCAAGCATCACCAGGCGTATATCAACAACGTCAACGGTGCGCTCGAGGGCAATGAGGAGTTCGCCGGCAAGTCGGTTGAGGACCTCGTGAGCGATCTGGACTCCGTTCCGGAGGATATCCGGGGCGCTGTTCGCAACAACGGCGGCGGTCACGCCAACCACAGCCTCTTCTGGAGCGTCATGGGCCCCGGAAAGGGCGGTGAGCCCGGTGGCGACCTCGGAGCCGCGATCGATGCCACCTTCGGGAGCCTTGACGGCTTCAAGGAGGAATTCGCGAAGGCCGGCGCGACCCGCTTCGGTTCCGGCTGGGCCTGGCTCGTCGTCGATGGAGGAAACCTCGCGGTAACGAGCACGGCGAACCAGGACAGCCCGCTGATGGAGGGCAAGACCCCCATCCTCGGACTGGACGTCTGGGAGCATGCCTACTACCTCAACTACCAGAACCGCCGGCCGGACTATATCGCCGCTTTCTGGAACGTCGTTGACTGGGACGCGGTGGCTGCGCGGTTCGCCGCGGCAGGCTAGGTCCCGGGGTCTTCCCGCGACGATTAAGAAGCAGGGGACGCGGAACCCTCCAGGGGGGGGCGGGTCCCTTTCTTCGTGGCGGCGTCTATTGCTCGCAGGTGAGCCGACCGCCGGGGGTGGGATCGGGGCCCGGCTCGGGGAAGGGCGTCCCCGGGGGTTGTCCGCCTGAGAAGAAGTAGAGCACCAGGTAGATCGGGTCGGCGATGTCGAGACGGTTGTCGTCGTTGGCGTCTCCCGCCGCCTGGCAGGGAGTCACGTAGGATCCGAAGAGGAAACCGAGGACCGAGATCGGGTCGGAGATGTCGATCCTCCCGTCCCTGTTGGCGTCCCCTCTCACCCACTCATGGGGTCCCTCACAGGCATCCCCGATACCATCTCCGTCGGAATCCTGCTGCGCCGGGTTGGCGACGGTGACGCAATTGTCGAGGTGGTTTTCCACCCCGTCATCGTCGTAGTCCGGCGGTCGGATGGCCGCGTCGCAGGCGTCGCCTATGCCGTCCTCATCGACGTCGACCTGTGAGAAGTTCTCATCGTAGGGGCAGTTGTCGTCGGCATCGGCGATCCCGTCGTTGTCGTCATCCGGATCGCAGAAGTCGCCGAGCCCATCTCCGTCGATGTCGGACTGGTTCGAGTTGTAGACCAGTGGACAGTTGTCCTCGAAGTCGAGATGGCCGTCGGCGTCGCGGTCCATGTCCGCGCAGGCGTCGCCTATGCCGTCGTCATTGAAGTCCTGCTGGACGAAGTTGGAGACGGTCGGGCAATTGTCGATGGTGTCGGGGACGGTGTCGTTGTCGTCGTCCTGGTCGCAGGCGTCACCGAGGGGATCGCCGTCGTTGTTCGCCTGGTCGGGGTTGGGGCGCAGCAGGCAATTGTCGAGGAGATCATCGACGCCATCATTGTCGTCATCGGGATCGCATTCATCCCCGAGGCCATCGCCCTCGCGATCGATCTGCGCAGGATTCATGATCATTAGGCAATTGTCGGCCTGGTTGAGCACCCCGTCGCCATCGATGTCTTCCCCGGGATCACAATGATCCCCGAGGTCGTCATTGTTCGAGTCCTCCTGGTGGACGTTTGGGATGAGCGGACAGTTGTCGCAGGAATCTCCGATGCCGTCACCATCGGTGTCCGCCAGGGTGGGGTCATGGTAGAGGGGGCAGTTGTCGCAGACATTGCCGATCCCGTCGTCGTCGAAATCCTCCTGGTTGGAGTTCTGGATTCCTTCGCAATTGTCGAGGTGGTCGAAGACGCCGTCGTTGTCCGTGTCGCGCAGGATGACATCGCAGGCGTCGCCGATGCCGTTGCGGTCGCTGTCAACCTGGGTGGGGTTCGAATCGGTCGGGCAATTGTCACGATTGTCCCGGACGCCGTCGTTGTCATCATCCCAGTCGCAGGCATCGCCAAGCTGGTCATCGTCGCTGTTGAGCTGGCCGGTATTGGGAATCCGGGCGCAATTGTCCCGGAAGTCAGGGATGCCGTCGCTGTCATCATCGGGGTCGCAGACATCGCCGAATCCATCGCTGTCATTGTCATCCTGCAGGTGGTTGCTGACCCTCTTGCAATTGTCACAGACGTTTCCGTGACCATCTCCGTCACCATCCTGCTGGTCAGGATTGGGGACGAGAGGACAGTTGTCGTCTCCGTCGAGGATTCCATCGTTATCTGAGTCCGAGTCGCAGGCATCTCCCTCGCTGTCGCCGTCGGAGTCGAACTGGTCGGGATTGTAGACGCCTGGACAGTTGTCTTCGGGGTCCTCGATTCCGTCCTCGTCGTTGTCGATGTCGCAGAGGTCGCCGATACCATCGAGGTCCTGGTCCACCTGGGCGGGATTGGCCTCGTAGAGGCAATTGTCTTCGCCGTTGGGGACCCCATCGTTGTCGGCATCGTCGTCACAGGCATCGCCGACCGAGTCCCCGTCGGCGTCGAGCTGGTCCTCGTTTCTCACCTCCGGACAATTATCCTCGAGATCATCGATTCCATCTCCATCGGGATCATCGTCGCAGGCGTTGCCGAGCCCGTCTTCGTCGACGTCATCCTGTCGCGGGTTGGAGGCGGTGACGCAATTGTCACAGATATTGCCGATCTCGTCGGAATCGCTGTCTTCCTGGCCGGGGTTGGCGACGGTGGGGCAATTGTCGCAGGCATCCCCGAGGCCGTCCGAGTCCGTGTTCTCCTGCCGCGGGTTGCGCACGAAGAAGCAATTATCGCAGGCGTTTCCGAAGCCATCGGCGTCGATGTCGAGCTGTCCCGCGTTGGTGACAAGGGGGCAGTTGTCGCAGACATCCCCGAAGCCATCGTTGTCGAGATCCCGCTGGCTCAGGTTGGCGTCGAGGGGGCAATTGTCGCATTCATCTCCGATCCCGTCCGAGTCCGAGTCGAGCTGCTCCTCGTTGAAAACGGAGCCGCAGTTGTCGCAGGCATCTCCGACACCATCGGAGTCGGAGTCTTCCTGGTCCGGGTTGACGGCGAGCGCGCAATTGTCGCAACCGTCGCCGATTCCGTCCCCGTCGGAGTCCCCCTGGGCGGGGTTGGGCGCCCGTGGGCAGCTGTCGCAGGCATCTCCGATGCCGTCGGAGTCAGAGTCTTCCTGCGCGGCATTCGGCTGCTCGAGGCAATTGTCCGTCGAATCGAGGATCCCGTCGTTGTCCGAGTCGTTGTCACAGGCATCCCCGATACCGTCTGAATCTTCATCTGCCTGGGATGGGTTGAGCTCCAGCGGACAGTTGTCACATTGATTTCCGATGTCGTCCCCATCGGAGTCGTCCTGGGAGGCGTTGGTGAGCAGCCGGCAATTGTCGCAGGCGTCCCCGGCTCCATCCCCGTCAAGATCGGACTGGCCGGGGTTCGCCGAGAGTGGACAGTTGTCACAGGCGTCACCGAGCCGGTCGCTGTCGGAGTCGGCCTGGGCCGGGTCAGGGCTGGAAACGCAGAGGTCGCAGGCATCGCCTACCCCGTCACCATCGGAGTCGGCCTGGTCCGGATCGGGCATGGAGGGGCAGCCATCGCAGGCATCGCCGAGGCCGTCCCCATCGCTGTCCTCCTGGCCGGTATTGGCCCGGGTGGGGCAGCTGTCACAGGCATCACCGATGTCGTCCTTGTCGTCATCTGCCTGGTCCGCGTTCGCGATCGCCGGGCAATTGTCCGCGCCGTTGTCGTGGCCATCGCCATCGCTGTCGAGCTGGCAGACATCGCCTACGTTGTCGCCGTTGATGTCCTCCTGCTCGGGGTTCGCATCGTCGGGGCAATTGTCGCAGGCATTGCCGAGCCCGTCACCGTCGGAATCTCTCTGGACCTGGTTGGGAACCTCCGGGCAGTTGTCGCAGGCGTCACCGAAGAAGTCCCCATCGATGTTTTCCTGCTTCGGGTTCGGGTTTCCGGGACAGTTGTCGCAGATCGTTCCGATGCCATCCCCATCGTTGTCAAGCTGGTTGAAGTTCCTATTGGAGGGGCAGTTATCGCAGGCGTCGCCGATGCCGTCGCCATCGGAATCCCGCTGCGCTGGATTGACAACGAGGAGGCAGTTATCACCCGGGTCGTCGACGCCATCGGCATCCGCATCCTGGGCCCACAGCTGTGCCGGTGAGAGCGCAGCAAGCATCAATAGCACGAATGCCGCGATGCCCGGAAACCCGGACTCATGTCTCGACGAGCCGAATGTCATCCTTCTCATTCCTCGTTGGATTACCGATGCGCTAACTGCCATCCGGAAGGGTTCCAGAAAAAAACATCGGTAGAATTGTCAGATCCCCTTAGAGCAGGAGAATTTATATAATATGTCGAACTCCAATTTTACAGGTGACGAGACTCGAACTTCAACCTCACACGGCAGAAGTCTTCACAAATAGCGTAAGTTCTTTACCTGTAGTCAATAAGCGAGGATGAAGCCGATTTTAAGCTTCTGCCTGCCCATCTTGAGGTAAGGTTCCATCCCCTTGGACGTTACGCGATTCTTCCTCGTCGGGATCGGTCTCGTCGATGATTTCTCCGACGAGCTCTTCGAGTACATCTTCGAGACTCACGACTCCGGATGTGCCGCCGTATTCGTCGAGAACGACGAAGAGATGCTGACGTTTGACCTGGAACTGGTGGAGCAATTGGTGGGCAGGAGTGCTGTCGTGGACCATATGGGCCGGCTTCTTCAGATCGCCCACCTTCAGCCCTGTCCTGTCGCCGGCCAGCGCCAGCAGCAGGTCTCGCAGGTAGATGATTCCGGCGATGTCATCGAGATCGCCCGCCCTGGTCACGACAAAGCGGCTGTGGGTCATGTCCAGATCCGAGGGGTTGATCTCCTCGAGGGGAGTGTCGTTTTCCAGGCTCGCCAGGTCCAGCCGGTGGGACATGATTTCCCTGGCTGTTACGTCGTTGAGACGGAAGGCATTGCTGATGAGACGGCTCTCATCTCCGCTGATCAACCCGGCTTTATTCCCCATGTCCGCCATCATCCGGATTTCCTCTTCGCTGGTCACATCCTTGCTCGCTTTGCCTGAGAAGGGACGGGCGATCTGTTCGATCACGAGGATGGCCGGCCACAGGACCCAGGTGATGAGCGTCAGTGGAATGGCGGCGCCGAGGGAGATGCCCAGGTTGTAGCGCTCCCCGACAGTCTTGGGAATGATCTCGGAGAAGACGATGATCAGAAAGGTCAGGACGCCGGCGAAGGTCCCTTTGTAGGGGTCGCCAAGGACATCGGGNTTGGCGGCATAGTAGCCGACCATGACCGAGCCGAGGATGTTGATGAGATTGTTGAGGATCACCAGCGCGGAGATCGGGCGCTGCATGTTTTCTTTGATCGCCGCAAGGCGACCGCCTCCGGAGCGGTTCGCGTCCCGGGCGAGGTAGACTTTCGAGATGGGCACGCTGAAGAGCGCCGCCTCGGACATCGAGGTGAGACCGGAGGCGAGGACGAGCGCCAGCACTAATAGGACCAGTGTTGTCATTGATCGGGTTCCAGTCTACCACCGAGATGAGAGGGCGCGCAACCTGCACGGCGGAGCGTCCCGGGAGGAAATGGGTTGTCGGTCATGGATGGGCTTGATAGCTTGGGCGGTCCCCCGCGTTTTTCGCCGGGTAATTTTCATGTTCAGCGCGGCACCATCAACGTTGGAGTTCAGGAACCGTGGGTTATAAACAGACCGCCGGGCATCGACCCGGCAGGAGTTCATATCACCAGGTGGGATTGGTCAGGGGCCAGTTCGGAGACGTCGATTACGATGAGTGGATCGGTTTTATCGCCGATGCGGGCTTCGACGGCTGGGAGGAAGCCAGCTGGGAGCTCGAGCTCGAGCGCTGCTCGGATGACGAGGGCGCCGCGGCTTACGCTGGTGAGCGCGTCGACAAGGCGAAGGCGAGGGGACTCGAGATCTTTTCCATCTCCGGCCACCTGCAGGGCCAGGCGCTCGGTGATGAACCCTCGGCCAAGACGCTTCAGTTCATCGGCGGTGAGGCGGTCGAGGCTTACAAGGAGTGGCGAAAGACCAATGAGCCGCCCCGGACCGACCCTTTCTATGTTCCCGATGAGGTCGGCCGGCTGATTCACAGCCAGGCGCTTGAATCTCTGCTGGCCTGCGCACGCCTTGCCGGCCACCTCGGGCGGCTGCAGGAGCGCAAGGCGCCGGTGTCGGGTTTCACCGGCTCCCCGGCCCACGCCTGGTCGCATTGGTTCGAGTTTCCTCCTCCCCCGAGCGAGATTGGAGGCTGCCCCCTGGCCGATCCGCGCCAGGTCTCGCTTGAATTGATCGTCGAGCGATTCGCTCCCCTGCTCGAGCTCTGCCGCGAATACGGTACNACCTTCGATCTCGAGTGCCATCCTTCCGAGAGGGCCATGGGCGACATCGAGTCGGCGGGTGACTACCTGCAGACGATGATCGAGGCGGGCTACGAGGGCGTCGCCGGCTTCAACCTCGACTGCTCGCACCTCGAATGGCAGAACGTCTCCGGCGTCGAGTTCATCCGCGAGTTTGGCGAGCACATCCACTGCGCCCACATCAAGGGCGTCCAGGTCATCCGGAGCTACAGCCGGGGCGGCCGCCTAGGGGGCCATCGACCCATGGGGCACAGGCACAACGGCTGGAACTTCGTCACCGCCGGCAGCGCCCGTGATGCGGTGAATACCGAGGAGGTCATCGTCGAGCTGAACCGGGCAGGCTTCGATGGCGCGCTCACCATCGAGTGGGAGGACAACGATGCCGACAAGAAGGCCGGCGCCATCGCCGCGCTCGCCAATGTTCGCGCGGCCGACCTGCCGCCGAGCTTCTCGCGTCATGACGAGACGCTGAAGACCTGAGAGCCACCGGTTATTTCGGCTGGTAGTAGAGGACCATCCCGGCGCCCGAGGCGAGGACGAGCACTCCGAGCCAGAAGATGGGATTGATCGGATTCTGTGGCGGATGGGCGATCGATGAAACGAGGACGTTCACCAATGGGGCGCAGCCGAAGATGATCGGCATGACGTAGAGCGGGCTGCCGCCTGACTTCATGGAGTAAATGACGCAGATAGCCCCGATGGCTCCCAGCGATCCGGCCAGCAGACCGAACATCATCCCCTTGGCCGGGAAACTCCAGTCGGCGCCATTTTTCCACATGATGAGGCCTGGAATCAGGACGGCGAGAAAGAAGTAGGCGACGCCCACGAGCAGGGCAGTCTTCAGGCCTTCTCCAAGTAGACTATTGCTCTTGTGAATCGCGGTGCCGTAGGCACCCCAGCAACAGACGGTTCCAAGCGCGAATAACAGCCAGGTAGGCATAGATGTTCCCTCCACCGTGGTTCATTTCTCCGCTCTGACGGAGAGGTTCAGCGTTAAACGACTCTCCCAGATGGGAGATTATCTGCTTTCTCTATAGCCACGGGAGGGGGGCTTGTAAAGCCCGAGGTTCGGTGGGGCGGTGGAGAAGGCTCAGTCGTTCTTCACGCGGCCATCGAGCTTGAGCCGCGAATCACCGGATTTCTCGTCTTTATTGAGGACCCGGTGTCCGCCGATCATCTCCTCGGCGATGCGGCGCTGGATGAGCTCCGGCGTGCCGCTCGAGGGGTCGAGGTGGGCGTTTTCGCTGTGCCCGATGGAGAGATCCGCCTGCGCGAAGAGGGCGATGACGCCCGCGAAGCAGAAGACCGTGAAGGCGATCATCGCGCCGCTGCCTCTTTTATTCATTGTCTTTTCTCCGGGACGCGCCGGTGAACCGGCTCGGTTTTCCTTTCAGACCGTTATTCACTGCATCGTCAGCCCCCGCCTCGGTCCTGTAGTTTTTTTTCATGCGCTGGTAAAGTGACCGCCATGCGTTGCGTGAAGGTGAAAGAGCCGGGCGGGCCGGATGTGCTCGAAATCGTTGATCTTCCTGAGCCTGGGCCGGGTACCGGCCAGCTGCTGGTGCGTAATTTCGCCGCCGGGCTCAATCGCGCCGATCTGCTGCAGCGTCGCGGACTTTATCCGCCCCCGGCGGGAGAGTCCGATATTCTCGGCCTGGAGTTCGCCGGGGAGGTGGCGGCTGCGGGCGAGGGCGTCGAGGGATTTTCCCGTGGAGATCGTGTCTTCGGGCTCTGCGGTGGGGGCGCCTATGCCGAGTTCCTGGTTGTCGATGCTCGCCTGGCGGTCTCGATTCCGTCCAATATGTCGTATGAATCCGCCGCCGCGGCGCCGGAGGCGTTCTATACCGCCGAGGATGGTCTCTTCAATCTCGGCGGGCTCAAGGAGGGACAGACGGTGCTCGTCCATGCGGGCGCCAGCGGCGTGGGAACCGCGGCGATCCAGCTGGCGGTAGCCGCCGGGGCCCGGGTGATCGCTACCGCGGGTACGGCGGAAAAAGCGGCGGCCTGCGAGGAGCTGGGGGCCGCCGGCGTCAACTACCGGGCGAAGGATTTTTCCGAGGCCGTAGCCGGCNTGACCGCNGGAGAGGGCGTTGACCTGGTCCTAGATCTCGTCGGCGCGAGCTATTGGGACAGGAACATTGCCAGCCTGCGCTCCGGCGGGCGCATGGTATTGCTCGGCCTTCTCGGGGGGGCGAGTGCCGAGGTGAATCTTGGAGCCGTTCTCAGCAAGCGCCTCAGNATCATCGNCAGCGTCATGCGGAGNCGGAGCACTGAAGAGAAGGCGGAGGTGACCGCCAGGTTCCGCGAACGGACTCTGCCGCTCCTGGAGAGTGGAGAGCTGAAGACGGTGGTCGACTCGATCCTGCCACTTGAGGATGTCCGCCAGGCTCANGAGCGTATGGAGGAGAACCTCAACACGGGNAANATCATCCTCCGGTTGTGAGTCGGCCCCGGGAGGTTTCATCTCCGTGAAAGGTGAAAACCGGTGTTAGCTTTGGCCCCTTCGGGGTACCATGATTACCTTGGACGGGAAATCTGCACTAACCAACCGGAAGAAAGAGGTCACGATGCGAAAAGAAGATCATTCGCACGAATTACAGTGTCCCGATTGTGACGATGTCAGTCGTCGTCGTTTTCTGCGCACCGCCGCCACGGCGGCTACGGCGGTAGGTACCGCCGGCCTGTCGCTCGGCGCCACGGGAAGCCTGCTGTTCGCCGACGAGAAGAAGAAGGCCCAGCCTGCCGAGACCGCGGTCAAGCAGCTCTTCGACAGTCTCAAGGACAACCAGCGCAAGCTGGTCTGCATGCCCTTCAGCCATGAGAAGCGCTCGATGGTCAGGAACAACTGGTACATCGTCGATCCCAAGGCCGCGGCCATCGGCAAGCTCTACGATGCCGACCAGCAGAAGTTGATCCTGGAGATCTTCAAGGGGGTGACCTCCGAGGATGGTTACAAGCGTTTCGAGAAACAGATGAAGGACGACGCCGGCGGCTTTGACAAGTACACCTGCGCGATCTTCGGCGAGCCCGGCACCGGCAAGTTCGAGTGGGTGCTGACCGGTCGCCACCTGACGATTCGAGCCGATGGCGACTCGGTCGACAACACGGCCTTCGGCGGGCCCATCTTCTACGGCCACGCGGCCGGCGGCTTCAACGAGAAGCCCGATCATGCCGGCAACGTCTGGTGGCACCAGGCACGCCTGGCCAACAAGCTCTACGGCGCCCTCGATGGCAAGCAGCGCGACAAGGCCCTGGTGGTCGAGTCGCCTCCCGACAGCCCCAAGGTGATCAAGCTCAAGGGTTCAAAGGGCAAGCTTGGGGGCCTCAGCGGCGCGGACATGTCGAAGGACCAGAAGAAGCTCCTCGACGAGACCCTGCGAAGCATGCTGAACATGTACCGCAAGAGCGATGTCGACGAGGCGCTCAAGTGCATCGACGCCAACGGCGGACTCGACGCGTTGACGGTTTCCTACTTTGACGAGGGGAATATCGGCGACGATGAGATCTGGGACCGCTGGATGGTCGAGGGGCCGGGAATGGTCTGGTACTTCCGCGGTACGCCCCACGTGCACACCTGGGTCAATATCGCCGGCAAGCAGGCCTGAATCGCGGCTCCTGCCGGCATCGAAAGAAAACGGCCGGAAGATGGCGAAACCATCTCCCGGCCGTTTTCTTTTCCGGGTTCTTCAGTCTCCCGGGAAACAGGCCTTATCCGAAGATGGCCTTGAGAATGAAGAAGAAGAGGATCGCCAGGAACGCTCCGGCGGGCAGGGTCATCACCCAGGAGATGATGATGTCTCTTACGACCCGCAGGTTGAGTGCCCCGATGCCGCGCGCGAAGCCAACCCCGAGCACCGCGCCCACAAGCGTGTGGGTCGTGGAGATCGGAAGTCCCGCCCGCGAGGCGACCAGGATGGTGATCGCCGCGCCGAATTGAACCGAGAAACCGCGCGTAGGGGTCAGCTCGGTGATCTTCTTGCCGATGGTTTCAATGACCCGCCAGCCCCAGGTGACGAGCCCGATTACGATACCGACCCCGCCGAGCGCGAGGATGAGCGTCATCCAGCCATCGCTCAGGTCGGATTTCGCCGACAGGGCGCCCTTCTGCAGGACGGTGATCACTCCACTGAGGGGGCCGATCGCGTTGGCGACATCGTTGGCGCCATGGGCAAAGGCGACCGTGCAGGCGCTGAGGATCTGCAGGTAAACGAAGATCCGTTCGGT
>NZOA01000012.1 GCA_002695115.1 Planctomycetota bacterium
GTCTGTACGGTCATCATGTGCGTCCCCCCCCACGAAATACCCATAGATCTCAAGACCGCCGGCGCCGCCTCTCTCAGCGCGCTCAATTCAATCGGCCCGGGACTCGGGGACGTAGGCCCCGTCAAGAATTACGCCTTCGTCCATCCCCTTGGCAAGCTGGTCCTGGCGTTCTGCATGCTGCTGGGACGTCTGGAGATCTACAGCCTCCTCATCCTCCTGCTGCCGACCTTCTGGCAGAGGCGCTGAGACCTCCATCCACGCTGCAGGGAAACCCGCTACCCGGAGTAACTGCCGCCTTAAGCGTTGCCAGCGGGACGCCCAATTCGCATAATACGCGAGCTTCCCGCCTCCGGAAAATAACAGCGAAAACACCAACCTGCGCGGGAGATGTGAGAACTATCCATGCAAGTCGTAGTCTGTAAAGATGCGGAAGAAGGTGCCGGAATCGTCACTGAAGAGATCCTGGGCGCCCTCGAGAGCAAGCCTGATCTTGTCCTGGGACTCGCCACCGGCTCCACCCCGATCGGCGTCTACCAGCAGTTGAGCCTCGCCCACTGTGAAGGCGGTGTGGATTTCTCCGCGGTACGCACATTCAACCTCGATGAATATTGCGACCTCGCAGCGGACCACCCGCAGAGCTACAGGTCCTTCATGCGCAAGCACCTCTTCAAGGACATCAACATCCCGGAAGAAAACATTCACTTCCCGCCCAGCGAGGGACCCGGGCTGAGAGAGAAATGCCTGCGACACGAAGATGAGATCCGCCAGGCTGGCGGGATCGACATCCAGCTGCTTGGAATCGGCTCGAACGGTCACATAGGATTCAATGAGCCCACGTCGTCGCTAGCCTCCCGCACCCGCATCAAGACCCTTACGGAAAAAACCCTCCGCGACAATTCGAGATTCTACGAGGATCCTTCAGAGCAGCCCCAGGTCGCCAGCACACTTGGCATCGCCACCATCCTGGATGCCAGGCGTATTCTTCTGCAGGCCTACGGCGAGAAAAAAGCCGAGGCCGTCAAGGCCAGCGTCGAAGGCCCCATCTCGAGTTACTGGCCCGGCAGCGCGCTGCAGATGCACGCTGACGTCACCTTCATCCTCGACGAAGCTTCCGCGGCGCGGCTGGAGATGATCGAGTACTTCAGAAAATCCAGAGCGGACCGTGTTCGCCTGCAGGAAGAAAATACGATCTGAGACCTCGGGGCTTCGAGGGACGGAATCCTCCCCCCTGCAGGACAAACGATCACCCGGGAAAAATGATCGCACTCCAGGAACGATACTCTTTTTGCCCCCGCCTGCCCGCGGCGATCGCTCTGCTCCTGCTGAGTTCCTGCGGCTCTCCCTCCGGTGGAGAAGCCCCCCGCGCACAGAGCGAACCCTTCGACGGAGGCCGCCCGGAGGGACAAAGCTTCCTCAGGATCGGCAACCGCTCCATAACCGAGGTGGCCCGTGCCGAATCCTTCATCGCCAGCCGCTGCCTTTTCTACGATGATGGTTTCCTGACACATATAACTCTCGCGGCCTCCCTGAGAGAGGCCCCCCAGGGCGTGCAGGATGAGCTCTCAGCCCTGCTGGCCGACCTCCAGCGCCGCAGAACGGGAACAGGAGGAGATCCTGCTCCTCCCGCTATCGAAGCAGGGGCTTCCCGGGGGCGGCGCATCTACCAGCTGCACCCCACGAATGACTGGATTATCGATCTCTCCCTGGATGAATTCCCCGGCGTCCCGGCCACAGTGCGGGTTGTCTGCAAGCTGCGCATAAAAGGGGAAAAGAACCTGGTTGCCGACGCCAGAGCGCCCCTCTTGCTGAAATACCTCCGGGAAAAAACCGCCGAGGGACTCCTCGCCCAGATGGACAGGCCACGGGTTCCCCTCGATCGGCATTTCCAGGCCCTCGCGGGTTTTCTCGGCACCGGCGCCCTCTCCGAGTCCGAGCTCAAGAGGGCGCGGCGCCTGCTGATCGCAAAGGCAGGGAAGAACCCGGCGATCGCGGCGACACTGCTGGATCATCTCGACAGCTTTGACCCCAGCGACCTGGCCGCCCTCGATTCCGATGGCAGCATCGCGCCGCGTGTTTTCTACCTCGCCTGGTCGGCCAACCGTGGGTTGAAAAAACCACTGGGCGAGCTGCTGGTGCTTTCACTGGAATACCATGGCGACGCGGTTCTCTTCCAGCGTGCCCTGACGGCCCTCTTCCCGCGCAAGAAGAACAAGCGCCTCTACGCCCTCCATCCCCCCGGCAGAGACAGGGAGGGCGCGCTGGCGTTTATCAGGTCGCTGCGGGAGATGCTGGCAAGGGTCGAATACCAGGGTGGAAAGGGCTGGACCGTCGAGCCCTGATCAAACCGGGTCACGGCTCCCTGCGAACAGGCTAAATGATCGACTCCCACGCCCATCTATACCTTGAAGAATTCGACGAAGACCGTGAGGCTGTCATCGAGCGGGCACGGGCCGCGGGGATCGAAACGATCATCAACATCGGTATCGATGTCGAGACAAGCTCCCAGGCCATCGGCATGGCGAGGGGAGAAGATGGCTTCTTCGCCAGCGCCGGGATCCATCCCCAATCGCCGGTAGCTGATCCACAGGCGGCCCTCGCCGCTATCCGTGAGCTCATCGAAACGAACCCGGAGGAGACTGTCGCCGTAGGAGAAATCGGGCTCGATTATTACTGGGATACTGTTCCCCCGGAAGCCCAGTCCGCAATACTCCAGCCCCAATTGGACCTGGCCCTGGAGCTCGGTCTGCCGGTCATCTTTCATTGCCGCGAGGCCATCTCCACCCTGCTGGAGCTCCTGGAGGCTCGTGACAGCGTCCCACCCGGCGTCTTTCACTGCTTCGAAGGCGGCCCCCTGGAGGCCGAACGAGGCCTGGCCCTGGACTTCCACATCTCCTTCGCGGGCAACGTCACCTACAAGAACGCAGAGCGCCTTCAGCAGGCCGCCGGCACGGTTCCGCTCGATCGTCTACTGCTGGAGACCGACAGCCCCTACCTGCCACCTCACCCCCACAGGGGAAAACGCAACGAGCCTGCCTATACCACGCTCACATGTGACTTTCTCGCCGTACTCATGAACCTGTCTCCCCGGGAGGTCGACGAGGCCGCCACGGAAAACACCCGCCGGCTTTTCAGACTCACGGAATAGGCGGCTTCAACCCGGCCTTGTCCTCGAGAACCCGCAACCGACGATCGATGTCGAGGTTGACTCGCTCCTGGCTCTTCAGACGTTCATCCAGGGCCTGGACCTTCAGCGTCCTGCGTTTGAGCTCACCGCTCAGATTCTCCTGCTCACGGGATATCTTCTCAACCAGACGGGAAAGCTCACCTGCCTTCTCCTCGTTCCTGCCTGCGCTCTCCACCACTTTTTTCAGAGCCGCCTCGGCTGTCCCCAGCCGCTCCCGCGTTTCCTTCATCTGCCCCTGCACCTCCGTGATCCGCTCTTTCGCCTGCACCATCTCTTTCTTGAGAAATTCGATGTCCTTCTGGTTTCCGATGATCCTCACCTGGTGTTCCTGGCCCTCCTCCTCCACCTTCTCGATCCTGATCCCGTGTTCACGGACTTTTTCTCCGATACCACTCCAAGTGAAGAGGAAATACCCCCCGAGCCCGGCCATGAGAACGAGCCCGGTAAACGCGACGTTTTTCAGCGACTTCATTTTCTTCTCTACCTCCATAATTGCCCTCAGCCGCGCCGGGACTGCCCGGCTACGACAGCCCCGCGCGCCGCAGCCGACGATGAAACCGCCCAGGCAGCTTCATCGCAATCTTCACTCAGATTCTTTTCTATAGCATCGCCATCTGCCGCATTTTCCGCCCCTGCCGGCAACCGTACCGGAGGGAAGGCTCCCATCCGTAACGCGGTGCTCTTCACCTGGACGCGCTCGAGGGCGCCCGCTCTCAGATCTTCAGATCCAGGTCAACCGTGAAGAGGTAGGTCGAATACTGCTCGATCCTGTTGTCTTCCCGGTGGCGAATGATCTGTTCAAAGAAGACCTCGAGTTCGGCATGAACCTGCTCCCCATCCGCTCCCACCGTTCCCTGGCGGTCCTTCAGAGACCTGATCAGGCTCTTGATCGAACTCTTCAGGCGTTCGGAGGAAAGCGCGCTCCCGAGACCTCTTTCGATGAAACGGGAAATCTCCTCCAGCTTATGGCTGAATGGCCCTTTACGACGCTGCAGGATGTCATTCACCCTGGCGGCGATTTCACCTTTCCAATTGGCATTAAAGGTATCCGCTGTAAGCGTTTCGTAGACGGGCATTGAGAAATCCTCGCCAGAAAGCAGGTTCAGAAGCGAAAAAGATTCAGTGCATCAGGGTACCACGAGCCGGGGGAGGCGTCCAACCTGGCCGGGGAAAATACCGCAAGTCCCTTCCTGTGAAAAGAGTTACGCAATCCTGGAATCGGTATTTTCTTCGAGAGACGGGCGCAGATGGCCCTTGTGCTCAGCCAGCAACCTGCGGGCCTCGCTGAGTTCGACGCCTTTGCGGGCAATCAGGACAGCCAGCTTGACGCTACCTTCAGCCTTGTCCAGCAGTTCGAGCGCCTCCTCGGAATCCACCTCGCCCAGCCGTTCGACCAGCCTCCGCGCGCGCTCCAGCAGCTTGGCATTGCTGGCCACGAGATCCACCATGAGGTTGTCGTATACCTTCCCCCATCGGACCATGGAGGCTGTCGTGATCATGTTGAGAACCATCTTCGTGGCGGTCCCCGCCTTCAGCCGGGTAGAGCCGGCGATACACTCCGGCCCGGCATCGATAACGACGAGGTGATCGCAGTCCGGCTTCATGGGACCTTCACGGAGGCCCCCATCGGAGGCGATCAGNACCGTTACCGCTCCCCGCCGNCTAGCCTCNTCCAGGGCGCCGACAACGAAAGGAGTCCGNCCNCTGGCGGAAATCCCGCAGACGACATCCCCCCCGATGACNGACGCCTCGCTGACGACCTGCGCGCCGCCCTCCGCCGAATCCTCAGCTCCCTCGACAGCGCACCGCAGGGCGCCGTCTCCCCCGGCTATGAATCCCTCGACCAGGCCCGGCTCTACGCCGAAGGTGGGCGGACATTCGGAAGCATCTAGCACTCCCAGCCTCCCGCTGGTGCCGGCGCCAAGGTAGACGAGGCGNCGGCCCTGNTCGAACGCTTCCGTCACGGCATCGACCACAGCCGCGATGGAGTCGAGCTCGGAGTCCAGCGCCTCCCAGGCCTTACGGTCTTCTCGATGNAGAATACCGACGATCTCCCTCGCCGTCTTCGAGTCGAGCCCCTGCGACAGGGGATTCTCGAGCTCGGTCGTTGGCAGCCTCCGCTCGCCATGGGATGACGGTCCGGAATTCATGGGGCGGTTTCCACCTTGCCTCTAGAAGGGGTTTCTGCCNAAGNCCGTCATCTTCCTGAGGATCTCTCCCGAGTGCCTGTTGGCCTCGACCGCGATGTCCTTGAAAGGATAATCCTTTGCCACCTTCTCGAAGGCATCGATAGCCTTGGTGTACTTCAGCCCACTGTCGGATTTGAGCTTGTCTCCCTCTCTCTCGAGCGCGATCGCCTTGTCCANGGCCTTCCNGGCCTCCTGGCGATAATTCCTGATGACTTTCGCCACCCAGGACTGCAGCACCGGATCCATCTTCTTGCGGAGGGTGGGACTCTCGAGGTCCCTTACCTTCAGAACGGCTGTCCGCTTNTTGCCGAGCTTCAGGGCCTCCTTCGACTCGAGCAGCAGCTTCTCGAAAGGGAGACTCAGCCTGGCGTAGTAATCNCTGATCTTCAGGATCTTCTTCAGNCGCGAGTTCAGGNCATCCTTGCCGGGCANCTCCNGGTCGTAGCGCTCAACAAGGCGTTCACGAAAATCNAGCACGACCAGGGCCGGCTCCCCGGCGGGCANGCGNAGCTCGTCCGCGATGGTCGGACCCCCNGCNGGTTTGGGCGGAGGCTTTCCGGGNGCTTTCCTGCCGNCCNTTCTTTCCCGCGGNCCGNTNGGCCTGGGTGAATANCTCTTGCCCAGGTCGNCGGGAGTCAGCCGGATGAGGACGTACCGCGAGGCCAGGCGTCGAAAAGCCGAATTCTCCAGCCTCTTGATAAGCCCAAGGGCATCGGCAGGCGAGCTCCCGGTGAACCAGACCAGCGCCGGCTTGTAGCGCTGGCGAATACTGGCGAGCCCACTCTCGACCCCCGTCCACTCTACCCCACCGAGCTTGACGATACCGCCATCTCCATCTGCGGGCTTCACCTCGAGCGCCGCGACAGGACTGAAGATGCCGAGGCAGAGCCCCAGAAAGAGATACCCTCTCACCTGTCGAAGGCGAGTCGAAAACCCGCGACCGCGACCAACCAGACCTGCCGATCCCTGCCTCATGGATGTTTCCTCCGCATGGGTTAGGATACTTGTCTTCCTGCTGATACCGACCGGCTCTCCGGAGGCCTCAGGCAGGCCCACACTTCGCGTTCAAGTATGACGCAGCCCGATGTCCAAGTCTTCAATAAAACAGCATCCAGAAGTCAACTTATCGAAGGATCGAGACCGGATCCGGAGCATGTTTTCCGGGATCTCCAGGCGCTACGACTTCCTCAACCACCTGCTGAGCCTCAACAGGGATCGCAGNTGGCGCAGNCGAACAGCCCGCGAACTGGCGATCGAGGAGAACGACAGGATCCTCGANGCCTGCACCGGAACAGGCGACCTGGCNCTCGAGATCAGCCAATACGTCGANGACTCTTCGGGAGGACACGTCATCGGCGCCGATTTCTGTCCCGAGATGGTCTCCATCGGAGAACGCAAACGCCTGGAGCGAGAGGAGAAACGCTGTTCCCTCATCGTGGCGGACACCCTCAACCTGCCCTACGCCGACGCGACCTTCGATGCCGTCACGGTAGCCTTCGGGATCAGNAATCTCTGCGATCTCGAGGCCGGGCTGCTCGAGCTCCGCAGGGTGCTCAAGCCGGGAGGACGAATCGCCCTGCTCGAGTTCACCCCGCCTCGCGGCGCCATCCTCCGGAGCCTGTTCGCCCTGTACTTCCGCCGCATCCTCCCCCTGCTCGGAAGGATCATCTCCCGAAGCNCACAAGGAGCCGAGGCCTATTCCTACCTTCCGGCTTCCGTGGCGGAATTCCCGGGNCCCGCGCTCCTCGAAGACCTTCTCCGCGAGACTGGATTCGACTCGGTTCGCCATCACCTGATGACTGCCGGAATCGTCGCGCTCCACCTCGGCCACCGGGCGGAACCGNCCGGAGACTCACCGGANGAAGAACAGGCTGCCGGAGACTGCTCCCTCATTCTGTCACCCTCCTCCTCCGCGCCGCCGGAAAAAATCGCCGAGGCCCTGGAGGAACACCTCGGCATGCACCACAGCGACGCCGTGGCCCGCACTCGCCACGGAGGAGGCCTGCTTGCCATCATGAAGCCCCGCTCCAGGCTCGAGAAGCTGGCCGCCACCCTGGCCTCCATCGGGGCGCCGAGCTCCATCGCGAAAATTGGCGAGCTTGAAAACCTGCCTCGCCCGCTGCGAACCTCCGGACTCGAGTTTTCCAACCGGGAGCTCACGGCGGCATCTCCCGGGGGGAAAAAGACCCCTGTCGAAAAATCCCGCATCGCCGGGATAAGAATCTACGCTCTTCTTCCCGAGGCGGCCCCCGCGGACAAANCCGAAGATGGCAATACGGGGCCAGGCAATCTCCAGCCCTCCCTGCTCAGCCAATCGGCTCCCGGAGCCCGGCCCGCGGCGCCCCAGGGTAGGCTTGCCGAGCTTATGGAGCNGCTCCAGGATCCGGAGCTCCACGGACTCTCATTCCACCTGGCCCTCTACTGCGACAGCCCACCGCTGGCCCTGAAGATTCACAAAGATGAGTTTGTTTACTCGTGCCTGGAAGAGAATAAGTCGGATAATAGTCTCGAAAANTACGTTGGTCTGCTGATAAAACTGCTCGACTGGCTGGGGGACATCGAAGGCGCCAGGCAGGTCGAGGCCTTTCTCGAAGAGCCGGATCCCCGAAGTCTCCTCTTGTCGGGAGAAAACGAGGCGGCCAGCTTCGANCGTTCTTTCCTCTGGAGCCTGGGCGTGAAAACCGAGAGAGATTCCTCCGCCAGCGCCGGGGGCCCAGAAACGGAACTGGATTCATGACGAAAGAAAAACCAGCCGGCACCAGGCGGAGCGAGCTTCCGGTCATCGTCGGAGTGACCGGGGCATCCGGGATCGTCTACGCCCAGAAGCTCGTCCGGCATCTGCTCGGAAGTGAACGCAAGGTGCTGCTCGCCATGAGCTCGGCCGCCAGGCTGGTCATCAAGGAGGAGCTGCCCGCGCGCAAGGATGGTGACCCGTGGGGAGACGTGAACCGGCACCTGCTCGAGCTCATTCCCGAGAAGGACTTTACGGCGCCCTTCTGCAGCGGAACCTTCCGCTTCCAGGGAATGGTGATCGTCCCCGCCTCGATGGGAACCGTCGGCTCGATAGCGAGCGGGGNCTCGATCAACGTGATCCACCGCGGAGCGGATGTCTGCCTCAAGGAGCGGCGGAAACTCGTGATTGTTCCTCGAGAGACCCCGTTGTCATCGATCCACCTCGAGAACCTGCTCAAGCTGTCGAGGGCGGGGGCCATCATCCTCCCTCCCTCCCCGGCCTTCTACCAGCACCCCGAAACCCTCGAAGACAGCGTCGACTTTATCGTCTCCCGTATCCTCGACGCCCTCGAACTTGACAACCAGCTGATCGATCGCTGGGGAGAATGATGCTGCATGAGCCTCCAGGAGCAGATCAGAAATGAGCATCTGCAGGAAAGCAGGCTACCTCCCCGGCAGCCGGGACGCCTGGGGATCTTCCTGGAATCGATCAAGTTCTCCCACTCGATCTTCGCCCTGCCCTTCGCCATCTCGGCTTTCTTCATGGCGGCGGAGACACCCTCCTGGGCTCTGCTTGCGAAGATAGTGGCAGCCTGCGTCTTCGCGCGCACCGCGGCGATGAGCTTCAACCGCCTGGCCGATGCCGGTCTTGACACGAAGAACCCCCGGACTAGCTCACGCGCCCTGCCAGCCGGTCAGCTGTCGCGTGGCTTCATGCTGGGGGCGACCATCGTGTCCTGCTGCCTTTTCGCCATCTGCTGCTGGTCGATCAACACCCTGGCCCTCTATCTCTGCCCTGTCGCCATCGCTGTTGTGCTGGGATATTCCTTCACCAAGAGGTTCACCTCCCTCTCCCACCTTGTACTCGGAGCCGCCCTGGGACTCTCCCCGGTTGGAGCCTGGATCGCGGTTCGCGCCGAACTGGATCTCCTTCCCATCCTGCTGGGACTGGCCGTCGCCTTCTGGACCGCCGGATTTGACATCATCTACGCCTGCCAGGACCACGACTTCGACCGTGAGGAAGGTCTCCACTCCCTGCCGGTAAAGATCGGGACGGGACGCGCCCTGGCGCTCTCGAAGCTCTTCCATCTCCTCACCCTCGCCCTGCTGGGAGGTCTCGGCTACCAGGCGGGATTCGGTCCCTTCTACTGGGGTGGCGTCGGCATCGTGGGCCTGCTGCTTGTCTACGAACAATCCCTCGTGAAACCGGATGATCTCTCGAAGGTCAATCTCGCTTTTTTCACCCTCAACGGCGTTGTCAGCCTCGTTTTTATGACTTCGGTCATCCTAGAGGTCGTAGTATCATAAATAGAGCGTAAAGGCGTTTTCCCAGTGGCTAGGCTGGGTCGATTCGCTGAAATCAGCCCTGGAACGCCTTGTATCGACGCATAGTTGGCACCGAAGTGGGCACCCCTGAAATTGCCCCAGAACCCCCCGGAAACGGTTCGAAATGACGGAAAACGCCGGTATCAATCTTGAAAAATACCTTTCATCCAAGGGCCCCCTGCCGGGTCCACAGGTGGTACGGCTGGCCTGCCAACTGGCCAAGGTGATGGGCGAAGAATCAGAGTCCGAAACGGGTACCCGGGCTCCTGTTCTCCACGTCGGTCGCATAGTCATCACAGCCAGCGGAAAGATTGACATAACACCCTCGGATGAGACGGACCTCGGTCTTCCGGTAGTAGCCAGCTTTCCCCACCACGCCTCGCCCGAAGAAATAGGCGGAGAGCCCGGCGATTTCAGGTCCAGCCTCTACTCCCTGGGCTGTACGCTCTTCCAGATCGCCACCGGTGAGCTTCCATTCAACGGTGATTCTCCAAAGGAAATCCTCAAGGCCCACCTGAACGATGATGTCCCCGACCCGGCGGAAAAATGCGCGGAGATCAGCGAAGAATTAGGGCGGGCCATCCAGGAGCTCCTGCGAAAAAACCCCGAGCAGCGCATCCAGAGCGTCCCGGAGCTCGTACGCCGCCTGAAAACCTGCCTGAACGCGGAAGCCGCCTCCGGCGAAGCCCCCCCGCCCCTGCCGGCGAAGGAAGAAAGCCTGGAGACAGGGAAAAAAGAAATCCCCGAGGAGAGCTCCGCCGGCGACGAAGAAAAGAAAACTCCCTCACTTCCCAAGCTCAAGTTGCCCTCCAAGACCAGGGACTCCTCGAAAGATCCGGAAAAATCATCCGGAAAAAAACCAGGGAAACCGGGAGCCCGGACCGGCCGCAAGGTTCCATCCTTCACCAGGAAGAAATCCGATGGAAAATCATCCAAGACGACGACCGGCTCAAAAAAATCGTTCTCCTTCAGCAAGACCAGGCGCTCTGAGTCCGGGAAAGGCCCCGGCGGAGGCAAGAAGAGCGGCCTCACCGGAGCCGGCGCAAACCTCTCCGGAAAGCTGATCGACCGCGGTGATGAAGGAGACATCTTCGAAGATTCCTTCGTGGAAGAACAATTGGGCTACCCGGTCACCAGAAAGAAGATCCGTCCATTCATGATGGCCGGAGCGGGACTCGGTGTCGTACTCGCCGTCGTCGTAGTGTTCAGCGCCCAGCGAGCCAGCAAGACCCGGGCCAGGGCGAACATCGCGCACAGGGCAGATCTTGCCGAGCAGCAGCTGAAGAAGATCAAGGCCTCCTGGAAAACGAAATACGAAGAGCAAAGAAAAATCGTCGACACCTACCTCGCCAAGCAAACCAACCGGTTCAATTCCGGCGAAAGCCCGACAGTGATCGAAGGAGCTATCGAAGGCCAGCTCGAGACCAGCATGTTCAACAAGCCGGGGGCGGTGCATCTTGCCGTACTCTACGCCCAGGTCCACGCCCGGGCGAGCGAGCTGAGAGCGGCCCGCAAGGAAACCGAGCTGGGCACCGAGGGAAACTTCGAGAGCTTCGTCGACTCCTTCAACAGGCTCTTCGACCAGGGGCTCTGGGCCCCGGCCATGGACAAGATCAGAGAAGCCGAGAACGAGTATAACGACACCAAGTCGAAAGAAATCGATGAGCTCTACTTCAAGGCCGAGAAGAAGATGATCGATCAATGGGAGGTCGACGAGCAGAAGATCAAGGATCTCGCCGGTGACGCACAACCCCAGAAAGCCGTCCAGGTCGCCGAGGCCGCCAAGCTCTATGGTGACAACCAGGTTCGAAAAGACGCGAATCAATACATCGAGTACATCCGCGCCCAGGCAGCTGTCAGCGGCGCTGTGACCGAGGAGCCGGAAACGGAAGAGAAGCCCGAGGAGGGTGGCGTTCCTGAGGATCTTGAGGCCGAGCTCAAAGAACTCGAGAACGATGACGATCTGCGCTGAGTCCCTGGTGAGCAGCGAATAACACCATGCCCGACTCCGAACTGGATGAAATCCTCGACGGCCCATCGTTTAAAGAGCTGGTGGACGAACCCGAGCTGCTCTCTCTCTTCACCGACGACCGCCGGGAAATCGTCAGGGCGGTTCACACCCTGATCGACCGTTGCCTCGATGATGGAGATTTCCAGGGCCGCCTCACCGACGCGCTCGATACCGCGATCGAAGATGGCTGCGGAGAGGACGCGGCGGTGCTCTGGATCGTGGCGATCCTTGCCGAGGCACGCTCCCAGACCGCTATCCATACCCTCATGAGGAGCTTTGCCATGGAAGATGAGGAGAGCCTCTGCAATGCCGCGGGAATCGCCCTCCTGAGAATCGGGGTCCCCGCCCTCGAGGCCCTGATGGAGTGGATAGACGAGGAACCGGGCCTCGACCTTCGCAGGCAGACCTACCGCCTGCTGGGCGACTGCGGCGTCATCGAGGAGAGGGGCTACATCGAGGACATCAAGGAATTCCTCCGCGCGCGAATTGCCAGGGAGCAACTCAGGGAGCCCGCCGACCGCGCCCTGGAGGAGGCCATCGCCGCCAGCGCCCGCCTGGGTGATTACGAACAGCTCGACAACCTGCGTGAAATTTTCGTCCAGGGCTACGAGGGAAGAAACACCAGTATCCAGGACTCGATAGAGTCGCTCGCGGAAAATCCTGATGGAATTCCCTTCGTACCGTCCATGACGCCCTGGGAAGAGAGCTATGGCTGGATCTTCGAGGAGGACCTCGAGAGCCGCAGGGTGAACCGTCCGCAGGAACAGGAGGATGCATCTTCCTCCCATCATCATCACCACCATTGCGATGATGAGGACTGCGAGGAGTAGCAGGAGGGATCGTTCCGGCTCGAGAAAAGGCCGTCCTCAGACAGCCCCCTCCTCTTTCCTGGCTTCCTCCTTGGCCCGCCTCGAAACGCTCTTCAGCTGGGCCTTGACCAGGTGCTTGACGAGAAGATGATTGCCGGGGTGTTCCCTCAGCATATCCCAGCGGAACTTCCAATCTCTCTCCGATTGGGAGCCAGCGCCAAGACTGGAAATGGCCGTGTTCGGCCACTTATCCTTCAGCTCCATGCGAAGACGCCAGGCGTCACCCGAATCAAGTCCACTGAGGGAATCCAGGACCTCCTTGGCATAGGGCTTGGAATCGTTGCGAATTTCCCAGGCTCTCGGATCGTTGCTCGAGCCGATCGTCTTGATGATGATCTTGGGCGCCCGGCAAACATGCTCCTGGCGCAAATCCCAGGAACGATCGGACCTCAACCCGCGCAGGCTGATGAGCACCCAGGGAAGGTATTCGTTAGAAAACCGATCCCGCAACTCCCAGGCCTCGTCGCTGTCGATCCCGCCGAGGCTCTGCAATAGCGCCCGGGCGTACTTGTCCTTGGTCCGTTTCTTCCTCAACTCCCAGGCCCGCTCGGTCTCCAGCCCCCGCAAGCTCATCAGCACCTCATCCGGGACCTTCTTGCCTATCTTGTCACGAATCTCCCAGGCGTGCTCGGAGTCGCTGCCGCGAACCGCCAGCGCGATCTGCTCCGGAGCCACATCTGCAAGCTCCAATCGCAATTGACAGGCGCGAGGATTCTTACCCATCCCCGAGAGACTGCCGGCGACGTAAACAGGAGCCGTGTCCTTGAGCTCTTCTCGAAGATCCATCGCCTCCTCGGATCGCAAACCGCCAAGACCCTTGGCCACCATACCCGGTTCCCGCTCCTTGACCTTCGCACGCAGCGCGTGCGACTCGGGCGTGTCGAGACCGGCGGTAAAGAGCGCGGTAAATCCCGGCGCGCCATCGCAGAGCCTGTCGAGCTCCGAATAGAAATGCTCGGTCAGGGCGATCCGTCGCTCCTCCTCGCCCTCGCCCTCACAGATTTCCAGGGTAGCTTCCGCGAACTCGCCCAGGGGTTTCTCCTCTGAGCTGAGCTCAGCCCAGCACGGATCAGGTATCTCGGGATAACCCTTCTGGATAAGAACCTGCCTGATGCGGTTCAAGATACGCTGCAGCGATTCCTCGATGGTGGAGTTCGCGTTGTCGATAACCAGCCAATGCTCCGGATCCTCTTCAGCCAATTCGAGGAAGCCCTTGCGCATCTCTTCGCGAAAACCGATTCCCATGAGCCCCTTGCGACCGAAATCGCCGGCCTTCTTATTGTCCCGCACTTTCTGGATTTTTTTGCGCAGGCGGGAGGTGAGCGGNTCNACATCGCANTAGATCACCAGGTCNGGCCAGAGATCNCTCGCCGCGAGCTCGAGNACCTTGTCGACACCNTCCCGCGGCAGTCCNCGGGCGTGATGNGAGTGGGTGATGGCGCTGTAGAGGTAGCGATCACAAAAAACNAGGTTGCCGGGCAATAGCTTGGGACGAATATATTCGTCAATCATCTGCGTATCCCTGGCGACATAGAGCAGGAACTCGGTGACGTCCGACATGCGCAGGAAGCGGGGATCCCGGGTCAGGTTACGTATNGCCTTGGAGATCTCCGAACGNAACACGCCCTTATCCCTGGCATGGTGTACTGGAATNCCGTTGTCGATGAGATATTGNGAAATCCGGTTGGAAAGGGTCGTTTTTCCACTTCCATCNATTCCCTCGAAATCGATGAAGACAGGCNCCATCTCACCTGGAGCTTCCTGGTNGGAGTTGTCTGGTACAGTCTCGGGCATGGCTTAATTNTCCATTGGACCGTCGANCCCGNCGGCGACCCCGGCTTCTCCGTCAGCCTTGNACAGCCGCGAACCTTTGCGGTCCCTGTTTAAAATGAANTTGACGCTCGTAGTAAACTTTGAGAGCGACCTGGCATTGANACCGCATAGTATAACTTCAAGCCAACGTGGATAAGAGCCCGATGACAANTTNCTACACTTAATTTCAGCGATCATCTTCGCCACCCGGCCCACTGGCCTTCCCAGCATGGAAGCCGNCAGAGACGCCTGCCTGNCGTAGAGNTCCNGNGGGGGAGAATAGACNGTGATCCGGTCATCAAAGGTCACGCGCAGATCTTCTTCATCCCGCTGGTAGACCCGGCGACGATAGTTGATCGCCGAGACAGGGCGAACTTCGATGCTCGANAGCTCCGNCCGCAAGGCGTCATAGGCCCTGTCGAAATTCTTCCGGGACTCCTTGCNTCCTCCAGGCTCTGCCGATGCCGGGCAAAGCTCCTCGCGAAGATCTTCACCCCGGATGAAAGCCGAAAGATGTTCCTTCGCGATTCTCAATCGCTGCTTGGAGACCATCCCCTCCCGACGGCGCTTCAGCTCGATGAAGCAATAGGGNGAGNCCAGCTTCTTCCCNCCAGNGTCCCTGTAGTAATACTCCTTCACCCTGATCTTCANGTTGTCGTCNTANCNCAGGCAGGCCCGCTCATAGAGCCGCAGTCCNGCGGTATCAAAATACACCGTCGTAATATGGGTAGAGGGAAAGCCCCGATTGAATTCATAGACTGGAAGGCGGCGGGAGAGTTCATCCTCAAGGACAGCCAATTCAGCCGGGGTGAGTTCGTACTTCGTCTCCGAACGTCGAATGAAATGCGGACTGAATCCACGGGGTCCCCCATGACCGAGCCGCCCACTCTCGCTTCTGCCCTGAAGCACGGAAGAACCCACCTCCGCTAAACCATAGCCCCCGAAGTTACTGCCAGCCGTTTCGTCGCGCCGCCGTTTCCAATCGCGACTCTCAAACTGCCACGTGAGAGGTGTAAGGCCATGANATTCAAAGCATTACACACAATTCGATCTTANAGGCGAGACCCCGGCATGTCAAGAAACGGGCAGGAGAGAGGAATGCTGTGGCCAGCGGAGGGGGAAAGCGGTCAGAAAGTCAGCAGCAACTGGATGAGCATCTCGTCATTGTTGACATCCGCCCCACCGCTGTCTTCGGTATTCATGACATATTCAAATTTCATGAAGATATCACCGGTGACCTCCAGGAGAGCGCCTATCGTGAGGGCCTGGCGATCCCAGGTGCCCGGCAAGCTGGGANCCTTGAAGGGCGCGCCGCCTGAACCGGGAGCGTCCACGTTGAGGACACCGTAGCGCACCAGCGGCTCGATGCTGCGGAAGTAGCGGTTGCCCACCAGCTTTCCGAAAGAAAATCTGTAGGAAGCCTGGGTATACCAGCCATCGCGGAGCAGGTCGCCATCTTCCGCGTTGATGTACTGGAAGCCCAGCCGCAGACCGTCCTGTTTGCGAACGTTCTTTTTCCAGCGGGGAAAGAGCGATTTCGCCGCCAGGAAATAATCGACACCGAATCCGTAGCGGCTCGAATTGTCGGCCTCCGAGATGCCGTAGCCGCTCTCGACGGAGTTATCAGGGAAGCGGTTGGTCATCAGCTCGCCCTGGAGAAATTCGAGCGAGCCCTGGCGGAGCTNGTCGTTAAAGTAGAAGCACGAGAGGCCCAGGTCTCCAAGCCGCTCAAAGCTGCGGCGCCAGCCGAGGCCGATCCCCAGCTCGCCGAAGGCCAGGTCATCCNCGAGCTCCCGGTCATCCTGNACGATGTCNTTGAAGCGGGCCGAGTCAAAGGTGACCTCCTTATTGCCAAGCTCATAGCCCTGGCCCAGGGAGAAGAAGGCGCTGATGGCCCCCCAATTGCCGGTGAAATCGAAGGGGCCCCTTACGGCGGGACCATCANAGTCTTCATCNCCCGAGTAGTTTTCTTCGAACCCTTCGGTGAAGGCACCGCCGCTGGAGCCCGCGCGGCCACGGTTCTCCACGAACCGCTCCCTGGCGGCGGCCACTCCATTCCTGTGGCCAATGGACAGTTGCCAGACAGCGGCNAGGGACTCATCGCGCCAGAAGGCNTTNCCGATGAGCGGGTAGGTCTTGGTTCTGCGGGCGGGACGAATGAACCTGTCNTCCAGTCCCAGCTGGAACCTGGAACGAAGCCACCACACNGGTTGAACGTCNTGNCGGGCAACCAGCTCCTTGAGGGNCGTATCGCCGCTCGTTTCAAAATCCAGCTGNGACTGGATCTTGANCCATCGATTGAGCTCGAAAACGGGAGCGAGCCTCAGGCGCTGAAGCTCCACATGGGGGTCCTCGTGCTCAGAGATGAAATCAGCCCCCAGATCCTGCATGGAAAAATCGTTCTGGGAATCGAGAAAGTTGAACTCGGCCTTTCCGCCCAGCTTCAGCTCCACCCCCCCGAGGGTGATCAGGCTTTCGGCCGACTTGTCATCTTTTAGCTTCTTGAGCTTGCCCTTGAGGTCCTCGACCTCAAGGGTAAGCTTCTCGAGCTGCTTCCCGATATCGTCCGTCCGCTCCGGAACTTGTGATTTCACGGACCCCGCCGGCAGGAGAACTACGGCAAGGAACAACAGGGATATGGTATTGAAGCCGGCCCCCCGCAAGGCGGAGATCGGTCTCTTTATTAAATTGCGCATACGTTAAATATCGGCACCAGGCGGCCTGCATCATTCCAGTTCTGCCCTGAACTGCAAAATACCCGCCGCGAGGGGTGATAACCTCGCTCCAGGTTCCGAAAAACCGACCTCCATCCTCCCCGGGCCTCCGCCCCTCTCACCTCGTGCATGGCAAGCTGTCCGGGGTCGGGTCTTCACCTTCATCGGGGAAAGGAGGAGGAGGAGGAGGACCGCCGGCGTTCAGGAAGTTCATCAGATAGATTCCATCGGTAATAAAGTTCACCTCCCCGTTGTCATCCGCATCGTAGCGATCCAGGCAGGAGGGCGGCTCCTCCTGGCTCACGTTCAGGATCAGGGTCCCATCGGTCAGGTTGACCTCCCCATCGGCATTCGCATCACCGCGAATGAAGGTGACTGGCTCGGCGCCCGCCCCCGGGGTCGGCTCCGTCAATACGATGATCTCTTCCCCTCCATCGGGGAAACGCCCGATACTGGTCCCATCCGAGCAATCCGGATTGGGGAACTCGAAGCCGAATACGTCGAGCAGGCAGGAGCCCCGCTCCACCCTGTCGATGAGATAGATCCTCACCGGTGGCGCGGAGTCTTCCGGACGCTTAGGGTCAAACCCGCAGGTCGCCCTGATCACATCCGCCCCGCCGGGATCATCGCAGGGCGAGTTGGGATCGAGGCAGAAGAGCCTCTGCGTCACCCAATCGAGATCGAGGACCAGGTGCGCGGGCGCCTCGGCACCCCCGAGAGGCACCCCCCCATCCGTCAGCACGATCAGCGAGCCACCCGCCGCTATAGTCGCTCCGGCGGGAATCCGGACGGAGCGAGGGTCGCTCGAGTCCACCGAAAGGAACATGCCTTCGAGGTCGACATTCTCTGCGGAATCATTGAAGAGTTCCAGCCATGGACGGGCCTCCGCGTCGCCGCCCGGAAGGGGAAAATTTCTGTTCGCCTCGTTGATGGATACCGCCGGCAGCTCATCGGAGCCGATTCCCAGGCTGAAGCAGTGAGCGACCCCATCGCAGGAAGAGACCGTATTACCACAGACATCCGTGAGGGAGACTGAATAGTCCACCCGGGATACGCCCGGTCCCCCGTTCAGAAGCAGAGGCTGGCTGACCCTGACAGCCGTATACCCGAAGGGCGCGGCAAAGGTGTCGCCCAGGAAAATCCTGCTGGAAGAGCCCAGCGCCATCGCGCCGCTGATATCGAATTGAGCCTCGGCAATAGCATCTCCTCCAAGCGCGTCGGCAAGAGCTTCATCGAGGAAGAAGATAGCCGCCAGGACGGGAAAAGACCCCGGCGTGACGCAGGGGTTCGGATCATCACTGCCCGCCTCGGTGTGGAAGGCCGAGAAAAACTCGGGCTCGAGGCCGTTGTCAGCGCCGGGAGAAGGGCTCATTCGCAGGCTCTCCCCCAGGGCCTCGCAGGGAATCCCGTAGGCCAGATCCTCGGTTATTTCGCCCCCCTGGAGATCCGAAGGACAACTCCAGGAGATCCTGTCCACAACGCAATTACCCAGCTCGTCAGGCCCCACCAGGTAGAGAGTGCTAGCGCAGGGCTCCAGGTTGAATCCGTCGAGCCCGACCGTGGGGACCGGAAGTGGCCCATTGGGAACCGCTCCCAGGGCCAGGAGCAGGTAACCGCCCCGCTCGATCGGAGCGATCCCCGGGGGGAGCGCGAAGGCCCTCGCCCTCCCAATCGGCGTCCCGGGACCCGGCTCGACAGCGAGGTAATGACCGGCGAGATCGTAGAATTCGGCCTCGGAGTCCTGCGGGAGATGAAGCTCTATATAATCCGGCGACCTGTCGAAGGAAAAACCGGCAAACCCCGGCAGCTCGATGCTCTCATTGTCAGGAAGAATCTCGCTCAACCTCAGGGATGCTCCGCCGAACCCGCCGACGAGATAGCTGAAGGAAACCGCAGGTGAACTGTCCGGGCTCTCCCGGGGAGCGTTTTCCTCATCGAAGGCCACGCTGATTCCCTGGCGCTGGTCGATGACCGTCAGGGTGAAGGTGACCAGCCCGGTGGGAAGCTGTGGGATCTCCACCTCAACCTCCCAGAGCATCATGCCGGGCGGCGTGTCCGCCGAGCGGCCTTCCGCCGGGCGAATCAGCAGTCCCGAACCCTCATTGAGGATGCCCGGGGGCCCGTTCTCATGCTGGTAGGTCAGCTCAACAGTGAAGGCGGCTTCCCCCTGCGTCTCCCTGCTCGCAGAGGTCGTCGCATCGATCGCCGCGTAGGCGAACACCAACGCCGACTCTCCCTCCTGTGGACAACGCCTCCCTCCGGCTGCCGCTCCGGCCGGACGTACCGCGACCTCTTCGATAAACCGGGGCGGCTTGTCACAGGCGAGCCTGTTGGCGCAGGCGCTGAGATCATCCAGGCTGGCCGGAGGTGACGGGCAGTCGGTAATACCGCCGGGGCTCAGGGCCTCTGGGGGAAATCGCTCCCGGGGAGTCTTGGCATCGGGAAAATCCTGCGCAGGAAACCGGGCCGCCGACAGGTCGCGCAGAAAGAGGTCATCGTTGTCCAGATCAGCTCCGGGATTCGCCGCGGCATAGGCGCTGAAGTCCAGGACAGCCCGGTCGATCACCACGTGGAATCCCCCCACCCCGGCGGTCAGGGCGAACTCATCGGCACCGCTCCTGCGGTTCGGGTTGAGGGCGAAGCGGGTCGAATAATATTTCCTGGTCATGTCAGGCACCAGGTTGCCCTCTTCATCGGGCAACAGCATCCTGTACACCCGCCGTATATCTCCACCGTCACCATCGGCCAGCACGAGGCGGCACTCCCCCGGTTGAACCAGGAGATAGCCGGGGTCCGGCTCTCCATCGGTATCCCGGCCGAACAGCCAGGTCGCGAGGTTATTATCCCGGGCCGCGTTGCGCCCGACGAGTCCGAAATCGCTGATGTCGATCGGCTCATCTCCGTAATTGTATATCTCGATCCAATCCGGCGTCCTCACTGCCAGATCATCCTGGCAGGTTTCGCAGACAAACTTCAGTGTCTCGATATTCCTGGGCTGGTACTCGTTGATCACCAGGCTGACACAGCCCCCTCCATAGGAGAAGCAACGGCACAGACCCAGCTCACCCAACTCGTCGGCGATCATGAGCTTCCAGAGAATCGTCTTCTGTACGGGATTCCCCCTCTCATCCATGCCCCCGGGAAGCTCATCGGAGGGAGGAAGCAGGGCCTCGTAGGTGAGGACCCGAATCTCCTGGTTACCGTAGCTTCCATCCGTCGTCTCCTGGGGGCAGCCGCTCGGAGCGAGGTCTCCATCTCCTTCCCCTTGAGCCTGCGGGCCCCCGCACGAGACCTGGTCCACCAGGCTGACAGCGGCCGTGCCCACGACCGCCTCCGGCTCCCCGAAAAGAGCACGGCAGGTATCGGGATCCTGGTCGGCCACATCACAGCCAGGCCTCTCGATAAATTCCATCGATATATCCGGCAACGGAATATCAGGATCCGTAAGGATGGTAAATCTCACACGAACCTGCTCATCGGATGGAGTGCACAAGCTCGGCTGGGGCTGGCCGCCGGCCACGAAGCGCGGTTGGAGGGCGCCGTGGGGATTGTTGGCCAGGCCGGGGGTCGGAGCGAAAGACGTGGCTATCGAATCGGCCCCATCGGGAAAACGTGCCACACTGGAATCGGCCGCAAGGTTACGGATCCCAATACGATCAAGCTGGCGGCCATTGGCGAAAAGAAAGANAGAATCACCCGCGGCATTGAGACCAAAATCNGCATGNAGCGGNGTNAGGAACACGTAGANACTGTCCTGGCCTCCGATGGCNGCCTGGGCGGCCNCGAGATCATTGCCTCCGACCAGGGTAACCAGNACAAATCCGCCTGGCTCGATGGTCAGGTTGGCGGGAAACCGGTANTTCCTGGGCCTCTCGATATTGTCCGAGAGGGTATANCCCTCCAGGCGCAGAGNNTCCTCGTTGGGGTTGTAGATTTCCACCCAGTCCAGGGGNAGGCCGTTGATCTCGAAATCCGTGAACGACTCATTTCGAGCCATCACCTCGTTGATCAGCAGACGAGGCGGAGTCGTCGATGAACGATCACATCCTGACAGGAATGCCAGGGTGAAAAGTACCAGACACAGGTGATTNCGCATTCGGGAGACCTCCAGACACACCCACAGGGCGCGTACCTTTAATCTTACCACGCCCGGGAAAATCTGCCGCCGTTGACAACCCCCCGTAAGCCTATGNGGGTAAACGACCTCTGACGTGCATCAGGGCGCCTCCGAGCCAGGTCGCTTTTACTCGGAACTTGGAGTCGAGCAGGACCATATCGGCCCTCTTTCCGGGGCTGATGGAACCCCGGCTGCGCGAAACACCGGCGGCGCGCGCCGGGTTCTCCGTGCAATAACGAACGGCCNTCTCCAGGGACTCCCCCGCCTCTTTCACCTGGACCTCGAGAGCCCGCTCGAGCGTCAGGGCGCTGCCGGCNAGGGTGCCGTTTTTCTGCCGNACCACTCCGTCTCGCAGAANCACNCCGGCGCCCGCGAAACGATAGCGTCCATCNTCGAGACCACAGGCCTGGATGGAATCACTGACCAGGATCACCCTGTCTTCATTCTTCAGGCGGTTGATGAGCTTCAGGGCCGGCGCCTGGACATGATGNCCNTCGGAGATCACCTCCACCGAGACCCGCGGNTCCTCNAGCAGGGCCGTGACCGCGCCCGGGGAACGGTGATGGAGCCCGTTCATCGCGTTGAAAAGATGCGTGGCGTAACGAACACCGCTGGAAATCGCTCCACGGGTTCCTTCGTAATCGGCATTGGAGTGCCCAAAAGCGGGCACGACCCCGTTTTTTCTGCAGAATCGGATCAGCCCCTTCCCACCCTTCAACTCAGGCGCCAGGGTCATCGTGCGCACCAGNCCATCTCCGGCGGCCAGCAGCTGGCGAGCCTCTTTGAGCGATGGACTTCGAAAGTGATTCCTCGGCAAAGCGCCGGGACGCGCCGGAGAGACAAAAGGCCCCTCGAGATGGATCCCGAAGGCGACCCCGAGTCCGTGCCCCTGGCGGATGAAGCCGCTGACCCTTTTAAGCACCTTCAGTGACTTCGCCCAGCTCGTCGGATAGAGGCTGACGAGGAGTGAGGTGACTCCATGGGAAAGATAATGAGCCATGGAACGCTCGAATTCCCCGGCGGAAGCCTCGACAAAATCGACCCCGGCGGCCCCATGGGTATGNAGNTCGACAAAGCCCGGCGNGAGCGTAAACCCATCGAGGCCCAATCTCCCGCACCCGCTTCCCCGCGCCTTCTTTACGGCCTCGGCGCCGACGGCGACGATCCTGCCGCCGCTGATGAGCACCCCCGCTCTGCCGAGATCCTTCCCACCGCTGAGTACGCGGGCTCCGCGAAGCAGAAGGGTTTCTTTTTCGGGTNAGGATTTGATTCCAGCCATGATTGGCGCAAGATAACCGAATACAGAGGCCCGCTGCCATCTGCATTTTTAATGTTGAGAAGCGCTACAGTCCCGGGCAATCTGGGAAGCCCTTCCCGGGCACAGCACAGGAACCTGGAAGCTGGATATAAATCAAACCATGGAANAGAAAATCATACCGATCGCTCTATTTGACATGGATGGAACCCTCGCTGATTACGTCAGTGCGATGAAACGCGACATGGAAAGCATGCGAGNTCCCAGGGAACCCGAAGCTGATGAAAACGAGCTGTGGAATGATCCTGAGCCCCATATCAAGGCACGGAAGGATATCATTGAAAAGAAGCCCGGCTGGTGGCGGGATCTCGAGCCCATGAAGACAGGAATGGAGGTAGTCAAAATTGCGCGGGAGCTGGGGTTCGAGATCAGGGTCCTGACCAAGGGACCGAATGACGTTCCATACGCATGGGCAGAAAAGCTTGAATGGTGCCAGGAGCATCTTGGAAAAGACACCCAGGTGACGATTACCAGGGACAAGAGCACGGTCTATGGCCGGGTATTAGTGGATGATTACTGGCCATTCATGAAAGGCTGGCTGGAAAACAGAAAACATGGCCTGGGCCTCATGCCGGGAGACTCTGACGACAAAGATGTTCCCCATCCTAATGTGACCCATTACGACGACAGCAACCTCGACGAGGTGAAAAAACTACTGATACGGGCCCGGGACCGTGAAGATAATGAACCGTTTTAATGAAGGACAAAAACACCCCCTCCTGGGCAGCACCTCGCAAATCGGTTCGCAACCCGCCATCTTGCCGCGCAAAAAGAATATGCGGCCCTTGGAACCTGCTCGGGCGATAGCACACCCGGTCAATTGGACTACTGAGGAAATGACCACGAATGCATTATCGCTTTACACCACCACCCCGGGGTGTTAACCCTCATTCCCATGTGTGCAAAATCTGACGACATTATCGAGAAGGGCCGACGAATCCTCGAGGAGGAGGGCAATGCCATTCTCCGCAAGGCATCCCAGCTTGACGAGACCTTCAGCGAGCTGGTCAAGAAGCTGCTCGCATCCAGTGGCCGTGTCGCCCTGACCGGGGTCGGNAAATCCGGCACGATCGGCGAAAAGATAGCCGCCACCCTGTCCTCGACCGGCACTCCTGCCTTCTACCTGCGAACCGTCGATGCCCTTCACGGCGACCTGGGGATGCTGACATCCTCCGACATATTGCTGGCGGTCTCCAACAGCGGCGAGACCGCCGAGGTGCTCGCCGTCTGCGATGCGGCCCGGCAGCTGGGCGTCGAGATCATCGCCCTCACCGGCAACAGCGAATCTTCCCTGGGCAAGCTCGCGACACTGAGCCTCGATACGGGAGTCGAGAAGGAGGCNTGCCCGCTGGGGCTGGCGCCTACGGCCTCCACCACGGTCACGCTCGCATTGGGAGATGCCCTCGCGATGGCGCTATTGGAGGAGAGGAACTTCACGGCGGAAAACTACGCCCATTTCCATCCCGGCGGAGCTCTCGGCCAGCGTCTGCGCTACCAGGTGAAGGATATACAACGCGGAGGCAAAGACCTGCCGGTCGTAACAGAGGAGAGCAGCCTCTCCGAGGCTATCGCCGAGNTGACCGGCAAAGGAAACCTTGGAGTCACCCTGGTCGTCAGCGACAGCGGAGAGCTCTCGGGGATTCTCTCAGACGGAGATCTCCGCAGGATTCTCGCCCAGAAACACGACAGCTCGCAATCGGTGGACCTCGAAACCCCTGTGCGGGAGCTGATGACCCGCGAGCCCCTTACGATCGACTCATCAGCTTCAGCGAAAGATGCCCTCCAGATAATGGAAGTACGCGGTATTACCTCACTTGTGGTGATAAACCCCGCGGGCAGACCGGATGGCCTGATCCACCTTCACGACATCCTCGGCCGCGGTAAGATTGTTCTTTGAATTGTTCCCCCCGGGGGAATATAATCCGCGGCTNCAATTCAAAGTCGTATCAAGAGACTGAGCCGACCGATGAAAGTCAGAATCCGCACCACCTCCAGGAAGCGCCAGCGCAGGGGTTTTCGCTACCGTATGAAAACCAAGGCCGGTCGCAAGATGATCAACAAGAGGCGGAGAATCGGACGGGCCCTCCCNGGCAGTAAGAAGAGCCGCTGAGAACTCTCTCCAGGCTCGTAACATATTTTCCCCCGGGAGCCTCCTGCCCCTCGAAGTAATGATTCCCGGAGCCCCTCCAGGATGTNCCNTCGNCCTCCTCGCAGCCTCAGCCCACGAGGTCAGCCTTCTGTGAGNGGTATGTCCGCAAACGGTAAGCCACCGCTGGCGCACATTCGGAGCGCGTCCGCAGACAGGTGATATAATTGCAGCAGGTCGNTCCTGCAAATAGCGCGAAGCAATCGACCCACCCCCGCTGAACCGGTTTACCGGTGTCTGAAATACCTCAACCAAACCTTCCCGGAGCATCGTCCTGCCATGATTTGCTGGTCGACGATTGAGACCGTATGCCCCATGTGCGGCTNCCAGCTATACGTACGGGAAGTCGGCGGTTGCGATATCCTGGGCCAGGACACCGACCTCTTGATCCGCACCAGGGCTCCCCACGTTATCCGGATCGAGGTCCACTCCTGNCCCGATTGCAGGTTCTCCGGCTACAGCAGCGACTTCCTCGAAGNCCGCATCTCGGAGCTGACCATCGAGACCTATTTCAGGGAATATATCGAGAAGCTGGGGGATGATTGCGNGCTGGCGGGGCCATCTGCGGATCCGCCCACNCATCTCCAGTACTTCTGGTCCGGACTGCTNTCCCCNCTGCTTGGTCATCCAGCAAGGGAAACCGGNCTGAGAATGCTCCGGGCCTATTGGAGCCTTCGGCTCGACCCCGNCCCCGATCTCGATGACTCGGGNTTGAAGAACCTGGAGCAACGGTATCTTCGCCAGGCGATCGTATACCTGCGAAAATCACTGCGCCAGGAAAAGAACCCCGTCTATCTCTATCTCGTCGGTGAGCTCTGCCGGCGAAAAGGGAACTGGATGCACTCACAGAATTATTTCAACCGGTTCCTCGCGCGCAGCACCCGCCCAAGACACCTGCACAATGCCGCGTCCAGGCTCATCAANCGAGCCAGGAGGAGAGATTGCCGCCACATGAGCATGGAGCGCCTTCTCTATCCCACCCGGGATCAGTCCAAGACCATCGANGGNCGTGAAGAAGAAAAAGGGGCCTGANCTTATCAGCGCTTCTTCTTGGCAAGCTTCTTGATCGCGTGCCGGACGTCCTGCAGGAAGCTCACGAAGGCCTTGCTGGCGCGGTCACCGCCCGCATCCTTGGATGGATTGCGCGTATTGGACTCAACCCAGATATAGTCCCGGTGGCNCCACTTCGCGGCAATGTCTTCAATTCGTGAAGAGAGTGTCCCGGTGGCATCNAGCCACTGGGCGAGGTTGGGNAAGCTCGANGCTCCACCGAACTCTCCGGTATCCGTCTTGTAATTTTCCCAGGACCCTTCTATGAATTCCAGGGCCTCCTTCTGGACCATCTTCCTGTAGTCGCTCATTCAGTTCCTTCCACTTTTGGACGAAAACTCGATTACCTGCTGAACCGGAGAGGTACTTACTAACACAGACTCGCCATCGAAACCAGATCCCTGCCGAGTGGTACAATGAGCTCAACAAGTTGAAATGTCCCCCCGAGAGGCGTATCGTTTTCTGTTTGCCCTTCAGCAACAGGAGAACTTCTCTCCGGAAGAAACAGGATGCCCTATTCGATGGACAATAAAGTCGCGCTGATCACGGGTGCCGGCTCAGGCATCGGAAGAGCCGTGAGTCTGCGCTACTGTGAGGCGGGTGGAAAGGTCGCCTTATTCGGGCGCACCGAAGCCAAGCTCGAAACCCTCGCCACCGAATTGGGCGACGACAAGAGCCTGGTCATCCCGGGTCGGCACGAGGACCCCGACGATGCCCGGCGAGCGGTGGAGGCTGTCCGGAAAAGATGGGGNCGGGCGGACCTGCTCTTCAACAACGCCGGCACCTATCATCCCGCAAGGATCGCCGACACCCCGGATGAAGCCTGGAGCGAGGCCCTCGCCTCCAACCTCACGGGACCCTTCATGATGACGAGAGCCGCCCTCCCCCTCCTGCGCGAANACAGCGGCGGCGTTATCGTCAACAATGCATCCACCCTCGGGCTGCGTCCCGTACCGGGCTCGGCAGCGTATTGCGTCGCCAAGGCGGGACTGGTGATGCTCTCGAAAGCCTGCGCGGTGGAGGANGCCGGCAATGGAGTACGNGTGCTCGCTATCTGCCCGGGTGTCGTCGACACTCCGATCCATCGGGGGCGCGGAGGCGACCCGGATGATCAGGACGATGCCTTCCTCAAGGCTGCCGGCGAGATGCACCCCCTCGGGCGCGTCGGCACCACGGACGAGGTAGCNTCCCTGGTTCTCTTNCTGGCATCNGNNGAGTCCTCCTGGACCACCGGCGCCGTGATCACCGTAGATGGAGGCATATCGCTGGCATGAGCATCCCGGGAACCGTTGAAATCACCAGGAAGGTCCGGTTCTGCGCCGCCCACCGCTACCACAGGGAGGACTGGACGGCTGAAAAAAACCGCGAGGTCTTCGGCGCCTGCAATAATCCCCACGGNCACGGACACAACTACGAGCTCGAGGTGACCCTGCGCGGCCCTGTCGATCCATTCACTGGAATGGTCATCAATCTCCGGCGCGTCGATGAGATCCTGCAGGAGCAGGTGGTCAGCCGCTTCGACCACAGGAACATCAACAAGGAGGTTGAAGGCTTCGAGAGCGTCGTTCCAACGACGGAGAACCTGGCCATCCACATNTGGAAGCTCATCGAGCCCGGCTTCAACCGGGAAGCGGTCCGGCTGTCGCGGGTACGGCTGAGAGAGGACGCCTTCCTCTACGCGGAATATTGCGGAGAAGAAGATTGAACACAGTCTACATCGGCCGNCTCTACCGCTTCAACGCNGGNCATCGACTCTACAGGCCCGACAGGGATGCGGAGTGGAACCTCNAGGTCTTCGGNAAATGCAGCTATGAAGGAGGTCACGGCCACAACTACGATCTNGAGGTCGTCATCCGCGGAAACCCGGATCCTGTNACCGGCCAGGTCATCTCCCCGGAGCTGCTCGACTCGATTGTGCGGGANAAGGTAATCGAACCGATCGACCACCGAAACCTCAACGAGATCCTCGAGTCCGGCAGCNCGCCTCCCCCGACTACCGAGGTTCTCATCGCCGACATCTGGAGCCGCCTNGCGGACAGCATTCCCCCTCCGGCGAGCCTCCANCTCCTGCGCATCCTCGAGACGGAAAAAAACCTGTTCGAGTATTCAGGCCCGGNCTGANCCGTAGGGNCCTGNGCCGCGGTGNCCNGCAGCTCAGCGGCTCCCTGCCGCATCCAGGTTCAGCACGTCNATCAGCTCACGCAGNCGGCCATAGCTCTTACGATCAAAGCGAAAGGCTATCCTGTAGAGGTGCGCGGNCTCGGGCTCATCACTCTCCACNTCGAGCGGAGCTGGGAGCCGCTCGATGTTCCCGGATACGATGATGTCCCTGAACTCCCTGTTGAGCCGCGTNAGGAGCTCATCTCCTACCGGATGATTCAGCCGGATGATCTGTAGAGGCCTCACGAAACGACAGGAGTGATAATTGAGATAGAACCTGTCGACTGTAGCCACCGCGTCTTCGGCACTGTAGGTGACGTGAAAGAGGCTCTCATCGAAGCTATCGATATAGCCGGGCTCGAGCAGGTGCTTGCGGATGTAATCAAGCCAGTCGCTCCAATAGGTGCCCCCGGGACGATCGACGAATANGATCGGTACCAGATGACTTTTCCCCGTCTGGACCAGGGTCAGAGACTCGAAAGCTTCGTCATGGGTCCCGAAACCTCCCGGAAAAATTACNAGGGCGTCGGTTTCTTTCAGAAAGCAGACCTTACGGGTGAAGAAGTACTTGAAATGAATGAGCTTGGGNTCGTTTTCGATCACCGCGTTGGCCTTCGACTCGAAGGGGAGCCGAATATTGACNCCAAAGCTCCTGGCTCTTCCGGCACCACCCTGGGCNGCCTCCATGATCCCGGGCCCNGCGCCCGTGATCACCATATAGCCCAGGCGGGTCACCAGATTGGCGAACTTCTCGGCTATTTCATACTCGGGGNGATCGCCGGGGGTCCGCGCCGAACCAAAGACAGAGACCTTGCGAATCGACCTGTAGGGAGCGAAGACCTTGAAGGCGTAGCGCAGCTCGAGCAGGGCATGATTCAGCATCTTGAGATCCGCGCTGAAGGTCTCATCTCCTACGAGCTTGAACACCCTCTCGAACATCTGCAGAAAGAGGTCCGTTCCGGAATAGCTGTCGCGGTTNTCGATGATCTCCTGCAGTCTCTCGACGAGAACCTGCGGATCCTTGTAGTACTTTCTAAATGACGAGCTCGATAAAGACATGGTGAGACACCCGGAAAACCGGTAAAGAGACAACGGAAATACAATCGACAGGGACCNGGATCGGTCCCGGGACGAACAGGCAGCCCCATGCCTGGCAACGCCCAATACATCTATCTTAGAGCCAGAATCGCCCTGCCGCAGATCCAATCCCGGTTTTTATACGGAAATCCGCGCCGGAGGNAGGNAACAGGGTGGCGCGCTCAGTCGAAGNTCGAGGCGATCTCCAGGATCTTGTAGCGGATGGTGCCGCCGGGGAGCTTGGCGTCAAACTCATCATCGATCTCCTTACCGAGAAAGAACTGTCCCAGCGGACTTCGATAGTTCAGGACGCCATCCTCGGGACCACCATCCCATGGGCCGAGCACCTCGTAGAGAACCTTTTCACCACTNTCGAGGTTCTCCGCGCTGACCCTCGACCCCAATACGACCCGGCCCNCTTCATTCATGGAANCGTCGATGAGCTTGATCTTCTTGAGGTCTTCCTGGATTTTCTCGGCCTTGATGGTGAGGTTTTTCTGCTCCTCGAGCGCCGAGGTGAATTCCGCGTTCTCGCTCAGGTCTCCNAGATCCGCCGCGGCTCCGATCGCCTGGGCGATCTCAGGCAACTTGACTTCGTTCAGCTCCCGAAGCTCTTCCTTGAGAACCTCCTGCCCCCGCTCCGTGGAGAAGATGATCTCCGGGTTCTCCCAATCGGGCACCTTTTCCTCCAGGGCGATGTCCGGCTCCACCTGGCTGATGATGTCGAGCAGTTTATGGGCGCTGTTAGGAAGGTACTCCTGATGTCTCAAGACCCGCTTGTAGACCATCTCGCGTTCGGATGACTCCATGAGCTCGATCCCCTCTCTGAAGAAGACTCCTTCAGAATGAAACATCAGGGGCTCGATCTTCTTGATGAGATTCCTGACCGCGCTGCGGCCCAGTCGAACCTCCTTGTCAATCAGGTGCTCGAGCAGATCGANCATGAGGATAAGAAGTCCCCTNGCTGTCCGCTCAAAGAGGGGCTCGAGNCCGATACCCTCCTTCTCAGCNAATCGACTTTTCAAAAGCCAGAGACAGGCCTCCGGGGCGGTCCGTGGGGAAGTGTAGATCTGCGAGCAGAGCCGCTTCAATTCCCCGGGTTCGATCGAGCCAAGAACCTCGTGGGCCACCTTCCTGATACTGTCAGACCTGCACTTGAAGGCCGCCACGGCTACGGGAAGCTGGTCATCAGGCCTGTGCTCACCGAGCAGCCTGAAAACTTCCCGGGGATCCTGCCCCGTGGGAAGAACCTCCAGCGAGGCGCCCAGGCTATCCAGCGAGAGTCCCTTGAAGGGCTCTACCCAGGAATCATTCGGAGTCTTCAGCTTTGNGAGAAAGAGACTGGCCCCCAGGATGACAGCCTGGTCCGAGCTGGACCCGAGCAGATCGGTCAACCCGGAGACTATTTCCGGATAGGCCTTCGGATATTTCTTCTCTCCTCCCTTGAGCACCTCCTTGGCNGCGCCCCTGGCGNCTTTCCAGTCACCCAGCTTGAAGCGNCCGAGCAATTCATCCTCGAAGCTGACGGCTTCCTTGAGCTTTTCCACATGGTAGGGAGAACGGTCGNCTAACCTGTAGAANCCCGAGTCCCTCAGTTTTTTCTTTGTCCTGCCCCACCAGCGGGTCCAGTCACCGGAGTCGATGGCGCCAGCGGTAAGGTGGGCCTTGATGTCTTTCTGGGCCAGGGGGCTGCCGAAATCATCCAGCACCTTCTGAACGAGCCCCACCGGGTCCTCTTCCACTAGCCGTTCGAGCTCATCCGACGAACGGTACAGAAGACCGCGAAAGCTCTCATCCGGTATCACCTGCAGGATGGAGTCTACCGCCTCGACACTGATCCGATGGCCTTTCTTCTCTTCGAGGTCGACCTCTACCTGTCCGAGCAGGGCATCGACCTCGAGCACCTCCCCGATCCCCCAACCCGACTCATGGTAGACTATCGCGCCCGGCTTATACCTCAGCAGCCCGCTGAAGCGATCGAGGGCTACGTTCTTATCNGAGGCGCCCTCGATGTCGCAGACGGTGAAAAACGCCCTCTCAACCGAGAGAGGATNATTGCCTTCAAAAAAGGCATCGAGGAAAAAAGCCAGGTATTCCTTCCTGCCGGGAAAGGCCCTGACCAGGACCTCCCCGAGAGCAGCCCTGTCTCCGGGAGAAATCCCCGAAAGCCCGCNCCCCGAAGCGGGTGAATCCTCAGCCGCGCTCTCCCCCTCATCNCCGAGCGNGTCCCAGGTCAGATCGAGCAGCGGCTTGATCTTCTCCTGCCCCTGGCGCAATCCTTCGCCCGCCACCGCGACGAGAGCAGCGATGGAGGAGGCGAGCTGCTCCGGATNCTCGAGGATCTCCATCCAGAGATTCTCGAACCGGTCAAAATCTCCTTCGCCCAGGCTCTCACTGAGGCCAGTCAATTTTGAATCGGCGTTCTCGGCAGCGGCAATATCGGACATATATTTCGCTCAGGGTTCTATCGCGCTATCCCGGGTCACTGCGGGAAATAGNAAANGGCCGATTAAAGTATCNGACGGGACAAAACACAAGCCGATTAGCTGGTGATTTTGCGCGCTGAGNTGAAGCTCCCGCAGGANCCACTCTCTTGACCTGGGGCCCGNGATGGACTATCCCGTCGGAATCCGGACCACCCCCAGGAACCAGGAANACATGANTGNTGATCATCCAGGACTTACGGNGCNCGANNTCCTGCGCGAAGCCNACTGCGAGGCCGTCATATTCGATATGGACGGGGTTCTCGCCGATACCGAGGAATTCCACCTCGAGGCATGGATCCAATTAGTTGAAACACACTCCCTGGAAANCCCGGNCTCCGGNGACACTCACAAGAACGTCTCNGANGGGATGCTGAANCTGATCCGCGNGACCTTCGGACAAGCTAACGANGCCATCATTCCCCTGCTCTGGNAAAAAGCCGGACGNTCCCCCGGCGCCGCCCTCGAAAGCCTCAGCNTNGAAAAAGAGGAGTGCTACAGGAACTGCGCCAGGGACANGGTCCGCCCGATGCCGGGCATCGAAGANTTCCTGNGNCTGCTGAGAGATGAAAGCATTCCAGCCGCTATCGGCACATCCGGACCCGAGGAGAACGTCAGCTTTCTTCTCGAAGAATTCGGCTGGACCGGTCTCTTCAGCTCCCTGGTTCACCGGAGCCGGTTCAAGGCCGGCAAGCCCGCCCCGGACTGTTTCCTGAAGGCGGCTGAAGANCTCGGCCGCGCTCCCGCNAAGACCATCGTCTTCGAAGATTCTCTGCNTGGTCTCGAGGCCGCCCGCAAGGGAGGCTTCCTACCGGCGGCCATCGCCAGCACCCATGAACCCGAGGAATTAACNGCGATTGCGAGGTGGGTCTTTAGAGACTTTCTCGANCTATCCTGTTAAGATCCNCGCTTNNTTTTTCTTTCCNGCAAGCAATCGATTCGATTCGAGAGGTAGNAGAAAATCATGGCGATCCGTGTCGCAATCAACGGTTTCGGNCGAATTGGCCGAAATGTATTCAAGGTGCTTTCACAGCGGGATGGTATCGATGTGGTCGCGATCAACGACCTTGCCGACAACGAGATGCTCGCTCACCTGCTGAAATACGACACCGTCACACACAGGTTCTTTGGCGATGCCACAGTCAAAGCGACAGACGAGGCTATCCAGGTCGGAGACCGGACCATCCAGGTGCTCTCCGAGCGCGAACCCGCCAACCTTCCCTGGGGAGACCTCGGAATCGATGTGACAGTCGAATCGACGGGAATCTTCCGNTCCCGTGAGCAGGTGGAATGGCACCTGCAGGCCGGCGCCGGGAAGGTGNTCCTCACCGTCCCTCCGAAAACGGAGCTCGACAATATGGTGGTCCTGGGCGTGAACGACGACACGATCACTCCTGAGCAGAAGATGCTCTCCAACGCGTCCTGCACGACCAACTGCCTCGCGCCGATCGCCAAGATTCTCAACGACTCCTTCGGTATCGACCATGGGATCATGACCACGGTCCACGCCTATACCAACGACCAGCATGTGGCGGACCTCCCCCACTCCGATCCGCGCCGCGCACGGGCCGCGGCCCAGAACATCATCCCGACGACCACCGGGGCCGCCAGGGCGGTCGGCAAGGTTCTTCCCGCGCTCGATGGAAAGCTCGATGGTCTCTCCCTGCGCGTACCCGTGGTGAATGGTTCGATCGTCGACCTGGTCGTCGAGCTGGAGAAGGACACCACTGTTGAGGAGATCAACGCCGCGGTCAAGGTCGCCGCCGATGGACCAATGAATGGAATCGTCGAGTATACCGAGGATCCCATCGTCTCCAGCGACATCATCATGAACCCGCACTCGGCGATCTTCGATTCCAAGGCGACGATGGTCCTTGGTGGCAGCGGCAGCTCCGCCAAGGTCCTTGCCTGGTATGACAATGAGTGGGGCTACTCGAACAGGGTCTGCGACCTGATCGAAAGGATCACTGCCTAGAGGCATGCCGCGCACGGAAGCCGTGGACACCGTCGGCTGCGATATCGGTGGAAGCGATGTAAAGCTTCTCCTTCTGCGCGGGGGCCGGCCGTCGCAAATGCGGTCGGTTCCCTGCCCCGCGGGCCATGGCAAGAAAGAATTCACGGACCGCCTCGTCTCCCTGCTGCGAACCTTCCCGGCCAGCGCAGCGGGTATCGCGCTGCCGGGTTTTCTCGACGAGAAACGCCGGCGGATCTTGCACCTCTCCAACCTCCCGAAGCTCGACGGACTCGATCTCGCCGCGCGGCTCGAGCGCAGGCTGAAGTGGAAGATCATCCTCGAGGCCGATTCCAATGCCGGGGCGATTGGAGAAGCCCGCCTTGGCGCCGGCCGGGGCATCAGACGCCTGCTGTACCTGACCATGGGAACCGGCCTGGGCGCGGCCCTTACCGTAAAAGGGATCCCGGTTCGCGTCAGCAACAACACCATCGGGCACATCGCCGGCCTGCCCATCGGCCCCGCGAAAAAACGGGAAGCTGAAAAGCTCCTCGGCGCGCGGGGAATCCTTCGCCGCTTCCGGGAGGCGGGTGGAGATCGCCGCGTCTCCACCCCCCTGGCCCTCTACGAGCTGGCGCGCTCAGGGGATGTCGGCGCCAGGGCCGCCTGGAAAGAAACCGGCGAGCTCCTCGCCGAGCTCCTGGCGATACTGGTTCCGATGTTGAGGCCTGACGGGGTGGTCCTCGGCGGCGGGATCGCGGGCGCGGCGGACACGTTCCTGCCGACCACCCTGCGAGCGCTCAGGCGCCGCCTGCGCGGATTCGAGCCCGGCTGTCCGGAGATCTTCCCCGCCGCCCTGGAAGCCTATGCCGGCGCCGCCGGAGCCGCCCTCAGCGCCAGGAGCCCGCTTAGCTGACCGGTCCGCCGCTCAGCCGCAATTAGCCTCGTAGACACAATCGGCAAGGTTGTCATCGGCGGAATCCGGTCCGCAAGCCGCGGGGCCGGGAGCCGGCGGTTCAGGTCCCCCGAGAAAGAGGAAGTTGAGTATCCGGATGGCATCAGAGAGATCCACGTTGCCGTTGTCATCGGCGTCGGCTGCGTCGAGACAATCAGGAGCCCGGGTCCCGAGGAAGAGATAGTTCAATACGAAGACTCCATCTGTGATGTCCGTTCCGCCATCTCCTGTGGCATCTCCACGCCGGAAGGTTGCTGACTGTTCGCAGCCCTCACCGCTGTTTTGCCCCCCGGGAGTCGGATTGTCGACCACGACAAACTGCCCGTTCCTGCTTGCATCGGGGACCAGGCTGATCGACTGGTCGGTCATGATGTCGCGCCCCGGGTTCAGGAGCAGGTCATCGGTAAACCCGCACACGTCCGCCGGCTGGCCAAAATCAAAACCGTGCAACAGCCCGAAATTATTTTCCTCCGAATCATAGATGAAGAGCTGGTCGCCATCAGCGTCGATTCCGAAGCTGGTGTGAAACTGCGGAGGGTCCAGGAGCATGGAGGCAAGGTTCGGATCCGGACATTCCCAGAAGCAGGGCTTGTCGACGCGGTCGGGGTCAGGACATCGAGAGCCATCATTGTCGAGCCAGACAATAAACCTCGCACCCGCCGGGATAACGGATCCCGCAGGAAACCTCCAGCGCCGCGGGTCAAAGAAACTGTCTGAGACATAGCAACCACTCAGGTCAACCTCCTGCGCCGAGGTGTTGATCATCTCCGCGAAGTCCTCATCCCGGCGGCAGCAGTCGGGATTGCCGACGGGACAGAGGTCGTTCGGCAGGCAGGGCGCCTCGCTGGGATCGGTCAGCAGGTCTGACTGGCTGGCGACGATCTCGTTGACCAGGATGGCATCGACACCGGCGCGCGGAGTATAGCCGACCGCGTAGGTGCTGCGAAGGTTACAGGCGATGTAACGCTCACCGGTAATGCCCCCGCCTTCCTCACCGCAGCCATCATCATCCTCGCCATCATCGACACTTCCGCCCCGGCAGGTCACGTCATCCGCATCGCGAACACAGCCGTTCGCTTCCGGACCAAACTGGCGGTCACAGGGTCCGATATCCTCGCCGTAGCCCTCCATCAGGTGGCAGAGATTACGCGGTCTCGTACCCGAGAGACCCTCGGCGTCTTCCACACGGAAAAAAAACTCGACCCTTGCGCCGGCCCCCTGCGCCGGGATCCTGCCCGTCCACAGGCTGAAGAGGTCCAGCGGAGTGGTCACATCAGCCCGGACACCGAAGCTGGAATCGTAGTCCATGGCCACGATCTGCTCATCCGCGAAGTCACCGACCGCGGACGTGACGCGATAGACTATCTCGACGCTGGCAATATTTCCCGGGGAAGGAATCTTGTCATCACGAATACGTACGGTCATCTCCACCTCTTCGCCGGCAGCGGGGCTGTTGGTGGACTGGTCGACCCTGTTCACACGTGGAGCGAGGTTGTCACCCCCCCCGTTCCGCCCACCGCTGCAATGGCGGCGACTCTGACCGGGGACCAGGCAGACACCCGCGATCGCTATGCAGGAGCCGAAGGTGGTCTCGCCCGGCAGGAAGAAGGTGAAATGCTCGGGACTGTCTTCGATGCTGACGTTGTTTCCGCCTGAACCATCCGGACTCCGGCCGTAGGAGACATCCTCATCCAGGGGCGGCAGGAATACCCGGTCGACCACCTGGCGGGTTCCATCTCCTTGCTGGGGTCCCCACAGAACGACTGATTCACTTCCATTGCTCTCTATATTGAAGCCCGCGTGCAGCGAGCAGGTCCCCTGGGTGGCATTGCCATCACAGAAGACCACCAGCCGCGCTCCCCTTCCGAGAGTCGAGCGGTTGGGAGGAAAGGGCCAGGCTGTGGCAGGATCAAACTGCGGGTCGGCGGCCGCGGGACAATCAGAGAGAAAATAGCTGTCGGCCAGAGATACGCGGCCCAGCACGACGGTCTCCTCGGTATTGTTGTAGAGCTCGATCATATCTGGATGCCCGCAGGCGACATCGGCCGGATCCTGGGTGCTGTTCTGGGCGATAACCTCGTTGATGACCTGGGCGCCCAACGGACCGCAGGAGCAGCCGAGCACCAGGAGCAGGAGAACCCGGGAAATGGACCTGCCACTTCCCTTTTGAGAATTCCGGGAAGCCCTCGCATCCGGGAAGCCGGGATACATACAAAACAAGCTGATTACTTTACCACTGGCCATGTTCGCTCTTTCTTCTCGAAATAATTGAAAACCACCGTTTGCCCCGTAAACACCCCACGGGATCCCCNTCTGAAAAAACTCGTTCAGCGCCGGCNCNCCAGCTTTTCAAAGGAACCTTTTTACCTGAAGTTAATTATATGCNGNCATAGGAAGTCTTTAAGAAAAAAGANGNNGNAGGTTCGTCAAATNCCCGGNGCCGGCAGCAGNGNTCNCTGGNACNGCCCGCAAGGGGNTATACCTCCTCGGCTAACAGNTGGAGAAGCTCATCGAGGTATTCNGTTTCCCACTCCAGCAGCTGAGAGCCGAATTCGATGTACACCAGCCTCCTGCAGCCGCCCCTGGCCGGGAGCTTGAAGGCCAGCTCACCGTTGGCGCCATGGCCGACCAGCTGATCCTTTTCAAGCGTTTCTCGGATGCGGGCCAGGAGATGGTCGGTATCCACCGCATCCCGATCGGTCTCGGTGAAGGCCTGCANGCGGGTCCCCTCGGAATCACGCTCCAGCAGAAAAGCCGCCTCGGGTGAGAGNTGATCGTTCAAAAGCCTGAGAACAAGCCGNAAACGACGCCCCTTGTAATCGGAGGTCCTGAGTGATTTGCGCGCATCAAAGAAGAACGGCAGCCAATGGCGAAGGTGCTGCCTCGAGCCACCAGGCGACTCCTGTTCATCTTCTTCTCGGCCCCCTGCTCCCTCGTCCACGGGCCCCTCGTCCACGGGCCCCTCGTCCACGAGCCCCCCCAGGGCGCTGCGTACGAGGGTCTTCACATCATCGGGTTGAAGAGGTCGCTCCAGGATTCCACAGGCGATCGCATCTCTCGCCNTGTCNCTCAACTCTTCACCCTGCTCACGGATAAAGATGACGGGGACCTGGCTGGCTCCCCCATCCATGCGCTCGAACAGAAGCGTCCCCCTATCACCCCAGAGGCAGAGATCCGTGACCACGAGCCTGATGGGCCGCCGCCTGAGCTCGTCGAGAACGCAATAGCGGTTGCGNATGTGCAGAACCTCGTTTTCGAATTCCCCGCAGATCTCNTCCAGGAGATTCCGGTCGTCACCGCTGCTCAGAGCCAGNAGGATCTTCCCTTCCTCCGAGGCCTCCTCGACGGAATCCTTTTCCTCTGGATCGGAGGCGGGGCCAGAGCCCAGCTCGCCCGCCACGAGGTTATCGAGAACCTGACCCAGTATCTCCAGCTCTTCCTCGGTCAGGGTCTCTTCAGGTTTCTCCCGTTCACTCACTTTTCTCTCACTCCCGAACCGCNGATACGTTGTCGTCCGGTCCNTCATCATCGGAATCCTGACCGTCCAATCCCTCCAGGCCGACCAGCAACTCCCTCACTCTCTCCCTGGTCGAGTCCAGGCCTTTTCCAGGCCAGCCCTCCTCGAGCATCTTCTCGACGACCTTCCCGGCGATCGCATCGAGCCGAGGATCCTCCTCAGCCAGGGTGACGGCCAGCCGCCTCATGACAAGCTCCTCGATGAGTTCATCCCGGGAACTCCGCCCCGCCGCAACACCGGCTCCCGGGGCCAGATCCGAAACAGGGACGGTCTTCCTGTTGATTCTCTGGATGAGGTCCTGGGCCTTTACGGGATTGCGCAGACGCGTAAGACCTTCGCCCCGCTCCCANGAATCGGTGTCGAGAATCACGATGACCGTCTCGCCTATCTCGATAACGTCATCGTACTCGAGCTCGGCCTTGTCGATCCTGCTGCCGTTGACAAACGTCCCGTTCTGGCTCTTGAGATCAACGATGCTGCAGCCCGATTCCATCGGAATGATACTGCAGTGCTTCCGGGACAGAATCCGGTCGCTGATCGGAACATCGACCCGCTTGGAACGCCCCACGATGATGGCGTGNTCAGGCAGGTCAAGCCCGCGTACACGATCATCGAATATCATCAACCTCGCCATGATTTCTCCTCACCTGCAGCGCATTCTACCGCAGCCAAAGCCGTAGCAAAAGCTCAGGCAACATCAGACGGCGAAAAAAATTGGCGCTGAAACTCCGCGAAATAGCGACCCTCTTTCATCAAAGCATGGATAAAGCCTTGACTTGGATCATCAGCAAATATAAAAACGCTGCGTTGATGCGCCGCAGGAGTGGCGGATCAGTAGATGTGACCGTCCTGCCCCCTCGCGGTCACGAGCCACTACAGGAGAAAAGAAGAGAAAATGAAGAAGTGCCATCGGTGTGGGACTCCATGGCTGGGTTATGGAGCTCAACCACGATTGAGGGAAGTTTGCGAGGGGTGCGGCAAGACCCTTCACTGCTGCAAAAACTGTCACCATTTCGACCATAACATCTCCAGGGAATGCACGCTCGAGGGCACCCAATGGATAGGCTCCCGTGACATGCAGAACTACTGTGAAGATTTCGAGATGACGGACTCGGTACGGAAAGAGAAAGAGGAAAAGGTGAGCAAGGCGCAGAGCGCCTTCCAGTCTCTCTGGGAAAAATAAAAATCGGCGCCCAGGTGGCGTGCCGGATTCTTCAGAGCCCCGAGTTCTTGTGAGCTCCAGGTTCTCGAGAACTCCGGTTTTCCCCTCCCTTGCCACGCTTTTTCCCACAAGCGCGTTTCACCCTCTTCTCCTTGAAGAAGATATCCTTGATGTCACGCAGCGAATAGCCGCTGTTGCTGAGTCCCTGGATTCGTTCTATCAGGTAGACGACACGGGGATGGTAGAGGCGTTGACCTCCCTCGGTCTGTCCTGCCTCCTGGATCAATCCCTGGGTGACGTACCTGTAGAGGACCTGGTGCGAGATGCCAGCCCGCTTGAGAACTTCTCCCGCCCGAATGTTTTCTTCGCCGCTTTGTTTCATTACTCGGAGCGTTCCATTGCGCTGAATACCGGTGACGATTATAGAACGAGAGCCGGATCTTGACAATCAGGGGAAGAATAAGGAAAAAGTCACCAGCGCAGGTGCCCCCTGAAGGAGCTCCCTTCCCAGAACGGAAATTATCGATGAACGACGACAAGCCCTTTCCTCCGATCGAGATATTCGAGGTTCTCGCCTCCACCCTCGATAGCATCCACCAGGCGGCCGGCGACGGGGCGCCGGAGTGGACAACCCACATCGCCCTGGAGCAGACCAGGGGCAGAGGACAGCAGGCGCGGGCCTGGTGGAGTCCCTCGGGCGCCGGACTCTGGATGTCGACCCTGCTGCGCCCAGAGTGCGACCGGAGCATCTGGGGAGGCATCGCGCTGGTGGCCGGGGCCGCGACGCGAAGGGCCCTGACGGCATTGGGAGCCGATGAAATAGAGCTTCGCTGGCCCAATGACCTCTATGCCAGGTCCCGCAAGCTCGGAGGAATCCTCGCGGAGTCCAAAGACCAATCTGCCGGCGCCTGGATCTCCCTGGGTATCGGAATCAATATCGACCTCGAGAGCGAAAAACTGCGAGAGAAGGCACCGGATGGGCTCAGCGACAGGATCATCTGCCTGCGGGAGATGATCCCGGCCGCGGAGTCGGACCCTGGCAAGATCGCGCTGGCCATTATCGAGGAGCTCCAGCCCCTCTACGGACAATTCCAGCAAGGCGAGAAGCTGGGCGACATCCTGGGGGGAGACCTCTCGGTCGCCGGGAGAAAGGTCCTCGTCGAGCGCCCTGGAAAGCCCGTGCTCAGGGGNACCGCCGCGGGGATTGGAGGTCACGGCGAACTGACGGTAGTAGACGAAGAGGGTGCGACCCACGAGATCGTCGCCGCTGAGGTCACCTGGGACTGCTGAGCGATGCCGGAAATTTTCCCCGGACCGCGACGAACCGAACCTACTTCTTCCCGCCGCCGGCGGGAGGAAGCAACTTCCCGGCCCGCTTCAGGTCAAAAACCCCGCGGTCGTACTCTGAGATGTAGGTGCTCTTGTAGCTATCGCCGACGCATTGCCCATCGTAGCTGTATTTTCCAAACAAGCCCATATCGATGGCTCCCTCGATCTTGANGACCTCTCCCTCCCGCCCCACCTNGACAGAATCAAGAGTGTACTGNAAGGGTATCGGCANCGCCTTGGGACCGTAGAGCGCNTGGTAGCGTATGCTGTAATTCGAATCGNCTGTGAGGGTGACGATAGCCCGAAGGTCTCCATTGTGGCCGTTCACGGCNCTGCGCCACTCCCCCTTCCAGCAACCGTCAAATAGATCAAGTGGAGGCGTGTGTAGTCTTCTATCCCACTCGGCATCGAAGTTCGAGCAGCCGCCGAGAACCAGGGACGCCAGCAANGCAAAAACAGGAAACGCTCTTTTCATATCTAATCCTTCCTTCAGGAGAACAAAAGCATTGGCCAGGGCAAGCAAGACCGGCTCAGCTCATCTCCCGCCGTCCCTCGAAAGCATCCGAGACGACATTTTTCCCGACATGTTCAAACTGGCTCCCACTCGGCATACCGCGAGCGATGCGGGTCACCCGCAGTCCTTCGAATTCAGAAAAAGATTCACGAAGATAGAGAGCNGTGCCCTCTCCCTCGTACCGGGTGTCGGTGGCGATGATGACCTCGGAGATCNCTCCCGCACGNACCCTCTCCAACANGGGCTCGAGGGTCAGATNCTCAGGCTCGATGCCATCCAGGGGGGCCCAGGCCCCCAGGAGAACATGATAGGTGCCGTTGTGAGCGCCTGATTTCTCGATCGCGTGGAGATCCCGNACCTGCTCGACGATGCAAATCTTGCTGCCGTCCCTCGCCGGGTCNGCGCAGATGGAGCACAACTCTCCCTCGGCGAAGTTGTAGCAAATCCTGCAATAGGTAACCGTCTCCTTAACGTCCCGGATCGCGTCCGCCATACCCAGGGAATCCTCGCTGGGTGAGCGCACGATATGGTGCGCCAGGCGCTCGGCCGTTTTACTGCCGATACCCGGGAGCTTCTGCAGCTCGGCTACCAGCCTGTCCAGCGCGGGGCTCTTGAAGTCCATCGCTCCTCGTAATCCANCTCAAAAAAGCCCGGGAAACCCACCTGAGAGGCCACCCGTTGCGTTATCCATCTCTTCATTCATCATGTCCTTGGACTTTCCAACGGCCTGGTTGATTGCCGCGATCAGAAGGTCCTCGAACATTTCCATATCCACCTGTCCATCATCCCCGCTCTGGAGNACGCCTGGATCNATGGCGATTTTCACTATCTCCTGCTGCCCATTNACGGTCACGGTGACNAGACCGCCCCCGGACTGTTCCTCTATGTAGCGGTTCNTCAGATCATCGTTGACCCGCTCCATATCCTTCTTCATTCTCGAGACCTGCTTGAGCAGGTCTCCCATACCCTTCTGGTTCATCGCTNAATTCCTGTTACAAGCCCAGCCTGCGAACTACATCAAACGGCCATTGAATATCTGGATGGTTTTTTCTATCTCGGGATTCTTCGAAGGGTCCGCCTCACGATCCTGCCGGGAANCGGAATCCCCCTCTTCGCTTCCCTTCGTCTCGCGCGTATCCTCATCCTCTTCCGACGGGAAGAACCGGATAACCCAGGAAGCTCCGGTCAGATTCCCGGCGAGCTCCTGAATATTTTTCTGCTGCTTGAGCAGCTGCTTGTAGCCGAGGGGATCGGAAACAAAAATACTTATTTCGCCAGGCTGCTCGGACGGCTCAAGACGAGCCTTGGAAAGAAAAGTCGCGGCGCTCGGGCTCTTCTTTTCCATGTCCTGCAGAAGCTCATTCCAGAGATCCGAGAGCTTCTGAAAATCCGGTTCCTCGACGGCAACGGCGGGGACCTCCGCCTCCCGCGGCGGCTCGGCCNCGGCAACGGCGACATCCGGCTCCGCTCCAGACTCCTGCATGGCCTGCGGCTCCGGGTNTCCACCGGTTGACCTGTCCCCCGGAGGCGANACGCGCCCGGTGGACTGCCCGCGCGGGGATGGAGAATCTCCTGGACGGCCCCGAACGGCGGGCGCCGTCGAAGCAGGCGACAGCTCACCGACCCTCTGCTCCATCTGCATCAACTGATCAAGAGCCTTGTCCAGGGCGCGCGGGTCATCTAGGCGGGCGAGCTTTACCAGGGCGACCTCGACCGCTATTGCGGGATAGGCCGAGGACCTCAACTGGCTTGCAGTGCCCAGCAGAATCTGCAGGCAACCGATCATCCTGTCGACATCGTTGTCGGCCCCATCGTCTTCCTCATCCAGCCCCTTGAGAGCCCCAACCAGTTCCTCGTGCAGGCGCTCCAGCACCTGCTCCACCAACACAGAAGGATCCGCCCCGCTCTGTAAACAGGCCCGCACGGACTCCAGCACAGCGGAAGCGTCCCTGCCCACCAGGGCGGCAAGCAGCTCGTCGAGCTCGGGGGTCGACACGCGGCCGGTGAGCCTGTCGAGTCCCTCCCCTGTGAGATCTCCTTCACAATAGGTCATCAACTGGTCGAGGAGCGTCTGGGAATCTCTCATCCCGCCCCGGGAATAGCGCGCGATCTTGCCGAGCAACTCCTTGGGGGCCTTGCGCTTCTCGGCCTTGCAGATCTGGGCAAGACGCTTGACCGTGTCCTCCTCCCTGATCGGCTGGAAATCGAAGCGCTGGCAGCGTGACAATACGGTATCGGGAATCTTGTGCGCCTCCGTGGTGGCGAAGATGAACTTGACGTGGGCAGGGGGCTCCTCGAGGGTCTTCAGAAGCGCGTTGAACGCTTCACGGGTCAGCATATGAACCTCGTCGATGAGGTAGACCTTGTAATTGCCCCGGGAGGCGGGACGGTTGACGCCCTCGATGATCGAACGAATGTCATCGATCCCACGATGGGAGGCGCCATCGAGCTCGATGACATCGATATCCTGACCGGTATGGACCGCCGCGCAGACGCCGCATTTGTCGCACGGCCTGGCCCAGTCCTTCTCAGGCCGGCTGCGGTCGATGGCCTTGAGGCAGTTGATCGCCTTGGAGAAGATCCTCGCCATCGAGGTCTTACCGACCCCCCTTGGGCCCGCGAAGAGATAGGCGTGGGCCATCCGATCCTGGACAATCCCGCCCCTGAGAGTCTGGGCGATGGATTCCTGGCCGACCACCTCTTCGAATTTCCTCGGCCTGTACCGACGAGCGATAACTTCGTATTTCATCCGCGTCCTCAAAATTCAGGCACAACTACAGCGCCACGAGACAGCTTTGATGCCCAGGTCGAAAACGGGATTCTACCCGACAAGAGAATCCCGTGCAGACGAAAAACCGCCGGACGACCGGGGCGCCCCGCCCCCTCTCGCCTCGGAAAAAAAAGTGAGGGCACATAAGGAAATCCCAGGTGGGCTGCTTCCGTTAGGATCTGACCCGTTATCCGAGCACCTTATTGCCCTCATAAACCCGGGAGACCACAAGGCGACCCGGAAAGACATTCTATCGATAGAGAGAAAATACCACAAGAACCCAACGAAGATGGATACAGCGTGTTGACAGCGCATATGCTACGCAAGCATCATCCGCATCCAGCCCTGAACCGGGCCAGCATCAACCCATCACATTTTGAACGGAAGCCGGAATATGAAGTACCAGACCAGTTGCCTGCTTGTCTTCTGCGGCGCGATCTCCACCCTCGGAGGCTGCCTCTCCAACTCGAAGGGGTTCGATGAAATCCGTATCTTCCTCGATCGCAATGCCGATTCAATCGTACTGGAAGGCGAAAACGGCTCGAAGCTGCTTGTCAGTCCCCGCCTGCAGGGCCGAATCATGACCGCCAAGGTTGGAAAGGTGGAATCCACCGGGCTGGTTCCGCTCGAGACCATCGAAGAAGGCGAGACCCATGAACATTTCAACAACTTCGGAGGAATCGACCGTTTCTGGATCGGTCCCGAGGCGGGGCAATACGGCGTCTATTTCCCTCCCGGAGCGAAAGAGCTCACCCGCGACAACTGGCAGGTACCGGCGGCTTTCGACAAGGGAGCCTTCACTGTCACGGAAAAAAACGCGGGCAGGATCCGGCTCCAGAAAGAGATGGAGGTGACCAACCTCCGGGGGGTCGCCTTCAAGACGATGGTCACCAGGGAAATCGGCCTGATACCTTCCGACGCTCTCGACACGGAACTGGGAATCGAGCTGCCGTCGGAAATCAGCTACCTCGGCTGCTACTCGGACAACCAGCTTCAGAACACCGGAGAGTCTGACTGGGATCCGGCCGCGGGGTTAATCGGCATCTGGATCCTCTCGATGTTCAACGCTTCAGACCAGGCGGCGGTGATCGCGCCCTTCAAGACAGCCGGCGACCAGAGCAAACCGGCCTACAATGACGAGTACTTCGGCAAGGTAAGCAAGGACACCCCGGGGCGCCTGAAGGTCGTAGACCAGGCGGTCATCTTCCGGGGAGATGCCAGGAAGGTAGGTAAATTCGGCATCAGCCAGGAGCGCACCACGGGCCTGGCCGGCTCCTTTGATTTCGGCAAGAACCTGCTCACCGTGGTCCGCTTCAGCGTCCCGCAGACCATGGAACGTTACGGGAATTCCACCTGGCATGTAAACCAGGAGGATCCCTACTCCGGCGATGCCTTCCAGAGCTACAACAACGGCGACAACGAGAAGCCTGGGGAGGTGGCCTCGGATGCTTTCTACGAGATAGAGAGCGCCTCACCGGTCAGGGCCCTGCGCAAGGGTGAGAGCATCCGTCATCGCCATGCGATCTACCACTTCCAGGGTTCCCGGGAAGAGCTTGAAAAGCTGGGCAGCAAGCTGCTGGGCGTCAGCCTCGAGAAGATCGAGGATGCCATGTGGCCTGCAGGATCCTGATTTTCAGCAGGCAAAGATGATTCCATTACCAACTGACCTCTAAACCGAAAAGCCGGAAAAAAATGACTGACCGTTTCAATCTGACCGGACAGGCCGCACTGATTACGGGAGGAGCCAGTGGAATCGGCAAGGCCATCGCCCAGGCAATCCTCGAGGCCGGTGGCAAGGTCTGGATCGGTTCGCGCACAGCCGAGAAGGTCGAGACAGCTGTCGAGGAGCTGAGCAAATCAGCGGGAGGAGATGCCGTCCTTGGCCAGAGCCTCGATGTCACAGATGACCAGAGTGTCGAGGAGACCACGGCTAAGGCGCTTGAAAGTTTCGGACGTATCGACATCCTGGTCAACTCCGCGGGGATCATTATCAAGAAACCGACGCAGGAGCTGACCCTCGATGAATTCAACACGGTCCACGAGTCCCACGTAACCGGAACCCTGCGCTGCTGTAAGGCTGTCGCGGCGACTATGAAGGAACAGGGCTCGGGATCGATCATCAATATCGCCTCGATCAGCTCCTTCGTCGATCTCGTCGAGGTTACCGCCTACGCCGCGGCCAAGAGCGCGATCCTGGGACTCACCCGCAGCCTCGCCAATGAATGGGCCAAGTACGGCATCCGCACCAATGCCATCGCGCCGGGGTTCATTCCTACCGATCTGAACCGAAAATTCCTCGAAGGAACCGAGCGCGGGAGGCGGATCCTGGAGAACACCCCCATGGAGCGCTTCGGTACAGCCGATGAGATCGCCGGCGCCGCCGTTTTTCTCTCCAGCCCGGCGGCCTCCTTCGTCAACGGACACACCCTGGTGGTCGATGGCGGCTACCTCGCCTGCGGCATAGGTGATTCCTTCGCGCCCTGGGCGCGGCCGGACGAGTGATCCGGCTGCGGCCTATTTGATCTCCCAGTCCGCCTGCCTGAGGACAGCGTTCGGGGAGCTCGCCAGCCGCTCGTACCAGACCGAGAGCAGCGAACCATCGGCGAATTCCACCGTGGTGGGATAGCCGAGATCGCCGGAATGACCGTCACCTGAGATCACCATGGCCTCCGACCAGGTCTTCCCCTCGTCATTGCTCACCCGCGCCTGGTTGCCCAGGGGCTTGCGTCGGTGGCCATAGGTCATCAGTAGCCTTCCATCACCGAGGCGAATGAGATGCGATGGCAATCCCCAGACCCCGATCGAGCGCGGCGTCGACCAGGTCTTGCCGCCATCGCTTGAGTGGCTCTGGAGGGTCTCACCACTGTTTTTCTTATTGTGGTTGCGGATCTGCACGACGATACGTCCACTGGCGCACTCGATGGCGTTCAGCTCATGATAATCGGACTTATTGTCGCCCTCGCGCACGGGCAGATCGGTGAGGTACTCCCAGGCCTCACCATCATTAACGGATTGGGCAAAACCCACCCGCGGAGCGCCCTTCTTTCTCCACAATTCCTTGCCGGGGTAGAGCAATCGCCCATCGGACAGCTCGATCGGACCGTGCGGACTGTTCAGGATTGTCCTGTAGCGTCCGGACCAGGTGATGCCGCCATTGGTAGAGCGAATCATCCAGACCCCGAGGCTGGCCTTGCGGGCGGGACGGGAGAGACGGTAATGAGCCGCCTGCCACCTCTCGAGCCTCTTGGCATCCCAGGAGCCCGGGTTCGCCTCGGCCTTCTCGAACATGGGCTCGTAGGCATTGGAGGTGAAGGTCGTGATCAACATCGCGCCGCTGGAGGTCTCCAGGACCCCCGCGTCACGATCATCTATGCCTCCATCCATGACCACGCGGGGAAAGCTCCAGCTCGAGCCGCTGTCATCCGATCGCATCAGCTCAACCCGGCCGAAGGGGCAGACGTGTCCCTCCCGTCCGCCGGAGCATACCAGCAGGAGNTGGCCGCTCACGCGTGCCGAGAGAGTCGGCCAGCCGTGGTAGCGGCCGGGGTTCTGCGAGATTACCCGGCGGTCGTTCACAACGACCTTTACCGCGGCCCAGGAGGCGCGCCCGGACACGAGAACGGCGGTGCCGCCCAGCAAAGCCGATTTCAGAAAATTGCGTCGTTCGATCCTGTCTCGGCTCATGCCTGCCTCGTTAAAATGGCGGAGAGGGGGGGATTCGAACCNCCGGCNGNGTTGCCCCNGCACATGCTTTCCAAGCATGCTCCTTCGGCCGCTCGGACACCTCTCCNGATTNTTAATTCTGAACGCAAGTCTGGCGGAGAGGGGGGGATTTGAACCCCCGGAACCCTTGCAGGTTCACCGGTTTTCGAAACCGGCCCGTTCGGCCACTCCGGCACCTCTCCAGGTCGAGGCGCTAATCTGGCAAACATCTCCGGGTGTGTCAAGAGATGAGCGGAACCTGGTCAGTCCGGGCCCTCCCGCCCTCCCCGGCTGAAAACGAGAAAATAAACGGCCAGGCCGGCGAAAAGAACCAGCAGGCCGATGCCGGCTTCTCCCGGCTGCTCAAACCCGATGCGGGAAAGGAACCAGCCGTAGAGCGCCAGGAAGAGAACCGGCGCCAGCGGAAAGAGAGGCATGCGAAAGGGGCGCTCCGCATCAGGACGCCGAAAGCGCAGCACGATCGAGGCCAGCACACTCAGGAAGTAGAAAATGCTCGTGGCGAAGACCATGTACTTCGAGAGGATGCCGAAGAGCTCTTTTTCAGGCTTCAACACGACAAACAGCCCGGCCGCGACAAGGTAGATAACCGAAACCGCGAAGAGGGTAAGGAGCGCCGTGGAGGGCGTCCCATAGCGCGGATGGATCCTGGCCATCCTCCCGATGAGCGGATAGTCCTTTCCCATCGCGAAAAGCACCCTCGGATTGGCCAACACCACCCCATTCAGGCTGCCGATGGTGCTGAACAGAATGACCAGGACGATCACGCCCCCCGCGGCCGGACCAAGGAGCCTTGTCGTCACGTCCTGCGCTACCCCGCCCTTGCTGGATGCGACCTCCTCCATGCTTAATACGCCGTGAAAAGCGAGGTTGGCCGCCACGTAGAGAAGAGTCACAAGCGCGAGTCCTGCGAAGAGAGCCCGTGGAATATTTCGCTGCGGCTCGCGAATCTCCCCCGCCACGGTGGTGATATTCTGCCAACCCTCGTAAGCGAACATCACCGACACCATCACCAGGGCGAAGAGAGCGAAAGGGCTCTTGTCCCCGGCGTCAATCACGGAAGAATAGTTCGCTCTGTCGACTCCATCGCCTGAAAAAAACCCCATCAAAAACGGCAGGATCGCGAGGCAACAGAGCGAGACCACCTTCACCAGGGTCGTAGCCGTCTGGAAGCCGCCGCCCCACCGCGCTCCGCGCAGGTTGATCCCGACAACGACGGCCAGCACCACGGCGGCGGCGGCGGTTTTACCCGGGATGGAAAGATCTGCCTTGAAAAGACCGGCGCAGGTCTCGACAAATGCGACCGATAGAGAGGCCGCCGCGGAGGGAGCGATGATCAGAACCGCAGCCCAGCCCAGCATAAAAGCGACCGGTCGCCCATAGGCCTCCCCAAGGTAGACGTACTGGCCACCGGAGCGGGGGTACATCAGGGCCATCTCGGCAAAACAGAGCGCCGCGAGAAAACAGGCCAGCCCCACCACCACCCAGGTCGAGATGATCAGGGGAAAGCTCGCCCCGCTAGCCGCGATCCGGCCGGGAATAAAAAAGATCCCGACTCCGACAACACAACCCACGACCACGGATACCGCCATGGAGGGCCCCATCGAGCGCTCAAGCTCACCGGAATCATCCGGTCTCTCTCCGCCCTGCTCTGCTTTCCTGATCTCGGGCTCGCTCAAACGCCCTCTCCTCAAAAGAAGGTCCCCTGTGAAACGCAAGCGTACCGTACAGGTTTTCCACCGCAACGCAGAAGTGCGAACCATCCCGGCCCCGCCGGAGTTTCCCCCATTGCCGTCCATCTATTGCCTCAGACCACAGAAGGTGCTCTAGTTCGTTCCCTGGAAAAACCGCGGCCCATGAAAGCTGAAGGCAAATGAAACCGCCGGTCATCACCACCATCGCAGCCCTGTTCCTCTCCGTCTCAGCCGCCGCCGGCCAGGACCTGCCCATGACCGAGCCACAGCAGGTGGGGCTTTCGGCCGCGGGTCTCGAGAAGATCAATTCGGAAGTGCGGAAGTTCCTCGACAGGAAAGAGCTGGCTGGCGCGATCACGATCGTCGCCCGCCATGGGAAGGTAGCCCACTTCAAGGCCCATGGCATGATGGATATCGCCGCGAAGAAGCCGATGCGCAAGGACACGATCTTCCGCATCTACTCGATGACCAAGGCCATCATCAGCGTGGCGGCGATGATCCTCAAGGAGGAGGGAAAGCTCGAGCTCGGCGCGCCGGTTTCGAAATACCTGCCCGGGACCAGGGGAATGAAATTCAGGGGGGCGGCGGCAAAACCGGAGATGACGGTGCGCGACCTGCTGCGGCATACCTCCGGGCTGCCAAACAACGTCACCGTCGATCGCACCTTGCGCCGGGCGGGCCTGCCGGCCCTGGCCGATTCCAGCCTCGAGGAGATGACGGCGCGGCTCGCCGCCGTGCCGTTGATCTACGCTCCAGGCAAGGGCTGGCACTACAGCTTCGCCACCGAGGTGCTTGCCCGGCTTATCGAGGTCGCCTCGGAGAAACCGCTCGACCGCTTTCTCTCTGAACGTATCTTCAAGCCCCTGGACATGAGAGACACCGGCTTCCATGTGCCGGAGGAAAAGCTGGACCGGTTCGCGGTCATCTACGGCAACGGCCTGCGGGTGACCAGCGCTCCACAACCCGGCACCTCGGGACCCTTCAGCTTCAGGGAATCTCCGAAGTTCCTCTCCGGCGGCGGCGGGCTGGTCTCCACGGCGACCGACTATATGCGCTTCTGCCTGATGCTCTCGGGAAGGGGTGAGCTGGAGGGAGTTCGGCTGCTGAAAGCGAAGACTGTCGAGGAGATGACCCGTAACCAGCTGCCTTCGGGTGTCGGCGAAATAAGCCGCAGGCCGGGCGGACGCGGCTTCGGGCTCGGCTTCGCCGTCCGCATTCGGAAGATCGATTCAGAGCCCTCCTCCATCGGCGAGTACGAATGGCTTGGAGGAGCCGGCACCGAGTTCTGGCTCTCACCACGGGATGGGCTGGTGGTGATCACCCTGACCCAGCAGCTGCCGATGCGCCAGCTCGGTCAGGCCATCAAACCTCTCGTCTACGGGGCGCTGGTCAAGGACCGGGTCGAAAAGAAAAAATCCGGTGCTGAATGCGCCCGCTACCACCTGCTAGACTCCCGTGTCGTCGAGAAAACCGACAACGCCCGCCTGGCGCTCGGCACAGTGTTGAAGTCCGCAAGCAATCCCCTCTTTGGCGCCGACAAGCCATGGGAGCCACGCTTTGACAATATGTATCCCAATGTCATCTACGACGAGGAGGACAAGCTCTACAAGTGCTGGTACTGCCCGTTCATCATCGATGAGAGAACCACCCGTACGCCGATCGAAAAGCGCAATCCCGGCTCGACAGACTACATGAACGCCAGGCCGAATCGGCGGGATGAGGCTCTGCTCTACGCCACGTCAAGAGACGGCATCCACTGGCGAAAGCCTGAGCTCGGCATCGTCGAGTTCGACGGCAACAGGAAGAACAACATCGTCGTGCGCGGGCCTTCCGGCGCGGGCGTATTCAAGGACACGCGCGAGTCGAACCCGGCGCGGCGCTACAAGGCGTTCTACGCGGCGCAGGTCGGCTACCTGCAGCTGGTCCGGTTTTCTCCCGACGGCCTCCACTGGGGACCCGAAATTCACTGTCCGGAAATCGGCATCGAGAGCGACTGCCACGCCAACATGATCTGGTCACCACAGCTCCGGAAATACATCGGCATCGTCCGGCACTACGACAAAGTTCCGATCGTGGGAAATCGAAAGATAGCCCGGACCGAGAGCGCCGACGCGGTGAAATGGACCCGGTCGACCCTGGCCATCGAGGGCACCCCGCGGAAACAGGCGCACGATATGGTTATCTTCCGCGCCGGCGGCATTTACCTCGGCCTGCTGGGCATCATGCACTACCCATCGATGAAATCGCGCCGGAGTGTCCGGCAGCATATCGAGCTCGCCTGGAGCCCCGACTCCTACACCTGGCATCGCGTCTGTGAGGGAACGCCCCTGGTCGGACATACTCCTTCGAAAGAAAAAAAATACGGGGCCATGCCCTGCGACTGGGGAGCGATGTTTCCCTCGGCCCCGGTCGTCCTGGATAAAGAGATCCGGATCTACTACGGCGCCAGTGACTGGTATTTCTTTGACTGGCGTAAGGGTTGCCTGGCACTGGCAACCTTGCGCCCGGACGGCTGGGCCGGCTATGAACAGCTCGAGGCGAACAGGCCGGCGTCCATTACGACGACGACATTGGCCTGCTCGGGCGTCCCGCTCCGCCTGTCGGCGGATATTTCAGGCGGCGGATCGCTTACGGTCACCCTTCTTGACAAGGACAACAATACGCTTGCCGCCAGCGACCCCATCACCGAATCGGTTACTGACGTCGAGGTCAGGTGGACTGGAAAATTCGCGCTCGGTAAGCTCAGGGGAGGCCCCGTCCGGCTGAAATTCGAGTTGAGGGCGGCAAAGCTCTACTCGTTCATCCTGTAGGCAGGAAACCTTATTCATGACTGAAGAAAGACCTCGGAAAAAAAGCCTTCACCAGGGACGTTTCCTGGAGATGTTCGAACTCGAAGGATGGGAATACGTCGACCGAATCGGCTCTTCGGGGGTCGTCGTCATTCTCGCGGTAACCGANGCGAACGAGCTGGTGCTCGTGGAGCAGCACCGGATCCCTGTCGGCTCCAGGGTCATCGAGCTGCCGGCCGGACTGGCCGGCGACCTTCCGGATGCGGAAGATGAAGATTTCAAAGAAGCCGCCCGGCGCGAGCTGCTGGANGAAACCGGCTACGAAGCCGAAAACATTNAATTTCTCTGCGAGGGCCCGCCAACGGCGGGACTCACCAGCGAGATCCAGACGCTCCTGAGAGCCACCGGCCTGCGCAAGACGGGGCCCGGTGGCGGCGACGAATCCGAAGACATCACGGTACACGCCATCGCCCTTGAAGAGCTGGACACCTGGCTGGCCTCCGCCGCCAAGCGTGGGTGCCTCATCGATCCGAAGATCTACGCGGGGCTCTACTTCCTGCGCTGAGCATTCATCCCGGAAAGCTCAGGCAACGACCACCTGGCCATCATCTGCGGCTTCCATCCCCTCGATGGGNTCGCCCGAGAGGGCCCCGGCCACACCGGCTCCAAGGTGGANGAGAAAAGTTTTCCTGCCCTCGAAGAGACCGGAATGGGAGCGGAGCTCCTCGAGCGACAGGTGCTTCGCCCCGGCCCTCTCGACAGTCGTACACTCGATGATCAGCGTATCGCTCGCCGCCACCAGGCGCTCCAGTGCCGGACACCAGCCCGTATCACCGCTGATTCCGATACGCGTTCCCCCGGAGTCGAAAACAAGGCCGAGCGAGGTCGGATGATGAGCCAGGGGGAAGGTGTCGACCAGGAGGCCGCCGCAATCGATACCGGAACGTTCCTCGACTGGAAGCTCCTCGTAGATGATCTCGAAGGCGATCTTTTCCCAAAGGGATGAATCGCTGTAGCAGAGCCGAGCGAGGCTCTCGAAGGTCTCACGGGTACCGGGCGGACCCGAGATCTTCAGTGGCCGAANGCGCCCATCCCGGTAGACCATTCTCAAGAGCAGGAAAGGCCACCCNGCGATGTGGTCGCCGTGCAGGTGGGTGATGAAGATCCTGTCGAGCTCCGCCGTGCCTATTCCATCGCGGTCGAGAGCCAGGCATACGGTGGAGCCTGCGTCCACCAGCACCACCCCGGCATCGAGCCGCAGAAGAAGCGCCTGGTGGAACCTGCCCCCGGTATGCCAGGCGTCNCCGGTTCCGAGGAAATGTATCTTCGCNTGCTTCATGNCCTTAGCTTCATTCNCCCGCCGNCGGCAGCTCCNCCAGCTCCTTCCTGAGTTCGGCGTAGAGGTCTTCGGTCCACCCGGGCAGGCTCCAGCACGACAGGGGCANCTCCCTCTNTCTGAAATCGACCGGGCTGAGNATCAGCCTGGTATTGGCGAGACCGCAATCCGCCGCCAGAACAAAGAGCTCCTCGGCCGCCTCGTCACCGACAGCGAGACAACCGACCGAGGAANCTCCCCCGTGGATCATGATATCGCCACCGAGATCTTTCCTGCCCTCCTCCCTCCCCCTCGCCCGGTCAAAATCATTGGGATAGCCTACCCGCAGAGAGAGATGGTAGCGACTGTTGGGGTTGAGCTCATCGATGGAATAGATTCCCTCCGGCACCTGCTGATCCCCCTCCGCCAACTTGGGACCGGCCGACCCGCTCGCCCCCAGCACAGGATAACGACAGACAAGGGCGAGAGCTCCCTTCTCATCACGGGCATAGACCTCGAGCACACGTTCCTGCTTCAGGCCGAGGAGGAGGATAGCGGCGGGAGGATAGCTCACGCCCGCGCCCTCAAAGCCGGGCCGCAGACGCTCATGAACAGCGGCCGCGTACTCCCGAAGCCGGCTCTTGACGGTCTTTCTTCCTCTGCCCTTCGATGCGACCGCGGCCTTGAGGCTCTCGAGCTTCCTGTCGAGGTCCTCCCGGAAGGCGGAGCCCATGAAGAGCGCCAGGGTACGAACCAGGAAGCCGGGNTCNAGAGCCTTGAAGGAAAACTCGAGGTCNGTTCCTCCTCCCGCCTCTTCAAACCTGTAGCGCTCGAGCGCGCAATAGGCTTTTGATTCGATCTTCAGCTCCAGCAGGCGGTCCTTCTCAAAACCGATGACCTCTACCCGGACCTCCGCCAGATCCTCGCCCTGGAGAACATCGAGAACGAACCGGTCTCCCGGACCCGGCTTCTTCCGCCCGCGGGAGGGAAGCCTGACCTTCCTGACCTCTTCTCTCCAGGACGGCAGGTTTCGCGGGTCGGCCACGTAGCTGAACAGCCGGCTGACGGGAACCCGGAAATTTTCCGTTCTCTCAAACGCGACATCTCCGAAACCCCAGGCTCCCCTGACGATCTCCGAGGGCCCCTTCATTCCCCGCAGACCTGCTCACAGCCGGCCACCTGCACGCATTCCGCTCCCAGGGCCGGCGGCGGACCACCGCTGAAGAGATAGACGAGGATGTAGACGGCGTCGGAGAGATTGACCCCTCCATCGGCATTGTCATCGAGAAGGGTCAGATTGGCCGGATCCGCGACGGTACCGTCGCCGCAGGGCAGCGCGGCGGGCGTTCCCTGGAANAGGAATCCCAGCAGGGCCACAGCGTCCGTCAGATCCAGCCTTCCATCCTGGCTGATGTCGCCGGGNACCTGCCGGCCGCNCGGCTCCTCCTCGAGCGCGACCGAGTTCACCAGTCCGGGCGTGCCCCCGAGAACTCCGGCCGCATCCCAATTGGAAACCTCGTTGCCGTAGGCGGCCGCGGACACGCGCTCGAGCGAAGCTCCTGCTCCATCCGCCTCTGCGGGCCAGGGAGAGCGATCGTTATAACGCACGTGATCTACACGGAACTCAGCCACCGGCCCCGGCCGCCAGAGTGAGAGACGCTCCCCATCGTTGGCGATTCCTCCGCCGAACGGCCCCACCACCACGACGGAGCCCGGCACATCNTGNCGCGCCCTGAANATCTCCGGCTCGCCGCTGACCACNAGNAGAAAACCGCGCGCCGGGATCGAGGCGCCGGGCGGAAANCTGAAATCNTTTTCATCGGCNGGATCGCGCAGCCCGTTGAATCTCCAGCCCGCGCCCAGGACCGGATCATAGAGCGGTTGATCCGNNCCNGAGCGATTGTAGANCTCGACAAACTCCATCGGNGCCTCGCCCGCAGGTGGTTCAGGTGGATGGTANTGAATCTCGTTGATGACCACCGCGCCTACCCGGGGACGCGAGTTGTCCCGCCCCAGGGTGGCGCTCTCGAGCACGGTAAAATCCCTGCCGGTTGAATGCTCCCAGGTTCCGTTGCTGCGGCCCTCCTCGAGAGCTCCGTAGCTCACACCGATGATCCATTCGGCCGGCTCGATCGGCGAGCTGAGATAGAGCTCACCGCCCGCGGCGGAAAGATCGAAGGCCGCCTGCAATGCCTCGCGCGAAACGACCAGGTAGCCGGCGGCGGGGACCACTGAGGCATCCGGAAGCTGGAACTTCCGCACCACCCCGGTGAGCGACCGCTCATCGCTCAGATGCCAGCCGCTGACGTCCACCTCGACAGCCCCCGGATTGTAGAGTTCGACCCCGCCCTCCCCTGAGTTCGCGACCTCGTTGATCCAGACGACGGGAACCCCGCTCGCGCCATTGGCATCGCCGGGGGAACCGTGGATTTCCGCGCTCGGACGCCAGGAGCGGGACCGGTCCGGATCTGCCGCGGGATCGGCAAGCACCAGGGAGCGGCCGTAACCATCGGCGGAGAGGGGCCAGTAACCTTCGTCATCGTAATCTACCGAGATGATGGTCAACTCGTCCGCTCCCTTGAGGGTCAGCTTCTCACCCCCGTTGGAGAGACTGTCGCTGAATTCCCCCCTCACCGGGACTCCGGGGAAAGCCGCCAGGAAGGCCTCCTCGTCGGCTACCAGGAGGTAGCGCTCACCCGGAGCCAGCACCTCCCCATCCTCGAAGCTGAACTCCACACCATTGGAGAACCTCAACCCGGAGAGGTCGATGGTCAGCTCGCCCGAATTCTCGAGCTCGATGAATTCGTAATCCTGTCCGGCCGGGGGGTTGTACATGATCTCGCTGATCAGGAGAGAATCGTAGTTCGGAGGCAATTTAAACACCGCCTCGTTGAGGGCGCTCCATTGCACCCCGGAGCGAATACGGGCCTTGACGATCGTATAGTCCGAGATGGTGACCGCTCCTCTATAGAGAATTGCCGCGGGGGAGAGCTCTCCGCTTCCCGGCACCCTGGGATCGCTCCCATCGATGCTGAAGTAGATCTCGCCCTGCCCCGCCGGCCTGGCCATGGCCAGGCTGAAGCCGGGATCTACAACGCCTCCGTTGCGGTTGAATGTCGGCGCGGCGATGCGGGGATAGAGTCCCGCCGAGGTCAGGGTGCGCAGCACCGCCTCCGAGCGCCGCGGAAAATAGGTCGCCAGGAGCCTGTTCTTCTCAACCTGCCAATGCGTATTCGGCCGGTAGAACTCGTAGGGACCGTTTCGCCACTGGTGAACATCGCGTCGGTAATCCCCCCACCGCGCCGATTCGCAGACGACTGCGGCCTCGACCTCATCCGCCCTGCGCAGGAAGCGAGCCGCGGCCTCCTCCGGGGTCAGGGCGCCTCCGTTGAAGAAATGCCGATGGATACGGTCACCGAAGATCACGCGGTACTCCGGATTCGCCCGCAGCCGATTGTGGATTCCCGTGGGAGCGTTGCCCTCGTTGACGTTCACCCTATTGTCGTTGATGCCCTCGAGAATTCTCTCGGCATCCCAGCTGAAGAACCTCCACTGGCCACCCTCCACCCGGTGGCGGGCGGCGTACCAGTTGTGGTTGTCCCAGTCGTGATTGCCTCCGTAGTAGTTCATCAGGAGGTAGTCGATGAGGTTCTCGATGTCGAGCTGGTTTCGCAGGGCGAGGAGGCGCCCGGCATCCGCGCCGACCGCCGAGGCGGCGGACTGGACCTGGCTCCAGGCGGCGGCGGTGCCATCGATGGCGCTGCCGGAGTTGAGCGCATCCCACTCCTCCTTTTCGCCTCCCATATGATCGGCGGCGAACGGCGCGCTGGGACGCTCGACCAGGTTGAAGACGCCCCAGTACAGGCCCCCGATGTAGAGGTTTACGAAGCGTCCATAGGCTCCGGGCTGCCCCATGTCGATGGTCGTATCCTTGGCGAATTGATCGCGGATGAGCATCGCGCGGCGGCGCTGGCCGCCATCCCAGTGAACCCAGGAGTTGTTGTAGTTCGCCCTGAGCACCAGCGTGTCGAAGCTATTGACCGGGCAACCGTCAAAGAGATCGTACTTCAGCTTCGGGCGACCGTAATCGCTCTTGAAGAGCAGGCGGAAGGAGTGCTTGGGGATGTTGGTGTTGCGGCTGGCGCCGCCGAGGATCCTGATGCCGCAATCAATCTGGAAGCCCTCGCTCCCATCCGGGATGATGTACTCGACCGAGCCGGGACGTTCCCAGCTAACTCCCTCACCGCCGGGATTCGAATACAATCCCCGGGGCCCGAAGATATCATCCACGCGGGCGACAATCGACAGGCTCGGAAGCGAGCGCAATCCTTCCCGAACACCCTCGGCATAGGCCGGGTTGGTAGTAATCTGAGAATCCATCTCGTAATCAGCCCGCGGCGCGCCGGTCCAACGCGTTGGGAAACCCGCCGGGTTCATCGGCTGGGAGAGAACCCTGTCCGAAAAAATATAGCTGTGGGTGCTGATGCTCGATGGCAGGTAACCATCCCGGTAGGCGGCGGCGCGAACCGTCACCACGGCTCGCGACGCGGACCCATCGACCTCCGCGGGCCGGGTATAGAGCTCCCCCCCTCCCGGCGTAGGATCTTCACCGTCGAGGGTGTAGTAGATGCTCGCCCCCTCCGTGGCGGTAGAGAGCTCCAGCAGGAACGCATCATCGTAGAGACCTCGCTCAAAATTGAAGACGGGATCCTCTACGAAGGAAACCCTCAGTTGGGCCTCGGGGTTCTCCTCGCCAGGACTGGGCGTGAAGAAATAGCCCGCCTGCCCGTCGGAGCCGAGTCCATAGGAATGATCAGGGCGCTGGGGAGGGACGTCCTCAAAGCGATGAACAACGCTGCGTGGCGACTCTGCGCTGTAGAGATAGAGCTCCTCGCCATCGGAGCTGAGCCTGAAGCTGGCATGCAGCTCACCACGCGGATCGACGCGATCCTTCCCGGAGGCGAAGATGACGAGATACCCCCCGGCATCGATGCTCACGTCGGGAAAAACCCACTTGCCCGGCCGGTCCGGATCATCACTCAGCGACCAGCCTGCCAGCCCCACCGCGGTGGGGCCATCGTTATGGAGCTCGATCCAGTCGGAGCTGTCGTCGTCCTCATCGCGCAACCCGGCGCGATTGGAACTCAGCAGCTCGTTGATGACAATCGGGGCCAGGGGAGCATCCGGATCCAGCAGGCAGCTCCAGGTGGCTCCCTGGAAGCTATTGGGCGACTTCGCCTGGTCGACAATGCCGGAACCCGCGCTCCAGCTGAAGATCACCTCTCCAACAGGCGGCTGCTCAAAGGTAAAAACGTAGGGGCCCGCGCCAAAACCCTGGACACCGGCGGCGGCCGTTCCGTTCACGAGAAGGTCCGAAGCATCGACTCCCGACACCGGCTCATCGAAGACGAGCTCCACCTGCCCGAGGCGGCGCACGACGGAACCGGGCGAGGGAATCGTCGAGGCCAGGCCCGGCGGGGTGACGTCGGGGCCGAAAGGATCGACCAGGGTCATATCAAATACGAAATCGCTGCTGGTGGCGGAAACGTTGAAGGCCTGGACCGCCAGCAGGTTCGTGCCCTCGACTATGTATTCCCGGACGCCCGGCAGGACGAAGGACTCGAACTCCCTCGCCTCATGGCTGCGCAGGGCATCATCCTCGATGCTGATGGGATCGCCGGCCTCACCCGGCATGTTCACCCTCAGGACCTCGACCCCGTTGATCCAGGCTATGAATCCATCATCGTAGAGGGAGGAGAAGGTGTAGCTCTCCAGGCTCGCGAGCGAAACGACCTCGAAGCTCTTCCTGAGGAAGATTGAGGTGTAGTTTCTCCTCATCGGAGGATCCAGTTCGGAAAGATCCGTCACCACGAACGCCTCTCCGTAACCGATGGCAGCCGCAGCGGCAGTCCACCCCGTGTCATCGAAACCCGGTAAACGCCAGGCGCCGGGATCCGGGCTCGATGCTTCCTCGCTACCACTGAGGTACCGCCAATCCGCCTCAGCGGGAACCAGGACAGTCTCCGCCGCGCGCAGCGAAAACGTGCAGAGAAGCAGCGACAGGCAGGCGACACCCAGCCTCAGGTTTGAAGGATAACGGTATTTCATGGAGAATACGCCAGGGTCGGGAACGGTCAGCGATGATTACCTATTGTACTACCCCCCAGCCGACAGGGTCCATCCGCAAAGCCATCGCGCCGGTCCGCCAGTGGAATCTGGCTGGTCACCCCGACCGCTTACTGGCAGAATGCCGGCATGAAGACGATTGTCCTGGAGGAGCCGGGCAAGCTGGTGGTCACCGAGACCGAGCCTCCCGCTGAGATCGGCGGAGCTGAGACCCTTGTAAGGGTCCGCAGCGTAGGAATCTGCGGAACGGACCTGCACGCCTACCGCGGCCGCCAGCCTTTCTTCGAATACCCCCGTATCCTCGGCCATGAACTCGGTGTCGAGATACTCGAAACGGGCGAGAGCTCCAGCGGCCTGCACGCCGGAGACCTCTGCTCGGTCGAGCCCTACCTCAACTGCGGAGACTGCGTCGCCTGCCGGGCCGACCGGCCCAATTGCTGCGCCAGCCTCCAGGTGCTCGGGGTGCATATCGACGGCGGCATGCGCGAGGTCATCTCCGTGCCCACCAGCAAGCTTCATCGGTCCGCGGAGCTGTCGGCGGACCAGCTGGCGCTGGTAGAGACCCTGGGAATCGGCTCCCACGCGGTGGAGAGAGCCTCCCTCACCCCCGGGGAATCCGTCCTGGTGACAGGCTGCGGACCGATCGGGCTGAGCGTCATCCAGTTCGCCCAGCTGGCCGAGGCGCGCCTGAGCGTCATCGATCTCGATCCCGAACGCCTGCGGTTCTGCCGGGATCATTTCAACGTCGAGAACACGATCGTCGCAGGAGAGAACGCCCGTGCGGAATTGGCCGAGGCGCTCAGCGGCGAGCTGCCGACCGCGGTTTTCGATGCCACCGGCAACGCGAACTCCATGATGGGCAGCTTCCAATACGTCTCCCAGGGAGGCCGGATCATCTTCGCAGGTATCGTAATGGACGACATCACCTTCCACGATCCGGACTTCCACCGCATGGAGCTCACCATCCTGGCCAGCCGCAACTGCCGGCCGCAGGATTTCAGGCGCATCATCGCCGGAATGGAGTCCGGCTCCATCGACACGCGTCCCTGGATCACCCATCGCTCCGGCTGCGAAGATTTCGTCGCGGCTTTCGGACAATGGGTCGAGCCCGGCTCCGGGGTCATAAAGGCCGTCCTCGATATGTAGACTCACGGGCCGGCCTTGCGACTTTCATTTCTTGCCGAGCAGGGCCCGGAGGGTTAACCTTAGAAGTTCAGGCATCGGCGCCTATGAGGGTCTGATTAGCAACCGGGAGAATTCGCGGGCTCCACCGGGGTCCTCTCGTAACTGAATTCAAGGATGTTTGTTTCAATGACATCAAAGACAACAACCGGCCGCTGGCTCATGCTCTCGGCCTTGCTCGGCTGCCTGCAGCTTGCGGGCACTGACCTCCTCAAAGCCCAGGATAAGCTGCCCGAGCCGGTCCTCTTTCTCGACGAGGGCGAAGAGTACACCTATTTCAGGGGAACCGAGGAGCCCCCGGTCGACTGGAACACCCTCGAATTCGACGATTTCGACTGGGAGGTCGGTAATTCCGGTTTCGGCTACGGAGATGTGGATGACAATACGATCATCGACGACATGCAGAACTCGTACCTGAGTATCTACATCCGCAAGTTCATCAACATCGACGATCTCGGCGCGATCAATTTCATCCAGCTCGGCATGCGCTACGACGATGGTTTCATCGCCTACCTCAACGGAGTGGAGATCGCCAGGTCGTTGAGCATGGGACCAGCCGGAATCCCGGCGAATTTCGACACCCCTGCCTCGGACCATGAGTCAACGCCCACGCCGGAATGGTTCAATTTTTCCCTCGATGCTCTCGACGTGCTCCAGGAAGGCGAGAACATCCTGGCGATCGAGGGGCACAATACGAACCTGACCAGCTCCGACTTCACCCTCATCCCCTACCTTCGCTACTACGACAACGTCTGTCCCTACAGGATGACCTGTACCGAGCGCAACAGCGGCGGCGTCCGCCTGGTCTGGTACAACGTGATCACGCCTCCGCCATATGAGTCCATCGACGTCTACCGAAACGGCGAGTTCCTGGGCAATCCCAGCACCCCTAGATCGCGGATTTTCACCGACCGGGAAGCCCCACCCGGGGAACACGTCTACGAGATATCCGTCACGACCCTCGACGGCACCAATTGCTCCGAGGTGAACCCCCTGAGCTGCACCATCGTGCTGGAAGGGGAAAAGATTCCTCCGGCCACCGGCTTCCGCCGGGGAGACGCGGATGATTCCGGAGTCGTCAACCTCACCGACGGCATCTTCATCCTGAGCTGGCTCTTTCGAGGGGGAGGATCGCCGACCTGCCAGGATTCTTCCGACGCCGACGACAACGGCGCCATCAACCTGACCGACGCTATCTTCCTGCTCGTTCACCTCTTCCGCACCGGGCCGGCACCGCCGGCCCCCGGCATGCAGAACTGCGGAGCCGATGGTACGTCCGACGATACCCTGGCCGACTGCGACTACAACTCCTGCTAGGAGAAGCGGAGCGCTCAGACGACCTGTTCGCCCCTATGCGCCGTCAGCTTGAGGTAGAGCTCCGAGAGCCGCGCGGTAAGCGGACCGGGAATCTCGGTCGTGCCGATCGGCCGGCCATCGACCTGCGTCACCGCCGCCAGCTCCCCCATGGTCCCCGTACAGAACATCTCCTCCGCCCTGTATACCTCGGTCAGGGAGATATCCTTCACCCCGCAGGGAATCTCGCTACGCTCACAGAGATCGAGGACGGTCGCCCTGGTGATTCCTTCCGGGCAGGCCTTCAGGTGGCTGGTGAGAACCGTTCCGTCCTCGACGATGAAGACATGTGTGGCGTTCGTCTCCGCCACGAAACCATGGACATCGAGCATCAGGGCATCATCCGCACCGGCGGCGTTGGCCTCGATCTTGGCAAGAATGGACTGCACCAGGTTGTTGGAATGGATCTTCGGATCCAGGCAGTCAGGCGGGAACCTGCGAATCGATGAGGTCACCAGGCTGAGACCCGACTTGTCGTAGACCGGGGCCTTGTGTTCCGCCAGGATAATCAGGGTCGGACCGGACTGGTTCAGGCGGGGATCCATTCCCGATGTCAGCTTCACGCCCCTCGTCAGGGTCAGCCGGATGTGCACCCCATCCTCCATCGAGTTGGCCTCGAGCGTACGGCGGATCTCCGCGATGATCTCTTCGTGGGAAGGTATCTCGGTAAAGGCGAGAGCGAGAGCCGAGCTTCGCAACCTGTCGAGGTGCTCGGTGAGCTTGAAGATCTTGCCATCGTAGAGACGCAGTCCCTCCCAGACGCCATCTCCCCCCTGCACGATCGAATCGAAGGGACTGATCGCCGCCTCATCACGGTGCACGAGCTTGCCGTTGATATTGACGATCAGGTCACGATTCTTTTCGTTGAACTGCTGCAACATAGCTCATCCGCTCCCAAGACGGTACTCGTAGAGCACCCGGTAGATCTCCATACATTCTCGCAGCACAGCCTCGAACTTCCGAGGAACTTTCTCCTCCTTGGCAATATAGGGCCTGAAGGAGGTGGATTTTTCAACCTCTCCATACCAATGCGGAGCCCAGATCCCATCGGTCTTCCGTCTCCCCGGAGGCCAGGACAGCATCGCGGAGTCAAACTCGACCCCCAGCTCTTCACAGAGAAGCCCCAGAATCTTTCCGGGATCCTCGAGGACATCCCGTGAGTCAAGTACCGGGGGCCTTCGGCCAAGCTGCTCCTCTACCAGGCGAAAGAGCTCCAGCTGCTGCGGAAGGCCCGTATCGTCCAGGCCCGGCTCCGGAATAATCTTGATGAGCGAGGTGAGCATCTCGATGGGATCGCGGATCAGGAAGCAGTTCTCGAGTCTCGGTATCCAGTCTCTTCCCATGCCGGGCAGGAGATGGTGGGCCATATGCTTCTGGTAGTAGATGGGTTTGCCATCGGGAAGCTCACCCGTCAGCCCGGCGACTACCTTCCTCCAATCCGTTTCGTAATGATCGACAATCTCAGCGGCGATCGGATGGTCATAGCCGGTCTCGCTCAGAAAGGCCGCGTAGAGCGGCTCATCGTTGACGATGGTGTCGTCTCTATTGCCCCAGGAACGAAGCAGTGCCGTGGAAATATTCCGGGGGCCGGACCACATTGCTATTCGCATACCCTGCGCTTTCATTCCCTCTCGATGCCTCTCTTCATTCCCTGACCGAAAGTCGTGCCAGAATACGCCCGACAACGAGCCAAAGCAAGGCAGGCACCAGGGCGCTGAGAACGATCGTGAGGCCCGGCTCATCGGCTCCCAGGTGTCCCATCGAGGCAAAGGCAAAGCCCATTGGAATCGAGCCGCAGGCCAGGGCCGCGAAAAACTTACCCGGCGGCATTCGCACCATCCCCGCGATACAGGCCACCACCTCGGGCAGAAGCGGCATCCAGCGGGAGAGGGCGACCGCCCAGCCCCCGTACCGGCCAAAGAGACTCTCTCCTCTCGCCAGCTCGTCCCTGCCCACGATCCATTCGGCGGCCCCCCTGCCGAGCTTGCGGCAGCAGAGGTAAGGAATCGCCCCGGAAATAAAGGAGCCCGCGGCCGCCGCGGCTCCTCCGATGAAGGGGCCGTAGATCGCCCCCAGCGCAGACATGACGACCGTTGCCGGCATCGGCAGCAGGATGTCCNCCGTCAGCAGGACGATTCCGCCCAGCCAGGGCCANCCGCCATAAGNCGTCANCAANTCCCTGTTCACANTNCCGGANAACAGNTTCCCCCAGATGAGAAAGGGAACGGCGAGAACCAGGGCCATNAAAAGACCTGTCAACAGCAAGCGCATCCCCGGTCACCCTCCCTGTTCCAAGGACAGGCGCGAAGCCTACCTGCCCTGCATCTTCTTGGCGATCAGCATCGCCATCTCGAGCGCCTGGCCTGCATTCAGCCTGGGATCCACCTGGGTCGTATAGGCCGTCGAGAGATCCGACTCCGTCAGACCACAGGCTCCGCCGATGCACTCGGTCACATCATCTCCGGTCAGCTCGAAGTGTACGCCTCCGAGACGGGAGCCGCAATCGCGGTGGATGTCCATGGCCTGCTGCAATTCACCGAGGATATTGTCGAAATTACGCGTTTTCAGACCCCCAGCNGTCGACTCGGTATTGCCGTGCATCGGATCACAGATCCATATGGCCTCGCCGCCGCTTTCCCGCACCGCCTCGATGAGCTTCGGCAGCGCATCGGATATGTTCGAATTGCCCATGCGGTGAATCAGGCTCAGGCGGCCGGGCTCGTCGTCGGGATTGAGTACCTTCACGAGAGCTACAAGCTCACCGGGATCGATCGCCTGGGAAATCTTGACGCCGATCGGATTGACGAGGCCGCGAAAGTATTCNACATGCGCCCCATCAAGCCCCCGGGTNCGCTCACCGATCCAGGGCATGTGGGTNGCNAGATTGTACCANCCNTCNCGNCGNGGAACCTGGCGGGTCTGGGCCNCCTCGTATTCGAGATGGAGCCCCTCGTGGCTGCAGTAGAANTCGACCCGGCTGATCTCACTGTCGCCCGANCCCATGACACTCTCGACAAAACCTATCGAGTTGCGCAGGGCATCNACCATCGCCTGATATTCCTCGAGCAGGCTCTCATCACGGACGAAATCGAGCCGCCAGTACTCGGGATGATTGAGATCGGCGAAACCACCAGCGGCGAGTGAGCGTATGAAATTCATCGTCATCGCCGAGCGCTCGTAGGCCCTCAGCAGACGCTGGGGNTCGGGTATCCTGNCTTCGGAAGTGAAGCGCAGGTTGTTGACCATGTCGCCACGATAGGACGGCAGGGTCTCGTCTCCCTTCGTCTCCATATCGCTGGAACGCGGCTTGGCGTACTGGCCGGCGAAGCGACCCACCCGGATGACCTTCTTCTTGCCCCCAAAGAGCAACACCAGGCTCATCTGGAGAAGGATCTTGAGCTTGTTGGCGATGTTGTTCGACTCGCANTCTTCGAAATTTTCGGCGCAGTCGCCGCCCTGGAGCACGAAGGCTTCGCCCCGGCTCGCCTGGGCCGCGTATTCCTTCAGCCTCTCCACCTCCCAGCTGGTGACCAGGGGCGGAAGCTTCCCAAGCTGGCCTACGACCTCGCGCAGCGCTTCGGAGTCCGGGTAAGCCGGCATCTGGCTGACCGTTTTNTCGCGCCAGGAATCCGGGGACCAGGCTTTATCCATGATTTCCATACCTTCAGACAACTGGAAGGGCATTGCCCNCTCTCGGGCAGGGAAGACAATCGGTCTACGATAGCAACAAGCGAAGAGACATCAACAGCTACCCCGNACCTTCCGCTTTTTTGAAGCCATCGAGACCCGTAAAAGTATGCCATCCGCTCACCTCCTGTGCCCACGAACAGACCTAGGGGAACGCTTTTCAGCGGTTTTCCCGGCGGCTCCCGTTTCAGGCTGAACCGATAAACATCTTCGAGGTGATTTATAAGTCATTTATCTATTTTGGCTTATATCTTAGCCCGGCAATCGGACCAGCTCCCTGTCGCCAGGAACCGGAGCCTGTCACCCTCCCATCGAGTCGGAACTTCACCTGCCATTCACAANCNGCTCAAAAAAGCCGCCCATGCCGAGATGACCGTAACTTGATACCGCCTTCTCATGCCTCTAAACTCCCTTCCTTCCCCCTTCTCTCCGAAATGAAACGAGAAACTCCATGAAACCCGACAAGCGGCCTGAAAATCCGCGCTTTTCTTCCGGCCCCTGCGCCAAGCGCCCNGGCTGGCGACTGTCGGCCCTGGAAAACGCGTGCCTTGGAAGATCCCATAGATCCGCCGAGGGAAAGGCCCGACTCGCGGAGGTGATNGAAAGATCNAAATCCCTGCTCGNGCTGCCCGAAGATTNCCTCGTGGGAATCATCGGCGGCTCCGATACAGCGGCCATGGAGATGGCCATATGGAATCTCCTCGGAGAGCGCGGCGTGGACGTCTTCGCCTGGGAAAGCTTCTCGAAAGGATGGGCGAGCGAGATCCGCGACCAGCTGCGCCTCGAAGACACCCGCGTGGTCGAGGCCGACTATGGTGAGCTGCCGGATCTTTCCCGGGCGGATCCCGCCAGGGACGTGGTCTTCACCTGGAATGGAACAACCTCCGGGGTCAGGGTCCCGGATGGAGACTGGCTCTCCGGCGACAGGAAAGGCCTGAGCATCTGCGATGCCACCTCCGCGGTATTCGCGATGGAGCTTCCCTGGGACAAGCTCGATGTCGCCACCTGGTCCTGGCAAAAGGTCCTGGGGGGAGAAGCCCAGCACGGGATCATCGTCCTGGGCCCGAGAGCGGTCGAACGCCTCGAGAGCTACCAGCCCGAGAGACCCCTGCCGAAGCTCTTTCGGTTGACGAAGAACGGCAAGCTCATCAGCGGAATCTTCGAGGGCAGCACGATCAATACCCCCTCCCTGCTCTGTGTCGAGGATGCCCTCGATGGCCTGCGCTGGGTCGAGTCCATCGGCGGCGTGACGGAGCTGGCAGCTCGAAGCGAAAGAAATCTCGAGGCGGTCTCGGCCTGGGTAGATCGAAGCGACTGGGTTGATTTCCTGGCCGCCGTTCCAGCCACCAGGTCCTCCACCTCGATCTGTCTGAAGATTGTAGATCCCTGGTTCACCTCTAGGAGCCTTGAGGAGCAGACCACGATTGAAAGAAACATCGTCGCGATGCTCTCTGAAGAGGGAGCGGCCCTCGACGTTGGCTCCTACGTGGCTGCCCCGCCCGGCCTCCGCATCTGGGGCGGGGGAACCGTGGAGACCGACGACCTGGAGGCTCTCTTCCCATGGCTGGACTGGGCCTTTGAAGCGGCCAGGGAGAACCCGCCCGAAAGGTAGTTGAGCATATGTACAAAGTCGTCGTGGCCGCCTGGATTGCCTGCCTCGCCTCCCTCTGCCCCGCAGGGGAGGGAAACCGGCTCGCCTACCTGGATGAGAGCGCCCCCTACTACGTCTCCCTCGACTTTCCAAGGCTGACGACCCCGCAGTGGTTTGGCGAAGAGGGCGTTGAGCTCGCCGTGATTCTCTCCATCGACGATATGCGGGATGTCGGCCATTATGAAAACTACCTGCGACCGATCCTCGAGCGGTTAAAGAAGATCGATGGCCGCGCGCCGCTGAGCATCATGACCAACTCCATCCCTCCCGGGGAACCGCACCTGCAGACCTGGCTCTCCGAAGGGCTCAGCCTGGAGACTCACACCATCGACCATCCCTGCCCGCTGCTGAGCGGCAATGATTTCCCCAGGGCGAAATCCACCTTCGATCGGTGCGTGGATCTCCTGACAAAGGTCGAGGGCAACCTCCCCGTCGCCTTCCGGATGCCCTGCATGGATTCTCTGAACACGCCCAGCCCCAGGTTCTTCGCCGAAATTTTCAACCGGGTAACTCCCGGAGGTAACTTCCTGACCATCGATTCGTCGATCTGCAACATTCCAACAGCCGCTGATCCCGAGCTCGCCAGGCAGCTCCTCGTCGATGGAGATGGCCGCGAAAAATTCCGTAAATACGTTCCCTTCGAATCCTACGTCAACACCATCGAGGACTACCCCTATCCCTATGTCATAGGGAAGCTCTGCTGGCAGTTCCCCTGCGCCGTGCCGAGCGACTGGCAGGCTCAGAAGCTCCACGGGGTCAACAACCCCGTGACAGTGAACGATCTGAAGGCGGCGCTCGATATCTACGCGAAGAAAAAAGGCGTCCTCAGCCTGATCTTCCATCCCCACGGCTGGATCAGGAACACCCAGCTCGTCGAGCTGATCGATCACGCCGTAGACGGCTACGCCGGGAAGGCCAGGTTCCTCAACTTTGATGAGGCGGCTGAGAAGATCCGGGTGAACCTGCTGAGTGGCCAGACACTCCGGGGAAAAGATGGAAGGGGTGGAGGAATCAGGCTTCTCGATCTCGACAACGATGGATTCATGGATGTCGTGATCGGCAATGAGCGGATGCGAAAGACGAGGCTGTGGTCCACGGTCAGCAGCAGCTGGGTGGAGAGCCCCCTGCCGGTGAGAATCCTGGCAGGAGCGCGAAAATCCGGCGCGACGGACGCGGGCGTACGCTTTGGAATTCTGAGAAAAGATGGCGGCGCCAGCCTGATCTGCAGAAGTGAGAAACAGAAAGGCGGCTGGCATTTCGAGAACGGTGCCTGGCGCGAGGACCCCACATTGCTGCGCGGTCTCGAGGTGGATGGAAAGCCGATCTATACCGCCCTCGAGGGCGAGGACCAGGGCGTTCGCCTTCGGGATATAGATGGGGATGGCGTCTGCGAATTGATCGCCTCGAATCCCTCGCGGCAGGCGATCTTTCGCCGCGACGCCGACATGAAGAGCTGGAAGAGGCTCCCCTTTGATCTCCCCGGGGAGGCCATCGTAGCCGATGAGCATGGGCACGATGCCGGGCTTCGGTTCATCGATGTAGACGAGGATCTCCGCGAAGACCTGGTCTTCTCCAACGACAAGGCCTACTCCCTCGATCTCTTCACCTCGATGGACAAGGGCTGGTCACGGCGGGTCCTCTCGGGCAAACGCGATCCGAAAAAAGACGACCCGCGGGCCATCCCCCCGTTCGTCAGCAGGGGCATGAACCTCGGAGCCTTCGTACATTCCCGCCATCTATGGATACAGAATGAAAAAACCTCCGGCAAGCCGAACCTCGTCGACCGCCGCGCCTTCACCGGATTGCTGCAGGATGTGCGCCCCGCGGCCCGAACCCCTGAAGCCTCCCTGAAGAGTCTCAGCACCCGGCCGGGATTGCGGGTCGAGCTGATGGCCGCCGAGCCCCTGGTGCGGGACCCCGTCGCCTTTGACTGGGGAGTCGACGGAAAGCTCTGGGTGGCCGAGATGATCGACTATCCCAACGGGAAGACCGGGGATGGTCGCGAGGGCGGCAAGGTGGTTTTCCTCGAGGACACCGATGGAGACGGCCGCTACGACAGGTCGACCCTCTTCCTCGAGGGCCTGAACTTTCCCAACGGGGTGCATCCCTGGGGCGAGGGAATCCTGGTAACCACCGCCCCGGACATCATCTACGCCGAGGACACCGATGGAGATGGCAAGGCCGACAAGGTCCGGAAGCTCTACACGGGTTTCGGCCTCGGCAACCAGCAGCACAGGGTGAACACCCTCGTCTGGGGACTCGACAATTGGATCCACTGCGCCAACGGCGACAGCGGCGGGAATATCCTCTCCCTGCTCACCGGGAAGACCACCAGCATCCGCGGACGCGACTTCCGCATTCGCCCGGACCAGGGCCTCCTGGACACCTGCACCGGCCAGACCCAGTTCTCTACAACCCGTGATGACTGGGGAAACTGGTTCGGCTGCCAGAACCCACGCCCGATGTTCCACTTCGTCCTGGGGGACCACTACCTCCGGAGAAATCCGCACTCGGCCGCTGGCGGCACCACCTCGACCGTCGCTCCGAGTGTGGGCAGGGTCTATCCCCGCAGCCGGCTCCTGCCGCGCTTCAACGATCAGCATACCGCCAATCGTTTCACCTCGGCCTGCGGCCTGACGATCTACCGGGACAATCTGCTCGGGCCCGACTTCACCGGCAATGCCTTCGTCAGCGAGCCCGTTCACAACCTCGTACACCGAATCGTCCTCGAGCCGAGAGGGGTCACCTTCGGCTCCAGGAGGGCTCCCGGCGAAGAAGAATCCGAATTCCTCGCCTCCAGCGACAATTGGTTTCGGCCGACGATGATCCGTACCGGCCCGGACGGCTGCCTCTGGATCGCCGACATGTACCGCGGCGTCATTGAGCACCCGCAGTACTTCTACGAGGGGAATTTCAAAAAACTCGACGTGAGCGGAGGCGACAGGATGGGACGACTCTACCGGATCGCCCCGGCGGGAAAAAATCCTCGCCCCCTGGCCCCTCTGAAGGCCCTCAAAAAGGACGACGCCAAAGGCCTCGCGGCCGCGCTGACAAGCCCCAATGGCTGGATTCGCGACATGGCCCACCAGGAGATCTACCGCAGGCGGCCGGCGAATACCGCCCCCCACCTGGCGAGGCTCTGCGCCGAGGCGGAAGGCGCTCCCGGAAGAGTCCAGGCCCTCTGCTCCCTCGACGCCCTGCGAAAGGAAGCTGGCGATGAGCTCATGGTCAGAACCCTCCTCACAGCGCTGAGAGATAAACATCCGGGAGTACGGCGCCACGCCATTCGCATCTCGGAGAGCTACCTCCAGGACTCCGCCGGGCTCCAGCAGGCCATCCTCGCCCTGGAAGAGGATCCAGATGACCAGGTCCGGCTCCAGCTGAGCTACAGCCTGGGCGAGTGGAGCTCCCCGAAGGCCGGTAGAGCTCTCGGGCGGCTCGCCCTGGCCAATGCCGGCGATCGCTACATCATCGCAGCCGTGCTCAGCTCAGCGGAAAAGAATCTCGAGGAGCTCCTCGCCGTGGTATTCGCCGGGCTGCAGGGGACCGCCCGGCAGAAAAAAACGGCCCGCGCCCTCAGCGCGCAGCTGCTGCCGCTGGCGGCGGCATTCGGAAAGCCGGGCGCCATAGCCAGGGTGCTTGAAGAAATCACCCGGAAGCCTTCCGGGACAAGAACCTACGAGGCCTGGCAATTCGACGCGCTTGCCGGCCTGGCGGACAGCCTGGTGGAAGAGGACGGTCCCTTCAGGAAGGAGCTGGAGAAGATGCGCGAACCCGTGGGAGAAATGACCACAAAGGCCGTCGACCTCCTGCGCGCATCCGATACCCCCGGGCAGCTGCGCGCCGCCGCAGTCCGCCTGCTTGGACGCGGCGCTTCGCTTGGAAGCGCGCCCGGGGAGGCGCTGGAACTCCTCGCGGACCTCCTGGACATCAGGAATGACCTTGACCTCCAGGAGCTCGCGGTAGAAAGCCTTGCCCTTTTCCGGAACCCCGGCGTGCCTGCCCTCCTGCTGAAGGAATGGAAAGGGCAGGCGCCGGCGATTCGAGACCGGATCCTCACCATCATCCTCAGGCGTGAAGAATGGCTTCCCGCGCTCCTTGATGCCATCGAATCGGGCCTGATCGCCCCCGGGGAAATCGGCGCGCTCGAGCGAGCGGGGCTCACCAGCCACCCGAACGCAACCCTGAGAAAGAGATCGATGAGCCTGCTGGGCGCCGCCAACACCGATCGCGCCGCGGTCATCAAGAAGTACCAGTCCATCAAAAAACTTACCCCCGACCCGGCCAGAGGCTTCGCTCTCTTCGAAAAATACTGCACGCCCTGTCACAGACTGGCTGACTCCGGACACCAGCTGGGACCGAACCTGGCTGCACTGGTCGATAAATCGGCCGACGCCCTGCTGGCCGCCCTGCTGGATCCCAACCTCAGCGTAGAGAGAAAATACGCCCAATACACAGCTGTAACCGACGATGGAAGGATCACCACCGGGATCATCAGCGAGGAGACCGGCACCAGCGTGACGATTCTCGCCAAGGAGGGGAAAAAATCCGTCTTCCTGCGCAACCGCCTGGCGCGGCTCGAGTCGAACGGAAAATCGATGATGCCCGATGGTCTTGAAAAAGACCTCGACCCGCAGGCCGTCGCCGACCTCATCGCAGCCCTGCAGGAACAATACCCTGAAGCGAAAATATTCCCCGGCAACAGCCCCCGTAAGATCAGGCCCGACCCCGCCGGCAGGCTCCTGCTATCCACCGACAGCTGCTCAATCTACGGCAGGTCACTCGAGCTCGAAAAACGCTACGGCAACCTCGGCATGTGGAGAGGAGAAGACGACATCGCCGTATGGCAGGTGGAGATCCCCGGGGAGGGAGAATACGAGGTCGCCATCGAATGGGCCTGCGAGCAGGGGACCGCCGGAAACCAGGCGCAGCTCTCCACCATCGATGGCCGCCTGCGCTTCAAGGTCGAGAGTACAGGGACCTGGGACAACTACAGGATAGAGAGCCTTGGAAAGATCCGCCTGCGGGGTGGAACCCAGCGAATAAGGTTTCACTCAGCCGGGCCGATCTCCCAATTCCTCATCGACCTGAAGAAGGTTACGCTGGCTCCCTCGCCCTCAAAATAGCCATCCCTCCGGGTTTGCGGTATTTCAGCCATTCAGCGGGAAAACTAGGGGGTCTCCGGGGGTTTCAGGGTTTAACATAGATTCAGCAGTAGCATTCTTCGACGTGGATTTCCTTCGGGAATCGGCAAGAGTGCGGATTCATCGGCTTGGCTGCTGTCTTTTTCCTTCTGGAAACTTCAACGGGATCCTGGGCAGCGGGTAATTGGGGACAGGTCGTCCATTCCAGGGGCGTCGCTGGCCCGGAAACCTGATCTGAAACAAAAGGTGTATTCGTCATGAAGCTCCCCCGACAGGCGCTTGTCATTCTCCTCCTGGCTTGTCTTTCAAGAACGCTCCCCGCCTTCGAATGCGAAGGAATCGCGACGGCTCCGGGAGATGAAATCACCGCCGAGCTGGTCGTCTCGGGACTCAGTTCGCCCGTAGATATCCAGAGCGCTCCCGGCGATCCCTCCCGGCTCTACGTGGTCGAGCAGCGCGGACGCATACGGATCATCAACCTCGCCAACGACAGCCTCGTCGCCTCTTCCTTCCTCGACATCACCTCGCGGGTTCGCTCCGGAGGAGAGCGTGGTCTCCTCGGGCTGGCCTTCCACCCCGACTTCCAACAGAACGGATTTCTCTACGTCAACTACACCAACTCCAGCGGCACCTCGGTGATCGCGCGCTACCGCGCAACCTCGGCGACCTCGGCAAGCTCCAATACCGAACAGATCGTGCTGACCGTCAGCCAACCCTACTCGAACCACAACGCCGGACAGCTCGCCTTCTCCCCCAGGGATGGCTACCTCTACATCGGCTTTGGCGATGGGGGAAGCGGTGGAGATCCGGGCAACAGGTCCCAGAACGGCCGGCAGCTGCTGGGCAAGATGCTCCGGATCGATGTCGACTCCGGAGCCCCCTACGAAATTCCCGCCAGCAACCCGTTCACCAACAACGGCTCGGTTCGCGATGAGATCTGGGCCATCGGCCTGCGCAATCCCTGGCGTTTTTCCTTCGATCCGGAAACCCACGACCTCTATATCGGGGATGTCGGCCAGAACGCCTGGGAGGAGATCGACTTCCAGCCCGCCTCCTCCACCGGCGGCGAGAACTACGAATGGAAGGTCCGCGAAGGCAACCACAGCTATAGCGGGAACACGGCCTACGGGGCTGGCGAGCGTACCGGTGCGCTCTACGAATACCGTCACAGCGGAGTCGGCTCAGGATGCTCACTCACCGGCGGAGTCGTCTACCGTGGCTGCCTGATGCCTGATCTCCACGGCGCCTATTTTTTCGCTGATTATTGCACCAACTGGATCCGAACCCTGCGGGTTCAGAACGGCGTCGCCCGCGACGTGGTCAACCGCACAACGGATCTGAACCGCGGCATCGCCGGCAGCATCCGCGAGGTATCGAGCTTCGGACTCGACGGCTACGGCGAGGTCTATATCGCCGACCACAACGGCCGGATCTACAGGGTGATCCCGGTCAACCCGCCCGACAATCCGCCGAACGCCCGGATCACGACCAACCCGGATCCCGCCGTCCTGCCGCTCAAGGATGGCTTTGCCATCGCCTATCTAGATGCGAGCGACTCCGATGACGGCGACGCGGGTGAGCAGGAGCTCAGCTTCTCCTGGGAAAAGATCTCGGGCCCCGAGGGCGACACCATCGGCCGCCCGAATAAAGAATCCACCGCGGTCACCTTCTTCGAGCCCGGCGAATACACCTACGAGGTCACCGTGAGCGATGGCAACGGCCAGGACACCGCGCGAGTCGATGTGACTATCGAAGGTAACAACGAGCCCGGCTTCCGGCGCGGCGACTCGAACACCGATGCGACCGTCGACCTCAGCGATGGAGTGCACGTCCTCAGCGTCCTCTTCCTCGGGGTACCCGGACCCGATTGTTCAGACGCCAGCGATAGCACCAACGATGGGAACGTCGACGTCACCGACGCGATCCTCCTCTTCAACTACCTGTTCCTCGGTGGAACCGCTCCGGCAGCGCCTGGGCCGGTGAGCTGCGGACCGGATACGGGCGAAGATGACCTGGACTGCGCGAGCTACAACTCCTGCGATTGAGTCCCACGGCCCGGAGAGAACAGGAGCGGAAGCCTCCGCGGGGGAAACCTCCGCTCCTGTAGAGATACCCGTCTGTCCGGCCTGGTTTACTCGCAGACCGGCGATGGACTCTCGCAACCGATCCCATCTTCGG
>NZOA01000013.1 GCA_002695115.1 Planctomycetota bacterium
CGTCGGGTTCGGCCGGTTGTCTACGGTCTCGCCGTGGCGGCCGATGGAAAGAAGCTGGTGACAGCCAATCCCGGCAACGGTGCCCTGCTGCTCAGCCAGTAGGATAATTTTCCGGGGGTGTCCTCAGGAGAGCACCCGGTGGCCGCGGACTTCAGGTTCAGGTGTTCTGGTTTCAGCGCACTCGTCCAGTATCCGCCTGACGATAGAGGCGGGAGCGAGCCCGCAGTCTTCCAGCAGGCGCGCCCTGGGGCCGAAGGTGATGAATTCGTCGGGCACCCCGAAACGGAGGATCCTGTTGAAGGCGAGGTTGGCATCGGCTATAGCCTCGGTTACGGCGCTGCCGAAGCCTCCCATGAGGACATGCTCCTCGAGGGTGACCAGGGTGTGATGGTTTTTCGAGAGATTCCTCAGCAGCTCGATATCGAGCGGTTTCGCGAAGCGGGCATTGACCAGGGTCGCCTTGACACCATTTGCCGAGAGTTCCTCGAGAGCCTCCCAGGCGTTCTCGACCATGGAGCCGTAGGCGAAGAGAGCGACCTCTTCTCCCTCGACGAGGACCTCGGCCTTGCCGATTCTCAGCTCCTGCTCCGCGCTGGCGGGGAATTCGGGAACGGTAGCCTTGGGATAGCGGATCGCCACCGGGGTGGTGGTCTGGTCGATGGCAAGCTGCAGCATATTCTCGAACTCTCCGGCATCCCGCGGGGCCATGAGCACTATGCCCGGCACGCAACGCATGAAGGCGATGTCGTAGACCCCGTGGTGGGTCCACCCGTCCTCACCGGTCAGGCCGGCCCGATCGAGGCAGAAGATCACGGAGTTCTCCTGGATACAGACATCGTGGATGATCTGGTCATAGGCACGCTGGCAGAAGGTGGAATAGACGGCATAGACGGGCCGCATTCCGCCAAAGGCGAGCCCCGATCCGAAGCCCGCGCCATGCTGTTCACAGATACCCACATCGAAGTAGCGATCGGGAAATTCCTCGGCGAATTTGAGGAGCCCCGTACCGTCGGGCATGCCGGCGGTGATGGTGCAGACCCGGCGGTCCTTGCGACCGATCTTGACAATGGCCTCCTTGAAAACACCGGAGTATCCGGGTCTCTTCCCGGCGGCGGAACTGCCATTGCTCTCGGTTTCTTTCTTCGCGGACTTCTTCGGCAGGAAGTTCTTCAGGGCGTGGTATTTGATGGGGTCCGCCTCGGCCGCTTCGAAGCCCTGTCCCTTCTTGGTGTCGAGGTGGAGCAGGACGGGCTCATGGATGCTCTTGAGGTCCTCGAAGGTCTTGATCAGGCCTCCAAGATCATGGCCATCCAACGGCCCGTAGTAACGGTAGCCCAGCTCTCGAAAGAGAGTGCCAGGCAGCAGGTTGTCACGGAAGCGGTCGTGTACCTCGCCGAGGACCTCCTCGATGTGCTTGCCGACCACGGGAATCTTTGCCAGGGTGGTACGCAGCTCGCGTTTGATGTCCTGGTAGGCGGGCTTGGTCCTGACCTTGGTGAGGTAGGTCGAGAGGGCTCCGACAGCCTTGTTGATTGACATGTTGTTGTCGTTGAGGATCACCAGCATATTCTGCCGGTTCACCCCGCCGTGGTTCAGCGCCTCGAAGGTCATTCCAGCGGCCGCGGCAGAATCTCCGACAACCGCGATGGTTTTGCATTCGCCCTTGCCTTGCAGGCTGTCCGCGGTCCCTGTCCCAAGAGCGAGGGAACAGGCCGTGCCCGCATGTCCCGCGTCAAAGAGGTCGAAGATGCTCTCGCGGTGATTGGTGAATCCGCAGATGCCGCCGTAGGTGCGTATGAACTCGAAGCGGTCCTTGCGGCCGGTAACCAGCTTATGTGGATAGGTCTGGTGACTCGTATCCCACACCAGGCGATCGTTCGGTACGTCAAAGACCTTGTGCAGCGCCAACGTGAGTTCGACCGAGCCCAGGTTGGAGGCCAGGTGCCCTCCGTTGCGGTCAACAACCTCCAGCACGCGTTCTCGAATCTCTTCGCCGAGTTGTTCCAACTCTTCAAGCGACAGGGGTTTGAGATCCCGCGGGTGGTTGACTTTAGAGAGTATGTCGGTCATGGGAGAACAGGAGATCTCTTTCACTTCAAGGCTGTCAGACCACCATCAATAGCACATAAAAAACGGCAATGAAGCATCTTCCCGAGTGGCAGGAGTGAAGTAAAGGTTATTTTCGCAGGTGCGCTGGGGGTGTTGGCGAGAAGGTTTTACGACAGGAAAAAAGCCTCCCAACCTGCCGTCCGGCCATGATGAAATCGAGAGAAGGGGATTTCGAGCTTCCTGTGCACTGGGGGGTCCCCGCACAATAGGCCACCCGGAATTATGTTTTCTCCCCGGACCGGAATCTCCCTCAACGTCCGCTTAAAACCATGAGATCTCAGCTCTATTGTCTTCTTTTCTGCTGTTTCGCGGCGCCCCTGCCGGCCGAGGATCTGCTCGATAAAAAAGCGACGGTTCGGCGGGTCGCCGACGGCTGTAAATTTACCGAGGGCCCCGCTGTGAGCCCCGCTGGCGAGCTCTTTTTCTCTGATATCGAGAACAACCGCATCATGAAGATTGACCGGGCGGGGGCTGTAATGGAATTCCTGCGCCCGAGCGGCAGGGCCAACGGGCTCGTTTTTGATCACGAGGGCCGGCTGGTCATGTGCCAGGGAGGTGGTCCCGGCGGGGGCCGGCGAGTCACCCGGCTGGAGAAGGATGGAGGTGAGACGGTGCTCGCCGAGACCTATGGCGGGGAAAAATTCATCGCTCCGAATGACCTCTGTATCGATCGAAAGGGGAGAATCTATTTTACCGATCCCTATTATGGTCCGCCGGCGGTGAAGTCCCAGCCCTCCAGCGGAGTCTATCTCATCGACAGCGGCGGAAAGGTGAGCCGGGTGCTCGGGAAGCTGCTCAAGCCGAACGGGATCGTGATCACCCNCGACAACCGTCACCTGTATGTTTCCGATCGCGGNACGCAGAAGCTTCATCGATATCGAATAGGTGGAGATGGCGCGCTTTCGCAGAAGGCGATCGTCTACNATTTTTCTCCTGACCGGGGTATCGACGGNATGTGCCTNGACTCCAGGGGTAATATCTTTGGCGCNGCGGGCAAGGACAAGACGACAGGCCTCTTTGTCATCAGCCCCCAGGGGAAGCTCCTGCTCCATCGACCGATGCCTGAATTTTCCACCAACGTCACCTTCGGAGGTGAAGATGGAAGGGATCTGTATCTGAGCGCGACGCGGAGCGTGTACAGGATGAGAACGCTCGAACGCGGTATCGNCTGGCCGGCAAAAGAGTCGCGAAACGTCGGCAAGGNCCCCGGCGGCGANTAGGNGCCGGGNCTCTCGCCACTCTCGCGGCGGGCAAGGGTTTCTTCCTGCAGCTGGTAGAGGGACTGGTTGTTCTCGAGCCGTGGGATCAGCGGGGGAGGGCCTGCGAGGCGGGCGAAGCGCGCGGGTTTCCCTCTCAGGTGTCGGGCCTTTTCCTCGGTACCCACGGCACGCGGGCTGTAGAGAATCGGCAGGGCATCGCTGGCGCGGTATTCAAAGATCAGGGTGCGCCGGCCCTTGCTCGAGCGATTGGGCAGGGAGCTGTGCGGCAGCAGGCAATGCATGAGGATAACGCTTCCCGCGGGCGCCGCCAGGGGCTCAGCCCGGCTGGTTTCATCCTGCAAGAGCCGGTCCGTAATCAGGCCCGAGAACCGGCCGTCTTCATCATGATGGTCGAGGTAGGCCTTGTGCAGTCCTGGAATCACCTGTAGGCAGCCGTTTTCAAGGGTGGCGTCGTCGAGATAGATGAGGGCGGTAACCAGGTCGTCGTTGGTATGGGGGAAATAGGCGAGGTCCTGGTGCCATTCGACAGCGGAGCCCACGTGTGAAGGTTTCATGTTGAGCTTGGAGTGATGGAGGCCGATATCGGGTCCGATCAGGGATTCNATGCCGCCGAGGAGACGGGTATCAACGCAGAGATCACGGAACGCCTGGTGGCGTTCGAAGGGGTCGTAGAGTCGCCGGGCGATGGGCTCTCCATCGGGAGATTCCGGCTCCAGCTCTACTACGCCTTCGCTGCCACTGCTGAGCGCCTCGGCAACCAGGGCATCTATCACCTCGTGTAGAGTCGCGAGGGTCGAGCTGTCGAGCAGGGAGGGCAGGAGGAGGTAGCCGCGGCGGCGGTACTCATCAAGCTGCCCTGGAGCCAGGGAGTGTTTTACCATATCAGTGGGGGGTAAAAGATTGCACCGGAGCGTGCCGCGAGCGCCCTCAACTTTCTTTGAAGAAGGCGGCTATACGGTCGGCTACGTGGGAGATCTCCTCCTCCTCGAGTTCGGCAAAGATGGGTATGGAGAGCACCTCGCCGGCAAGCTTCTCGGAAATTGGAAAGTCCCCTTTCCTGCCGTTGAGAGAGCTGAAGCATTTCTGCAGGTGGAGGGGAATCGGGTAGTAGATTTCCGTGGCGATCTTATTGGCGGCGAGGAATTCGCGCAACGCGNCGCGNGAATCGGGATNACTGCAACGAAGAGTGTATTGATTGTAGATGTGCCTGNNGGGCGGGGTNTCGGGCAGCCGCAGGGGAGGGCTTGTACCNCCGGTGANCCCGGCCTCTTCGAAGAGNCGATTGTANGCCGCGGCGTGNCGNGCGCGGCGCAGCGAGGAGTCATCCAGGCGTCTGAGGCGNGGCCTGATGAGGGCNGCCTGCAGGGCATCNAGGCGGAAGTTGCCGCCGATGACGCCATGGTGGTATTTGGGAGCGCNGCCATGGACCCTGAGCACCCGGATCTTATCCGCGAGCTCGGCGTCCTGGCAGGTGACCAGGCCCCCGTCTCCGCAGGCGCCGAGATTCTTGGTGGGAAAAAACGAGAAGCAGCCGATCCTACCCATCGATCCCGCCCGCCGGTCTTCGTATTCCGCTCCGATGGCCTGGGCCGCGTCTTCGATGACGGCAATGTCGTGGCGCTCGGCGATATCCAGGATCTCCGCCATGTCCGCGCAGCGGCCGTAGAGATGGACCGGGATGATCGCCCGGGTTCGAGACGTTATCTTTCGTTCGATGTCTTCGGGGTCGCAGTTGAAGCTGCTCTCGAGCGCATCNACAAATACGGGTCGNGCTCCGGTTCTCGATATGCAGCCCGCGGTCGCGAAGAACGTAAAGCTGGGGCAGATGACCTCGTCCCCGGCTCCAATACCCAGGGCCATGAGCGCGACGAGGAGCGCATCGGTTCCTGAAGAGACCCCGATGGCGTGCTCGGCCTCGCAATAGCTCGCGCACTCTTCCTCGAGGGCCTCGACCTCGGGTCCGAGGATGAAGTAGCCGCTCTTCAGTACCCGGGTAAAGGCATCCTGCAATTCGTCCTCGAGCTCGGGGTCGAGCCTTTTTAAATCCAGGAGCGGGACTTCTCTCACCGTTACCTCTTCATTAGNCGTGTCCACGCTGAGTGATTCTCTATNCCNGCCTGAGGGGGCGGGGAGCCGCGCTGNCGNTCCNCNGGCTCCTGCGGGAGATCATCCGGTTCTTTTGCCGTTCGGGCAAGCTTCATCCGGTGGAAGATTGACGTACGGGCAGGCCCCGCGGGTGGCTTTTTCTCCGGTAATCCTGAGTCATCCGGGCCGTTTTCATTTCCTGGGGCTATTAGCTGCAGTCGAGAGTCTCGTATTGCCGAAATAGACAGTGAGAGGGTCCACCTGAAACGTTTGATAATAATGGACGACTACGAGCTTTTCCGGAAGAGCTCCAGGTCCCCGTATGGCCCTGGTTTTCCCGATGGATCTCTCGATGGGGAGGCTGCCGGCGGTATCGTTGCCGGTAGTGATTTCGGCGGGTACCACATCGTGAGAGAAATCTACAGGGGGGATCCAGCCTCGGTCTTCGAGGCCACAGAAGGAATCGCGGGTCGCCGATACGCTCTCAAGACCCTCCGGGAGCCGGTCTCCGCGCAACCACGGGTCCTCGAGGAGTTGCGGCGCGAGGCTGAGGTCGCTGCCAGGCTCCGGCATCCTTCGTTGCAGAGGGTTCTCGGCCGGGGAGATGTCGATGGCGCCCCCTATTTTCTGATGACTCTTCACAGCGGCGTGAACGCCGNNAGCCTGCTCGATGACAGGGCCGAGCTGCTGGAGCCCNGCANCCTTATCGAGCTGGCGGCANGNTTTGCTTCCATAGTCGATGCGGTCTCGGCGCTGCATCGCCAGGGAGTTGTCCATCGCGATATAAACCCTTCGAATATACTCCTGGATGCCGAGGGACGGTTCATCCTGGCCGATTTCGGCTCCACCCTCAATCGTGCTGACAGGAACCTGTGCCCGGAGGTCGAGCCCGCGGGCGAGCTGATGTACCGGAGCCCACAGCAACTGCTTGCCGGGGCGAATCATTACGCGCCCTCGGGTGACATTTACGCGCTGGGAATGACCCTCTACGNCCTGCTGGCCGGGCGCCTGCCCTTGCCCGCNGGCAACGCGGAGGAACTCGGAAAATTAAAGCTTACGAGAGAGCTTCCTTCATTGTGCAGAATGAACCCCCAGGTCCCACTTGGCCTCGATGGGATTGTTCGCCAGGCGTGCGAGTTCCAGCGCGCCCATCGCTACAAGAGCGCTGAGGATATGGCGAGAGATCTCAAGCGTTTCGTTTCCCGCCGCTGTCGCAGCCGCGGCCGCTACGCCTCCTGAAGCTTTTCTTCGAGAGAGCGGCGTTCGGTCTCCTCAGCCATCACCCTGGAAGAGCAGGAGAATTCCGCCAACGGCGANCAGGGCGCCGAGNATGGCCCGGAACGATACCCGCTGCCGNAGCACGAAGAACGCGAGCGGGAGAACGAAGATCGGGCTGGTTGAGTGCATGGTGGTGGCGATTCCGATCTTGGTATGTTCGTAGGCGTACATGCAGAGCCAGACGCCGAGATAGGTGCCGAGAAAGCTGGCGGGAAGGAGTGGGAGCCAGGCTNCGCGGACGCNCAGTTTTTGTATCCATGANCGGAGCCTCCCGGCCACCCCCGCCCCCAGCAGGCCGAATACGACGGCCGCTACCATCCTGAGGAAGGTGGCCTCCAGGGCCCCGAGCCCGTCTCTCATCGGGAACTTGGCCAGCGCCGCCGCTATGGCCTGTCCTAGGCAGGCCAGCAGTCCGTACATCACCCCGGCTCTTACGGTCCCGGGGAAATGCCCCCCGGATTCATCCGGCCCCCCTTTCTCCCCGATGACCCAGATGACCCCGCCAAGGGTAAGGGCCATACCCGCCCATGCGGGCCCGGGGAGGATTTCGCTCAGCAGGAACCATCCGCAGAGGGCGCCGATNGGGGGTACCAGGGTCGACACNACGAGTGTTCTGCGGGGACCGAGAATCTGCAGGCTCCTGAAATAGCAGGCATCGCCGAGTACCAGGCCGGCCAGGGCGCTGCCTCCGAGGTAGAGCCAGGCNTCCAGGTCGGTCTCGAAGAAAAAAGCCAGCTCGGTGGATTCGCCAGGCCAGGCGGAGAGNAGCAGGAGCGTCAGGAGCAGGAATACGCAGCTCGTTGAGTTCTTGAACAGGGCGATGGCGCCGGCCTGGGCCGGGACACGGCTGAAGAGGAGGCTGCTGAGGGCCCAGCTTGCCGCCGCGCCGAGGCCGGCAAGCTCACCCTTGTGTAAAGTGAAGAAATCCGTAAGGGTCAAAAAAAACCTCCACAATCAACTCTCGAGGTCCGGGTTGTCGCTGGGAGGGGCTCCCGGGCAGTCCTCGATGAGGTCGAGCGCGGCCTCGACATCGGGTACGGACTCGTAGAGATCGAGNCANTCCCTGGAGATGAGGCGCTCTTTTTCCAGNCGCCNGAAGAAACCGAGAAGTGTTTCATAGAAGCCGTCGGTATTTACCAGGANGATGGGCTTGTCGTGATAGTCGAGNTGTTTCAGNGTGATGATTTCGAGCATCTCGTCAAGAGTTCCAAAAGCGCCGGGCAGGCAGATGAAGGCATCGGCCCGCTCGATCATGATGTTCTTACGTTCCGCCATGTCGGAGGTTACATGGAGCTCTTCAGCATCTTTGAAAGCGATCTCCTCGGTGCTCAGGCGTTCCGGGATCACCCCGANGATCCGGCCNCCGCCCTGGTGGACCTCCCTTGCCAGCACACCCATGAGGCCTACCGAGCCACCGCCGTAGATCAGCGTATGACCTCTCGCCGCCATCAGCTCGCCGAGGNGCCGGGCNACCTCGAGGTAGTCCGGCCTGGCGTGGTTACTCGATGCGCAGAAGACACAGATGGAGATTCCCATGTTCAGTCCTTTATTCCAGCCGGACGGCACGGGGGCCGCCCACGGATCGTGAATTTTATCTGAAAAGAAATTCTCCCGAAAAAGACGGCGCTGTACATATTGGGCATTGGTTCGGGATCAACTCCGGTCCGGCAGAGAGCCCAGCGGGTTGTTGCGGTTTTTAAGAGGGAGCGCGACAGATGCCCGGAGGCGGTGGGATTCGAAAACGGCGGCGATCATTTCCGTGGCCGCGCGTGCCTGGTAGATACTGCCAAGGGGCTGCCGATCCTGCTCGATGGACTCTATCAGGTCAGTGACAATCGCGACGTTTCCGTTGCCCCTGGCCGCCCGGTCAGTCTTCTTGAGAGGCTCGGCCTTATCAATCCCTGCGCTTGAGATGGGCCTCCAGTCGGAGCCGGTTCGACCCGGCTCCCAGGAGGGGTCCTCGAGGATGTGGACATCAGGCAGGTAGCCCGTGTGTATGGTGATGACTCCCTTAGAGCCATAGAGGGTCAGCCCGAAGCGTGAAGGGTTTGCCGCCATGTTACGATGGCTCGAGAAGAAGGCGGTACAGCCCCCCTCCATCTCGAAAGAAGCTTCGATTCCATCGCCGGTGAGGGGGCCTATGCCTTCATTTCCTTCTTTTACATCCGCCGGCCCCACCGGCCTACCGTCCTGGGTTACCTTTGCGAAGCAGCTTCGTGCCTCTCCTCCAAAGATACGCATGAGATCAAAAATATGGGTTCCGAGGACCCAGAGATCTTCACCGCCGCCGCGGTGGTCCTCCTTGCCCCGTCCACGGAGTTCGAGCAGCCGGCCGATTTTTCCAGCATTGATAAGCTCCCGGATGACCTTGACCCTGGGGCTGTAGCGGGTCTGGTGGGCGATGGCGAGCTTGACATGTTTTTCTTCACAGGTGCGGACCATGGCGTCAGCCTCGGCAAGCGTTCGGCACATCGGTTTTTCCAGGAAAATGCTGGCTCCGTGTTCGGCGCAGGCGAGGACCATGTCGTGATGGCAGTCGAGCCAACGAGGAGCAACGCTGACGATATCCGGGCGTTCAGCCGCCAGCATTTTCCTGTAGTCTCCGTAGAGGGCTTTTACCTTGAGACGTTCGCCGGCCGCTTTGAGGCCGGCGGGCGTCTCGTCGGCCACCGCGACGATTTCCGCCTGGGGAACTTCCTTCCAGACCTTGTCGAGCCCGTGACCGTAGTCACCTTTGCCGCTTCGGCCAATGATCGCGATTCGGTATTCTTTCATACTTAGTTCGTCTCCCGGGGAGGTCGCAGGAGTTTGTTTTCCAGGCCGGAGTTGTTTTTCACACCCCGGTTCCGGCAGGGCTCGATTTTATCAATTTTGCGCTCGCATCCAAACCCCGGGAAGAGGGGCCTCTCGAATAAGTGCCGAGTTCGCCACCACCTGCTATACTCGCACCCTGTTTTTCGCGAGGTTACATGAATAACGACGGCATCGGCATTTTTATCTCAAAGGAGCGGCTCTCCGCCTCGACGGAGGCCTTGTGGCGGGAACTCCAGCGAGAGCGGATTCTCTTCGACAGCGAAGATCCCGCTACCTTGCAGGTGTTGCGGCGTGATGCCGAGCGTATAGCCGCGTCGATGGATAGTTCCTCCGAGGAGCCGCCGATGCTCTGGAGCGGAGTTCCGTGGCCTCGCGGTGAAAAACCGCTTCGCAGCGATTATTGCCTGAGCATCTCAGTGGGCGGCAGCAAAACGGTTGCCCTGTTGCTTCGAATAGATGGTGGCGATGTGATCGGTCTCGGCCCCGGTGGAAAGGAGGTTCGCGGCGATGAGCTTGAGCGCCTTGCCAGGAACAGCACCACAGCGACTCCCACCACCTCGGATACCGCGGATGGTTTCGCCATGATCGAGAAGATCGTACGGGGGGTTTGCGACCGGCTTGGCGACAATCTCCAGGAACTCGAGGATTGCGCCAATATCGTATTGAGCTGGGGCTTTGCTGCCGCCAGCGAGCGGACGCATGAAGACCTGCTTGGGGGTCTTACCGTTCGCACAACCCTGATGACGAAGATGCAGGGGGCTTTTACCGCCGACCTCCAGGGGCGTGACCTCTGCGCCCTGTTTGCTGAAGCCTTCGAGAAGGTCCTCGGCTGGAGCCGGCCGGTGACCGTTGCCAACGACGGGATCATGGCGCTGCATTATTTTCTGGCTCCGCGCCGCCGCCGAAAATATTCCCAGATCGGTCTGTTTATCAATGGGACAGGGTGCAATTTCGCGTTGGCGGAGCCTTATGCCGTGCGGCCCGGAGGTATCGTCAGTTCTGAAGGAGAGCGTTACGAACCACAGCACCTTGTGGGCGGCCTGCGGCCGGCTCCAGGTGACCAGCTGGTGAACTATTTCATCAACTACGAGATCGGCAGTATCAAGCTCGAAACGACAAAGTCACGGTTTGACACCAGCGAGAGCTATCAAATCCAGACCAATGCCCTGTCCGGGGGCAACGCGTTCCGGCAGCAATTCCAGGGCCTGGGAAGCGAATATCTCGGCGCGGATCTTTTTCAGCGCCTGCTCGAGGCCTATCGTTGCGGTCCTGGGGGAGGTGATTGTCCGGATGGGCCGCAGATTTCTGCCCTGGCCGGTTTTGAGGTCGGCTCCAGGGAAGCTCTTGCCCGGCTGGCTTTTTTTTTCCCGGAGGTAGAGTTTGCCGCTGAGGATGCCGAGAAGCTGCTCTTTATCTGCCGGGCGATCGTCGATCGCTCGGCGCTGCACGCAGCCTTGCTGCTCGCGGCGGTGAGCTTCAGGGTAGGGTTCGGGTTTGGAAGCGAGGAGGAGGGGCTCCAGGATCTTCTTGGGATCGAGGGAAGTATCTGGAGTATCGAGGGTTATCCTGAGCGGGTTTTGAGTTATTGGGGAGCGCTCTGCGGAGAGCGGGAGCTGAACGTCAAGATGGCGTGTGAGCCCGGTTTCAACGCCAGCCTGCATGGCCCCGCTTTTTTCGCGGCGATCCACGCTCGGAGGGATTCTTTTTAGTTTTCCGCTGTGGAGCTTTGGTCGAGGGGCAGACAACATTTTAGGAAGATGTCAGGGAGGCCATGATTCGTATTTTTCAGGCTGAATCCCCGCAGTTTTCCTTGTTTCTACGGTGTCAGGATTCCAATGAGATGGAAGTCATTCCGTGTGCTATGCTTGGGTAGAGGAAAAAAGTTGAAATGATTCGAAGGCGAGCCGTAGAATCAGGCGATCCTTCCCCTAATCCCGGTAACGGGAGCATGTCTCTTCAGGGTGTTGATTCTGAGATACGAAGAGTATTGCGGAGTATGAATCGCTCCGGAGACTCCGAGGCACGCTTCTTACTGGCTGATCGGCTGGATAGTAATAAACGAGGAAATAACAAGTTAGACATTCCGTATCGTAAATGGGCTGATTACGGTTTACTTCATGGCTCAGCGGACTTGATTTCGCGGAAATAGCGGGATGCCTGACTCTCTCGGCCAGCAAGCCGGGGGCCCCGTTCTGAAATATTTGAAAGGTTAATCGAATGGATAGCTCTGGACGTTTCGTCAGAACATTGGGTCGGGTACAGGTTGCAGTGTTGGCGTTATTGGTCGCCGTTCTCACCCTGGGCTCCGGCTGCGACACCAAGGTTGGTAATGGAATCGTATCCACCTCGACGTTTGAATCTCTCGGGTTGGTTGAGAGCCTCGACCAGGAACCCATCCAGGTTTTGTCTGACAAGATCGACCTGCTGAAGTCGATCCTCCCGTCCGAGGTGGTGGCCACCTTGAATAAGCAGCAGTCCGAGTCGTTCCCTCTCGGAACGCTTGGCCTGGGAGCCGGTGGGCGCAGCTCGGTGCTTGTCTTCGAGGCGAACCTGCGCGCGATCTGTTCGGCAGATCTCTGTGAAACCGGAGAGTGTGCCCAGACCAACCCGGTCAAGCTCCACTACAATGACGTGGGCTTTGAAGAAGAGATGGACGACCTGAACGTCGGCGTGAACTTTCCTACCTTCGGCCAGGTGGTTCCCAGTATTCAGGTAGATATTTCACGAGGAAACGGCCTGGGCGGCGATCGCTGGATTATTGCCTATGAGATCAATTCACGGAGCCTGGTCGGCCTCCGCGCCAGGGATGTTGGCTACCGTAATGTTCAGAATCCCCTGGACCCCGATGACCCGAACTTCGGCCGCGGTAACGGCCTGGTGATGAGCGTTATCATCAGCGGCGCCGAGATGCAGTCGCAGCTTGGCCTCGGGACGCAGCCGCGGATCACCCGGATTTTTGATCTTGGCCCCGATGCTTCCTCCAATAAGCACCGCCTGCTTGTCTTTTTCGCGCGCGAGGTCCTGCGGGAAGTTCATTTGATCGAGATCGAGGCTGGCGTGACGTCTGTCAGAACCGACCTGTCTCCCGGTGGCGGCAACGAGCCGGTCTGGACGCTCAATGGCCAGTTCCGCCTGTTTGGCACCGCCGAGGACCAGCCCTTCCTGAGCCTTGCTGAGCTCGAGCAGATCACGCAGGAGGTGGATGTCAACATTGGCGATTTCCAGCCCATCAGAATCAATACTGATGGGAGCGCGCTTGTATTTGATTCCGAGAGCAGCCAGTTCCTCAAGATCCAGTCGCTCTCCGCCCTGGATATTCTGGAGCACCCCGGGAAGGTCGTCGGCCAGGGGCATGCTGAGATCGCTGTGGAGAGGAGCACGATCGACGGTGAGGTCGGGAGTTCCTCGACCGAGCGCGATTTTACCGAGTCCTGGGGGCATCCGGTCCAGAACGAGATTGTCCTGGTCGAGGAGAATACCAATACGATTTTTGCCTACGATTTCACCCTCGCTTCCGACGAAGACAACATGCGGCAGATCGTCAATTCCATCAGCCTGGTTTCCAATCGCAGGGATCCGAATCCTGTAGCCGGTGGCGGTGTCCTGATCAACAACGAGGAACCCATTTTGCTCAAGGGCGAGGAAGATATTCTCAACAACCGGTTGATGTTCGATCGCGGGCGTGACGAGCTCATCGCGGTCAACTATGACGCCGGAACGGTCGTTATCATCGCCAAGCGCGCATCCTTCACCGATGTGACGGGAGGCGATCTCGCCGATATCACCTATATCAAGTACACCGGCGTTGAGCAGCCCGATGAGATGCAGAGCATCCGCGTATGGGACAGCAGCACATCTTCGCTGCTCAAGGTCCTCCTGCAGACCAGGCGGGAGCCCACCATCACCACCCTCTTCGGTAATTGAGGGAGAGCTTCTCCGTCTTCAGAGCCGCTCGCCGGAGGAGTTCCTCTGAAGTGCCGCGTTGCCCTGTCGTTGTCGGAGCGTTAAACTGCCTCGACCGGAGGGTCTCAATATGGGAAAAGCCAAGGGAGAATCCAAGGGGCTTGCCTATCTGAAGAAGGTTCGCCCTGAGGCCATCGCCCACCTGCTCAAGTTTTTCAGGGAATCAGGGCAGCACCTCGAGCCGAGGACACGTTTCCTCATCTCNATCGTGACCAAGGTCATCAACCTCTCGCCACGGGGTCTGCAGCAATATGTCCGCAGGGCGCTGGAGGAGGGGGCTACCCCCGATGAGATCATCGATGCCGTGCTGTGCTCGTATCCCTGCGCGGGGCTTACGAAGGTGGTTGACGCGATCGATGTGATTCTCGATATGAATCTCCCCGGGTTTGAGACGTTGGAGGAAGGGACCGGCTCCGGGGCTCCCTCGGCTGATGAGCCCGGCGGAGAGTGGAGAGAGTTGGCCACCCGTGAAGAGCTGGGGGAGGATGGCCGTCTCGAGGTGAATGTGGAAGGCAGGAGCCTGGCGGTCTTTCATATCGATGGTGAGATNTTCGTCATCGATGGTCATTGTCCACATCGAAGCGGACCGTTGATCCGTGGGCAGGTNNAGGGCAAGACNGTNGTCTGTCCTCTTCACCACTGGCAGTTCGANCTCCAGACCGGNGCCTGCCAGAACAACCCCGGGGCCAGGGTGGGGACCTATGAAGTCAGGATCGAGGACGATGGCCGGATCCTGGNCAGGTTNTGACCGCGGNGTGTAAAGGCGGTGANNTGGCGTTNATGGAGGAGAGAGCTTGATACTGACCTGCGGACTTTCNCCTGCCTGGCAGCACATCCTGGTTGCCGAGGGCTTGTGTCCGGGCGAGGTCAACCGGGCCNGCGAGGTCTACTGGTGCAGNTCGGGCAAGGTCCTGAANGCNGCCATCTCCATNGCCCACCTGGGCGGAGCCGGCCGGGTNGTCTCAGTCCTCGGGGGGCCGCGNCNGGCTGACATTCAGCGTGAATTCGAAGATTGGGGCGTCGACGCCACCTGGGTTGAGTGTCGCTCTCCGACCCGGGTCTGTACGACGATCATCGACTCAGCTACCGGTCGGGCAACGGAGCTGGTGGAGAATGCCGGGGAGCTCGGGGCCGCGGAGTTGGACGCGTTCCGCCGCGCCTGCGCGGCTGGAGCCGGTGACTCAGACCTGGTTCTCGCCATGGGCTCGATTCCCCCCGGTGTTCCGCCGGACATCTACGGGGAAATCCTGGAGGCGACCGAGGCCCGGGCTGTACTTGATGTTCGGGGGCCGGAGTTGCTGGCGGCGGTTGCCGCCGGCGCATTTCTCGTCAAGCCCAATCGCGAGGAACTCGGGTGGACCCTTGGCAGGGAGCTCTCGGATGAGGCATCTGTGCTGGCGGCCATGAGGGAGCTCAATGACCTTGGTGCCGCCTGGGTGGTGGTTACCCAGGGAGCCGAGCCTGTGCTGGTGACCTCCGGAGCCGAGTGCTTCAGGTTGTGGCCGCCGCCGGTAGATGTGGTCAATTCGATCGGTTGCGGCGACTGCATGGCTGGGGCCATTTCCGTCGCGCTCGATGAAGGGCGGGCTCCCCTGGATGCGATCCGGTATGGAATGGGGGCCGCGGCTCTCAACCTGGGCCAGGTCTTGATGGGGCGTCTTGACCGCGCACGGGTCGAGGAGCTCGAGGGCAGGGTCCGGTGCGAGCCGGTTCCCGGGAGCTGAGAGATCGATGCCGCAGGCGCGTTTCTTTCCATTCCCGCCGCCTTCCGCTGTTAGAATGCAGGCTTCCAGGCCGATGGTGAATAAAGGAGGCGAGGAATGAGGTATTTTTCTTTCCCGGCGGTATTGGTCTTCTTCCTGCAGGCAGCGCTGCTCAGCGGCGAAGAGGTGATCCGTGTCGCCTGCGTCGGCGACAGCATCACCTTTGGAGCCGGGGTAGAGAATCGCGGCCAGAACAATTACCCGAAGGTGCTGGGGCGCCTGCTGGGAGCCGGGTACGAGACCCGGAATTTCGGCGTCAATGGAGCCACCCTCCTCAAGAAGGGGGACAAGCCCTATTGGAAGACCGGGGCCTTCAAGGCGGCCACCGGGTTCAAGCCTCACATCGTGATCGTCAAGCTCGGAACCAACGATTCCAAGCCGCAGAATTGGAAGCACAAGGGGCAATACGCGGCGGACCTTGCCGCCCTGGCGGATCATTTCGCTTCGCTCCCGACCCAGCCGAAGATCTGGCTTTGCAAGCCGGCGCCGGTCTACAGGGACCGCTGGGGCATCAATGAGAAGACCGTCAAGGGGGAGGTCATTCCCCTCCTGGAGGGCGTGGCGAAGAAGAAGAAGCTGCCCACAATCGATCTCTACAAGGCGCTCAGCGGCATCAAACAACACTTTCCGGATGGTATCCATCCGAACGCCAAGGGCGCGGAAATCCTCGCCAGGGCGGTTTACCAGGCCATCAAGGGGAAGGCTAAGCGTACGAACGTGCCCCTGCCTGTGGTGGCGGGTCATTGACTGTCAGGACATCCCGAGGGGAATGAGCATAGGTTATTTCCGGGCCAGTCGGCGCGGGGAGGGAGAAAAAGATGATCCGACTCAAATCGTTGCTGGCGATGATGCTGGTGGTTTGCGCGGTAGAGGCGCGGGGGGAGGAGGAGCCCCGGGTCACTCTCGAGAACGTTGAGCCGCCGCCGGCTATTTCTCCGGATGAACCCCTGCGCGAAGAGTTTTCGCCCGCGCTGGCTGCCCGATATCTCGACTCGGCGGCTCTCCATTGGCAGAAGCAGCGCAAATGCGGCACCTGCCATACGAACTTCGCCTACCTGATGGCGCGTCCGGCGCTGAAATCAGTGTCACCTCCTTCGCTGGAAGTCAGGAAGTTTTTCGAGTCCATGGTGGAGAAGCGCTGGGAAGATCAGGGGCCTCGCTGGGATGCGGAGGTCGTCGTGACGGCGGCCCTGCTCGCCGCCAACGACCGGCTGACGACCGGCAAGCTGAGCCCGGTTACCCGCAAGGCCTTCCAGCGGATGTGGAAGCTCCAGAGGGAGGACGGCGGCTGGGATTGGCTTGAATGCGGGTGGCCGCCCATGGAGTCCGATGCCCACTACGGTGTGACCCTGGCCGCCCTCGGGGTCGGGATGGCGCCGGGAGGTTATGCCGCGAGTGAAGAGGGCAAGGCGGGTGTCGAGGGTATTCGCCGGTACCTGCGGAAGAACTCTCCGCCGTCGCTTCACCACAGGGCCATGCTCTTGTGGGCCTCGACACGGCTTGACGGGCTCATGGAGAAAAAGGAGCAGGCAGCTGTTCTCAAGGCGCTCTTTTCACTCCAGCGTCCAGATGGGGGCTGGGCGATGGCGAGCCTGCTCGAGGGCTGGGAGGGGCATCAGCGCAAAGATGACAGCAAGCAGGAACTGGAAAAAAGCGACGGCTACGGAACGGGATTCGTTACCTACGTTGCCCGCCAAGGCGGCGTGTCCGCCGGCGATGCGCGTCTTCAGAAGGCGATCGGCTGGCTGAAAGCGCACCAGCGCCAGAGCGGCCGCTGGTTCACCCGCTCTCCGACGAGGGATTCGAAGCACTTCATCTCCAACGCCGGGACCGCCTTCGCGGTCATGGCGATCGATGCCTGCCTACCTTGAGGATGTCGGTAGCTTCATGATGTGCAGGTTTTTGCCGGCGAAAATGTAGAGCCTGTTGCCTTCGCGCCAGGGACTGAGCAGGCCATCGCCAGCAGGCCACCTCGCGTGCCCCCGGGGGTCCCGCACCACCTTGATGAAGTCGGTGGTATAGCCGTAGCGCGGCTGTGGGACATCGCCCGCGGCGGGACTCTCGGTCCACACCAGGAGGTATTTGCGTTTTCCCGAACGCAGCTTGCCGAGGTAGGCGACAAAGCCGGGGCGGTAGATGCCGCGGTGCCCTTTGCCTCCGTCATCCGGGTGGAGGACAGGGTTGTTTTTCGACCAGGCCCATTCCCTCCCGTTCTTGCTGGTGGCAAAGCCGATGGTCGGCAGGCCTTTCACGGGCGTGCCCCTGAGAAATGCCAGCCAGTCGCCGCCCGGCAGGCGCTGGACGGAGTGGTAGGAGGACTCGCTCTCCATCCAGGGAGCCTTCGTGGTCGGCAGAACGGGAAGTATGTCGTGAACGCTGATCTTGCCCAGGACCTCCTTCCTGACGATCCTCCAGGAATGGGATGAGAGCTCTTCGGAGACCGCCAGCGCGGTCATCTGGTTGCCTTGCCCGGGAGCGTCCGGGTCTTCCTTCCAGGCCCCGTGAAAGTGGTTGTAGTAGTGGAAGTAGAGGAACCAGAGCTTCTCCTCTTCGCACCAGGTGACGCAGGGGCTCGAGAAGTGGGAGGGATCTCCCTTCTTCCCCGGGAAGTGAGGATTGACCAGGACCATGCTGTGTTTACGGTTCGGCTCGAGAGTCTTGATTTTCCTATAGGGCCCATCGATCCGTTCGGCGACAGCGCAGCCGATTCCCGAGGTGGGGTCGTGGTGGGCAAAGTAGAGGTAGTATTTTCCATCGGCGCCAGGGCCGTGATCGTTGCGCACCAGCGATGGGTATCCCAGCGAGCTATGTTGCTGTCCCGGATTCCAGGTGCTTTTTTCCCAGGCTTCACTCTGCTCGAGGATGCGCTTTGTGCTCACGATGGTCAGGGGCAGCGCTTTTCTGAGGTCCGAGAGATCGACGCAGCGAAGGTTGCCATCGAGATGCTTGCGCCTGGATTGAGCACAAAGCCCCCCGGGATCCAGGTCCCCGATGGAGGCGCAAAGCAGCAGGGCGCAGAAAAAAGACCTGGGCTGTAAGCCGCGAGGCTTCATGTTGGCGTCGTCCTATTTGGTTTTCCCCCGGGGGACCATATGTGCCAGGATAAAATCAACGATGGGCTTCGGATTCTTCAAGCTGTGGGGGTGATGCCCCACGCCATCTTTGATGATGACCCGGATGTTTCCTCCCAGGGCCTTGTAGCGTTTTTCGATCACCGCGGAATTTTCCGATACGGGCACCACCTTGTCGGCTCCGCCGCAGACGTGAAGAATGGGAATGCCGGCCTTTGCCAGGGGCTCAAGATTGTCGACCGGGTTGCCCTTGTAGGACCTGGCCTGCTCTTCGCTCAGTCCGTAGGCCCTCAGGCAGGCCGCCCAGGCTCCGCGTGGCTTNTCCGTTTTTTCTCCCTGTCGGTAGAGATCNCCCGGCCAGCTCCTGAAGTCGCAGACCGGCGCATCACCGTAGATACAGGCGACCTTTTCCGGATTGGCGCGTGCCCAATTGTAGATGATCAGTCCGCCGCGGCTCATTCCTTCGAGGGCGACCTTCCGGGAAAAGCCGTGTTCTTTCGTGAGGTAGTTGTAGAAGAGGTTCCAGCGCTCGACTGCCGCCGGATTTCCGAACAGGCCGCCCACCTCGATGTAGGCGACATGGATGCCTTTTTTCAACAGGGCGATGTCGGCCTGCGGCTCGTGACCGAAAAAGCGGGCCCTCCAGATCCATGGCTTGCCCTCGGCCGGCGCTTCTGGTTTGACCAGGATGCACCGATGACCATCCAGCTTGAACTCATAGCGGCCGAATCCGCCAAATCCACCCTTGGCCTTCTTGAACTCGGTCGCTCTCGGTGTCTTGTTCGGCTCTTCCACGGCCTGGAGCATGGAGGGCAGGCAGAGAAGGATGGCGGCGAGGGAAATGGTTGTGCTCATGTGATGGATTCCGGAGATCCTGTTTGGGTGATGCGCAGGGCTGCGCGACAGAACTCTCGTCATCTAACCACATTGCCCGGACGAAAACATCCCGGGGAAAGGGAAAGAGGTCGATTCCTCAAATAGGCTCTGCCAGAATGGCGTCCGGTTGAGAGTTGGTGCCCCAGGGGGGAGGATCGATGACAGGTATCGAAGAGCGGGAAAACGTTCGCGGGGAGTCCGGCCGGGGGCCGCTGGGCAGCCTCGATGAATGGGAAGACTTTCTTGTCGCCCGTTATCCGGAAGAAGGGTCCGTGTCGACCGATCGTCTCAAGGGCACCGGGGAGTCCTTCCGTGATTACCGTGTCGAGGCGCGTCCTTCGGTCAAGGAGTTCTACAGGCTCAACCACGCCGGCCAGACCCTTGCTTTCGTCAGGGCGAAGAAAGATGAATATCTCGGTCTCGACCACAAGCGGATGGGGATCTGGGAGGCCATCGAGTTTCTCGACACCCTGGTGGATGACAGCGATCCGGACACCGAGCTTTCGCAACTCGAACACCTCCTGCAGACGGCCGAGGCGATTCGCGGCGATGGGCATCCGCGCTGGCTGGTTCTTGCCGGCCTGGTACACGATCTCGGCAAGATCCTCTGCCTCTTCGGAGAACCCCAATGGGCCGTGGTCGGCGATACCTTTCCCGTTGGCTGTGCGTTTTCCGACAGGATCGTATTTCCGGAATTCTTCGAGGCGAATCCCGACTCCAGCGTCGAGCTCTACCAGGCGCCAACAGGCATTTACGAGGAAGGCTGCGGACTCGACAAGGTCCACCTCTCCTGGGGGCATGATGAATATCTTTACCACGTGATGAAGGACTATCTTCCCGAGGAGGCCCTCTACCCCATTCGCTATCATTCCTTCTACGCCTGCCACAAGGAGAGGGAGTATGGGGGGCTCATGAATGACAGGGACCGGGAGATGTTTCGCTGGGTTCGCGCCTTCAATCCCTATGACCTCTACTCCAAGGATGAGGACCCGCCGGCGGTCGAGGAGCTGCGCCCCTTCTACGAGGAGTTGGTCAAGGAGTACTTCCCCGGGAAAATCAACTGGTAGGTTTCCGGTTCTTTTCCCGGAGCCTCAGGCGATGATCTCGCGGATGATCTTTCCGGCGACATCCGTCAGGCGGAAGTCTCGGCCGTTGTAGCGGTAGGTCATTCTCTCGTGGTCCATCCCCAGCAGGTGAAGGATCGTGGCGTGGAGGTCGTTGACGTGGACCTTGTCGATCACCGCCTTATGCCCGAACTCATCGGTCTCGCCGTAGCTGACGCCGCCCTTGATGCCGCCGCCGGCGAACCAGGTGGTGAAGGCGTGGGGGTTGTGGTCGCGTCCGGGCTTGCCGCCTTTCTGGGCGACGGGAAGCCGTCCGAATTCTCCACCCCAGATGACGAGGGTCTCATCGAGAAGTCCCTTTTGTTCGAGGTCTGTGAGCAGCGCCGCTATGGGCTGGTCGGTTTCCTGGGCGAAGCCGGTGTGGTTGCCCTTGATATCGCTATGTCCGTCCCAGCTTCGCTGGTTCTCCATACCGCCGGAGTAGATCTGAACGTAGCGCACCCCGCGCTCGACCATGCGCCGGGCGGTGAGGCATTGCGCCGCGAAGTGTTTGCATTTGCCGTTGTCGAGCCCGTAGAGCTTCTTGGTGTGCTCTGGCTCAGACTGTACGTTGAGAGCTTCAGGCGCGGCGCTCTGCATGCGGTAGGCGAGCTCGAAGCTCTCGATTCTCGCGGCGAGTTCCTCTTCGTGCGGGTTTTTGTCGAGGTGCTCCTGGTTCAGGCGGGAGAGCAGGTCGAGCTGCCGCCGCTGCTGGTCGGGGGTCATCCCGGCTACCCTCTTGAGGTTGTCGATAGGCTCACCCTTGGGGCGCAGGTGGGTTCCCTGGAAGACGCTCGGCAGGAAGCCCGCTCCCCAATTCGCCGCGTGACCCTTGGGCAGGCCCCGGCCCTTGGGATCGCTCATGACGACAAAGGCGGGGAGGCTGTCGCTCTCGCTGCCAAGCCCATAGGTCACCCAGGAGCCGATGCAGGGATAGCCCATGCGCGGCAGGCCGCAATTCATCATGAAGAGGGCGGGAGAGTGATTGTTTGACTCGGTGTGGCCGGAGTGGACGAAGGCCATCTTGTCGACATGCTTCGAGAGGTTGGGAAAGAGGGAGGAGACTGGCTTGCCGCATTCTCCGTGACGGGTAAACTCGAAGGGGCTCTTCATGAGTCCACCGACGGCGCCGCTGAAGAAACCGGTGAACTTGTCGAAACCCTTCAGTGGTTTGCCATGGTGCGCGGCCAGGGCGGGTTTGTAGTCCCATGTGTCTACCTGGCTGGGGCCGCCGTTGATGAAGAGCCAGATCACGGTCCTGGCGGCGGGCTTGAAGTGCGGAGTCCTGGAGGCAAGGGGATTGAAGGTCTTCTCCTGCGGGGCTCCCAGGAGACCCTGCTCCTCGAGGAGGCTCATAAGTCCGAGGCTGCCCAGCCCCATTCCGCAGCGCCGCAGCAGCGCTCTCCTGTTCAGTGTTCGCCAGTGGTTCCAGGAATCCATCATGGTTCGCTTCTCATTTGATGTAGATAAATTCATTCAGTCCGAAGAGGACCTGGCAGAAATCNATCAGGGCCAGCCTGCGCGCCTCNCTGGAATCACGCCCCGCCTTCGCATAGGAGCTTTCCTGCCGGGAGAAAAACGNGACCGCCGCGCNGCGCTCCGTAGCGGTCGGTTCACGTCCGAGCGCCAGGCGGTAACCCTGGGCGATGCCGCCGGCAGGTTCGTTGGCTCCCGTCGCGTCCTGGAGTTTTTCCATGAGNCTGGTGGCGCTTCTGCGTATGTGCGGACTGTTCATGAACAGCAGCGCCTGGGGCGCGATGATGGTGTCTGGCCGGCTTCCCTGGCTGACCAGGGGCTCAGGTGAATCGAACAGCTGCATGCTTGGAATGACCTTGCTGCGCTTGATCATGAAGTAGATACTGCGTCGGGTCATGCCCTCATTCAGGGTCCCCTTGCCGAACATGGTGGTGTCGAGCAGCCCACTGACCTTCAGGACGCTGTCGCGGATGATCTCCGCCTCGAGTCTCGTCGGCGATCTTCTCCAGAGGAATCGGTTGAGCGGGTCCCTGGCCGCCCGGGCCTCATCGTAGGCGGCGCTCTGCCTGTAGGCGCCGCTGATCAGGATGAGCTTGTGGATGGGCTTGAGGCGCCAGCCGCCGCGGATCAGCTCACCTGCCAGCCAGTCCAGCAGCGCGGGGTGGGAGGGCTTCTCTCCCTGGACTCCGAAATCATTCGGGGTGGAGACCAGGCCCCGGCCAAAATGGTGCTGCCAGAGGCGGTTCACTATCACTCGGGCGAGCAGGGTTCCGGCGCCGTTCTCCGGATCCGTGAGCCAGTTCGCCAGTGACCGCCTGCGATAAGAGGTTCGCCATCCCTTGGGAGGGGCCTCCTGCCAGTCCTTCTCGGTTTTTCCCTTGTCCATGAGTACGGTCAGGAAACCCTGGCTCGCCACGCCTTTNTTCTGCGCNGGGTCGCCCCGGCTGAGAAAATAGGTNTCCTTGTAGAAGTGNGGAAAGCCNCGTCCATCGGCGTGGTGCTTGGTAGGCTTGAAGCCTTCACTGGTGACCTGCACCTTGACGGTTTTCGCCGCTTTCGGTTCCTTCCCGTTTTGTTTTTCTACAGCCTCGTTCAGCGCCAGCCAGCGTTTATCCTTTCCTGAGAACCAGCTGAAGAGGGCCTCTCGCGCGGCGCCTGGGAGGTCTTCCGGTTTGCCGTTTTTCAGCAATGCGAAGCCCTCCGACAGGGGTTGGGGAAGTCCTCCGCCTACTGCCACGGGAGCATCCGTGCTGGTGATCGAGAGCCGTGGACGGCCGAGATTGTGCCGGGTGTTGGCTCCGCATTGTATGGTGATCTCGATCCAGGTGCCCCCCGGGAAGCCGATCGGGCTGTCAAAGCTGAAAACAGCGGCCTGGTCGTGTCCGATTCCCCCGCTGTCCACGGCCCAGCCGGTTTTGCTGGCGTTTCCATCGAGCGCGGCCTTGACGGACAGGTTGCCCTCGTTCTGCTGATGGGTGGCGCGGGCGGAGGCGATCTTGACCGGGGTGAGCTTCGCATCGAGAGTCTTCAGGGGCCGAATCGAAATCTTCAGATCGGTCAGCCCGAAGTTCCCGTTGCTTGCCCTGCCCGGCCCGTTCCTGGGCATCGATGAGTGGGTCAGGGCCTCGATCCGAAGAGCCCTGATTCCTTGTGTGGAAAATCCGGCGCCAAGGAGGTAGCGATCCGGGTCCGGGTTGGTCCCTGTGGCCAGCACCGACCCATCCGGCAGCTTCTCGAGGGTGGCGCCGCCCCGGGACTCGATCCTGGAGAGATCGAGTACCTCCCAGGGAGCTTTAGGAGGAGCCTCCTTCGTGCCGTTGCGCAGCCACGCCTCAAAGGTCTTTTTCAGCTCCCCCCGGGCGTAGGCTTCACGGGCCTCGAGCGCATTCTTCCTGGCGGAGNTCCACGNTGCCAGCGCCTTGCGATGCTCGGTGGTGTCCATGGGCAGGTCGATCTCGCTGCGAATCGTGGTGCCGAAGCTGGACACCAGCCGGTAGTAGTCGCGCGTTGGAATGGGGTCGAATTTGTGGTCGTGACATCTTGCGCAGCCGATCGTCAGCCCCAGCATGGCGGTGCCCATGGTGTTGACCATGTCATCGAGCTCGTCGTAGCGTGAACTTTCGAATTCTTTCTCCGTGAGCTGGGTCGGGAAGACTCCGGCNCCGAGGAAGCCGGTGGCCATCATCGCCAGCGAATCATCCGGGGCCAGTTCATCTCCGGCAAGCTGCCACCTGACAAACTGGTCATAGGGCATGTCGCTATTGAGCGCCTTGATGACGAAGTCACGGTAGTGGTAGGCATGGTTGCGATCATAATCCTGCTCAAAGCCATGGCTCTCGGCGAACCGGGCCAGGTCAAGCCAGTGCCTTCCCCAGCGCTCACCGTAGTGAGGGCTCGCAAGGAGTTCATCGATCAGTCCGGACCAGGCCTTCGGTGAGGGGTCCGCGGTGAAGGCGTCGATGACCTCGGGAGGTGGAGGCAGGCCGATGATGTCGAAATAGATCCGGCGTACCAGGTCCCGCGCCGAGGCCGCAGGATTGGGCGCGAGATTTTTTTCCCGCAGGCGGCTGAGGATAAACCGATCTATATCACCGGCGCTCCAGGTGTCTTTTTCCTGCCGGGAGGGGGCGCCTGGCTTCAGAGGCTGAAAGGCCCACCATTTCCGATGTTCGTCCGTAACGGTCAGCAGCCCGGCGTCTGTCCCCTCGTCACCAGCGCTCAGGGGGCGGTCGTAGGGCGCGCCGAGGTCGATCCAGCGGGCGATCGTATTGATCTTGTCCTCCGGGAGCTTCGGGCGTTTGTGGGGCATATGCGGCTTGAGCTGGTGTGCGGCCATCTTGTAGAGAACGCTCTCGGAGTGCTTGCCGATGACGACGGCCTGTCCCTCCGAGCCGCCCTTGATGAGCCCGGCGCGGGTCGAGAGGTTGTACTTTGAACGTGTCCGCTCCCCACCGTGGCATGGCAGGCAGTTGCTGGTAAGAATCTCACGCGCCTCTGATTTGAAGAGCTTCAGTCCTTCGGCCATCTTCCGGGCGTGATCCGGTCCCAGGGCATCGATCAACTGCTTTGAAGGGTCCTCCCCCCCCGCCTGCCCGGGGCCGGAGGATGCGATGGCAAAGAAGAGGATGAAGACGTAGAACTGCCGGGGTGGGGTTGTCACGGACCAAGCATCCTTTTTTCTTCTGAAGAGGCCGATGTTAGCAGGCCAGGAGTTTTTTTTCCCGTAAGTTTCAGTGGTTCCCGGAGCCTCATTCCAGCTGGTTTTCCGGAGTCTGTATATTATCCTTCCGAATCCGATAGCGAGGCTTTAATCTCGGTTCTGGGGCGGCAGGGAGGCTTGGGTCGTATCTCCGGACACCAGGTGTGAGACAAGAGAGAATGGGAATCCAGACAAAGACAATTCTGTTGCCGGTTTTTTTCCTCCTGGCGTTGACCGGGAGGTTCTGTCCGGGGCAGGAGTTGCTCATCACCGAGTTCATGGCGAGCAATGACGATGGGCTCAGGGATGAAGATGGAGACAGNTCGGACTGGATCGAGATCCACAATAGCGGNCTGGGGGTTGTTGACCTCGAGGGCTGGTACCTCACGGACTCAGCCGCCGCGCCGCGACGCTGGCGGTTTCCCCGGCTTGGCATAGCCGGTGGGGAATTCCTGGTGGTTTTCGCCTCGGGAAAAGATCGCGCNGATCCGGCCGAACCGCTGCACACGGATTTCCAGCTCGAAGCCGCCGGTGAATACCTGGCGCTGGTCTCTCCCGCGGGCGAGATAGTCCACCAGTATGTTCCCGAGTATCCCTCTCAACGTACGGATTATTCCTATGGTCTTGGGCAGGCCGTCTCCGAACTGCGTATGGTTTCAGCAGGGGATTTTGCGAGGGTGCGGATCCCGCGTGGCGGCGCCGATGGGGAGAGCTGGATGCTTCTGGACTTTAACGACACCGCCTGGAGCGAGGGGTCCGCAGCTGTGGGATATGAAACAGATCCCGGGGTCAATGTCGGGGCGCCGGTTGTGAATGTCGCTGGAGAGGGCACGGCGGTTCAGTCTTCGGATTACAATAACGGGCAATTTTCCGCCTCCCTGGGCATCGACGGGAGCCTCGACAATTTTACCCATACCGCNGCCGGGCAGAACCTGCCTTCAACCTGGGAGCTCGATCTTGGCCGTGACGTGATGATAGGTTCAGTTGTCCTTCACAATCGTCGCGGCTGTTGCACATCGCGGCTGCGTGACATCACGGTCTCGATCCTGGCGGCCGCCGATGGCGAGGTCCTGTTCGAATCCGACCTGCTCAACGAGGAGAACGTCCTCGGCGGGGGCGGCACCGGCGGGCCGAGCGACCTGGTGGTCAACCTGGTCGAAATCCTCGGAGGCCCGGTGGCCGGGAGGGTGGTGAGGGTCGTGCGGACTCCGGACCCTGATCTGTCCGGAACCGGAGGCGCCGGCAATGCCGATGAGAGGGATGTCCTGTCCCTGGCAGAGGTCGAGGTCTTGGAGGTTCCCGTGATCGGCTACGAGGGACTCATCGAGACAGACGTCGAGGAGTCGATGTACGGTATCAACTCTTCGGCCTGGATGCGGATTCCTTTCAGCCTGGAGGAGGCGCCGGTTCTCGACCTTTTGAAATTACGGATGCAGTACGATGATGGCTTCATCGCGTACCTCAACAGCGTCGAGGTCGCCAGCCGGAACGCTCCCGCGGAGGCGGCCTGGAACGCGGCGGCGATCGAGGCCCGCGACGACTCCCGCGCCATCGTTTTTGAGGAGATCATCATCACGGCGAGCCGGGGCCTTCTGCGCGCGGGCGAGAATGTGCTCGCCATCCAGGGGCTCAACACCAGCGCCGATGATTCCGACTTCCTGGTCGTCGCCGAGCTCAGCGGTCAGAGCATCCTCGATCTCAGCCCTCGTTTCTTTCGCTCCTCGACACCAGGCGCTGCGAATGAAGCGGATGGTTTCGCGGGCTTCGTNGCCGACACGAGCTTCAGTGTCGACCGGGGCTTCTACTCCGAGCCCTTCGAGGTGGAGATTAGCAGTGATACCGAGGGCGCGACCATCCGCTATACCCTCGATGGAAGCGAGCCGGGTGCCGCCGTCGGACAGGTCTATGATGGCCCCCTGCTGATCCAGGGCACGACCACCTTGCGCGCGATGGCTTTTCTTGATGATCTCGAGCCCACCAATATCGACACCCAGACCTATATCTTTCTTGACGATATAGTCGTTCAGGATGCCGCGGCAACGATCGCGCGTGGCTTCCCGCGCAATTGGGGTGGCACCTCGGCGGATTATGGAATGGACCCGGATGTCATCGGGCAGGGGGGGAGGGACCGCTTCGGAGGGCGGTATTCTGAGACAATACGCGACGACCTTCTCTCGATTCCGACCATCTCTGTGGTCATGAACACCGAGGAGATGTTCGGCTCCCGGGGGATCTATACGAACTCCGGTTCACGGGGAAGGGCCTGGGAACGTCGCAGCTCGATCGAGTTGATCGATCCCGCCGGAGAAGATGGCTTCCAGATCAACTGCGGCATCCGGATCCAGGGAGGGGCTTTTCGCAGCCACGGCCTGACGAAGAAACNCTCGCTGCGTTTTCTCTTCAGGGAGAGCTACGGCGACTCGAAGCTCCGCTACCCATTCTTTGGTGACGATGCGCCCGAGCGCTTCGACACCATCGTCCTGCGGGCCAACTCAAACGATGGCTGGCAATGGAGCGGAGCCGGGGATGACCCGCTTTTTATCCGGGACTCCTTTGGGCGTGAGACCGTTCTTGCCATGGGCAATGTCTCCTCCCACGAGCGCTTCATTCACGTCTACATCAACGGTGTCTACTGGGGCCTCTACAATGCCGTTGAGAGGCCTGACCATTCCTTCTCTGCCACCTACTTCGGAGGGGAGAAGGAGGATTGGGACGCCTACTCCAACGGCTCGACTACCAACGGCAACACCCAGGCCTGGAACGCCATGCTTTCCCTGGCCCGCCAGGGGCTGCAGGCCGATGCCGCTTACCAGCGGATCCAGGGCCGCAACCCCGATGGGTCTCCAAATCCCGCCTTCCCGCATTACGTCGATGTCGACAATCTCATCGACTATATGATCACCAACCTCTATGTGGGTAATACCGACTGGCCGCATAAGAATTACTGGGTCGGCTTCAATCCAGCCGAGCCATCGGGTTTCAAATATTATATGTGGGACTCGGAGTGGTCGATGGGCATCCGCTCGGATCTCTCGACGAACAGGGTCAGCGTGGGCAACGGGGTCGCCGAGGTCTATGGCCGCCTGCGTACCAACCCCGAGTTCCAGGTGCGTTTCGGCGACCGGCTGCACAGGTATTTTTCCAGCGGCGGGGCGCTCTATGTCGACCCGGACAACCAGCGCTGGGATCCCGAACATCCCGAGAGGAACAAGCCAGCCGAGCGTTTCATGCGACTGGCGAATACGGTGGATCGGGCCGTGGTGGCGGAGTCGGCGCGTTGGGGTGACCAGCACTCGGGTACTCCCTATACCCGGGACCAGCATTGGGCCAGGGAGCGCGACAATATTCTGAACAATTACCTGCATCGACGCTCGGAGGTGGTGCTCAACCAGTTCCGGGGCGCGCGGCTCTACCCGACCGTGCCGGCGCCGGAATTCAACCGCCGCGGTGGCTTTGTGGAGCCCGGCTTCATCCTCTCCATGCGTACCAGCCAGGGATCCATCTACTATACCGTCGATGGCGAGGATCCCAGGCTTCCCGGAGGCGATACATCCCCCCTTGCCAGTGTCGGAGGTGTCGTCAACTCGCAAGTGCTTCTGCCGGAGGAGGCTCCCGTCAGGGTTATCGTTCCGGTGGACGCCTCCCTGGGCCTCGATTGGATCGCCCCGGATTTCGATGATTCCGGCTGGATCAGCGGCAACACGGGTGTCGGCCACGAGACCAGATCCGGCTACGAGGAGCTGATCAACACTGACATCCGCGAGTTGACCCACCAGGTGAGCACGACCTGTTACCTGCGGATGGAGTTTGACGTCGAGAATCCCGCCGAGTTCGGCATCCTTACCCTGCGGATGAAGTACGACGATGGATTCATCGCCTACCTGAACGGAGAACGTGTGAGCGACAGCCGCGCTCCTGCTGATGCGCAGTGGAATTCCAGCTCCCAGGGGAGCAATTCTGATACCCGCGCGATGGTATTCGAGAATTTCGACATCAGCGAATCCCTGGANCTCCTGCGGGCCGGGCGGAACGTCCTGGCGATTCACGGCATGAATATNAGTGATGGCTCCTCCGATTTCCTCATCCTTCCCGAGGTGACCGCCGCGGCGATCGATGACAGCGGCCTGGCTCTGAACGGGCCAGCTGTCATTCGCGCCCGGACCCTGGCCAATGGAGCCTGGAGCCCCCTGGAGGAACTTCATTTCTACCTGGATACACCGCTTCGAATCACGGAGCTCATGTACCATCCGGCGCCGCCGCCGGAGGGCAGCGCCTGGAGCGAAGGCGATTTGGAATTTATCGAGCTCGTCAACACGGGCTCTTCAGCGCTCGAGCTCGCCGGGATGAGCATCGCCGGAGGCGTCCGCTTTGATTTTTCCGGTGGCGCGGTGGATCGTCTCGCTCCCGGAGAGGTGCTGGTGCTGGTGCGCAACCTGCAGGCCTTTGCCACCCGCTATGATGTCGCCCGCATCCTGGTCGCCGGTGAATACGATGGCCGGCTGGCCAACGACACCGAGTCTTTGCGGNTGGTGGGGCCGCTTGGGGAGCGCGTCCTCGATTTTGAATACACTGATGCCTGGCATCCCGAGACTGATGGAGAGGGCCGCTCACTGGTGATCTCCAATGCCCTCGGCAACCGCGGCTCCTGGAATGATCCTGAGAGCTGGATACCCAGCCCCGGGCCGCTGGGCTCGCCGGGTGTTTACGCCTTCGACCTGCCGCCCGGCGCGCAGGTCTCCGGGGATGCGAATCAGGATGGTCGGGTGGACATCTCCGATGCGGTGACGCTCCTGAGGTATCTCTTTGCCGGGATCCCGGCTGTCCTGCCTTGCGACGAAGGCTCTGTCCGCGACGACGGGAATGTCGCGCTGCTTGACCACAACGGCGACGCTGGGATCGACCTGGCGGACGCGGTCGCACTCCTGGTCTACATGTTCCAGCAGGGGGCCGAGCCGGCCGGTGGGGTCAACTGCCGGTCGATACCGGGCTGTCCGGACGCCTGCGTCCAGTAGCTTCCCCGGGGGCCTCTCCAGCCTCAGTCCGGCAGGTGCCAGTCGACCGGGTCAGCCGAGGAGCATTCCGCGGCGATTTTTTTCGCCGCCTCGGTTTCCAGCGATGCCAGCGCGTTTTCGATCCACTCCCGGGCAGCGTGATGGCCGCGGTCCTCGTATTCACGGGCCTGGATGAGGCACTCCAGGCTGTCGGCGTCCTTGGCGATCCGGGCCTCGGGAGAGTCTTTCGCCGCGCCTTCGGAGTAGAGCGCCCGGATTTTATCTCCGAGCCCGGCCGGCAGACGCTGGAGTTGGTCCTCGATCACCTTTTCTTCCGCCCCGGACCAGTCGACATAGGTCTTCCCCACCCGGTGTTGGTCATTGACCCTGNTTTCACCGGTGTCATGAAAGAGCGCGATCGCCGCCGCTTTCTCAGGATTCGCGCCTTCCAATTCTGCCAGCACATAGGCGATGGCTGCGGTGCGGAAGCTGTGCTCAGCGACGCTCTCGGGCTGGTCGACTCCGGCGACCCACCATCCTGAGCGCCTGACGCGTTTGAGCTGTCCGAGCTCGAAGAGGTAGCGGGCTATTCCTTTTTCCACGGGCTGCGCTCCTGTTATTTCTTTTCAGGCTTCTTCGCACGGGTTTTTTTTCTCGGTACCCGTGGCTTCCAATGCGGTGAGGGGGTATGGGATTCCTCGAAGGCCGCCAGGACTTTCTTGACCAGCCCGGGGTTTGCCGCGGCGAGGTTGTTGCGCTCACCGATGTCGGCGGTGACATCGTAGAGCTCGACGGGCTGGTTGACATTGCGCCGCACCCCCTTGTAGTTGCCCATGCGGACGGCCTGAGAGTAGCCGCGTTCGTAGAATTCCCAATAGAGGTAGGGGTGCCGCTTTTGTTCTTTGCCGAGCAGGGCCGGGACGAAGGAGATGCCATCGGTGCCGGCGGGAGTCTCGGCGCCGGCGAGCTCGGCGGCCGTGAGAAGGAAATCCTGGAAGCAGCCGATGTAATTGGAGGTGGAGCCGGCCTTGACCTTGCCCGGCCACCTGACGATCAGGGGCACCCGGATGCCGCCGTCATAGAGGTCGCGTTTCTGGCCCCGGAGCTTACCGCTGGATTTGAAGAAGCCGGATTTGCCGCCTCCCTCGCTGTGGGGCCCGTTGTCGGAGGTGAACATGAAGACGGTGTTTTCGGCGATACCGTGTTTTTCGAGGCGGTCGAGGAGCCGCCCGACATCCCGATCGAGCAGGGAGATCATCGCCGCGTGGGCTCTCTGGGGCTCGGGCCAGTCCTTGTTGGTGTAGATTCCCAGGCTAGGAACCTCCATTCCCTTATTGCGTGCTTCGTTGTTGGCGTGCGGGATGGTGAATGGCAGGTAGAGGAAGAAGCGCCGGTCCTTGTTGCGGTCAATAAAAGAGAGGGCCTCCGTTGCCATGAGGTCATGGGAGTAGGTCACCTTGCTGGTCGCGACTCCCGAGCCTTCAGGCCCGGCGGCCTTCACGACATTGCCCTCGATCTCGATCTTTTCCTCGTTCCTGAAGAGGAACTCAGGGTAGTAATTGTGAGCATGGCGCTNGTTGAGGTAGCCGAACCAGTAGTCGAAACCCTGGCGGTTGGGAATGCCGGTGGAGCCTGGTTCACCGAGGCCCCACTTGCCTATGATCCCGGTGGTGTAGCTCTCCTTCTTTAGGACCTCGGCGACGGTCAGGTCCTCGGGGCGCAGGGGTAGCCGGGCGTTGCCCCGCACGAATGCGTGGCCGGTGTGATAGCCGGTCATCAGCACGCAGCGCGAGGGCGCGCAGACCGTGGACCCGGCGTAGAAGTCGGTGAAGCGCATTCCCTCCGAGGCCAGCCGATCGATCCTGGGGGTCTTGATCTCTTTCTGNCCGTAGCAGCCGAGATCGCCGTAGCCGAGGTCATCGGCCATGATGAAGATGATGTTGGGCTTCCCAGCGATGGCCGGTGCGGCAGCGTGGGCTTTCGGCAGGGCCGTAAGCAGGGTTCCCAGCAGCCCGAAGGCCGCGATGGGCACGAATAGAAATCGACACATGGAGCTTTTCCTCGTGAACATCGGTTACTTCCCGGAATCCCCAGCCTTGCTCGTGGCGCTCAACCGGGCGTAGGGCTGGATCTTCATTCGCACAGCCCACTCAGTCCAGAGCTTTTCGAGCACCTTCGCTTTTTCAGGCTGCGAATGAATCCGGTTGTTGGTTTCGCAGCGATCCTCGGCGATGTTGTAGAGTTCCCAGGCTGCCTTATTGTAGCGCGTGTTGCCCCTCACCAGCTTCCAGTCGCCCTGTCGAATGGCGCTGGAGCCGAAGTGATCGAAGTAGAGGGTTCGCCCGGGCAGCGATTCTCCTCCGTCAAACACGGCCTTCATGCTGGCTCCTGCCACCGGCGTGATCTTCTGTCCATTGAACTTTTCGGGGTATTCAACTCCGGTTACCGAGCAGATTGTCGGCATGATGTCGATCAGGTGGACCGGGGACCTCACCCAGCGATTCGGTTTCCTGATGCCCTTCGGCCAGTGGGCGATCAGCTGGTTGCAATTGCCTCCTTCGTGGTTGAAGTGCTTGTACATTCGAAGCGGCGTGTTGCTCAGGCAGGACCAGGCGCTGCCGACGGAATGGTGCGTTCCCGGGCCGCCTACGTTCTTCAGCTTTTCGCCCTGGTGCAGGGTGGTCTTGCCGCGGCGGCTGCGCCCGTCGAAGCCGAAGGGCCCCCATTCATAGCAGGCGCCGTTGTCGCTGGTAAAGAGGATTAGCGTATTGTCGAGATCACCGCTCTTTTCCAGGTGGCCGAGGATTCGGCCGATGCCGCGGTCAACGTGCTCGAGCATGGCCGCGAAGGTGGCCATGCGGTAGCTCAGGTCTTCCCGGCGTTTGGCGGGCAGCGAATTCCAGGGTGGATTCCGCTTGCCGGGATAGCCGTTGGCAATGTCGGCGCGATCCACGGGTACGGCGGATCTTTCCGTAAATTTCCAGCTCGCGCTCAGCAGGCCCGACTTCTCCTGGCGCTCGTATCTCTCCTTGCGAAGTACGTCCCAGCCGCGGCGGTAGATCCCCACGTAGGTATCGCGTGTGGCCGCGGGGGCCTGCAGCGGGAAGTGGGGGGAGGAGTGGGCGAGGTAGAGGAAGAAGGGCTTCTTCCGCTTCTGTCCCTGCCGGATGAATTCCAGTGCGTAGTCTGAAAAGGCGTCGGTGGCGTAGAACGTTCCCGGCTTGTATTCGATTTCCGCTTTCCTGTCTGCCGGCAATCTCGCGTAATTCTTTACGTTCCACTGGTCTGTGGAGTGACCGCGGATATAGCCGTAGAATTCATCGAAACCGCGAATGACGGGGTTTTCCTGGTGGCCGACGTGCCATTTGCCCACGCAGTAGGTGCNGTAATCGGCGTTCCTGAGGACCTCGGCGAGGGTAACGCATTTTTTATTGAGCCTGCCGAGATAGGCCGGNCCCTTCGNCGCGGACCTGTCCGGACCGGTGAAATTGGCGATCCCGGCCTGGTGCGAGTACAGGCCGGTCAGCAGGGACGCTCGCGAAGGGCAGCAGCGGGCCGAATTGTAGGTCTGGGTGAAGCGCAGGCCGCCGCTGGCGAGCCGATCGATGTTTGGAGTCCTGACTTCGCCGCCGAAGGCGCCCGTGTCCGAGTAGCCCATGTCATCTACGAGAACCACGATGATATTCGGCCTGGTTTGGGCCCGGATGCCCAGCCATGGCAGCAGGAGAAGTCCGAAAGTCGAGATTGAGATCCGCGCGTTCATGTTTNGTCCTCGGCAGCCGATTTTCCAGCCTGTGCCACCTGGCAGGCCGGACATTGTAGCATCCGGGGACAAGGAGGTCTGGCTAGTCCCGCAGGATGTAATGAAGCTGGTTCGCTCGCGGGGGCCTCAGCGTTCGTGGATGGGCAGGAATCGGTAGGGGAGCTGGAGGACGATGAGAGCCATGGCGGTGCGCACCGCGACGCTTCGTTCCATCAGCCCCGCCTTCCAGGAGCCGTCCTGCCGCTGGTACTTCAGCAGCTGCTTATTGACCCAGCCGAAGTAATCTTTCCATGATTGTCCGCCGACCTGGAACATCGCCTGGGCGCAATAGTAGTGGGCGTAGTGAGGAAAATTGTTGAGCTTGCGGTAGTTCTTCTCGAGATAGACGATTCCCTTGCGGATCTTGACGCTGGAGTAGTCGCCGAGGCTGTAGAGGATACAGACGCCGGCGGACGAGCGCGGAAACTCGCTGTAATCCTTTACCGAGCCTCTGCCAATCCTGTACGCGAAGCCTCCATTGTTGAGCTGCGCCCTCTGGATATACCTCTTGGCGTTGTCGACGACCCCGGCATCGACGGAGATTCCGAGGTTGCGGGCGGCCCTGAGAGCCATCGTCTGGCAGACGGTAATCGAGGTGTCGCCGTTTGTGCTCTTATTCGTCAGGGCGCCGGTGCCGGCCGGCAGGTAGTCCCAGCCGCCCTCTTTGCCCTGGGCGCGTTCGATGAGCTTGATTGCGCGTCCGAGGGCCGTTCGGATCCGCGTATCCGGGCTGGCGCTCATGCCGTAGAGCTGGGCGAGGTAGAGGGTGGCAAAGCCATGCCCGTACATCCGGCTGTCGCCGTCATCTATGTACCCGTTCTTTTTCTGGTACTCGAGGAGGGTTGCTGTGTTCAGCTTCAAGGCCGCGACGTAATCTCTCGGGCCGGTCTTGTCCGTATACCCTCCGGCGAGCAGGGCCATTCCCATCAGGGCATTGGCCGCCACGGGGTAGTCTTCGGACTTGAAGGATTTCGTCTTCTTCTGCAGCCGCACCATCTGGCTGAGGCCCCGGCGCACGGCCAGGCGAAGCTCCGGGGTGATCTCGGCCCGGATGGCGCGCCGGTCGCGCGCGGACACCTCCGGCTGGGACTGGGAGACAGCCGGAGCCGTCGCGCCCAGGAAGATCATTCCCGGGAGGATACAGCGGATCGCTTTTTGCCGAATCGCTCTGGTCATGCCGCGCCTTCCGGATAACCGGGATGTTGCCGGGGAGAGGGCAGTAAGCCCTCTTTCTTCATCATAACAGACCGTGGCGGATGGGCACTCCGGCGGTTCGTTTTTTTTGCTGTTGAAATACCCTCTGCGGTGGCCGCAATATCTCAGCGGAGTCCCTCCTGTGAATGATCAAAAAAGCAGAATCGAGCTGTGGCAGCGGCTCCTGGAGCCATCTTCGCTCGAATTGCTCGAGGAGACGGCCGGGGGCGACCCCCGCGAGGTTTCCTGGATCCAGGGGTTGCGCGAGAGCTGGGGGGGGGAGCTTGCGGCGGCCGCTCTCGAGCTGGCCGGGGCTCGTCGCCGCGCAGTGAAGAAATTCCCTGATTTCCCGGGTCTGGTGGCCGACATCGCCGGGGTAGAGCAGGCGACTGGGGCTCTCACTGCGCATCACAAGGCGGAGAGATTCGCNCGTCTGGCCCCGGCTCGCATCCATGATCTCTGTTGCGGTATCGGCGGGGATGCGCTCGCCCTGGCGTCTGTCTCCCCCACGCGGGCTGTTGATATCGATCCTCTGCGGGCCTGGATGTGCGGGGAAAACCTGCGGCTGGCGGGGCTCGACGCCAGCTGCCGCTGTGAGGATGTCGAGACCCTGGCGCTGGAGGGAGAGGTGGTGCATCTCGACCCATCACGAAGAGAGACCGACAGGCAGGGTCGGGGTCGGGGACGGAGGGCCTGGAATTACAGCGATTACAGGCCCGGCCCGGGGTTCATCGCTGAGCTTCTCGAGCGGAACCCGGATTTCGCCGTCAAGCTCGGGCCCGGAATCGATGTCGGAGAGCTGCCCTCCCTCGACCGGATGGAGGTCGAGTTTATCCAGGAGTCCGGACGGCTGGTCCAGGCTGTGCTCTGGGGTGGCCGGCTGGTGGAAAACCCGGGGAGGCATACGGCGAGCCTGCTTCCGGAGGGCGCGCAGGTAAGCGGCCTGCCCGGGCCGCCTCCGTGTGAGTCGGTCCAGNCACTGGATAATTGGATCGTCGTTCCGGCAGCCGCGCTCGAGCGGGCGGGCCTGGCAGGGAGCCTGTGTGAAGAACACGGCCTGCGGGAGATGGCGGCCGGGCTTGGGCTCCTGACGGGGCTCTCCGCCGTGCCGGCGCCGTGGTTCACGAGCTACGAGGTGCTGGAGTCGATGCCCTGGCGTCCGCGCAAGGTGGCGGCCTGGCTGGCGAGGCGGGACGCGGGCCTGGTTGAGGTAAAGACCAGGGGAGGGGCGGTGAATCCCGAGGAGGCGAGAAAAAAGTTGCGGGGAAAAGGCGGGAGACCTTTCATCGTATTTGTTTTGCGCCTGGGCAGGAAGCTCATCGCGGCTGTCTGTAACCCGCCTGCGCGGCGGTGAGGGCCCGCAGGGTTTCTTTGCGCGGTGGTGGGAAGTCGTGTCCGTTTATTGTAATTTGTGTCGGGAGGCGGGCTGCCGCCGATCGCCAAGAAGGTGCTCTCGAGTCAAGGGGGTGAAGTGAAGCTGCTGGTAACTTTGAAGCGTACGCCGCAGAGAGATGCTCGCATCAGGATTTCCGAGGCCGGGGATTCGTTGGATCTCGACAATGTCCAGTTCGAGGTCAATCCATTCGATGAGCTGGCGGTGGAGGAGGCCTTGCGGATCAGGGAGGCCGGCGCTGAGGTGGAGGTCGTGGTCGTTACCGTTGGAGGCGAGGAGTGCCAGCAGCAGCTCATCAGCGCCCTGGCGATGGGCGCCGACCGCGCGGTGAGGGTCGAGCCCTCCGGGCAGTCGCTCGACAGCCTTCGAGTGGCAGGGGCGCTTGTCGCTGTCGCCCGGCGGGAGGAGCCGGACCTGGTGCTCGCGGGGAAGCTGGCCGTTGATGACGAATGTGGACAGGTGCCGGCGATGATGGCCGGCCTGCTGGGCTGGCCGCAGGCCAACCAGGCCTCCAGTGTCGAGCTGTCCGAGGATGCGTCTTCGCTCCGGGTGGTCTGCGAGGTAGACGCTGGGCTGGAGACGGTAACCCTGGCCCTTCCCGCGGTGGTGATGGCGGATCTTCGGCTCAACGAGCCGCGCTACGCCTCCCTGCCCGGCATCATGAAGGCGAAGAAGAAGCCCGTCGAGGTCCTGGCGCTGGATGAGCTCGGAGATGCGGGCTCGACCCGGAGCCGGGTCACTGGTTTTCGTGCCCTGGAGGAGAAGTCGCCCGGGGTCCGGATCGACACGGCAGAGGAGCTCGTTCGTGCTCTCGAGGAGAGGAAGCTTGTTTGATGTTCTCATTTTTCCCGAGACGTTCGCGTCCGGGGTAACAGGCAGACCATGACAGATACATTAGTCGTTATCCAGGCTGCTGCGGCCGAGCTCAGCAAATCCGATCTCTCGGCGGCCGGTTTCGGCTCGCAGGCGGCCTCGGCGGCGGGCGGCGTCTTCGACATTCTCCTGCTGGGTCCCATGGCCTCGTCCCTGTCTTCGACGGCGGCAGGGCTCGGGGCGCGTACGGTTTTCACCATGAGCTCCGGAGAGCTGGAGGCTTATACCGCGGAGGCCTATGCATCCGCGGTAGAAGCATTCCTCGAGGGGCGTTCCTGGCGCCTGGTCGCCGCGGCGACCAGCTCCTCAACGAAGGAATACTTCCCACGCCTGGCGGCGCTCCTTGACGTTCCCATGGCCAGTGACGTGTTGAAGATCGAGAGCTCAGATTCACAGAGGGTGGTCTTTACGCGCGCGGTTTTTGTCGGCAACTTGCTGGCTACCGTCGAACTGGAGGCTCCGCGGGCCCTGGTGACCTGCAGGGCCAGCGAGTTCGAGCCTCCCGCGGCGGCCGCCGAGCCCTCCACGATCCAGGAGGTCGAGGCCCCCTCCGGACTGGCCCATCCGGGCAAGAGCTTTGTCGGGATCGAGGCGGCCAGCTCGGACCGTCCGGACCTGAAGGAGGCCGACATCATCGTCTCCGTCGGGCGCGGGACGCGAGGGCCCGGAGAGGGCATTCCCCTCTGCGAGAAGCTGGCCGACACCCTCGGAGCCGCTCTCGGAGCTACCCGCGCGGTTGTCGACGCGGGCTGGATGGCCAACGAGTTCCAGATCGGCCAGACCGGGAAGATCGTCGCGCCCGAGGTCTATATCGCCATCGGTCTCTCGGGATCGATCCAGCACCTGGCCGGGATGAGGAACTCAAAGACGATCGTGGCGATCAATACGGATCCCGAGGCGCCGATCTTCGATGTCGCGGATTTCGGCCTGGTGGCGGACCTCTTTGATGCCGTTCCCGAGTTGACGGCCGTATTAGAGAAACGGGGAGGCTGAATTGAGCCCGGTGGTCGCAGAAGTCGTCACGCGCGAAATCCTCTGGAACGTCCCGCCCTGGGCCCGTGGGCTCATGTACCTGCTCTTCTTCGCTGCCTCGATGGTCTGCGTCCTCGGGATCGCCCGGAGGGTAAGGGCCTGGCGCAGGGGGCGGGAGTCCGGCACCGCCGTCTCCGTGGGGAAAGCCTGCGGCCGGCTCTGGCTGGATGCGATTCTCCAGGCTAGGATCTGGCGCTCGGGCGCCGCGGGGCTGGCTCACGCGCTCATTTTCTGGGGGTTCGTGGTGCTCTTCATCGGCACCTGCATCGTCGCCCTGGAGGACTACGGCTGCTGGATCCTGGGGCGTGATCATCTTTTCTTTACCGGGAATTTCTACCTGGCGGTCTCCTGCGCCCTGGAGGTCTTCGGGGTTTTCTTTCTTCTAGGGCTCACCCTGGCGCTTGCTCGCAGGAAGCGCCCCGGCCGCTTCCGTCCGCTGAACCGGCGAGTCGATCTCGCCCTGCTGTGGTTGTTCCTGGTGATCGGCCTGGGTGGATTTCTTACCGAGGCCCTGCGGATCGCGGCGGCCGGCGGCGGCATGGAGAGCCATCCGTTCGAGCGCTGGAGCTTTGTCGGCTGGAGCCTCGCGCTGGGCCTCGATGGGCTCGACCCGGGCCTCCTCGCCGCTGTTCATCTCGTCTCCTGGGTCATTCACATGGTTCTCTCGATGGCCTTTATCGCATTGGTCCCCTATTGCAAGCTGCGCCATATCTTCTTCGCGCCGGTAAATATTGCCCTGCGTGAGGACCGCAAGGCCGGCAGATATGGCGGGGTTTCGATGGAGGAGGTAGAGGAGACCGGCCGCTACGGGGTAGGGAAGGCGTCTGACTTCACTCGTCGCCAGCTCATGAGCTTCGATGCGTGTACCGAGTGCGCCCGCTGCCAGGAGGCCTGCCCGGCGACCGCCACCGGCAAGGCGCTCTCTCCCATGAAGGTGGTGCTGGATGTCGCCGGGGCCTCTGGCTCCGATGAGGGACTGCACGGTGAAGAGATCAGCCCGGAGGTTCTCTGGGCCTGCACGAGCTGCGGGGCCTGTGTGGAGGAGTGCCCGGTTCATATTGATCAGCTCAGGGCGATCGTCGACCTGCGGCGTCACCTCGTGGCGGAGGGAGAGATCCGGGGCAGCGCCCAGGCCGCGCTCAGGTCGGTCGCCGCCGCAGGCAACCCCTGGGGCATGCCGCGTGAAGACCGCGCCGACTGGTCGGAAGGCCTCGACGTGCCGACCCTCGAGGAGGAGCCCTCGCCCGAGGTGCTCTTCTGGGTCGGCTGCGCCGGCAGCTACGATCGGCGCAGCCGGAAGGTCACGGTGGCCATGGTCAACATCCTGCGGGCGGCGGGGGTGCGCTTCGCCATCCTCGGCAAGGGCGAATGCTGCACGGGAGATCCCGCCCGGAGAATGGGGGATGAGTTTACCTACACCGAGCTTGCCGGGGCGAATATCGAGACCCTGTCGGCGGCGAGCTTCGAACGCATCCTGACCACCTGNCCCCATTGCTTCAACACGATTCGCAACGAGTACCCGGAGCTTGGCGGAGATTACGAGGTTGTCCATCACGCCGAGTATATCGAGGAGCTNCTNTCCTCCGGACGCCTGGAGCTTGCCGANGGCGAAGCNGTGAAGGGGTCTTTTCATGACCCCTGCTATCTCGCNCGCCAGAATGACGTGGTGGAGGCGCCCCGGGCGGTCNTGCGCTCGGCCGGCCTCGATGTGGTGGAGCCGGCCCAGTCGGGAAAAAGCGGCTTCTGTTGCGGAGCCGGTGGCGGGCGGATGTGGATGGAGGAGGATACGGGGGAGCGGATCAACTCCGAACGCTGGGATCAAATGCGGGAGACGGATCCGGAGACGGTGGCCGTGGGCTGCCCCTTCTGCATGACGATGATGACGGATGCCCGCGATGCGGTTGAGAGCCCTGTCGAGGTAAAGGACATTGCCGAGCTGGTTGCCGAGCGACTCCCCGGCTCCCGGGCCTAGGNCGCCCGCCGCTCAGGAGAGGATCCGCTCGCGTTTGCTGTCGTAGAGCGCCCCGGTGTGGCGCGTGGCCGCGATGGGCTCTCCCATCACCTCGATCTCGAAGTCGGTTTCTCCGGCGATTCCCGCGGGAACGTATCCGTAGGCGATCGACCGGCCGATGGTGTAGCCATAGCCGCCGCTGGTCAATACGCCGAGCACCTCTCCTCCCCGGGAGATGGTCTCGCCCCCGTTCAGGGGCCTGTATTCTTCGAGGGTAAAGCAGCAGAGCTTTCGGGAGGCTCCCCGNTCTTTTGCTTCCAGGAGGGCCTCGCGGCCGATGAAGTCCCCCTTGTCGAGCGCGACGCAGAAGCCGAGCCCCGCCTCCCAGGGNGTGTAATCAGCGGTCAGGTCCGTGCTCCAGTANCGNTANCCCTTCTCCAGNCGGCAGGATTCGATCGCCCGGTACCCCGCGTTCTGAACGCCGAGAGTTTTTCCGGACTNNGCCAGCAGGTCGTAGACCTCGGCGGCTCCGTCCATCGGCATGTGCAACTCCCAGCCGAGCTCGCCGACGTAGGTCACCCGGAGGGCCAGTATTGTCGTATTCCCGATCCGCACCGGGCGGCAGTGGGCGAAGGGGAAGGACTCGTTGTCGAATGGNTCATCGCAGACGCTTTCGAGCAATTCTCGCGAGCGCGGGCCGCAGACGTTGATGACGGCCCGGGTGTCGGTGATGTCGGTGAGCTCGATGGATCCGTTGCTGCCGAGCTGTTCGCGGATCCAGGACATGTCGTGGCCCCCGAACGCTGTGCCGGTGACGATGTAGAAGCGCTCGTCTTCGACTCTCGCGATGGTGAGGTCGCACTCGATTCCGCCGCGCTCGTTGCACAATTGCGTATAGGTCAGCCCGCCGGGGGCCTTGTCGAGGTTCGCCGCTGCGAGCCGCTGGAGGAACTCGAAGCTGCCCGGGCCCGACACCTCGAGNTTGCTGAAGGGGGTCTGGTCGATCAGGGCTACGGCTTCGCGGATGGCCCGGTGCTCGGCGCCGACGGGCTCGAACCACGCCGGCTTGCCGAAGGTGGGAGTCTCGCGGGGCTCGCTGCCCGGTGGCGCGAACCAATTGGCCCGCTCCCAGCCGAATTTCGAGCCAAAGACGGCTCCCTGGTCTGCGAGGCGCGTGTAGAGCGGGCTCATGCGAAGCTTCCGGCCGGATTCGTGTTCATCTTCCGGCCAGGCGATGGAGTAATGTTTTCCGTAGAGTTCCAGGGTGCGATCCCGGACGTAGCCGAGCTCACGATGGTGTTCTCCGAAGCGGCGGATGTCGACGCTCCAGAGGTCGAGGCTGGGTCGGCCCTCGAGGATCCATTCAGCGAGCATCCGTCCCGCGCCGCCGCCGGCGGCGATACCGTGGGCGTTGAAGCCCGCGCCGACGAAGAAGTTGTCGAGCTCCGGCGCGCGCCCCATGATGAAGTTTCCATCGGGGGTAAAGGATTCCGGCCCGTTGATCAGCTCGCGGACGCCGGCCGTCTCCAGCAGCGGGGTGCGCTCGATCGCCAGCCGGGAGATCTGCTCGAAGTGTTCGAAATCAGGTTCCAGCAGCTGCTGGCCGAAGTCTCCGGGAATCCCCTCGACCGACCATGGTATCGGGTCATGCTCGTAGCCTCCCATGGCCAGGGCCCCGGCCTCTTCCTTGTAATAGACGAGCTTGTCCGGATCTCGCATGGTCGGCAGGTCTGCCGGGATATCCGGGATCTTGTCGGTGACGAGGTATTGATGCATGACCGGGATCAGCGGCACGTTGACCCCGGCGAGAGCTCCCAGTTGGCGCGACCACATCCCGGCCGCCAGGAGAACGGTTTCAACCTCGATGTCTCCCTGGTCGGTCTGTACCCCGACGACCCGTCGATCTTTTACCAGGAAGTCTTTTACCCGGATCCCGCGCTCGATGGTGACGCCGCCATCCCGGGCGCCTTTGGCCAATGCCCTGGTTACGCTGGTGGGGTCGGCATAGCCATCGGTGGGCAGGAAGGCGCCGCCGACGATGTCCTTCGGGCTCATGACAGGGAAGAGCTCGAGAGCTTCCTGCGGGCTCAGCAGCTCCATCTCGAGGCCGAAGCTCCTGGCTGTCGTGGCGCCCTTGCGGAGCTCCTGCATGCGCTCCTCGCTGCACGCCAGTCGCAGTCCGCCGACCTGCTTCCAGCCGGTAGCCTGGCCGGTCTCGGCCTCCAGGCTCTCGTACAAGTCCACCGAGTGCTTGAGCATCCGGGTTACGTTGCGTGATGAGCGCAGTTGGCCGACCAGTCCAGCGGCGTGCCAGGTGGAGCCGCTGGTGAGCTCGCCTTTCTCGACCAGGAGCACGTCCCGGCAGCCGGATTTTGCCAGGTGGTAGGCCGCGCTGCAGCCGACGATGCCGCCGCCGATGACCAGGACCTGCGCCCTGTCTTGCATGGAAACTGTCTCCAGTAGCCTGGGGATGAGTCGTCTCTTCAGAAACAAGAGGATACGGAAAAAAACCGGCCTGGCAAAGTCCGGATCCGCCGGGGTGGCCGGTGGCATGGAGGGCTCGAATGAAAACGATCTCTCCCAGCGCTCCCGCCTGCTGTGGTAGGCTATCGCTCCCGTCGATCTCAACGGGATGGTCTGGCTCTCCAAGTAAATTCCCAGGAGTGATTAATCGATGAGAAACAAGGCGCGCTCTCCAACGGCCGGCAGCTTGTGCCTGCTTATTTTCTTTCTTTGCTTTCAGCCCGCGGCCAGGGCTCTCGGCGCCGAGTACCTGTGGCCTGAAGGCGCCCCGGGAGCGGTCGGCAAGGAGAGCGCCGACAAGCCGACCCTTACCGTTCATCTCGCCAGGGGCCGAGGCGCCACCGGCTGTGGTGTGATCGTATGCCCGGGCGGCGGCTATTTCATGCTCGCCGACAATCACGAGGGCAAGCAGATTGCCGCCTGGCTGAATTCCTTCGGCGTGAGCGCCTTCATCCTGCGTTATCGACACGCGCCGCGATATCATCATCCGGCGCCGTTAAAGGATGCGCAGAGGGCCATCCGCCTGGTGCGCAGCAGGGCGAAGAAATGGAGGGTCGACCCGGAGCGTGTCGGTATCATCGGATTTTCAGCCGGCGGGCACCTCGCCTCGAGTACGGGGACCCATTTTGACAAGGGCAATCCCGAGGCCAAGGATCCGGTTGACCGGGAGAGCTGCCGGCCTGATTTCATGATCCTCGGCTACCCGGTGATTTCCTTCACCGAGCCTTTCACCCATGTCGGCTCCCGTAATAATTTCATCGGAGGCAACACGGCTCTCGCGGAGCTCTTCTCCAACGAGAAGCAGGTCACAGCCCAGACACCGCCGACCTTCCTATTGCATACCAGCGAGGACCGGGTCGTTCCTCCGCAGAACAGCGTCGTTTTCTACATGGCCCTGCTGAAGGCGGGGGTTCCCGCTGAGCTGCATATCTACGAGAAGGGTCCCCACGGAGTCGGCCTGGCAAAGAAGCGGCCGGGTATTTCCGCCTGGCCGGCAAGCTGCCAGGCCTGGCTTGGGGGGCGCGGTTTTCTCAAGAAGAAACGGTAGGGGCCGGGAGGCCCTGTTGGCTGAAAAGTTATTGGAGAATCATGAGATGAACTCGAAAGTTGGAATGAGTCGTACGCGCTGTTGCCCCGGTTCGCTATGGGCCTCGGCGCTCTTCCTGTTTTTCATGGGCGCTCCGCTGGCGGCGGAGGAGCTCTGGACACCGAAGCACCTGGCGAAGTTGCGCTCGATTGTTTCGGCGAAGGTCTCGCCGGATGGAAAGAGCCTGGCATACCTGCTGGCGATTCCGCGAAAGCTCATGGCCGAGGACAGCGGCGGATCCTGGACCGAGCTTCATCTCCTGAAGGATGGGCAGCGCACGCCTTTCATCACGGGCAAGGTCAACATCGGCACGATCCGCTGGACGCCGGATGGGAAGTCGATCTCCTTTCTCAACAAGAAGGATGGCGACAAGACGCGGGCGCTCTACCTGATCCCGGTCAATGGCGGGGAGTCGCGCAAGGCCTTCGATACCAAGCTTTCCGTTTCATCCTACGCCTGGAGCCCCGATGGCGAGCGGGTCGCCTTTCTCTCTTCGAGCGAGCTGGAAGAAGACAAGAAAAAGAAGAAGTTCAAGGACAAGGGCTTTATCCCCCTCGTCTACGAAGAAGAATGGAAGCCATCCCGGGTGTGGATTGTCGATGTCAACGCCGATGGATCCGGGGAGCCGGAGGCCCTCGATCTCCCCGGTTCGGCGAGCTCGCTGAGCTGGAGTCCGGACGGCTCCCGCCTGCTGGTCGCCCTGGCGCCGACGTCGCTCGTCGATGATTTCTACATGAATCGCCGGCTGCGCGTTATTTCCGTTGAAGGCGGCAAGGTGGAGACCGAGCTGGCGAACCCCGGCAAGCTCGGGGATACGGCCTGGAGCCCGGATGGTAAGCACATCGCGTTCATCACGGCCGAGGACCCCAATGATCCGAGCGCGGGAAGGATCTGGGTGGTTCCCGCCACCGGCGGCAAGCCGGTGGACGTGCTGCCGAAGTATCTCGGCGAGGTCTCGGCCATCGGCTGGCTCGACAATTCAAGGATCATCTACGTCGGGGATGTCGGCACCGTGACCGAGGTTGCCGAGGTGGGCCGCGATGGAAAGAATCGCAAGACCCTGCTGGAGCCGGGCAAGGAGATCTGGAAGGGACTCTCGATAGCCTCGGGCGGGGGCGCCCACTCGATCGTTACGATTGGAAACAGCTCAACCCATCCGGGTGAAGCCTTTCACTGGGTGGTGGGCAAGGGCAAGCCCGAGCGCAAGACCGACAGTAATTCCTGGCTCAAGGAGATGCGGTTTGCGAAGCAGGAGATCGTTCGACACAAGGCCCGCGATGGCCTGGAGCTCGAGGGCATTCTCATTCGTCCGCTCGATGAGAAGAAGGGCCAGCGCTACCCGTTGATCCTGACCGTCCANGGCGGCCCCGAGGCCCATATGCAGAACGGCTGGCTGTCTCGCTATTCCTACGCCGGGCAGGTCGGCGCGGCGCGCGGCTTCGCGGTCTTCTATCCGAACTACCGGGGCTCGACCGGCCGCGGCGTCAAGTTCTCGAAGCTGAGCCAGGCGGACGCCGCCGGCAAAGAATTCGACGATTTCGTTGATGCGGTTGACCATCTCATCGAGATCGGCCTGGTGGACAAGGCGAAGGTGGGCATCACCGGCGGCTCCTACGGCGGCTACGCCTCGGCCTGGGGCGCGACCTATTATTCACACCGCTTCGCCGCCAGCGTCATGTTCGTCGGTATCAGCGACAACATCTCCAAGGTCGGTACCACCGACATTCCCTATGAGATGTTCATGGTCCATCATCGCAAGTGGCTCTGGGATGACTGGAAGTATTTCCTCGAGCGCAGCCCGATCTACCACATCAAGAAGGGCAAGACACCGACACTGATCCTGCACGGCAAGGATGATCCTCGTGTCCACCCGGGGCAGTCTATGGAGCTCTTCCGCCATCTCAAGACGCTCGGAAAGGTGCCGGTCCGGCTCGTGTTCTACCCTGGCGAGGGTCACGGCAACCGCAAGTCCGCCGGCCGCTACGACTACAACCTGCGCCTCCTGCGCTGGATGGAGCATTACCTGAAGGGTCCCGGCGGTAAGGCCCCTGACAAGGACCTCGACTACGATATCGAGGAGCCGAAGCCCAAGGAGCGGGTTGCCGCCAGCCCCTGATGTTTCCGCTGCGGGAGCTTACCTGATCCGGAAGCTCCAGGGCATGACGGCCAGCACCCGTTCGCGGCCGAGCGCCGAGCCGATCCAGTTGATGCTCCTGAGCACCTGCCTGGCGTCCTCGGGGAGCTCCAGCATGGCCTGCTCGAGGAGGGCGCCTGCGCGCAGCCCGGGGAGGAAGCTGAACATGCCACCGGATGACTCCGGCAGGATCAGGAGCTCGGCCTCGGCCGGGGTCTTGCTCAATTGGCGCGCCTTGGCGAGGGCCTCATCGAGTCCGCCGAGCTCGTCGACAAGCCCCAGCTTGTGGGCCTGCTTGCCGGTCCAGACACGCCCCTCGGCGATCGCGGCGACCGCCTTCTTCGGGAGCTTGCGTCCCCTGGCCACGTGGCCGAGGAAGTCGTCGTAGATGCGCTGCATCTCCTTCATGATGAGCTTGCGTCCTTCGGGGCTGATCTTTCCGTAGCCGTCGATGAGGCCGCCGCGTTTTCCGCGCGTGATGGTCGTCACCTTGAGGCCGAGCTGGTCGTAGAGTCCCTTCATGGAGGTGATGGCGCCGATGACCCCGATCGAGCCGGTGATGGTGCCGCTCTCGGCGACGATCCAGTTCGCCGGGCAGGCGATGTAATAGCCGCCGGAGGCCGCCACGTTGCCCATCGAGACGACGACCGGCTTGACCTTCCTGGCCAGGACAATCTCGCGCCAGATGAAGTCGCTGGCGAGCGCGGAACCGCCGGGGGAATCGACCCGCAGGACAATCGCCTTGACGGTCTTGTCCTCGCGGGCCTTGCGGATNGCNNNNACCATGGTCTCGGAGGTCATGCCGCCGAGGGTGAAGAGGCTCTGCCCCTCGNCCCCGGTGCTGATCGCGCCGAGGGCGTAGATCAGGGCGAGCTTGTCCTTCTTGCTGCCGGNTTTCTTCTTCGGAGAGCCGAAGAGCTCGTTGAAGATGGTCAGGAGGCCGGTGAGGCCCTCGAGCTTGACCTCTTTTTTCTTCGTAGAGTCGACGATCTTCATGGCCTTGTCGCCTTCGCCTCGAACGCGGGCGAGGAACTCGTCCTCGTATTCGACGTGATCCACCAGCCCGGCTTTTTTCGCCTCGGCGGGGGAGAACATCCGCTGATCGATATGGCCCCGCACGACGAGGGGCTTCATGCCGCGGTTTTCCGCCAGCGCCGCGACCTGGTCCTCGTAGAGATCGTCCAGGATGGCGTGCATCTCCTCGAGCACCGGCTCGCTNGGCTCNTCGCGNGTATAGGATTCNAGGGCGCTCTTGTAGCGNCCCATNCGNAGCTCCTGGAAGGTGACNCCGACCTTNTTGAGNAGNCCGTGGAAGTGCANGAANTGGGCNCCGGGNCCGGTNAGCTCGAGGCCNCCGGCCGGATGGAGNGANACCTCGGAGCAGGCCGAGGCGAGCAGNTAGCCTCCCGGTGGCCGCTNGTGGCCANNTGACAGNANGATTTCTTGCCGCTNTTGCGGAAGCNGATCAGCNCGCGGCGCAGCGCCTGCGCCTGGGCCGTGCCGACCCCGGCGCTGCCGAGGTCGAGCACCAGGGCGCCGACCTTCTCGTCACCGGCGGCCTTGCGGATGGAGTCACAGACCTCTCTGAGCGAGGCGCCCACGGGTGGCCCGAGGAGCGACATCGAGCCGCCCTGCTCGGGCACGGAGCCCTTGATGCTCACCTTGAGCAGGTGTTTGACGGGTGCGGGTTTGTCCTCAGCGGCGAGGCTGCCGAAAGAGATGGATGCCGCGGTGAGGGCGAACAGGAAGATGCGTTTTCCAGGCAGAAAGGTTCTCATGATGACTCCAGGAGTATTTCGTTCGGTTTCAGAAGCGAGTTTTCATTTTAAGGCTGTTGGTCGCGAGGTGCGAGTAGCGCCTTCAGCCTTTTGAGGTTCGCTGGTCGCCGTGGCGGGCTACGCGGAATCTTCCCGGCCGATCCCGAGCTCTTCCTCGACCACGTGGCAGGCGAACTGGTGGCCATCTGAATCGACTGTACGGGGCTCCACGGTGTCGCAGAGACCTCCGACGGCGAGGGGGCAGCGAGGGTGGAAGCTGCAGCCCTCGGGAGGCGCGATCGGGGAGGGTACGTCTCCCTGCAGCACGATGCGTTCGTGTTCGATGGTGGGGTCGGGCTTGGGTACGGAGGACAAGAGCGCCCGGGTATAGGGATGGAGGGGGTTGGAGAAGAGCTCCGAGGTCTTCGCCAGCTCGACGATCTTTCCGAGGTACATGACGGCGACCCGGTCGCTGATGTGCTCGACGACCGAGAGGTCGTGGGCGATGAAGAGGTAGGCGATGCCGAACTCTTCCTTGAGGTCGGCGAGCAGGTTGATGATCTGGGCCTGGATCGACACGTCGAGGGCGGAGATCGCCTCGTCGCAGACGATGAACTCGGGGTTGAGCACGAGCGCGCGCGCGATGCCGACGCGCTGCCGCTGTCCGCCGGAGAATTCATGAGGGTAGCGGTCGAGAATATTGCGCGGCAGCCCGACCTTCTCGAGAACCTCGGCGACAATGCCGTCGCGCTTTTTCTTTTCACCGATATTGTGGATGTCGAGGCCCTCTCGGATGATCTTGCCCACCGTCATGCGCGGGTTCAAGGATGCGTAGGGGTCCTGGAAGATGATCTGGAGCTTCTTTCGCAGCGGCCGCATCTGGTCGCTATTGAGAGGGGTAATGTCATTTTCCCTGTAAACGATTCTGCCGCCGGTGGGGTCGAGCAGTTTGAGGATGGTGCGCCCGGCGGTCGTTTTGCCGCAGCCGCTTTCACCGACAAGCCCGATGGTTTCTTTTTCGTCGATCGAGAAGCTCACGCCGTCCACGGCCTTCACGTGGGCCGTGACCCTGCGCAGGAGTCCTTTGCGTACCGGGAAGTATTTCTTCAGGTTCTCGATCCTGATCAGCTCAGTCATCCCCGCCTCCCTCGAGCACATCGCAGGCCACCGAGTGATCCGTCGCCAGGGTTCTGAGCCCGGGCTCGGTCTGGCGGCAGCCATCGACCGCCAGCTCGCAGCGCGGCCAGAATTTGCAGCCGGTGGGGAAGCTCAGCGGGTCAGGTACCGTGCCTTCGATGGTCTGCAGGCGGCCGGCGGCGTTTCCCCCGAGGCTCGGGAGCGAGTTGAAGAGTCCCTTGGTATAGGGATGGAGGGGGTTGGCGAAGAGCTCCCGGGCCGGGGCCTTTTCGACGATTCGCGAGGCGTACATCACCACCACATCGTCGGCGATCTCCGCCACCACCCCGAGGTCATGGGTGATGAAGAGCACCGAGAGCCCGCTATCGGTCTGCAGCTCCTTGAGCAGCTCGAGGATCTGGGCCTGGATGGTCACGTCGAGGGCCGTGGTCGGCTCATCGGCTATGAGGAGATCGGGCTCGGTGACGAGCGCCATGGCGATGAGCGCCCGCTGGCGCATGCCGCCGGAGAGCTGGTGGGGGTATTCGTCCACCCGTTGNTCGGCGGCGGGGATCTTGACGCGTTTGAGCATCGNGATGGNNTTTTCNCGCGCCGCGCCNTTNNCNATANCCTGNTGGGAGAGNATGGCCTCGATGATCTGGTCNCCGATGGTGAAGACCGGGTTCAGCGAGGTCATCGGCTCCTGGAAGATCATCGAGATCCTGTTGCCTCGGATGGAGCGGAGCTCCCTGTCCGAAAGTTTCAGCAGGTCCTGCTTTGTTTTCCCGTCAAGGATGGCCTCTCCGCCGACAATCCGCCCTGGCGGCGAGACTAGCCCGAGAAGGGACAGGCTGCTAATAGTTTTCCCACATCCGCTCTCCCCAACAAGGCAGACCGTTTTCCCCGTGGGAATGTCAAAGGAGACATCGTCGACGGCGCGCACGATGCCCTCCTCGGTATGGAACTCGACGCTGAGATTCCGGATGCTCAGGAGTGTCATGCCCCCCGCCCCCTCGTTCGCGGGTCGATGACGTCACGCAGGGTGTCGCCAACCAGGTTGAAGCAGAGCACCGCCAGGAAAATCGCCGCGCAGGCCGGCGGGATCATATGTGGCGAGGTCGCCATCAGGGAGTAGCCGTCCTTGAGGATATTGCCCCAGGAAGGAGTGTTCGGCTCTACGCCAAAGCCGAGCCACGACAGCCCCGATTCGACCAGGATCGCGCCGGCGATCCCGAACGTGATGCTCACCATCGCGGGAGCCAGGGCGTTGGGAAGCAGGTGGCGGAAGACAACCCGGAAGGGTCCCGCCCCGAGCGCCCTGGCCGCGGCGGTATATTCCAGCTCGCGAAGGCGCAGCACCTCTCCACGGGTGAGCCGCGCGATGCCGACCCAGCGGGTCAGCCCGATGATGATCATGATGTTCTCGATGCGCGGCTCGAACCAGGCGAGGACCGCGAGGATGAGGAAAAATACCGGGAAGCACATGAAGATCTCGATGATTCGGGAGATCAGCATGTCGACCCAGCCGCCGAAGAACCCGGCGATTGCGCCGAGGCAGAGCCCGATGAGGGCGGCGATCCCCATCGAGATGAAGCCGACGCGCATCGAGACCTGGGTGCCGTAGATCAGCCGCGCCATGACATCGCGTCCCAGTTCGTCGGTTCCGAGCCAGTGTTTCGCGGAATAGCCCTCGATCTGGTCCTGTGAGGTTTCCATCGGGCCGAAAGCCACGGGCGGCATCAGAGCCCAGTCGCGGCCAGGTTTGAAGTGTTTTTTGAAACCGCCACCGGACTCGTATTCCAGGTGGCTGAAGGGCGGCGCGGCACTGAAAAGAGCCGGTCCAAGTACCGGGAACTGCCGCAGGGTTTCCTTGATACCCGGGAAGTAGAGATCATTGGTGGTTTCGCCGCCGGGCCGGGTGTACTCGATCCTGCAGATGAGCGGCTTATCGTTGGCGAGCATGGGTGCGAAGAAGGCCACGGCTGCCAGCAGGAGAAGGAAGAGGAGGGCGAACATGCCCAGTCGTGATTTCCTGTACCGTTTCCATGCGGTGCGCCAGAAGCCGGTGGATTTCTCGTGTCCTGTTTCAGTCATGGGAGATCCTCGGGTCGACGAGGCCGTAGGCGAGATCGGTGAGCAGGGTACAGATCAGCACCAGCGTAGCGGTCATGAAGTTCAGGGCCATGATGGTGTTCNCCTCGCGTTGCTGTACGGATTCCATGTACAGCCAGCCGATTCCCGGCCAGTTGAACATATGCTCGAGGATGACGCTGCCGCTGAGAATGAAGGGCAGGGTCAACCCGAGCAGCGACACGAAGGGTATCAGGGTGTTGCGGAAGGCGTGGCGGATGATCACTCGACGTTCGGAGAGCCCCTTGGCGCGGGCGGTGCGGATGAAATCCTGCTGCACGACTTCGAGCAGGTTCTGGCGCACGAAGCGAGAGTAGTAGGCGAGGNTGCCGACAGTGAAGCAGATCGTGATGAGCACGTAGTGATGGGCCTGGTTAACGAACTTGCCGAAGAACGACAATTCCTCGTACGGGACGCCATTGACGCTGTCGGAATACATGCCCTGGATGGGAAACCAGTTGAGCTTCACCCCGAAGTAGAGGATCAGCACCATGCCGATGACATAGGATGGGACCGAGTAGAGCATATAGAGGTTGGTGCTCATGATCCGGTCGAAGGCTCCTCCCTGGCGTACGGCGCTGTAGAGCCCGATCGGGATGGACAACAGGAAGGCGAGAATCAGGGAGATGGCCCCTACCGATGCGGTCGGCCAGATGTGGCGCCTGATCATGGTGGTTACAGGTTCGCCGGTTTTGATGGACCTGCCAAAGTCGAGGGTGGCGAGCTTTTCCACCCACTTACAGTAGCGAACTACTATGTGGTCGTTGAGGCCGAGGTCTTCCCTCAACCGCTGACGGGTTTCTTCATCGGCATCAGGCCGTTCGAACAGCATCAACTCGACGATATCGCCGGGAGCGCTTTCGATGGTCAGGAAGGTGACAAGCGTGATTCCCATCAGCGTCACCAGGCCGATCAGCAGGCGGCGGATGATGTAGTTCAGCATCTAATGACAGGGCTCCCGGGCTCTGGCCTGCTCAACGGAGCTGGTCTTCCTTGCGTACCCACCAGTCGAGATGCGATGGGTAGACGCTGAAGACTCCGCGCGGCGAAAAGGTCACGCCGCGAATCCGTTTGTGAAAGGCCCAGGTGGCTGCGCGAGACAGGATGAACATATACGGCTGGTCATCGTAGATCAGCTTGTGGATTTCCTTGAAGTGCCCGGCGCGTTTAACCGGATCGAGCTCACGGCGCGAGAGCTCGAAGAGCTCGTCGACTCTCGTGTTGGTGTAGCTGACAAAGTTGCGTCCGCTCTCGGCTTCCTCGGTATGCCAGAGGTTCCGGTTGGTGTCGGGGTCGGTGCCGGTGCTCCAGCCCAGCATGAAGGCCTCGTAGTTCTTGCCCCTGAGCCGGTCGAGGAGGGCTGAGAAATCCAACGTCTGCTGTTTCAGGGAAACGCCGATCTGCGCAAGATCCTCACTGAAGATCGCAGCGAAGCCCGGTCCGAGGGTCGAGCCCTGTGGGATGAGGAGGGTGAACTCGAACTTCACCTTTTCGCCGTCAATCTCCTTATAGCGAACCCCGTCGTTTTCGTTGACCTCCCACCCGGCCTCGTCGAGAAGCTCGCGGGCCTTGCCTATGTCGTAGGCCAGGAGCCGGACCTGCTCATTGTACATCCAGGCGCCTGGCTGGAAGATGCCGCTGGCCTGTCGGGAGAGCCCGTAGGTCAGGTTTTTCAGAACCAGCTGGATGTTCGCGGCGTGGGCCATGGCGCGGCGCACCCGGCGGTCGGTAAAAAACGGATTGCTCTTGCCGGGCTTCATGGTCGCGTTCCAGCCGACGCAATAGTAGCTCCAGGTGGGATGAAAGGCCTTGACGCCCAGTTTCGCGAAGTTCGCATCGTTGGTCTGGGTGGCGAACTGCAGGGGGGTGATCTCGATCTCATCCAGCTCCCCTTTCTTGAAGAGGTTCAGGGCCTGGTGGGGGTCTTTTACAATCTTGAAGATCTGGCGTTTGAAGTGCGGTTTCCTGCCGTGGTATTCATCCCAGCGCTCGACGACAATCTTCCGGTTGCGCTCCCATTTTACGAATTTGTAGGGGCCGCAACCGACAGGGGCCTGGGCGTATTTCAGGTAGTAGGGGCTTTTTTTGAGCGAGTGGTCTTCCTTGCGGTTCGCGTTGTCCTTGTCGCCGATGATGTGCTTTGGCAGGATGGAATAGAGCATGTTCCATTTGCCGGTAGGCAGGGCCTCCTTGTGGATGAACCGAACGGTCAGGTCATCGAGGGCGGTGACGGATTTGAGTTGGTCGCGGCCGGTTCGCAGGGTCTTGGTCGGCACCTCGTCGTCCATGATGGCGTCCCAGGTGAAGGCGACATCGTGGGCGCTCAGGGGATGCCCGTCATGCCACTTGAGCCCTGGGCGCAGCTTGACGGTCCAGGTCTTCTGGTCCTCGGTTTTCTCCAGGGACTCGACCATCGAGTCGTTGACAATCCATTCGAAGTCGGAGTTGAAGGTGAAGAGGCTGTCGAAGAGGGTGTCTTCGACGTAGGATTCGTAGATGCTCGAGGTGAAGAGAGGGTTGAGCGTTCCGGGGTCGGATTTCAGATAGCGAACCAGCGTCTCGTCGCGGGCAATCTTGCCGGGATCTTCCGGCGCCTTCTCAAAGAGGGAGTCGGGGTTGACCAGCGGGTCCTTGCCGGGCGAATAGATGTCTGAGGATTCTTCAGCCGGAAGTTTTTCGACCGTGGCGGAGCTGGAGGTTGTTTCCTCCACGGTTTTACCCGGCGGCACCGCAGTCTTCCCGGCCGGCGCGGCAGTTTTCACAACGGTCGTCCCGCCGTTCTCAACCTCTTCGGCAGGAGGTGCTTTCCCGGTATTGTCAGTCGCGGTTTCGGCTGGAGCCGCTGCGCCGCCACCTGTTTTTTCGCCCTGCGGGTCTTCACCCTGGTAGCTGCAGCCGGCCAGGGCCAGCAGGNGAACAAGAANTCCGGTCCACATTTTCATGTCGATTCACTCCGCGGGTTTTCCGAACTCTTCACTGCCCTGGAACCGCGTTCCAACCTGTTTTATAGCGTTGTCTTAGGGAAGATTTCAATCCTATTCGCCCGGGTCGGTTCCGCCGGAAGCTTCCGCTTTATCGGCGGTTTTCTCCATCGTAGCCGCTTCGCTGATTTCGTCGCCGATGCGGGGCTTGAGATACCAGACCGCGATGTAGAAAAGCGGCGTGTCAAAAAGCGCCACCAGCACCTTGAAGAGGAATCCGTTGAGAAGGAGGCCGCCGAAACGCTCCCATCCTATGACCCCGAAAGCGCACAGGAGGAGCAGGACAGCCCCGGTATCGACAAGCTGGCTGACGATCGTCGAGCCGTTGTTTCGAAGCCAGAGGTGCCTGCCTTTCGTCAACTTCTTCCAGAAGTGGAAGAGCCGGATGTCGATGAACTGGGCCGAGAGGTAGGCGATCATCGAGGCGAAGACGGCNGGGGCGTTGAGTCCGAAGACCTTCGAGAAGGTCTCGTCGCCCACAGGTGACCACGCGGTCTGCGGAACCGCGTTGGCGACGACAACCAGGAGGCTGACGAAGACCGAGGCGATGAGGCCCGAGATGACGACCTGGTCGGCTTTACGCTTCCCGTAGAGTTCAGAGATGATGTCGGTCACGAGGAAGGTGATGGGGTAGGGCAGGATCCCCACCGAGATCTCGAAGGTGTAGAGATCGAATGGCGTCCAGGTGAAGAACTTCTGGAAGATCAGGTTGCAGGAGACCAGCGAGGCGATGAAGATTCCCGCCAGGATCAGGAAGAGTCGGTCTCGCAGGTTCATGGACGTTTCTCAGCGCTCCGTTTACCGGGTGGTTTTGTAGCCTACCAATGATGGTCCGTGAAGGGAAGTCCGCCCACCGGCCGGGCAGAAAATGCGTGACTTAAGCGCCGGGAAGGGAAAAATGGGGGGTTCACTCGAACTTCATGTCTTCGATAAATAAACCAGTTCCACTACGGGGGTTTCCAATGCGAGTCTTCCTTGCCGCCGCGTTTGTTCTTTCCGGATTTGTCACGCCAGTTTCCGTGTCCGCTGAAGAGGTGAAGCTGGATGGCACCTGGGTGATAACGGTCGAAGACCGCGGCCGCCAGCGTGACTACTATCTCGAGCTCAAGCAGGATGGAGCGAAGGTCGGAGGCACCTTCATCAGCCCGCGCAGCGGCTCTTTCGCCATCAAGGAAGGGACCTTCCAGAAGGATGCCCTCAAGCTGGTCGTTCCGAGGAATCTCGGAGGCGCGGAGAGGATCTTCGAGATCGTGGCGAAGCTGGGCGCCGATGGGGTTTTCAATGGCACCCTCACGGTGGATGGCAATGAAGGCGGCGGTGTCGTTATCAAAAAAGACAACTCCAAGCCAACGGCGGTAGGCCGCTGGCTCGCGAGGGCCGGCAGTAAGGATGGAGAACCCCTGCAGTCGATCATCGAGATCACCGAGGACAAGGAGGGGAAGTTCAGCGGAAGGAGTCTCAGCGACAGCGGCGATTTCCCTCTGAACGCCATCAAGTTCGACGGNAAGAAGCTCTCCTATACGCTGGTTCTTGATTTCGGAGGTGAGAAGGTAAGCTTCGTGGTTGAAGCGGAGCTCAAGGGGCGTTTCCTGCTGAGCGGCAAGTGGTTCGACAAGGCCCAGCCCGACTTNGGGGGTCCCTGGACCGCCAACCGTGCTTCGGCCGGCGGACGCGAGGCGAGAGGGGGACGTCGTCCGGAAGGTCAGCGTCCGGAAGGTCGCGAGAGGCCGGAAGGTCAGCGTCCGGAAGGTCGAGAGGGGCCGGAAGGCCGTCGACCTGAGGGTGGCGGCAGGGGTGANGGTGGCCGCCGCAGGCCGCGCAGCACAGCCGCGGCCTTTGTCGGCAAATGGTACGCCGATGTGGAGATGCCCGGCGGCGAGTCACAGAAATTCGTTATCAGCTTCGGGCTTGCAGAGAACAAGGTTACCGGCAGCGTGAAGGCTCCGGATGGTTCCTCCTTCAAGATCATCAGCGGCTCTGTCGAGGANCGCAAGATCACCTTCAAGATCAACTACAGCCTCGATGGGGTTGACACGGAGGTCGANCTCGAGGGTGAGCTGGAAGGACGGGGCGCCATCAAGGGTACCTGGGGAGCCGAAGGGGAAGANGGCGGGTGGAAGGCCTCGCGGGCCCGGACGCTCTGAGCCGGGGAGGTTTGAGCNCTCCTCAGCCGCCNATCTGCGACATCGATCGATTTGCCCGGGTGAAATCGGGTTCGTTGATCCGGTGGCCGGGCTCCTTGTCGTGGACGGCCGCGCGAACNGCGGCGGCGATCTCTTCGTCCNTTGCCCCGCCTCGCAGGAGGGCCGCGAGGTCGGTTTCGTCCTGTGAGAACAGGCAGGTGCGCAGCTTGCCTTCGGCGGTGATCCGGATCCGATTGCAGTGTTCGCAGAAGGGCTCGGATACCGAGTTGATGAAGCCGATCTTTCCCGGGGCCCCATCGGAGAAGACGTAATCAGAGGAGGGGGCTCTCTCATCCCGTGAGGGGTCTTCGATGAGTCGCGCNCCGGCGCCGAGGTGCTCGTCGATGCGTTCACGNATCTCGGNTCCNGTNACCAGGCTCGAGCGNGNCCAGGTCTCATCGGCATCCAGCGGCATNTACTCGATGAAGCGGACGGTGTGTCCATCNCGGCGGNCCAGCTCCGCGAAGGCGGGGGCCTCGGCNTCGTTCANTCCNCGCAGGAGCACCGCGTTGATCTTGAGGGGGCCCGCGAAGGTCTTCGCCGCCTGCTCGATGCCTTCGAGTACCCGTCCGAGCGCGTCACGGCGCGTGATCTGCTCGAAGCGTTCCTTCAGCAGGGAGTCGAGGCTCACGTTGACGCGGCGCAGCCCGCTTCGCTTCAGCGCTTCAGCCTGCCNGGCCAGCAGCAGGGCGTTGGTGGTGAGGGCGATGTCATCGATTCCCTCGATGCGATNCAGGAGGGAGATNAGCTCCGGCAGNCCCTTTCGCAGCAGCGGCTCGCCCCCGGTCAGGCGCAGCTTGCGGATGCCCAGCGGCGCCAGGACTCGCACGACTCTCGCGATCTCTTCAAAGCTGAGGACCTCTTCTTTCGGCAGCCACTCCATACCCTCCTCAGGCATACAGTAGAGGCACCGGAAGTTGCAGCGGTCGGTGATGGAGATGCGAAGGTTGTCGATTTTNCGTCCGAGCTGATCGATTAGAGGGGACATATTCCAGTTCCCGAGAGGGAGGGGTGTTCGTCGTTTNCGGNGGCGGATGCNAGCGNCATTCTAACAGGATGCCTTCGTTGGAGCNAAAAAGGNGCTGATATTTAGTTGTGCTGTANAANGAANAGNTGCACTATNATTAGGCACTGCATANAAAAAGGGCAGTTTNGGGNCNGNTGGTTTAGCGGCTGNAAAACGGCTGAGNGCNCAGGTTTTACCATGGTTAAAAAGGTCAATTTGTCGAAAGACTCCAGGCTTGGTTCTCTTCAGGGGCCTGAAGGAGAATTTNCATCCCCCGACAGCCGNCTCGNGATTNTCCAGGAGATTACCCTGGNGCTGAANTCGACTCTNGANCCGATGAAGCTGCTCGAGGTGCTTCTCGACTCGAGCATTCGATATACCGGAGCCACGACCGGCTCCGTGATTCTGATCGAGGGGGACACTCTCAGGATTGTCGCATCCCGCGGACTCGGGCAGGATGTCCAGGAGAAGGTGGCCCTTCGAGTCGGCGAGGGGATTACAGGATGGGTCGCGAAACATGGCGAGGCGCTCTGTGTTCCTGACGTACGCCGCGAAGAGCGCTATGTGATGGTCAAGGAGCACATTCGCTCCGAGCTGGCGGTCCCAATGATCCTCGAAAACAGGGTGGTAGGGGTTATCAGCGTTGACTCCACCAGCGAGGATAATTTCTCCGATCAGGACCTCGAGTTGTTGACGATTGTCGGCACCCAGGCGGCCCAGATTCTCGAAAACGCCCAATCGTTTTCCGAGCTGAAGCGGCGCAATGTCCAGGATGAGACCCTGCTCGAGATCAGCCAGGCGCTCGGCTCCTCGCTTGTCTTCGAGGAGCTGTTCTCCCAGGTGAGCGAGATCCTCGCCCGCCGCTGTGAATTGTCCCAGTGCTTCCTGGTCCTGGTACAGCCGGATTCCGACGAGCTCAAGATCTCCCTGGCCTACGGGATGACGGAAGAGGAGATGGCGAAGGGTCAGTACGCCCGTGGAGAGGGCATCGTCGGCCGCGTTGTCGAGAGTGGAGAGCCCATCGGGGTTCGTGATATCAGCCAGGAGCCGAAGTTCCTCGGCCGCACGGGCGCCTTCCGTGTCGGGTCGGAGCAGATGACCTTCATGGCGGTACCCATCAGCCTCGAGGGTAGAATCGTCGGGGTCCTCGGTGGCGCCAAGCCATTTCATGGCGACAAGGAATTCGACCAGGACATGGCGCTTCTTCAGATCATCACGGGAACGCTTGCCCAGGCGGTCAAGATCTACCAGGATGCCGCGTCCGAGAGGGAGCAATTGCTCGAAGAAAACCGCATGCTCAAGGCCGAGCTGCGCGAGCGCTACAATTTTGAGGGAATCGTTGGCAACAGCCCCGCGATCCAGGCGATCTTTCAGACCATCGTCAGCGTCGCGCCGACTCGTTCCACGGTCCTGATTCGCGGCGAGAGTGGAACGGGCAAGGAGCTCATCGCCAATGCGATCCACTACAACAGCCCGCGCGCCGAGGGGCCCTTTGTCAGGGTCAACTGCGCGGCGATTCCCGAACAGCTGCTTGAGGCCGAGCTCTTCGGATACAGGAAAGGTTCTTTTACCGGCGCGATCTCAGACCGCAAGGGGAAGTTCGTTGTCGCCGATGGAGGAACGATCTTTCTTGATGAGATCGGCGATATGAGTCCCATGCTGCAGGCCAAGATGCTGCGGGTTCTGCAGGAGAGAGAGGTTGATGCCGTCGGGGCCGATATGCCTATGGGGGTGGATGTCAGGGTGATCGCGGCCACCCATCATGATCTCGAAAAACTCGTGCAGGATGGGGGGTTCCGCGAGGATCTCTATTACAGGCTCAATGTCGTTCCGATTGCCGTGCCAGCCCTACGGGAGCATTCCGAAGACATTCGTCTATTGGCGCAGCACTTTCTCGAAAAGTTCGCGCTGGAGAACGAAACGCCCCAGCTGAAGCTCGGCAAGGATGTGCTGAGAGAATTCATGGCCTATTCCTGGCCCGGAAACGTGCGTGAACTGGAGAACCTGATCGAGAGAGCGGTCATTCTCTGTGAGGGAACGACCATCCACGCGGCCAACCTGCCCCCCCTGCGCGACGATGTTCATTCCGCGCCGCAGGCCCGAACGGAGCAGGGCTTCGACAGCTCGGTTTCGGAGCATTTCCGGGAGCTGCTGGGGTCTTCGGCCTCACGCAATATCTGGGCGAATACGATGGAGGTCGTCGAGAGAACGTTGCTGAGCGAAGCGCTCGACAGCTGTGATGGGGTCCGGCTGCGCGCCGCCGATCTGCTGGGAATTCACCGCAATACCCTGCGCAAGAAAGCGGACGAGTTTGGTCTCTAGGGGCTCGCCGGTCGGCGGGGCCTAGCCACCGAAGGGGTCGAGGCCGGTCTCGCAGTCGAGCGCCCCGGCCTCGCCGGGATCGGGCCCTCTCCGCGGGAACGGGGCGACTAACGGTGCGCCTCCCCGGTAGAGATAGCCCAGCAGGTAGACGGCGTCGGTGATGTTGATCTCCTCGTCGTCGTTGGAATCGGCGGCATCCAGGCAGCTTATCTCGGCACCTGAGAAGAGATAGCGAACCGTCTTGACGGCGTCACTGATATCAACCACCGCGTCGATGTTGGCATCACCGCGGATAAAGTAGGGAGCCGGCGGCAGGATGGTGAAGTCTGTCGTTTCGGAGGCGCGACCATCGGTATTTCGCACCGTCAACTCGACCGTTCCAGGCTGCAGCAGGGGGACCGTGAAGGTAAGGCTCTCCGGGTTGTTCTCGTTGAATCCCACGTCCGGGATCTCCCGGGTACCGAGGAAGACCNTGANACCTTCNTGGAATTCCGTACCCGTAANCGTGACCGTCTCGCCGGGCTGCGCGCTTGCCGGTACCACCGAGGTGACGGCCGGAGNTTCCCAGCCGAAGGTGCTGGTCATGGTCACGCNGTCGTCGCCGACCACGTTGCCTTCNACGTCAAGGGCGAGGAAGTCCAGGANGTTTTCTCCCGCGTCCAGCTCCACAGAGACCCTCCAGCGGGTGGTGCTGGTCCAGTTGATGGTCACGGGNTCGCCGGAGACGAGCAGCATATCGATGTCGACCCAGCCGATNCCGCTGATATTGGTCGAGNTGGTGTCCACGGTTCCNCCGTTGGTGGTGATGGAGAAATTGACCNGGNTGGGGATCTGGCGAGACAGGGTGCCCCTGCGGCTGTTGATGAAGTTTCGCACNCGAGAAGAGTTGCCGACGCCATCNGAGCCGACCACGGCAGAGTTGCGGTCGAGGAACTTGGTGACCATCTCGCCGGTGNTCCAATACCCGGGATTGCCGCCCCTTCCGTTCAGCATCTCGTTGAGGATGCCGATGTATTTGCGCCGGTATTTNGGGCGGCTCATGATGCGTGAGAAGGTGCTGTCTCCATCAGGATAGATNCTCGCCCCCGTGTTTCCCCAGGTATGGTCCATGTCCCAGGGCAGGAGCTTCCAGCGGCCCTCATTCGGGGCGTAGTAGGTGTAGGCGTTCTGTCCGTTTCCNATGGCGATGGTGTCCCAGTCATCNTGGGCGCAGCGCGCGGCGTAGACCCGGAGAAATTGCTCTACGTCCATGATGTTCTCGAGCTGGTTGTCGAGGACGGTCGAGTTGCCGTTCATGGTCTGGATCAGCGTGATGAGGGGGGAGAAATTGTCTTCCAGCTCCCTGGTGCGCAGGTTGAAGTTCCAGCGGTAGCCGGTCTTGTTCGACCCGCGGTTGGCCCAGGTGGCCCATTGCAGGAGGTTCGACTGGTGGCTGCCGCTGTCCGAGAAGGTCTGCTTGCCCATGATCTTCATGAGGATGCCGTCAGAGTCCTGGGGGAACCAGAGCTTGAGGTATTCCGGGTTCGTGGGCTCGATGCTCTCCATCATGTAGGTGCCGGCCTGGGTTCTTACCCTGGCCCAGGCGGTGCGGTTGTAGGGACTGGTCGTGGAGGAGGTAGAGTTACGCCAGACGCAGTACCCCGCGGCCTTNTCGTTCTGGNNGNTGCCGTAGCGNCTGAGGTTGATCTTGGTGCGGTTGCGAAGAGGCTGGTTCTTCGGGAAGGCGACCCGGTACATGCGCGGATTGCCGGGACGGTTCCAGGGGCTGCCTCGCCAGCGTGTNCCGACATTGTAGTAGACCTTCTCCTCGTTGAAGATGAAGGTGGCATCCAGCAGCTCGTTGGAGTGNAGCTGCCGAGTGCCGAGCCGGCTCCAGTTGGCGTCATCGTGGATGAGGCGNTAGGTGAACGAATTCGCCGTGAGCGGNCTGGAATGCTGGTAGACCAGGTCCCTGCTCGGCGCGTCGCGGGGCTCGCGGCGGCGGTTTCCGGCGGTATCCACCGCCTCGANATAGAAGGTGACCTTTGTGTTGTTGGAGAAGCCGGGGACATTGCCTCCGAAGAGGCCATCTCCCGCTTCGCCATCAGAGTGGGCTCCATCGTCGAACAGCTCGGTCTCACCNGAGGCGTTGTTGCCCGAGGGGTCATAGAGCGCCCTGACGGTGTCTACNCCATCNGCATCGCTTACCTGCGCGAGAATGGTGACCTCCTGNCCTGCGGAGGGGACCGCGGGNTGGTGGACNACCTCGCTCAGAACCGGTCCGAGGTTGTTGGAGGCGACGCTGTTNACCTGGNCGGGGCTGCCGAGGTTGTAGGGCATCTGNAGCCAGTGAGGATGCTGGCATTGGGCATATTGCCTGTAGCAGCTGAAGTAGAGCAGGTTCGCNCCGCGCAGCCAGCGGGCCTGCAGGGTGATCTGGTGAGAACCGGAGGTCATCCTGGGAGAGGTCTCGGTCTCGATACGGTTGACCCTGGTGTCGCCGTCTCCGGTGGCGACAACCTTGAGACAGGCNTTGCCNGCGGCGCTGTCTTCCGTCGTACGGCTCGACTGGATGTGGTTGCCCTGGATGATCCANCTGCTGGTGTTGCTCTCGAAGNCGCCGTTGCGGATGTACTGGGAGTTGCCGCGCCGCACCGCGATGTCGTCAAGGAGCACCTCGCCCGCCCCCATCATGCGGATCTGGAATTCGGATTCCGACTGGGTGGCGTAGCTTATNGAGTAGGAGATTTCTTCCCATTGCGATTTCGGCGACTCGTCGCTGTCTTCCCAGGCGCTCGGCACGGAGTTGTCCTGGTTTGGATCCAGGAGCTCGAGGCTCGAGCCGCCTCCGTCCGCCCACTTCGGCCAGAGCCCACCATCGTGGTATCGCACCTCGTCTACCGGGTTGCCCCGCGTATCGACCAGGCGCAGGAGCTCTCCCNTATTGCTCAGNTCGCCNTCGAAGGGGCCGACGATCGCCAGGGTTCCCCAGTCCGGGCCGGGCGACTCGTGAGNNTTTCGCAGGCGGGCNGGATCCGCGGCGATGGCGATGTAGGCGCCGGCCGCGAGNACGGTCCCTTCCTCGAAGGTATAGGAGATGCCCCTGTTGAAGCGGAAGCCGCTGATGTCGATGTCCTGCGCGGAGCGGTTGAAGAGCTCGACAAAGGCGGTCAGCTCGCGTCCGCGGGGCGGATGGTACATGATCTCATTGATCACGATGCCATCCTCGAGAGGGACGGTGTTCGCGGCGCCGGGTGTGGGGGTCGGTGCAATCATGAAGCGACGGCCGGCGTCCGGGTAGAGGGCGTCACTGGTGCCATCAAGCGCCGCGGCGACCTCGGCAGGATTGTCGAAGGTGGCGGCGGAGAGCACCTGGCGCAGGTTGGGACGGCTCAAAAAGATGGAGACGCGCTCCGTCGACAGGTCGAGGGTCATTTGCGAGTCCGTGAAGACGAGGTAGCCGTTTCCGTCGATCGTCGTTCCATCGGGGATGGCCCACTTGNCCAGCATGTTGTTGTCATCGCTGAGAAAGAAGCCTGAGAGGTCGATGGGCTGGGCCGAGGTATTGTAGAGTTCAAACCAGCTCTCCTCGCTGGTNCGCGTAAAGCACTCGTTGATGACCACTGGCACCGGTTNGCCGGCCGGGCTCGGCCACTCGATCCGGCTGCTCACCAGCTTCGGCTGNAAGCTCGAGTCCGAGCTGTTGACGCTCGCGTTGTGGATGGCCACCGCGAAGACATTGGTTCCCTCCTGGAAGCGGTCCTTGTTGATCGAGAAAGGCTCGTAGTCGGCCCTGGCNTCGTGGGATGAGCCGCGTTGCTCGAAAGAGACGGCGTCGCCGGCGTTTCCGATCCGGTTGCGGGCCACCTCGTTTCCGTTGAGGTAGAGAACGAAGGCGTCGTCGTACCTGATCTGGAAGGAGACATCGTCGAACCCGTCGATCTGTTCCTGGGTCAGCTCGAAGGATTTCCGGCAGGCGAAGGAAATGTAGCTGTTGCGCATGTCATCGAGCACGGTCGTGTCATCGCCGTCTCCGTAGCCGATGCAGGTCTGTCCCTGGAGCCATCCGTCATCATTGAAGTCCGGGCTCTGCCAGCCGGCGGGATACTCGGTGGTGTTCTTGCGGTAGAGCCAGATCGAATCGTCGGGAATGATGATGGTTTCGATGATTCTCGGCTCGTCGTAATTGGTCCGCCCCGGAGTTCCACCGACAACGATACTGGAGGTCCAGTTGTCGTTGTCATCCTGTGGCCCGTAGGTGTCCTTGATCATGAGGGAGTGGCCGGTACCGTCGGCGATCTTCGGCCACTGGCCGCGGTCGGAGAAGCCGATGCTCACATCGGGACCTCCGCCGTAAATATTGAGAGTGACCCTCTCGCCGTCGTTGTCGAGCAGGCCGCCGAAGTTGCCGATGACGTTGTCGATACCATAGGCCACCCTGACGGCTTCGGCATCCGCGGCGATGACGAGATAGGAGCGNCCCTCGAGGTAGGTATCGAAGGGGAAGGTGAAGTTGATTCCCTCCGAGAAGTAGTAACCCGTGAGGTGGACGACGGTTGGCTCGTCGTTGAAGATCTCGACCCATTCGAGGTTCGCATCGCCATTGGCCGCCTCGAGATCGGCGGGCGGGTTGTACATGATCTCCGTGATGATCACCGCCGCCGCGGGACGAGCCTGCAGGAGAGCGAGCAAAAACAGGATTGCGGAAAGGGTNGTTTTCCAGNTTGGAGAGGGGCAGCGTCGAAGACTTNGTCTCGGCATGGTTTTCAAGGCCTGAAATGGTGGATGGTGGGTATATGTAGAAGAAGGGTCTGACGATTGGACGGAAGGTCTGTTCGGGTGGTTGAAACCGTCATGGAACAACTCATCGAGCAGGCGAAGAAAACCGCCGGCAACAGACCCTCGAACGAAATCCAACTTCTTCAAGGTTACGGTACAGAAGCTGGAAAAGCCAGTTTCAGCAATGAATCCGGCTCCCTAAAAAACGGCGTATTCCCGGCCGAGGCTCCCGTATTCGTTCTGAAATGGGGCTATTGTCTTGATGTGTTTTCACCGCAGGGTAGGATTGGCGTTCGCCGATTCGCTCAAGCGGTCGGCAGCTCGGGCTGACCGCCGCGGCGGCCGGCCCGGTTCCGCCTTGGATCGGATTCGGGGTGTAGCTCAGCCTGGTAGAGCGCTACGTTCGGGACGTAGAGGCCGTAGGTTCAAATCCTATCACCCCGACCAGTTTTTCCCGGGGCCGACCTGCGGGGGGGCTCCTCTTCCCCGTCAATTCCCCGCTGCGACGGCGGGATGCGTGGGGTATGACATCGATGATCCCTTCGCTCAGGTCAGCGTAAGGACGAGGGTGGAGTTGTAGAGGAGATGTGTGACCATACACGGCAGCAGGCTCTTGCTGCGCGCGCGGAGCCAACCGAGGTAGAAGCCGCCTGTGACGTGAAAAGGCAGGCCCAGGCCGGTTCCATGCGCAAGAGCGAACGCGACCGCGGAGAGGAGGATGCCTCCGGTGCGGCCGTAGATGACCGACAGGCGTCCCTGCAGGAGGCCGCGGAAGGCGATCTCCTCAAATACGGCGGGGAAGGCTCCGATCAGGAGGAGCGTCCACGTCAGCCCGAGCGTCTCGCGGAGTGTTTTCAGGGGGTTCTCCGTTCCGGGGAAGACCTGCTCCACAAGTCGGGAGTAAGGGATGGCCAGGGCGGCGAGACCGATTCCTATGATGGCCGCCTCCAGAAAGTATTTCGGCATGGCCCTGCGCAGGCCCTCGAATGTGTAATGAGATGCGAACAGGCCCACAAGGACCACGGCAAAACCCGAAAACAATTCGCCCAGGGGCATGAACAGGAGCCGTTCCCGCCCGCCGACGAAGAGGTGAAGAAATAAGGAGGGAGCCAAAAAGGCGGCGACCACGAGGGCGAGCTCTAACGTCGCCCGGTTTATCCAGCGCTGGCGGGTGCGTACCAGACCGTAGCGTAGAGCTCCGGGTTTCAGCGGAGTATGGACATCGACATCGGGAACATGCTCGAAGCTGGATGGAGGTTTATCAAGGCTCAGTTCCCGGGTCGGCTTGAAGCGGTCGAGGGCTTTTTCCTGGTGAGGGGCCAGCTGCTCCAGGGAGGTCTCAGGCCGCGGTATTTCAAGCCAGGCGTCGCATTTACAACGAAGCCGGTGTCCTGCCATGGACACATGGATGTACCAGAGCGCGTCACATTCTTCGCAGCGCAGCTCGATTCGTTCGCCTTCGGAAGGTACGCGTCCTGGCGGCCAGGAATTTACATCGGAGCCGGCGGATGCGCCGGGTTTTCCCTCCTGGGGGTCTTCCATCATCAGTCTTTTCCTGCCTTGCCCCGATCGAGAGCGAGCCGGAGAGCGTGTCCATTGATATGTCCGTTGATACGGACGATCACCTGTCCTTCTTTGTCGTCGAGCAGGGGGCGGAGTTCGGCTTTCGCGCTCTCGATGATTTTCCCCGTATCGTTGAGCAGCTGCACGTAGAGGTGATCGCCCTTGGCTACGATGTCCAGGGCGGCCAATTCGCTGGTGGCCTTGCGATCGACGCGTAACCGGTCGGCGTCAGCGGGGCTCTCCGGGTATGATGGGCCCCGGGTGATGGTGACCTGGTATTCCCCCCAAGCCTTTACGATCGTAACCTCGAGTAATCGCTCGAAGTGACCCAGGTCGTTGACGAGCTCGTCCGCCGGCCGGCTGAGGATTTTTCCGACGTAGCCGCTTTGCCATGCCATGAGTCCGAAGCCCACCAGGAGAAGAAGCGCCACGAGAGCCCCTTTCCTGGCGCCAAGCTGTTGAAGCGGGGAAGCAAATTGCTTACTTTGCTCGAGGGGGAGCGCGTCATGCGTCTGGCGGTCGCGGATCCGGCTGAGGGGACGAAGCTCACCGCCTTCGACAGCCAGTATCGTTTCGACGACGCCATCCTCGTGTACCACCTTGCATGCGACCGTAGATTCTACGGCCTCGGGGGCCGGGGTGGCCGCGATCAGCGTGGCGAGGAGTTCCAGCAGCTGTTGTTGCGCTTCGGGGGTCACCAGCTCGCCGGGGATGGGTGTGTTTTCGAAGAGGAGACTGAACCTTCCGCCGTCCCTTTCCAGGTCCACCTCGGCAATCTTCGTGGCGTTAATCCGGGCTACCGTATCTTCAAGCGTTGACCAGTCCCCTGCGAAGCCCTCGAGTATTCCATTGAATTGGGCGTGCAGGACGGCGCCGCTGGGAAGGGCCTGTTCGGGTTTGTCTTTCGAGCCAGGATCGGAGCTATTCATTGTTCAACTCTTCAACCTCTCCAAGGACGCGCCATTGCGACCAGGGGTCTCGCCAGACCTGGGTTGTCAGGGTAATCTTGTTATTTTTCAAAAGAAGCTTGAGCCGGCCCTGGCTTACGGGTCCTTGCTCTAGGCCGTTCTGGTCTTCGTAGAACCACACCTTTTCGGGGTTTTTCAGCTTCGGCGGGCGCTTAGATCTCGGGGAATTCATTGGCGGCGGCGATGGCTTACCGGTGTGTTCGAGATGCCCCCGGCTGGCCCGATCTTCGACCTGGCGCGAGGTGTCTAGGTCCAGGGCCTGGTCGTGGAGGCCGAGCCGTTGCTCGGTCTGGGTCTGTCGTTGGTCGGCCGTTTGCCGGTCCTTGCGTTGCCGTTCCCGAAGGCGGCGGTTTTCACGTTGGAGCTGCATGTGCTTGGCTTGTTCCTCCTTCAGGTTTGGAAGACACAGCACGATGATCAGCCCGATACAACCAGCAAAGAACCCGATGAAAAACCAGGCGATCCCGCTGCGTCCCCGGCTACTGGCAATAGCTGCGCAAATAACCCCAAAGACTACCGCTATCAATAATTGGAAGACGAGTACTTCCATCTTTCGTAACCTCTTTCGTCAAGCTCTGCTGAAAACAACCCCGCGCAGGATGCCTCCGTCACCATGGCTAACGGGGGGCTGTCTAAATATAGAATCAGCGCCCTATGCTACATCGAAAGTTCCGGCTTAAGAGTCCGAGGAGAGAGATTTTTTCCTGCATTACAGCTTATGGAGCCGCTCGGTATACGCTTCCCCCGGTTCGTGAAGATCGATTCTTGATCAGATGAGGCATTGGCAAAAAGCCGCTCTTGGAGAATAATGTGACCTTCGGTTTGAAAAAGTTGTAAACATTCAACATTCCGCCTTTGCGGGGGCGGTACTGACGCACCCATTAGATACTGGTGAAACACATGCGCATGATTCTGCAGTCTCGCGTTCTCATCTCTGCCGGTTTGTTAACTCTCGTTTTCGCAGGCGTCCGGAATTCGGCCGCCGCGGCCGCCCCCGAGCTGAAGCTTGAGAAGGGTGACCACGTCTGCTATATCGGCAACACGCTTGCCGACCGCATGCAGCACCATGGCTGGCTGGAGACCTATCTTCACGCCGCCTACCCGGGTCACGAGCTGGTCTTCCGTAACCTCGGCTTCTCAGGTGACACGCTCAAGACCCGCACCCGCTCCAATAACTTCGGCAGCCAGGACCAGTGGCTCTCGAAGGAGAAGGCCGACGTGGTCTTCTGCTTCTTCGGCTACGGCGAGGCTCTCGGCGGCCCCGGCGGCGTCGGCGGTTTCGAGAAGGATCTTGGTGGCATGATCGACTCGCTGCACGAGAAGAAGTTCAACGGCAAGTCGGCTCCGCGCCTGGTGGTGTTTTCGCCGATCGCCCACGAGGACCTCAAGAGCCATGTGCTCCCTGATGGCTCCGAGAACAATAAGAACCTGGCGCTCTACACCGAAGCGATCGAGCGGGTCTGCAAGGCGAAGAAGGTGACCTACGTCGACCTCTTCAGCCCCAGCAAGAAGCTCTACGCCGCAGCGAAGACGCCCCTGACGATGAACGGGATCCACCTGCTGGACCACGGCAACAAGGAGCTGGCGGGAGTGATCACCGAGGCTCTCCTGGGCAAGGCCGCGAAAGACGATGCCAACACCGCGAAGCTCCGCGAGGCGGTGCTCGAGAAGAATCACCATTGGTTCAGCCGCTACCGCGTCGTCGATGGCTACAATGTTTATGGAGGCCGGTCAAAACTGCACTGGCACGGGCAGTCGAACGCTGACGTCATGCGCAGGGAGATGGAGATCTTCGACATCATGACGGCCAACCGTGACAAGGGCGTCTGGAACGTCGCCCGGGGCGGCAAGGCGAACGTTAAGGACGACAACTTCCCCAAGCTGTTGAAGGTCAAGACCAACCGTCCCGGCAAGGAGAAGGGCGGCACCTATAAATTCCTCAGTGGCAAGGAGGCTGCCAGCAAGATGAAGGTTGCCGAGGGGATGCAGGTCAACCTGTTTGCCTCGGAGAAGGAATTCCCACGGCTGATCAATCCCGTTCAGATGGCGGTCGACACCGACAGCCGCCTGTGGGTGTCGGTCTGGCCGTCCTATCCGCATTGGAACCCGACCAATACGCCCAAGGATGCCCTCGTGATCCTTCCGGATGAGAATGGTGACGGCAAGGCCGACAAGCTCACCGTCTTCGCCGATGGCCTCAACAGCATCACCGGCTTCGAGTTCTGGGGCGGCGGCGTGCTGGTGGCGGCGCCCCCGGAGATCTGGTTGTTGAAGGACACCGACGGTGACGATAAGGCGGACGTGAAGATCCGCATGCTGCAGGGTGTCTCGAGTGCTGATACGCATCATTCGNCTAACGCCCTGGTCATCGGCCCCGCCGGAGCCCTCTACTGGTCGCGTGGAATCTTCAACGTGTGCAGCAACGAAACTCCGACACGGGTCTTCCGCTCGGGATCTTCCGGCGTATATCGTTTCGACCCGCGCACCTTCGAGGTCGGCTTCCATTTTCCGATCGGGCCGAACCCGCACGGCGATGTATTCGACAGCTGGGGTTTCCAGTTCGTCAATGATGGCACCGGCGGCACCGGCAGCTACGCCAACCTCGGCAAGGGTATCGGCAATAAGAAATGGTTCCGCAAGCGGGTCCGCCCGGTGGCGGCCACCGGCATCCTCTCCAGTAGCCACTTCCCCGAGCGCAACAACGAGAACTTCCTGATCTGCAATACGATCGGCTTCCTCGGCGTGCTCCAGCACCAGGTGAAGTACGACGGCGCCGACATCACCGCGGTCGAGATCGAGCCGATCCTGGTCACCACGGACCAGAACTTCCGGCCGACCGACTGTGAGGTCGGCGGCGACGGGGCGCTCTACGTTTCAGACTGGTCGAACCCGCTCATCGGCCATATGCAGCATAATATGCGCGATCCCAACCGTGATCATGCTCACGGGCGGGTCTACCGGGTGACCTATAAGGGTCGCCCGCTGGTGAAGCCGGCGAAGATGAAGGGCCAGCCGATTGAGAAGGTCTGCGACAACTTCTTCGCGAAGGAGAAGAGTACTCGCTACCGGGCGAGGCTCGAACTGAGCGGCCGAAAGATGGAAGAGATCAGCACCAAGGTGGGATCCTACGCAGCCAAGCTCAGTCCGGCGAAGGCATCGAAGGACCGCAACGAGGCCCAGGCGCTGCTCGAGTGNCTGTGGGTGTTCGAGGAGCAACGCATTCCGAACCTGGGTCTGCTCAAGAAGGTTTTCCAGGCTGAGGATGCGCGTGTGCGCGCCGCCGCGATCCGGACGCTCGGCCACTGGGCCGGCNAGGTCAAGGATTGGGAATCGACCCTGGTTGCCGGAGCGCGCGATTCTTCCGCGCTGGTCAGGGCCGAGGCCGTCAAGGCCGCCGTCGAGCTCAAGGGCCTGGCCGCCGCCGAGGTGATCTTCGAGGTCGCCACTCGGCCCACCGATGCCGAGCTCAACACGGTTCTCGGCTACGCTCGAAAGAATATTGACGTCGACAAGGTGGTGCAGGACGCCGTGAGCTCAGGCTCGAAGCTCAGCCTCGCGGCCGAGGCCTACGTGCTTCGTAACGCCAGCGTCGCTGACCTGCTGAAGCTCGATCCTACCGAGGGCGTCTACCGGGCGATCCTCAGTCGCGCGAAGGTCAAGCTCTCCGATCTTGACGGCGCGCTCAGTGGCCTGGCGAAGATGGTCAAAAAAAGCAAGATCGAGGTCCTGATGGGACTCATCAAGGCGGCCCGGGAAGGCGCCACGGCCGGCCTCTCCGGTCTCGGGAAGCTGCTGGCCAGCCAGCCGGCTAAAGATCTCGCCGGCGTGGTCGGCGAGCTGAAGACCCTGGCCGCCGGAGCGAAAACCTCCGAGGTCAGGCAGCTCTGCTACTCGGCGTTGATTACGGCCGCCGGGACCGGCGACGAGGTCTACCGGCTGGCCTCCGCCAGCAAGGATGGTTTGCGTGATTTCCTCGCGGCGGTTCCCAGCGTGGCGGATAAGAAGGTTCGAGCCGGCCTGTACTCAAAAGTGCGGTCCCTGGTTTCGAAGCTGCCGGCGAGTCTCAAGGCTGAACCTGGTGGTTCAGATGTAAGAAAGAGCGGCATCCAGGTGGACTTCTTCGCGCCGCACAGCGGTCCCGTTGATCTCAAGACCCTTGCGAAGATGAAGCCCAAGGCCAGCGGCGTGGTCCCCGAGATCAGCCTGAAGGTGCCGCAGCGTAAGGCCAATGATGCTTTCGCACTCCGCTTTACCGGCAATATCCAGGTTCCCCGCTCGGGTAATTATACATTCTCCATCAACTCCGATGATGGCTCGCGCCTCTACATCGATGGCAAGCAGCTGATTAACAATGATGGCAGCCACGGGATGAGGGAGAAATCCAAGCAGCTTCGTCTCAGCGCAGGCGCTCACCCCATCATCGTGACCTACTACGATGGCGGCGGGGCTGACGGCCTTGTGGTGAGCTGGTCAGGACCCGGATTCAAGAAGAAGAGGATCGCGGCATCTAAGCTCACCGTCAGCGGCGGCGAGAATCTTCACGATCTCGCGATCCGGACCCTGGGCAAGCTCCCGGGCAATGAGAAGGAAAAGTTCTCCGCCCTGGCGGCGCTTGTCAGGTCCGGAAAGAACCGCGACTCGTCCATAGCCGTGCTCCAGACGATTCCAAGCAAGCACTGGGACAAGGCGCAGGTTCGTCCGCTGGTCGACAGCCTGGTGAGCTACCTCGGCAAGCTGCCCGCAGCTGACCGGAAGTCGGATTCCGCCGTGGCGGCCTTCTTCCTCGCGGTTTCGTTGACGGAGGCGCTTCCTGCCGACGAGGGCAAGGCGATCCAGGCGAAGCTGCGGAATCTTGATGCCAAATAAGGCATCGGGAGAACGCTGATTTCGGCCATAATACGGGCTCGGTTTGAAATGCCCGCAAACGGGTCCGTCTGTATTCACACGGCGGGGCCCTGACCCAACCTATGGATATCCAGTGAGACCTATGCGCATGATCCTGCAGCTTCGCGTTCTCGTTTTTGTCGGCCTGTTCTTTCTTGTCTGTCCGGGGAGTTCGACTTTAGCGTGGGAGCCCGCGCTCAAGCTGGAGAAGAGCGACCATGTCTGCTATATCGGCAACACGCTGGCCGACCGTATGCAGCACCATGCCTGGCTTGAGACCTACCTTCACGCCGCGCACCCGAAGCATGAGCTGGTCTTCAGGAACCTCGGTTTCTCCGGCGACACGATCAAGAAACGCACCCGCTCGGCCAACTTCGGCAGCCAGGACCAGTGGCTCTCCAAGGAGAAGGCGGACGTGATCTTCTGCTTCTTCGGCTACGGAGAGGCGCTTGGCGGCCCAGGCGGCGCCGGCGGCTTCGAGAAGGATCTCGGCGGCCTGATCGACAAGCTGCACGAGCAGAAGTACAACGGCAAGTCGGCACCGCGCCTGGTGGTGTTTTCACCCATCGCCCACGAAGACCTCAAGAGCCACGTGCTTCCAGACGGCTCCGAGAACAACAAGAACCTGGCGCTCTACACAGAGGTCATCGAGCGGGTCTGCAAGGCGAAGAAGGTAGCCTATGTGGATCTCTTCAGCCCGAGCAAGAAGCTCTACGCCGCAGCGAAGACGCCCCTGACGATGAACGGGATCCACCTGCTGGACCACGGCAACAAGGCCCTGGCAGGAGTGATCACCGAGGCGCTGCTGGGCAAGGCCGCGAAGGATGACGCCAACACCGAGAAGCTGCGCGCGGCGGTGCTCGAGAAGAACCACCACTGGTTCAGCCGCTACCGCGTGGTGGATGGATTCAACGTCTATGGTGGGCGTTCGAAGCTGAACTGGCACGGTCAGTCCAACGCCGATGTCATGCGCCGCGAGATGGAGATCTTCGACATCATGNCGGCCAACCGTGACAAGGGCGTCTGGNACGTCGCCCAGGGTCGCAAGGGGACCGTCAAGGATGACAACCTCCCCGAGCTGCTGAAGGTCAAGACCAACCGTCCGGGCAAGGAGAAGGGCGGCACCTACAAATTCCTCAGCGGCGAGGAGGCGGCCACCAGGATGAAGGTCGCCGAGGGCATGGAGGTCAACCTCTTCGCTTCAGAAGAGAGGTTCCCCCGGCTCATCAACCCCGTGCAGATGGCGGTCGATACCGACAGCCGCCTGTGGGTGTCGGTCTGGCCCTCGTATCCTCACTGGAACCCGACCAATGTTCCCAGGGACGCCCTGGTGATCCTGCCGGATGAAAACGGTGACGGCCAGGCCGACAAGCTTACCGTCTTCGCCGATGGCCTCAACAGCATCACCGGCTTCGAGTTCTGGAACGGTGGCGTGCTGGTGGCGGCTCCCCCGGAAATCTGGCACCTTAAGGACACCGATGGTGACGACAAGGCCGACGTGAAGATCCGCATGCTGCAGGGCGTTTCGAGCGCCGACACGCATCATTCGGCCAATGCCCTGGTCATCGGCCCCGCTGGCGCTCTCTACTGGTCGCGCGGCATCTTCAACCAGTGCAGCAACGAAACGCCGACCAGGGTCTTCCGCTCGGGTTCATCGGGTGTCTATCGCTTCGACCCGCGCACCTTCGAGGTCGGCTTCCACTTCCCGATCGGCCCGAACCCCCACGGTGACGTGTTCGACAGCTGGGGTTTCCAGTTCGCCAACGATGGCACCGGCGGCACCGGCAGCTACGTGAATCTGGGCAAGGGTATCGGCAATAAGCAGTGGTTCCGCAAGCGGGTTCGACCCGTGGCGGCCACCGGCATCCTCTCCAGCAGCCACTTCCCCGAGCGCAACAACGAGAACTTCCTGATCTGCAATACGATCGGCTTCCTCGGCGTGCTCCAGTACCAGGTGAAGTATAACGGGGCCGACATCACGGCGGTCGAGATCGAACCGATCCTGGTGACGAAGGATCAGAACTTCCGTCCGACCGACTGCGAGATTGGCGGCGACGGGGCGCTCTACGTCTCGGACTGGTCGAACCCGCTCATCGGCCANATGCAGCACAATATGCGCGATCCCAACCGTGACCACGGCCACGGCCGGGTCTACCGCGTGACCTGCAAGGGCCGTCCGCTGGTGAAGCCCGCCAAGATGAGGGGCAAGCCGATCGCGGAGGTTTGCGATAACTTCTTTTCCAAAGAGAAGAGCACTCGCTACCGGGCGAGGCTCGAGCTCAGCGGCCGCAAGCCGGAAGAGATCAAGGCCGAGGTGGGCGCCTACACGGCGAAGCTGAGCCCGGCGAAGGCGTCAAGGGATCGCAACGAGGCGCAGGCGCTGCTGGAGTGCCTGTGGGTTTTCGAGGAGCAGAGGATCCCGCACCCGGAGCTGCCNGGGAAGGTTTTCCAGGCGGAGGANCCGCGCGTGCGCGCGGCGGCGATCCGGACGCTCGGACACTGGGCCGGCAAGTTCGTGGGCTTCGAGGAAACCCTGATCTCGGCTTCGCGTGACGATTCCGCGCTGGTAAGGGCGGAAGCTCTCAAGGCCGCCGTTGAGTTCAAGGGCCTGGTTTCCGCCGAGGTGATCTTCGAGGTCTCCGCCCGACCCACCGATGGCGAGCTCAACACGGTTCTCAAGTACGCCCGCAAGAGGATCAATGTCGACAAGGTAGTCAAGGAGGCGGTGAGCTCCGGCAGGGAGTTGACCCCTGCGGCGGAGGCCTACGTGCTTCGAAACGCCAGCGTCGCCGACCTGTTGAAGCTCAAGCGGACGAAGGGCGTCTGCCGGGCGATCCTCAGCCGGGACAAGGTCAAGCTCTCCGATCTTGCTGACGCTCTCTCCAGCCTGGCGAAGCTGGAAAAGAAGAACAAGGTCGCGGTCCTGATGGGGCTCATCAAGGATGCGCAGGATGGGACCACCGGCGGCCTCTCCGGCCTTGGCCGGCTCCTGGCCTTCCAGCCCGCGAAAGAGCTGGCCGGCGCGCTGGGNGAGTTGAAGAGCCTGGCGGCCGTCGCGAAGACCTCCGCGGTCAGGCGGCTCTGCTACGGCGCNTTGATCTCCGCCGTCGGCAACGGNGACGATGCCTACCTGCAGGCCTCGACCAGCAAGGATGGNNTGCGTGACTTCCTCGCGGCGGTTTCGAGGATCCCGGAGGAGGACGTTCGCTCCCGGCTGTATTCAAAGGTCCGGATCCTGGTCTCAGGGCTTCCCCCTGGACTCAAGTCCGAGGCCGGAGATGAGAAAATACACGATCTCGCGATCGAGACACTCGGTACGATTCCCGGCCACGGGAAGGAAAAATTTTCCGACCTGACCACTCGGCTCAAGGCGGGACGAAATCGTTCCGCGGCGATCACGGTCCTGCGCAATATTCCACGGGAAGACTGGATAAAGGAGCAGGTCCGCCCGCTGGTGGACAACCTGGTCGGCTACCTCAGCGAGATNCCGGCCAGTGAACGGAATTCGGACACGGCGGTGGCGGCTTTCTTTCTCACGGTCAAGCTCGCCCAGGCCCTGCCCTCGGAGCAGGCCAGGGAGGTCCAGTCCCGGCTGAGGAACCTCGATGTGCGCATCATCGCCATCGGGACGGTGCCCCACCGGATGATCTACGACAAGGAGCGCATCGCGGTGCAGGCCGGCAAGCCGGTTGAATTCCGGTTTACCAATACCGACAGCATGCCCCACAACTTCGCGATCACTACGCCGGGCGCCCTGGAAGAGGTTGGGAAGCTGGCCGAGGAGACAGGCACTGCCGAGGATGCCATCGAGCGCCATTACATTCCCAAATCGGACAAGGTTCTCCTGGCAAGTCGGCTGTTGCAGCCCGGCGAGACCCAGGCGTTGACCTACGAGGCGCCGGTGAAGCCGGGGATCTATCCCTACGTTTGTACCTATCCCGGNCATTGGCAGCGGATGTACGGCGCGCTCTACGTGGTCGCCGATCTGAAGGCCTACCTGGCCGACCGGGCGGGCTACCTGTCCATAAACCCTCTGCCTCTGAAGGATGAATTGCTCAAGCTCAACCAGCGCAACACGGAGTGGACCTTCAACCAGCTGGCTGCCCCGATCAGGTCCCTGGGGGGGAGAAGTTTCGAGGTTGGCAAGAGCGTCTTCAAAGTTTCCAGCTGTATTGCCTGCCATCGTCTGAATAACGAGGGGCAGGTCTTCGGGCCTGACCTGGCGAAGCTCGAGCCGAAGAAACGCACCGCTGAGCACATCCTTCGTTCCCTCCTGGACCCCTCGAAAGACATTGATGAAAAGTTCCAGACCTTCGCCTTCGTGCAGCGTACCGGTAAGATCGTTACTGGGATGGTTGTTGAGGAGACCGACAAGCAGGTCAAGGTGATCGTCAACCCTCTCGCCAAGACGGCTCCGGCGGTCCTCGAGAAGTCGTCGCTTGCCGCGCGCAGGAAACTGCCGAATTCCATCATGCCCGAGGGGCTTCTGAACAGGCTCTCTCGTGAGGAGGTTCTCGACCTGATCGCCTATGTGCTCTCCGGGGGGGACATGAAGAGCAAGCTCTTCAAGGCGCANGAGCACTGAGAACGTCGCTGAAGACGCCACGGCTAACCGATCTTGCCTCGACGTTGACCAGCCCTTAGTCTTGCTGGAGGTCTGAAANGAGGTAAAAGGGACGGTGATCCGTAGGAATTCGCTACTTACCGCTGTTTTTCTGNATTTTGCGTTCCTGGTTGGCACGCCAGGGGGATCGCAGGCCTCCATCCTCGGCGATTCCAACGGTGACAACCGGCTGAACATCGCGGATCCGGTTTACCTGCTCAACCATCTCTATCGGGAAGGTTCTCCGTCTCCCGCTGACTCTCGGCCCGATGCCAATTGCGACGGGGCGGTGTCTTTATCGGATGCGATCATCCTGATCGAGTACTTCTTCCTCGATGGAGAGGCGCCCGGTGATTTCTGCTCCCGGGAGATTCCGGCCGGCCTGGCTTACCAGCGGCATAATGAGCAGGGTTTCGCGGAGTTCGAGCACAGGGAGACTGGGATTCTATTCGTCCTTTTGCCTGGCGGCGATTTCCTCATGGGTACCCCTGAGNACGAGGAAGATCGTTGGCAAGATGAAAGCCCCCTTCACCTTGTGACTTTGAGCGCGTTCCTGGTGGGCAAATACGAGGTNACCCAGGCGCAATGGGAAGGCGTAATGGGNNCCAACCCGTCTTTTTTNCAGGGNGNTGCNCTTGCCGAGGGAGTTGAGTCNANCGATCTGCCGGTTGAGCGTGTTTCCTGGGATGATGTCGTTGAATTTACCGTTTTAAGCGGTTTCTCTCTGCCCAGCGAGGCGCAATGGGAATATGCCTGCCGAGGGGGCTCCAGCGGCCCATTTGCAGGTACCGGTGTACTTGCCGATATGGGCTGGTATGTCGGAAACAGCGGTGGACGTCCTCATGCAGTCGGAAGCAGGCTCCCCAACGCCTTCGGTCTGTATGATCTGCACGGCAATCTCTACGAATGGTGCGGAGATGTCTACAATGAGGACTTCTACGCTTCAGAAGGGGCTTCGGGGCCTGATCCAGTCTATAACGGGGCCGGAGATTACCATGTGGTCCGTGGTGGCGGCTGGTTTTATGAGCCGGTAAGCTGCCGCTCAGGCAACCGTTACGCCATCAGCTCTCTTGTCAGCGGTAACCGCCGACTTGGCTTGAGGCCTGTAATCGGTCTCCTGGGGGCTGATTGAGGCCTTTTACGCTTNTCCAGGTCTCGCGCTGCTGAACTCTGATGCCGATGAAACTGGCAGAAATCACTTCGAACTCGATGTGAGGGAAGTTTTTTCCGATCTTTTTTCCGGCCATCTGNGGTGGACTTATCGGGTTTGTGTTTTNAGGGGTTTTCCTAAAGTACTGATAACTCCAGAGATCATGGTGCTTCCCGACCAGGGAGCAGCACCTGCCGTATTAAAAGAGAACGGTACTCTCTGAGTCCCGGATGCCTGTTTTTTGCCTTGGGCGGGAAGCCTGGGCGGGATCGGAAAAAGCCTGATTTTATCAATGAACTCAGGCCGTTTGNTTTCCTGAAGAGGTCTTCCGAGACTGACTTAGTGAAAAAGAGAACGATGTGGGATTNCACGAGCTTTTAAATTCGATTTGGCNAGAGCTGCCGGTTGGCGTCATTTTTTCTTTCAGGAGTTTTTTTCTGGAATGATCNCGTTTTACCGGCGGTTGCATATATCGGAACCGAGAACAGGGACATCGGGGNAAAAAACACCCTTGAACGCAATCCTGTAGACCTTTAGCATTCGCTCAACTGGTTCAGCCGCATGGAAAAGAAGTGAGAAGGCGGCGCCTGCTGATTGTATCGAGACCGGCCTGAGCGGTCTCCCGAGGNGGGACGGACCAGGAGCGATATCAAGGCGTAGCGCANAGCGAAAGGAAGCTTGCGCGATCTGGACGGGTATTCCGGATCAAATCAAGCCGAGACCACAGGGTCCGGCGAAGAGCTGTTCCGGNGTCAGTGTGTGAGTTCAAGTTCAGATTGGGCCGCGGGGGTTTCCAGAGAGGGGACCCTTAGCGGCAGGCAAGTTTTTTTTCTATGGAGGATACGATGGGTGACATCATCGGTACGGTAAAGAGGTCGGTCGCTGGACTGACGGGCGTTGCGGTTTGTTTGCTTGCTCTTGGCGTGGTCATGGGAGTTCTCATGGGCCCCGGCGAGGGAGCNTTTTATGGTGATGTGGTCAAGAACATCACCAACCTGGTGAGCAGTCTTGGTGGCGCGGGCCTCACTGGCNTGATCACCGCCTGTGTCGTTATGGGGCTGCTTAAGAGCGCCGGCGACAACTCCTGAACGGCAGGAGAGCTAAGTAGAAGTTCGTTTTGAATTTTGTTTTTGTGGCCGGTAAGGCCCTGAGGCCTTACCGGCGTTGTCTGGTTCATTAAGATCCGGAAAAGATCCCCTGCGAGCGCTGAGGATCGGACCTGGATCGGGAAACCGTTTTTTGAAGGAGAGGGATCATGGATAACGTCCTTGGAACCCTTAAAGGTTTGATTCGTGATGTGACGGAGGTAGGAATCTACCTTCTCGCTCTGGGTGTCGTTGCTGGTGTGCTGTTTGGTACCGGTGCTGACGCTGGTGGCGCGTTTTATGGTGATGTCGTCAAGAACATCACTGGTCTGGTGAGCTCGCTTGGCGGCCAGGGCCTTACGGGCCTGCTCTCGCTGGCGGTGATCCTCTACCTGTTCAAGCGCTAAGCTGAACAGCGTAGGAACACTACGCGAATCAGAAGCCGGGCGTGCCTTTNGAGGCGCGCCCGGCTTTTTTTATNCCCCCCTCCTGGCGCTCGAGCGCGGCTCCGCTCCCACTGGCTGATTGTACTGTGGGCGAGTCCCCGTATACTGTCGGGTTCCTGTCTTATCAGAACCGCGAANGTCCATCGGGAGGGGTCATGAGATTCACAGTCGCTTACCTCGCAGCGTTTTTCTGCGCCGGCCTTGCCCAGGCGGCNGCCNNGCGTCCCAATATCGTCCTCATCATGGTGGATGACATGGGGTATTCCGATATNGGTTGNTACGGNGGCGAGGTGCAGACNCCGAATATCGANGCNCTNGCCGCNGGGGGANTGNGGTTCACGCAGTTNTACAATACCGGGCGNTGNTGTCCNACCCGGGCCNNNCTNNTGACNGGNCTCTACCCGCACCAGGCCGGCATGGGCTGGATGACCACTGACCTCGGCCACGATGGCTACCGCGGTGATCTCAACCGCAATTGCCTCACCATCGCCGAGGTGCTGCGNNNGGCNGGNTANTCNACCTANATGGCCGGCAAATGGCATGTNACNAAGCACANNGGNNCNGATGGTCCNAAGCACAACTGGCCGCGCCAGCGCGGTTTNGACCGNTNCTTCGGNACGATCNNGGGNGCCGGCAGNTTCTATACNCCNNNATCCCTGACCCTNGAGAANACCCNGNTGAANGANTACCCGGNGNACTTCTTCTATTCCGANGCNATCAACGATACGACGGTGAAGTACATCGAGGAGCANTCCGANAAGAGCGCCGNCAAGCCGTTTTTCTGCTACGTGGCGCATACGGCGCCTCATTGGCCGCTGCATGCCCTCGAGGAGGANATCGACAAGTACCGCAAGCGCTATCTTGGCGGCTGGGACGCGTTGCGCGCCGAGCGCTACGTCCGGATGATGAGCATGGGTCTTGTCGACAAGCGCTGGAAGCTGACTGACCGCGATCCTGCNGCTAAGGCCTGGAAGGACGTTCCCGCCGACCGNAAGGCGAACATGGCGCTCCGCATGGCGATCTACGCCGCCCAGATTGACCGCGTCGACNAGGGAATCGGNCGCATCACCGCGGCGCTGAAGAGAACGGGGCAGCTNGAGAANACGATCATCTTCTTTCTCGCGGACAACGGCGGCTGCGCCGAAGGAGGGATATGGGGTTTTGAGCGCAAGAAAAACGCGGTTCTCGGGAAGGACAGCTCCTTTGCCAGCTACGGACTTTCCTGGGCGAATGCATCGAACACTCCGTTTCGCGAGTACAAGCANTGGGTGCACGAGGGCGGGATCTCGACCCCGCTGGTGGTGCACTGGCCGGCGGGTATTTCATCCGGCGGCGGGCTTCGCAGCCAGCCGGGCCATCTCATCGACATTATGGCGACCTGCGTCGCCGTCTCAGGGGCGAAGTANCCGGCGGAGTATGAGANCAATAAGATCAAGCCGCTGGAGGGGGTGAGCCTGGTTCCTGCNTTTGCCGGGAAGGCGCTGGGGGAGAGGTCCATCTTCTGGGAGCACGAGGCCAACCGCGCCGTTCGTGAGGGGGACTGGAAGCTNGTNGCCAAGGGACGGAATTCTCCCTGGGAGCTCTACAACCTTGCTGAGGATCGTACCGAGCTGCGGGANCTGTCCGCCGGCCGACCTGAGCTGNCCACCAGGCTCGCGGCCCTGTGGCAGGCTTACGCCGAGCGCGCCAATGTGCTGCCGATCTATCCGCGGGGAGCCGGNAAGGTGAAGAGCTTCAGCAAGAAGCTCGTTTTTGAATTGAAGGCCGGTGCAACGCTCGAGGGCTCCGCCTCCCCTGACGTCAAGGGCAAGCGCCTGCAGGTTAACGCCAGCCTCGCGGCAGGCCACACCGATGGGGTCATCCTGGGGCATGGCGGGACTGCGGATGGCTACGCCCTGTTCATCAAGGATGGGTGCCTGGCGCTTGCGGTGCGCCGTGGAGGCAAACTGCAGACTGTTACGGCGGTGGGGAAGCTGTCCGAGGGCGAGGTGGCGGTCGAGGCGGTGCTGGCGAAAAACGGCAAGGTGACCCTGANGGCGGGGGGCGAGGTCCTAGCCGAAGGAAAGGTCTCGGGCTCGATGCAGCGAGTTCCTATCGAGGGTCTCCATGTCGGCAACGATGGGGATGCCGCGGTGGGAGCCTACGAAGCTCCAGGGAAATTCGGCGGCAGGATCGATAAATTGACGCTGCGCCTGGGCAAGGTCCGCTGATGCCCCACAAGACGTTCGTCACCCACCTCGAGTGCAGCTACAGCGGCGAGACCTATGAGGCGGATCGTATCCACGGCCTGTCGCGTGAGGGAAAGCCCCTGCTGGTTCGTTATGATCTCGATGCCCTGGGCGCCGAGCTTGACAGGGCAACGCTGTCGGCCAGGAGCGGTGGCCTCTGGAAGTACCTCGAGTTCCTGCCGGTGCGTCGCGGCGAAAACATTATCTCCCTGGGCGAGGAGCTGACGCCGCTGGTGGCTCTGCCGGACCTGCAGGTCGGCCCGGGTCGCCTGTTGGTCAAGGATGAGGGACGTCTTCCGACGGGCTCCTTCAAGGCCCGGGGACTTGCCCTGGCGGTTTCCATGGCGAAGGAGCTCGGGATCAGGAGCGTGGCGATGCCGACCAATGGCAACGCCGGGGCGGCGCTGGCGGCTTATGCCAGCCGCGCCGGGATCGAGTCCTGGGTCTTCTGTCCGGATGACACGCCCGAGATCAACGTTCGGGAGACCGCCCTGCAGGGGGCGAAGGTATGGAGGGTCAACGGACTCATCAACGACTGTGGGCGGCTGGTGGGGGAGGGTCGGGAGACGATGGGGTGGTTTGACTTCTCCACCTTGAAGGAACCCTATCGCATAGAAGGCAAGAAGACGATGGGGCTCGAGCTCGCCGAGCAGCTGGGCTGGGAACTCCCCGATGTCATCCTCTATCCCACAGGAGGCGGAACCGGCCTGATCGGCATGTGGAAAGCTTTCGCAGAGTTGAGGGAGCTCGGCTGGGTCAGCGCGAAGCTGCCACGCATGGTCGCTGTGCAATCCACCGGCTGCGCTCCGATGGTGCGCGCTTTTGAGGCGGGCCTCGAGCATGCCGAGCCCTGGGAGGACGCGGCTACCGTCGCCGCGGGAATCCGGGTGCCTGGCGCGGTGGGCGATTTTCTTATCCTGCGGGCCGTGCGCGAGAGCGGGGGATTCGCCGTGGCGGTAAGCGATGAGAGCATCCTTGCCGCCCGTGACCGGGCAGCCTCGGAGTCCGGGTTCCTGATGTGTCCGGAGGGGGCCGCGACCCTCGCCGCCTATCTGCAGGAGGTGGGGGGCGGCCGGATCCGACCGGATGAGTCGGCAGTTCTATTCAATTGCGCCACCGGCTTGAAATATCCGATGCCCGGTGCCGAAGCGCGTCTTGACTGCAAAGAGCCGCTCGATATCGATACCCTGCAGCAGGCCTGAGGGGCCACGCGAGGATACGTCTCCCTGAGCCCTGGAAGGCCACTACTTGGATTGGTGTGGTGGCGGGCTGATGGGGGGGGTATCGTGCTGTCTCGGCCTGAAGGTTTTTCCCCGGCAATGGAGGTTTCCCCAGTGAGGTTTTTTTTCGCTGCTGCGGTTTGTTTCGGCGTCCTGTTTCCGACGGAGGAACTCGCGGCGCGCCTGCCGAACATACTCCTGATCATCTCTGACGATCAGTCGTGGACCGACTTCGGCTTCATGGGGCACGAGACGATCAGGACCCCGAGCCTCGATCGGCTGGCGGCCGAGAGCGTCGTCTTCCCCCGCGGCTACGTTCCCACCAGCCTCTGCCGNCCGAGCCTCGCCAGCATGGTCTCCGGCCTGTTTCCGCACCAGCACAAGATCACCGGCAACGATCCGCCCAGGGGTACGGATCGCAGGGAGATGCTTCGCCATATCAGGCGGATCCCATCGCTGCCGAGGCTGCTGGCGAAGAAGGGCTATCTCAGCCACCAGTCAGGCAAGTGGTGGGAGGGCCATTACGAGCTCGGCGGCTTCACCCACGGCATGACGACCACCGGGCGTCATGGAGGTCCGGGGCTCACCATCGGGCGCAAGGGCCTGGAGCCGATCTTTGACTTCATCGATACCGCCGGCGACAAGCCGTTCTTTATCTGGTACGCGCCCTTTCTCCCCCATACTCCGCACAATCCTCCCGCGCGGCTGCTGTCGAAATACAAGACGGAGGGCAAGTCAATTCACGTGGCCCGCTACCAGGCGATGTGCGAGTGGTTCGATGAGACCTGCGGCGAGCTGCTGGGCTACCTCGACAAGAAGAAGCTCAGCGAGGATACGCTGGTCGTCTTTGTGACCGACAACGGCTGGATCCAGAAGGAGAAATCGCGCGGCAGCGACGTGAGGTCCAAGCGCTCGCCCTTTGATGGAGGCACCAGGACCCCGGTCATGTTGCGCTGGCCGGGAAAGCTGAAGGCCGCCCGTCACGATACGCTCGTCAGCAGCATCGACCTGGCACCGACGATCCTGGCGGCCGCCGGTCTCGAGGCTCATCCGGAGATGCAGGGAGTCAACCTGCTGGATGTCTGCGCGGCCGGTGGGAAGAGCGCCCGGAACAAGATATTCGGAGAGATCTTCGAGCACGATGTTGGAAAGATCGATGACCCGGTTCCAGGCCTTCTCTACCGCTGGTGCATCAGCGGGCAGTGGAAGCTGATCCTTCCGCNCCGCGGCAGNCCGGTTATTTCCCGTAAGCGNAAGTCTACCTACCGGGATCCCATCTGGGCGGTCCCCCAGCTTTTCAACCTGGGCGCAGACCCGCACGAAAGGAGCAACCTGGCAGCGGCGGAGGCCGACCGGGTCAAGGCTCTGAGTTCCGATATCGAGAGCTGGTGGAAGGTGGAGAAGCCCTGATAACCGCTGATTGCGCGGTCTCGCACCCACAGGCCTTCAGGTCATCCCAGCCCCCAGCCTCCCGCTCGGTAGCGCGACCAGGAAATATGCCATAAGATAGCCCGTTGGTACGAATAACGGATTTTTTCCCAGGGCCCTAGAGGCAGCTTCCGGGTCCGTGAAACACATACGTAATTTCTGCATCATCGCTCACATCAATCATCCATTTGGTTTGTAATTTCTGTATCATCGCTCATATCAATCATCCATTTGGTTCGTAACTTCTGTATTATCGCTCATATAAACCGACCACATAAAAAAGACATAAGTACTTGAATATACGTAACTTCTGTATAATAGCACATATCGATCATGGGAAATCGACGCTCGCCGACCGCTTGATCCAGGCCTGTGGCGCGGTCGATGATCGAAAGTTTCGCGACCAGATTCTAGACAGCATGGATCTCGAGCGTGAGCGGGGCATCACGATCAAGAGCAATACGGTCNCCCTCGAATACNCCGCCGCCGATGGCGAGACCTACCAGCTCAACCTGATCGATACGCCCGGGCACGTCGATTTTTCACACGAGGTGCGTCGCTCGCTGATGTCGTGTGAGGGAGCTCTCCTGCTGGTGGATGCATCCCAGGGCGTGGAGGCCCAGACGGTCGCCAATCTCTACCTGGCGATGGAGTACGAGCTGGAGCTGGTGCCGGTGATCAACAAGATCGATCTGCCGGCCGCGGACATCGACAGGGTGAGCGAGGAGATCGATGCGGATCTCGGGCTCGATCCCTTCGAGGCGATCCAATGTTCAGCCAAGAACAATGTCGGTGTCGATGAGGTGCTCGAGGCGATCGTCGGAAGGCTGCCTCCCCCGGGCGGGGATCCCGAGGCGCCCCTCAAGGCACTGGTCTTTGACGCGCAATACGATAAGTACCGGGGTGTGGTCATGCTGGTGAGGGTGCAGGATGGTGTTATCAGGAAGGGACAGTCCATCCGGCTGATGCACACCGGGGCCGATCATGTGGTTGAGGAGGTGGGCTACCTGAAGCTCGAGAAGGTGGCGACGGGTACCCTCGCGACCGGCGGCGTCGGCTACGTGATCGCCGGAATCAAGACGATCCAGGACATCAACATCGGCGACACCATGACGGAGACGGAGCGGCCGGCGCAAGAGCCGATCCCCGGCTACAGGGAGGCNAAGCCGGTCGTCTATTCCTCGGTCTATCCGATGTCCAGCGAAGATTACGGAGACCTTACCAAGGCTCTCGACAAGCTGAAGCTCAACGACGCGGCCCTGACCTTCACCAAGGTTTCTTCCGCCGCTCTCGGCTTCGGCTTTCGGTGCGGNTTCCTCGGCCTGCTGCATCTCGACATCGTCCAGGAGAGGCTCGAGCGTGAGTTCGGGATGTCCCTGCTGCTGTCGGCGCCGACCGTGCAGTACGACGTCACGCTCACCAACGGNGAGNCCNTNGAGGTCGACAATCCGAGCTTCTTCCCCGATGCGGGNGATGTCGAGTGCGTCGAGGAGCCCTATATCAAGGCCTCGATCATGATCCCGGAGAAGTTTCTCGGCGCCGTCATGGAGCTTTGCAGGGAGCAGCGCGGCGAGAAGACCCAGTTTGACTACCTGGCTGTGGGCCGGGTGGAGGTCACCAGCGAGATGCCCCTCGCCGAGGTGCTCTTTGATTTCTATGACAGGCTCAAGACGGTAACGCGGGGCTACGGGTCTTTTGATTACGAGGCGCTCGACTATCGCAAGACCGACATCGTCAAGGTGGACATCATGGTCAACAAGGAGCGCGTGGACGCGCTCTCGCAGCTCGTCCATCGCGACAAGGCCCGNGCCCGGGCGTTGCATTATTGCGACAAGCTCTCCGAGACCATTCCAAAGCACCAGTTCAAGATTCCGATCCAGGGAACGATCGGCGGCACCATCATCGCCCGCAAGACTATCAACGCCTTTCGAAAGGACGTCACCGCGAAGTGTTACGGCGGCGACATCACGCGTAAGCGCAAGCTGCTGGATAAGCAGAAGAAGGGCAAGCAGAAGATGAAGATGGTCGGCTCCGTCGAGATCCCGCAGGAGGCCTTCATCGCGGTCCTCAAGACGGAAAAGGAAAAGTGAGCCCGGCCGCCGCCGCGGGACTCTATCTGCACATTCCGTTCTGTTCCGCGGTCTGTCCCTATTGCGACTTTGCCGTCCTGCCGACCGCCGCCGCTTCCAGCCGTCGCTATGTGCGGGCCCTGATCGGCGAGCTCGCGATGCTCGCCGAAGAAGAGCTNGCCTTCGACACCATCTATTTCGGTGGCGGAACGCCCTCGGCCCTNGCCGCGGCGGACCTCGANGNCGTNCTCGAGGCGGCCCGGGGCAGGCTCGCGATCGAGGAAGATGCGTGGCTGGCGATGGAAGTGAACCCCGAGGATGTTTCCCCGGCCGCGCTCGATGGATGGCGAGAGCTCGGCGTCAGCATGCTGAGCCTCGGGGTGCAGTCCTTCCAGGAGGAAGAGCTGCGCTTCCTGGGCCGTCGCCACAGCCCCGCCGAGGGTGAGCGCGCGGTGCGAGAAGCTCTCAAGGCGGGTTTTGACGTCGTCTCGGCGGATCTCATCTTCGGCCTGCCGGGGCAGGAACCGGGCCGGCTCCTGGACAGTATCCGGAAGCTCGTGGAGCTCGACCCACAGCATATTTCCTGCTACCAGCTCACGGTTCACGAGGGGACCCCGTTTCANCNCAGGCGTCTGCAGGGTCGNCTCCTGGANCTTGGCGAGTCCAGGCAGGGGGAGCTCTACGAGCTGGTTCNCACCGAGCTGTCCTCGGCGGGTTACAGTGCCTACGAGGTGTCGAACTTCGCGAAGACGAAGGCTGGGCGCTCACGCCACAACCAGAAGTANTGGGATCATACNCCGTATCTCGGNGCCGGGCTCGCCGCCCATTCCTTCTCTGGCCGCCGCCGCTGGTGGAATGAGCCGGNCTTCGAGGAATANTGCGGCAGGGTGGAGGGGGGGGAGCGGCCGCTGGCCGGCAGCGAAGAGCTGAGCGATGCGGAGCTCGCGCTCGAGGCGGTAATGCTCGGACTGCGGCGCAGCGCCGGGCTTGACCTGGAGCGTCTCAGAACCGTTTACGGCGTCAACCTCCTGGAGCGAAACGCGGCTCTCATCGAGAGGTATGTAGAGGATGGGGTCGCGGTAGCCGATGGACGGNTGCGGCTGACCTCGCGAGGTTTCGCGGTGGCCGATGCGGTGGNCCGTTCNCTGGACCTGGGCCTCGACTGAGCGCCCTCAGCTGTTGTAGCCAAAGAGCCAGGAGGCCCTGTCGCTACCGATGTTGCGGACGCTGTGGGTCGCGCCGCGGGGGATGAAAAGTTCCTCGCCGNGCCGGGGGTGGTGTGTCCGGCCGTTCACCTCGAACTCCAGGTTTCCCTCGATGACCATCACCAGCTCGTCNGTGGAGTGGACGAAGTCGTTCCACTCCCGTCCTGGCGGATCTTCCCAGAGCTCACAGCTGAACCCGCGGTCCGCCCAGTCTTTCCTGACGGCGTGTGGATCTACAGGCTGCTCCTGCATGGTTGTTCTTCTTTCGGGGGATGGAGATCGCAGAAAGATGGCAATCGGACGGCTGCGCCGACAGTATAAACGGGCCGCTCCCGATTCTGAAATCCGCAGCTCACCCGAAAATGAAAATGTCCCGCCACGTTCTTTTCATCTTCCTGCTCCTGGCGCTGGCGCCGCTTGTTTGCGGCGATGCGCCAGCCGATGGGGACGCCGTGAAGGAAAAGACCCCCGGGGGCAACGGCACGAAGAGGCTGGGCGCGAAGCGTTATGACGAGGTGTGCTACGCGACCACTCACAATGCCATGAGCAATAGCGATGAGGGCTGGCTGTTGCCGAACCAGACGCATGGTCTCACCCGCCAGCTCTCTGATGGTATCCGGGCCTTCATGCTGGACGTACACGACAAGGAGGGGAAACCCTACCTCTGCCACAGCCGCTTCTTCCTCGGCAGCCGTCCGCTGAAGGCCGGTCTNGCGGAGCTGACCGCCTATCTGAAAAAAAATCCCCGCGAGGTGCTCACGATCATCTTTGAGAGCTATGTGAGGCCGAAGGCGCTCGAGGGCGCCTTCAGGGAGAGCGGCCTGTTGCCCTACGCGCACAGTCAGCGCAAGGGCAAGCCCTGGCCCAGGCTGGCCGAGATGGTCGCCTCGGGCAGACGCCTGGTGGTCTTTACTGATCGCGGCGGGGGAGAGCTCCCCTGGCTTCACCGGGTCTGGGACTTCTGCTGGGAGACCCATTTCTCGGCCCGCCGCCGGGAGGACCTGGCCTGCGCGAAGAACAGGGGCTCCTCAAAAAACAGCCTCTTTATTTTCAATCACTTCCTGACGCGACCGGTCGCATCAACGAAGCTCGCCGACGAGGTGAACCACAATCCCTTCCTCAAAAAGAGGGTCGAGGAGTGTCGAAAGGCTTCCGGTCGGTTGCCGAATTTTATAACGGTTGATTTTTATGAACGTGGCGATGCCATCGAGGTAGTAGATGAACTGAACGGTATTCGTTAAATTGGAGGTGTTTTCCGGGGGCGGGACTCCGTCCTGACAATGTTTGCCGGCTTTGATTATAATCAACGGGAATTCCCGAGCCTGGGCCTTCCGGCCCGCAGGACTGTTTAAAGGACCAGATAATGCGAACCGCTTCAGGAACCTCTTCTCGAATGGTTTTGACGTTAACGCTTGCCGTCCTCTTTTCCGCCGCCAGCTCCCTGATGGAGGCGGCCGAGCCAGCCATCGAGTTCAACCGCGATGTGCGCCCCATCCTTTCCGACAAGTGCTTCGCCTGTCATGGTCCGGACAAGGGCCAGCGGAAAGGGGATCTCCGCCTCGATGTCGAGAGCGCGGCTCTCGCCGAGCGCGAGGGTCGCCACGCGATCGTCGCCGGCAAGGTGAGTGAAAGCGAGCTCTACAAACGGATCACGCATACCAGCAAGCGCAAGAGGATGCCGCCGGAGAAGTTCGGCAAGAGTCTCGGCCAGGCGGAGATCGACATCCTGCGCAGGTGGATTGAGCAGGGGGCTCGATGGCAGTCTCATTGGTCGGTTATCAAGCCCGCCAGGAGCGAGCCGCCCCCCGTGGCCGCTGCCGAAGCGGTACGCAACCCTATTGACCGATTTATCTTTTCCAGGCTGGAGCGAGAGGAAAAGAAACCGGCGCCGCAAGCCGACCGCCGCACCCTCCTTCGCCGTCTCTCTTTCGACCTGACCGGGTTGCCTCCTTTGCCCGCGGACGTGGATGCCTTCCTGGCTGACAAGGCTCCTGATGCTTACGAGCGCCTGGTCGAGAAGCTGTTGTCCTCGGAGCATTACGGCGAGCGGATGGCGATGTACTGGCTCGATCTCGTGCGCTATGCCGACACCAACGGTATCCACGGAGACAATCACCGTGAACACACACTCTACCGCGACTATGTCATCGATGCCTTCAACGAGAACATCTCCTTCGATCGTTTTACCCGCGAGCAGCTGGCCGGTGATCTCCTGCCGAAGACCTCGCCGCAGACCAGGATAGCCTCGGGCTACAACCGCCTGCTGATGACGACCCGCGAGGGTGGAGCTCAGCCCAAGGAGTACCTCGCCAAGTACGCTTCCGACCGGGTACGAAACGCCTCGAGCGTCTGGATGGCATCCACCATGGGCTGCGCTGAGTGCCACGACCACAAGTTTGACGAGTTCACGATGAAGGATTTTTATTCTTTCGCGTCCTTCTTCGCCGATATCAAGGAAACTGCCGTCGGCGCGCAGGCTCCTACGGCGATGCCATCCAGGACGCAACTAAGGCAGATTGCTGAACTCGACTCCAGGGCCGCGGAGGTCAGGAAGTCTCTCGATGCACAGACTCCTGAACTCGATGCCGACCAGGCCAAGTGGGAAAAGAAAGCCCTTCCCCGCAAGGGCGCGACCGCCTGGACGGCCATCAGCCCTGTCGGGGTGGTTTCCAAGGGGGGCGCGACCCTGAAGGTTCTCGAAGATGGTTCCATCATCGCCAGCGGCGCCAATCCCGACAAGGATGTCTATTCCCTGCGTTTTGAGACGGACCTGCGTGGAGTGACGGGACTCAGGCTCGAGCTTCTTCCTGATGGTTCACTGCCGTCCCGCGGCCCCGGCCGCGCCGATAACGGCAACCTGGTTCTCAGTGAGCTCGAGGTTCGCCAGGGTGACCGGAAGATCTCCTGGGGCGTTGTCACAGGCAGTCATTCCCAGAACAATTACGGTGTTGCCGGGGTCGCGGACGGAGACCCAAAGAGCGGGTGGGCGATTCTTCCCAGGACAGGGGTGGAGAGCCACGCCGTCTTCGAGGCCAGCAATGTCTTTATCGCAAAGGATCGGAAGACAGCCTTTACCGTCAAGATTCACCAGAACTACGGCGGCCGGCATACCCTCGGTCGCTTTCGCTTCCTGGCCACCGATTCGGCCGCCCCGATCAGGGCGGAGAACTCCGGGGGGATTCCCGTGGATGTTCTCAGCGCCCTCGAGCACAAGCCGGCTCAGCGGAGCCCGCAGCAGAAGGCGGCCATCTCTCGCTATTACCGGAGCATTTCTCCGCGGCTGGCGGCCGCGCGTAAGGAGCTTGAATCGATCGAGGCTCGCAAGCAGAAGCTCGCGAAGGGTTCTTCCAAGGTCCTGATCTCGACAGCCCAGAAGCCGCGCATGATGCGCGTTCTGCCGCGCGGCAATTGGCTGGATGATTCCGGCGAAGAGGTGCGGCCGGCGGTCCCGGGTTTTCTCAGGCAGATCGAGGCGAAGGAGGGACGTGCCACCAGGCTCGATCTTGCCGAGTGGATGGTGTCGAAAGACAATCCGTATACCGCCCGGGTCTTCGTCAATCGTCTCTGGAAACTGTTCTTCGGGAGGGGCCTCGTGAAAACCCTCGATGATTTCGGCTCCCAGGGGTCCTGGCCGACGCATCCAGCCCTCCTCGACTGGATGGCGATCGAGTTCATGGAGAAAGGCTGGGATATCAAGCATATGGTCCGGGTGATTGTATCCAGCGGCGTCTACCGCCAATCCTCCCTGGTCAGCAGGGAGCTGCGCGTCCTGGATCCCTACAATGATCTCTTCGCGCGCCAGGGGCGTTTCCGGCTCGACGCCGAGATGGTTCGCGACAACGCGCTCTCCATCAGCGGCCTGCTGGTAAAGAAGCTTGGGGGAAACAGCGTCAAGCCCTACCAGCCCGGCGGCTATTGGTCCCATCTGAATTTTCCCAAGCGTTCCTACAAGAACTCTTCAGGCGAGTCTCTCTACCGCAGGGGGCTCTATACCTATTGGTGCAGGACCTTCCTGCATCCCAGCCTGCTCGCCTTTGACGCTCCGACCCGGGAGGAATGCACGGCTGAGAGAATACGCTCAAACACGCCCCAGCAGGCCCTTGTTCTTCTCAATGACCCGGTCTATGTCGAGGCGGCTCGCGTATCCGCCCAGAGGCTGGTCGCAGAGAGTGGAACAGACGTCGGCAAGGGTATAAAGTGGGCGTTCAGGGCGGCGCTCGCGAGGCCCCCGAGCTCGCAAGAGGCGAGACTCCTGCAATCACTGTATAAGCGTCATCTCAGAGAATATTCCAGGAACAAGGAGGAGGCTGCCGGCCTCACGAGTATCGGCCAGAAGCCGGTCGCGGGCAATCTCCCGCGCCCGGAGCTTGCCGCCTGGACTTCGGTAATGCGGGTCATCCTGAATCTGCACGAGACCATTACGAGGTATTGAAGAAATGAATTTTCCCATCGAGCAGCTATTACGTGACGAGTTTCTCCGGGAGGAGACGCGCAGGTCTTTTCTGAGGAAGGGTGGCGCGAGTATCGGGGCCGCGGCTCTCGCCGCGCTCCTCGACCCCGCCTCGCTGGCGGCGCAGGACAAGAAGACGTCCGGAGCGGGCAAGGTTGAGGTCGATTCATGGGAGGGTGTCGTTAAGCCCCTGCACTTCAAGCGCCGGGCCAAGAGGATCATCCATCTCTACATGGCCGGCGGACCTTCTCACCTCGAGACCTTCGATCACAAGCCGAAGCTTGGCGAGATGCACGGCAAGCCGATGCCTGAGTCCTACACCAAGGGCCAGCCGATCGCGCAATTGCAGGGCAAGAAGCTGAATTGCCTCGGGCCGCAGCATCCTTTCAAGCGCTTTGGCAAGAGTGGCCAGTCCATCTGCGGAATCTTTCCGCATATCGGTTCGGTAGCGGATGAGATCTGCATCGTGCGTTCCCTGCGGACCAAGGCGATCAACCATGATCCCGCCCATACCTTCATGAATACGGGCACCACCATCTCCGGGCGGCCCTCGATAGGAGCCTGGCTGCTCTACGGCCTCGGCAGCGAGACCGAAAATCTCCCGGGCTTCGTGGTCCTCACCTCCGTGGGGAGAGCCGGGCAGGCCCAGCCGATCGCTGCGCGCCAATGGCATAGTGGGTTCCTGCCGAGCCGCTTCCAGGGTGTGGAGTTTCGCTCCGCCGGCGACCCGGTTCTCTATGTCGGCAATCCCAAGGGTGTCACGAATAAACGACAGCGGGACATCGTCAGCACCGTCCAGGAGCTCAACAGGATCCATGACAAGGTTGTTGATGATCCCGAGATCTCGACTCGTATTTCACAGTACGAGATGGCCTTCCGGATGCAGACCTCGGTGCCGGGGCTGGTCGATATTTCCGATGAATCCGCCAAGACCCTCGAGCTGTACGGTACCAAGGGCGCCGATGGCAGCTACGCGGCGAATTGCCTGCTCGCCAGGCGGCTCGCCGAGCGTGGTGTCCGCTTCATCCAGGTCTATCATCGCGCCTGGGATCATCACGGAGGAATCAAGAACAACGTCAAGACGACCGCGGGGGAGGTCGACCGGGCGACGGCGGCTCTCATCCAGGACCTGAAGCAGCGGGGCCTTCTCGATGACACCCTGGTGATATTTGGGGGTGAGTTCGGCAGGACACCCATGGCCCAGGGCAGCGGCCGTGATCATCACATCAAGGGCTACTCCATGTTCATGGCCGGCGGCGGCATCAAGGGTGGCATCTCTTACGGCAATACCGACGAGCTGGGCTACAACGCCCAGGAGAACATCTTCGAAATCCACGATTTCCATGCCACGATGCTCCACCTCCTCGGCGTCGACCATAAGAAACTGACAGTCAAGTTCCAGGGACGTGACTATCGCCTGACCGATGTTCACGGCAATGTCGTGAAAGAGTTGTTGGCCTGATTCCGGATCCCGCCTGTAGCCTCTGAAGGTCTTCTCGGGATGGGATTCTCCGATGCCGGCTGATCCCGTCCAGATCCACCGACAGCAGGACTCCCGCCCCGCCCATTTTCATTCCGATTCTGAGTGGACGAGGCGTTTTTGATCGGTGAAATTGGGAGGGACGAGAGATCTGCAATTGGGTTTCCGGTTGAGCGAAAGGTCTGAATCGCTCGCCGGCTTCTCCCCGGCTTTTTCAGGGCCAGCGAACCGGTCGGTTTCGCCGGCTCCGGAGGGTTCGTATACGTTTTTCCTGTATCTGTGCATGCTTTTTGCTGACCTGGTTCACGCAGGCTTCACTGCAGTCACAGCAGGCGGCTCCAGCCGTCCTGCTTCGCGGAGATGCCAACGGCAATGGCCGGCTCGAGATCGGCGATGCCCAGTATCTTCTCGATTACTTCTTCAGCGAGGGGCGTCCCGCGATCTGTCCTCCTGTCACGGACATCAACCACAACGGCCGAATCAATATCACCGACGCGATCTTCCTCCTGCAGGCTCTCTTTGTCAGCAACGTCCTGTCGATTGATCCGCTGGAGGCCGGGGAGCTGGCCCAATGTGCGGAGCCTCTCTCCATCCGGCGTGGGGCGGCCAGGTTTTTCCAGCCTGACCCCCTCGGCAACGGACTTCACTGCGGTCTCTGTCACGGCATCGGCTCCGCGGCCGGGGGCGATGCCGCCGGAGTATTGCCTGCGGGATACGGGCTGGGCGACGCGGCACACCGCCCCAGCTATTTCAACGGCAGGGTCGAGGGCCTGGTGGAGGCGCTCAACCAGTGCCGGGTTTATTGGATGGAAGCCCCGGCGCTCGATCCGCGGGAACAGGCCTGTCTCGAATACCTCGCCTTCCTGGAGTCCCTTGAAACCTCAGAGACCTCCGTCCCGGCGTTGAGTTACAGGGTCGAGCCGCCGCCGGTCATGGGCCCGGCCAAGGGGGGATCCTGCCGCGGGCTGCGTATTGTTCGCTGCAGCCTGCGCGAGCTGTCATGGAGCCTACGGTGAGGGGGGGGTGGAGGGGCTTGCCTCTTCGTTGTGGACGCGAGAGCTGACCCCGGACATGGTGCGTCGCGCCGTTCGCCTCTCGGGGCCACGCTCGCCAGCTGGAGATTCCGTTTTTCCCAGGAACCTTCTCGGCAACGGGATGCCTTTCTGGACGGCCGAGCGCATGTCGGATCTCGAGCTCGAGGATCTTACCGCCTACCTGGAGTTTGCCGCCAACCCTGCCTTGCGCTCCTGTGGTAGCCGACCAGAGGAGGNTCCGCGGCTTCTTCGAGGCGGAAGATTCCAGGTCGTGATGCACGGGGTGCGAGGGCGAGTGGAACACTGGAGCGATGGGANCATCCGGATCCGGGAGTTTTTCTACGATGGACTGGGTCCGAGGGATGTCGTGGTCTGGCTCTACAATCACGACAGGAATAATTTTCACNCCATCCTCGACGGATTCGNCGTGAGTGAACACCTGGCACGCTCCCGCCCCTATCTTGGCGAGAATTTCGAACTCACGCTGCCCGGGGACGTTCACTCCGGCAGGTTCAACGCAGTGGCGATCTGGTGTACCTCGGTCCAGTCGACCTACACGAGGGTCATACTCCGGGCTGATTGAGGCGCTCAGAGGCTGAGTAGAAATTCGAGGAGCTTGGACTGCTCGTCGAAGCTCAGAGCCTCGAAGGCGNTCTTTGATGCCTCGGCCTCGCCGAAGTGCAGCAGGATCGCGTCACGGATGGACTCGGCGGAGCCATCGTGGAGGTAGGGGGCGGTCTGTCTCAGTCCCCAGAGCGGCGCGGTGCGGAATTCACCCGGCTCGACATTGTCTTCGGGGACGTTGAGCCTGTCTGGATGAGCGACATCGTGCAGCAGGAAGTCCGAGTAGGCCGCCACGGGACCCTCGTCGCCAACCAGGGCGCTGACGTGACAGCTGACACAGCCGATCTCATTGAAGTTTTCTTCGCCCTTGTTGATTCTCTCTCTCAGGCTGGCATCTTCTGGAAAAGAGCGCGCCGGCGGGCTGAGGTGGCTGGTGAAGAAGACGAGATCCACAAAGTCCTGGTCGGGAAGCTCGGGGTCATCGGCGGGATCCGCATCTACGGCGACGGCAAAATCCGTGAGGTTGGAGTTTACGGTGATGCCGATCTCGTTGATCATCGCGTCAGCGGAGAAATCAGCCAGGCTGGGAACCCCGGCCTTGTGGCCGAAGCGTCCCAGGCGGCCGCCGACGATGTTTGCCCGGCCTGAGATGCCATCGTCATCGGAGTCTTCGGGGTCGGCGTTGGCGAGGATAACGTCCTGCGGCAGGCGATCGATCAAGCCGAGGCCGAGCAGTGAAGGCGTCTGCCTCGTTTCAATGATGTTGGCTTCTGGGTTGACCTCGTCACGGGCGATGCCGTGTACCGAGAGCCTGGAGGAGGCCGGCCCAGAATCGACCTGGACAACGTCACCGTTTTCTTCCTGTTTAGCGAAACGTACCACGTCCACGTCCAGGCCGCCGGCTCCGCCGATAACAGGCGCCAGGTGGCAGCCGCGGCAGGAGTCTCCGTTGAATAAGGGGCCAAGTCCTTCCCCGGCGGAGAAGAAGTGGTCGAAGACCAGCTTCCCACGCCGCCAGGAGATGGTCTCGAGCTGGTCGAGGTCACGGTCCGGGCCTCCCAGGGAGCCGGTCTCGGGCAGCCCCGGAAGGAGGGGCTCTCTGCAGCCGAGATCCTGGGTCGGATCTTCTCCCGGCTCGGGAAACGGAGGCGGTGGGGCTCCTGCTCCACCCATGAACAGGAAATTCAACGCCCTGATGACGTCGGTGATGTTGACTGTCCCGTCATCGTTGGTGTCGGCCGCGGCTACGCACTCCGGCAGCTCGTCTCCAATGAAGAGAAACGACAGGGTAAAGACGGCGTCGCTGACGTTCAGGAGCCCATCGTCGTTGGAGTCGCCGCGGATGAANTCATTTACNGGGTTGTCTCCAAANTCGGCTCGGCCGCGCGCATCGGGTGAGCCCAGGTGGTAGGCGAGCAGNAGGATCCCCAGCANCAGGAATGTATTGGTGATTCTGAAGAAGGCTTTCATGTTGGGAATTCCTTAGAGAGACTCCAGGAAACGGTGGAGCATCAGGGTGTCCTGTTCGTTCAGGCCGGCGTAGGCGTTCCTGGACGCCTCGGCCTCGCCGCCGTGGAGCATGATGGCCGCGCGTACCGTCGCCGCCCGGCCATCATGCAGGAAGGGCGGGTGAGCGCAGAGNCCCCAGAGAGGCTGGGTGCGGAACTCCGTTCCGAGCGCCTGCTTCATGGTGATGCCATCGGCCAGCTCAGGACCCATGTCGTGCAATAGGAGATCGGTATAGGGATGGATCTTGCCGATCCTGGTGTTGAGGCTNGGAACGTGGCAGGCGGTGCAGTTCAGCTCCGCGAAGATANTCGCTCCNCGCCTGACGCTTGAGGTGATCCTGCCGCGCCTGGGGGCCGCGAGGTTTTCCTGGAAGAAGACCAGCGCGATCAGNTCACCGCGGCTGAGCTCCGGGTCGCTGACCTCGTCGTAGTCGACAAGCTCATCCATCGGGGCGGCGACCTGGGCNTAGGCGGTCCTGGTTCTGAACAGCTCATCCAGGAAGAATTTTTCATCTTGTGATGGGCCCATGGCGAACTCGATAGAGTTGCTGGTGATGCCCATCTGGTTGTTGAGGGCTCCGCGGTTGAAGGCCTCGATGCTGGCCGTCTGGCATTTGTAGCCAAAACGCCCGATCTGGTTNTCTTCATCCTCGATTCGGTTGATGCGACCCGAGATNCCATCTCCGTNGNGATCCTCGGGATCCTCCCGGGAGAGAATCTCCGGGTCGGGCACCAGGCGGAAGATGCCGATACCGAACATGGGCGGCGCGTTGCGGCGCGCGATCACATCGGCCTGGTCCAGGCGAGGGTGTTCGACNCCGTTGGTTATCGGGTTGTCACGGGNACCCTTGGGGCCGTAATGCGGAATGACCATGCTGGGAAGACAGCACTCCTGCCNCTGCAGGAGCTCGTTGAATTCGGTGCAGTNAGGATAGATTTTTTCGAGCTCGCCCTCGGGAGTGAATTTGCCGGCCAGGAAGAAGTCACGATAGCGTTGCGAGGAGCCTCCCTCGACCGGATCCTCGTGACAGGAAACGCAGGAGGNNGCGTTGAAGTGGGGGCCGAGCCCTTCACTGCGCGTGAAGNTCTTCTTGAAGACNGAGCGTCCGAATTCAAATGTCGCCANCTGGCCCGCGTTGAGNCCGGGGATNGGCGCTCCGAAGNTTCCCTGGATATCAGCTTCCTCTCCNGCNGAAGAGAGAGACTCCAGGATGGCCAGCAGGAGCAGTGTGCTGAATACGGCTGAGAGGATCAGGAACGGGCGCATGGAATTTCTACCGATTATTCTCGATTTAAGAGCAATGAGATGCCGGCTCCGGCAATAAATTGGCTTGCCGGCCGCGGTCAATCTTCACAATCTGCGTTCAAACCCCAAACATCCCAATGATATACCTTCGAGCTTTAGTTCGAGGATGTAAAATCAGGAGTAGAAGGGTGGGATAAGTCGTATACTGCTGGAACTAAACGACTTGCCAAATCATTAAGCAGACTTGAAGATGTTTTTCCGCCTGGCGCCGTTGGGATTCCGGTCCCCATAAAAACTGTCCGGAAACGACTGGTTTGGCTTGTCGACATCTGAGGATGAAGGCCCCCCTGAGCGTTTCGGCTGCCCAGACCCTGGAAACCAACCCGCTCACTGGATCGATTATAATGCTCCGATTTCTGATTGTCATCCCAGCCATGTTTCTCCTCCTTGTCCCGCCCCGGGCCGCTGCCCAGGAAGGNGGTGATGAGNCGGCGNCNGGGGACAAGGTACCGGAGGGTCATTCCTACCACGGNGAGGCTTTCAACCAGGGNCCCCGCCAGAGAGCCTATCTGATGAAGGGNACGGGGAAGGTCAATTTCNCGGTGGCTACCGAAAATACGAAGGCGCAGGCCTTTATCAACCAGGGGGTCGGGCAATTACANGGTTTNTGGTATTTCGAGGCGGAGCGCAGCTTCAGGCAGGTGGCGGCGTTCGAGCCGAAGCTGGCCATCAGCTATTGGGGCATGGCCATGGCCAACCCGAACAACGAGAAGCGGGCGCGCGACTTCATCGCGGAGGCCGCCAGGCTCAAGGACGGCGCCGGTGAGCGTGAGCGCATGTATATCGCCGCGCTCAAGAAGTTCCTCGATGCCGGAGCGAAGGAAATCAAGGACAGCGACAAGCGGGGGGAGCGGGAGAAAAAGCGACGTCGGGATTATCTCAAGGCGCTTGATCGTATCATCCAGAAGTATCCAGAGGACCTCGAGGCGCGCGCCTTCCTCGTATGCCATATGTGGCAGAGCTCGTGGCGTGGAGTTCCAATCACCAGCCACGTGGCCGTGGATGGTCTTGTTGACCAAATTCTCCGGCAGGAGCCCATGCATCCGGCGCATCACTACAGGATCCATCTCTGGGATAATGAGAAACCTGAGCGGGCCATCGCCTCGGCCGCCAGGAGCGGCCAGGCCTCGCCTTCGATCGCCCACATGTGGCATATGGGCGGCCATATTTTTTCCAAGCTCAAGCGCTACAACGATGCCGCCTGGCAGCAGGAAGCTTCCGCCAGGGTAGATCACGCGCAGATGATGAGAGACCTGGTCCTGCCGGACCAGATCCACAACTTCGCCCACAACAATGAGTGGCTGATTCGCAATCTCGTCAATGTCGGCAGGGTGAGCGAGGCCGCCGGCCTGGCCAGGAACATGATCGAGCTGCCGAGGCACCCGAAATACAATACCCTCGGCAAGGGGAGCTCGAGCGTCAAATATGGCCGCCGGCGTCTCTTCGAGGTTCTCTACAAATACGAGCTCTGGGATCAGCTCATCGAGCTCTCAAGGACGCGCTATCTGCCCCCGACCGGGATCGAGGAGGAGCAGGTGAAGAGGTTGAGACATCTTGGTACAGCCTATATTTGCAGACAGGACACGGAGAACGGTATCTCTGTCCTGATCAGCCTGAGAGATCGTCTCGATGACATCGAAGCGGAGCGGGAGCGAGCGGTCCAGCGCGCGGAAGATACGGAAAAGGAAAAGATAGAGCGTGAGCGGGCCGGAAAAAAAGATGGGAAAGCCGAGGAAGGAGAGGGTGGCGGAGGGCCTGGCGCGGAAGAGAAGAAGCGCATCGAGGAGGCCGGAAAGAAGGCGAGGAATCCATTTCGTTCTCGTCTCGGTCCCCTGAAAAAAGCGACAGCGGAGATCGAGGGCCATCTTGCCGTTCTCGAGGGTGACCTGTCCACGGCGCTTGGCAAGTTTCGTGAGGCCGGCGGGATGAATGAGCTCTATCTCGCGGGAATCGAGCTTCAGCTTGTCGACAGGCGGGAGGCGGAGCTCGCCGGGGATGAAAAAGAAGAACGAAAGAAAGACAAGCTCCGCAGCCGAGAGAAAATACTCGAATGGGCGCAGGGCCATGTCGCCCGGCGCAAGGGAGAGGTGTTGGCGCTGGCGGGGTACATCGAGCTCCTCTGGAGCGCGGGAGAGAAGGAAAAAGCCGCGGTTGAGTTCAAGGTGCTCAGGAGCCTTTCAGGCAAGCTCGATCTCGAGACCCCGGTTTTCAAGCGTCTTCACCCCATAGCCAGTGAGCTGGGCTATGAGGGTGACTGGCGGCAGAAGTACGAGGTTCCAGCCGATGTGGGGGCGCGTCCGGACCTGGGCACTCTCGGACCCTTTCGCTGGCAGGCGCCCGCGGCGCCCCCCTGGAAGCTTAAGGATTCGAAGGGCGCGGAGCTGAGCCTGGCCTCCTACAGGGGCAGGCCGATCTGCGTTATCTTCTATCTTGGCTACGGGTGTATTCATTGCGCCGAGCAATTGCATGAGTTCGCCCCGCGGCTGAAAGATTTCCAGGCGGCAGGTCTCGAGGTGGTCGCCATCAGCACCGATGACCAGGAGGGCCTCGAGAAGTCCCTGGAGGCCTACGAGAAGGGGGCTTTTCCCTTCCCCCTGGTGGCGAATTCCAGCCTCGATGTGTTCAAGGCCTACCGGGCCTACGATGATTTTGAGGGCCTCGCGCTCCACGGCACCTACCTGATCGATGGCAAGGGAGCCATCCTATGGCACGACATCAGCTACGAACCCTTCATGGATCCCGGGTTCGTTCTCTCGGAGTGGCTGAGGCTTTCGGGAAGCCGCCTCCCTCCCTCCCTGGAGTGGCGTAAAAAGCTCTGATAGAAGTCTTTAAATCGGGCCGGCAAGACATCTTGTGAATCCTCTGTTTTGGCGTGTAAAGTAGTATTTGCCTGTGTTGTCCGGAGGTTGGATAGTAGCGCAGTTATTCGGGGTATTTTTGATATGCGAGATTTACGGACCCTCTTTTTTACTGCTGTGCTGATGGGCTTTTTCGTGGCCTCGTCGCCGGCTAAAGCCCAGGTTGTCATCAACGAATTCCTGGCAGACAATGCCCTGACGAACTTCGATGATGATGGGGACAACGAGGACTGGGTCGAGCTGCTCAACCTCGGCGATGAGGACGTCGACCTGGAGGGCTACTCTCTCAGTGATGATCCGGACAATCCCAGCCGCTGGGTATTTCCCTCCGTGATCCTTCCGTCCCGCAGCTACCTGCTGGTCTGGCTCTCGGGCAAGGACCGCCACGTCCCTCCGCCTGAGGCGATAGAGGACAATGGCGCCACGATGGCTTTTGAACCGGTCTTCGTCAGGCGGGGAGCGCAGTGGGATTACCGCGTCGCCGATCCTGATGAGGCTGGTCCGCCCGAGGGCTGGAATCTTCCCGGCCAACCCTTCCCCGGCAGCAGCCGTGGCACCGCGGGCTTCGGCTACGGTGACGGGGATGATTCGACGGATGTTCCCGAGAACAGCAACGCCGTCTTCACGCGCCGGGAGTTCGAGGTCCCCAACCCCGCCGCCGTCACCAACCTGGTGTTGAGCATCGACTACGACGATGGCTTCATCTCGTTTATCAACGGGGTTCGTCTCGCCGAGGGCAACGCTCCCGCTGGAGAGGTTGACTTCAGCATCGAGGGCACCTCGAAACACGAAGCCGGAACCGCCGAGACCTTCGATCTGAGCGCCGGAATCGAGGCCCTGGTCGAGGGTACGAACGTTCTCGCTGTCATAGGACTGAACACCCTGGACCCGGGCAGCTCCGACATGTCGCTTCACGCCGAGCTGGGTATCGTTCCCAACGTGCTTCACGCCAATTTCAGTATCGAGAGAGAGGGTGGCGAGGCTATCCTGCTGAGCAGCCCCCAGGGCGAGCTGCTCTCCGGAATCGCCTACCCGGAACAGACCGAGGACCATTCCTATGGTCTCAGCCCCGATGGCACCGGCGAGTGGCATTACCTCCTGACCCCGACCCCCGGGGCGGCCAACAACACCCGGGCCTTCGATTCGCCGATCTCGACGAACGTGGAGCTCAACCCTCCCCCGGGCTTCTACACGGGCTCGCAGCAAATCGTGATGAGCGCGGAACCGGATGACCTGCTCCAGATCCATTACACCACCAACGGGAGTGAGCCGACCACGGGCAGCGCACGTTATACCTCTCCGGTTCGCATAACCGGGAATACGGTTTTTCGGATCGCGGGCTTTATCGAAGGCGGTGAGAGGGCTACCTCCGTACGCTCGGCAAGCTATTTCATTCCCGGCCGGTCCTTTACGGGCGCCCAGATTGACCTGCCGGTCCTCTCGATATCCATGCCAGCTAATGATTTCAGCACCGTGCACAATTCGAGCGGTGCCCGGGGCCGGGGCTCGGAGCGCGAGGGGTATTGGGAGTATTTTGATGAGGATGGGGATCTGCAGATCTCAACCGGCTTCGGGCTCAGGCTCCATGGCGGCGCCGGTCGAGGTGGCGGTTTCACCACCAAGAAGGCCTACAAGGCCTATTTCAGGGGGATCTACGGCGATAAGAAAATGCACTATCCGGGCTTCATGCCCGATTCCGATGTGGAGGATTTTGACAAGTTCGTCCTGCGCTCGGCTTTCAACGATGCGATCGGCAGAAACGGCAGCGGCTCCCTGCTGCGCGACGAGCTGATTCGCGACCTCCACGGCATGATGGGCGCTCCCTATTCGCACGGCACCTGGTGCAACCTCTACGTCAACATGGCGTACCGCGGCATCTACAACATCGTCGAGCGCATGGACGAGGAGTTCATGGAGTCTTATTTCCCCGACGAGGGGGATGACTGGGACGTCGTCAAGACAGGTAACGATGTCCTTGTCGGCGACAGCCGGGAGTGGAACAGGATCGGGGACTTCATCAACCAGAACGACTTCTCGAGCAACGCGGTCTACGAGGAGTTCGGTGAGTTCGTCGATATTCCCAACTACACCTCCTACATGATCGTAAATATGTGGGCGCAGAATCATGATTGGCCTCACAACAACTGGTACGCCGCCCGTCCGCGCATCGAGGGAGGCAAGTGGCGCTTTTTCTGCTGGGATGCCGAGTTCGGGATTAGCCTGAGCCCCGGGGGATATTCCAGCGACACCTTCAGCTTCGTCTTCGGGCGCAACGGACGCCTATCGGATATCATCGACGCCCTGGTCGACAATGTCGGGTACCGCCGTTTCTTCCGAGACGAGGTCGAACGCTATCTCGGTGGTGCTCTCTCGCCAGCCAGCACCCGCCGGCGCTTCGACGAGCTGCGCGCAGCCATCCTGCCGGACATCGAGGACGAGCTGGACCTCGTGGGCCAGAGCCGCAGCCGGTGGAACAACAACATCTCCACCATGCAGAGCTTTCTCTCCAATCGCAATTCGGTTTTCCGCAACCACGTGATGAGCTCCAGCCGGCTCGCCGTGCCGCCGGACCTGACGCCTGCAATCCGGTCCGTGACGCCCGATGAGATCGTCAACATCGGCGATGTGGTGGTCCGGGTTCGCGGTACGCGCCTGAGCAGGGATGTGCAGATCTTTTTCAACGGGATCGAGGGNGAGTTCGTGGATTACCACGGCCTCATCGGNGGGTTGAGTATNCGTGTCCCCTTTGATGGGGCGCTCGACGGNCCTGTCACCATGCGGGCCCGCAACCCGGATGCGGAGCTCGANTCCGAACCGGCAGAGGGGCTGCTCACCGTCTCGCTTCCGGNGCCGTTGCTCACCGGNGTGCAGCCCGATGTCGGCTCCGCCGAGGGNGGNGAGACGGTCTTCGTGAGCGGGGGGTATTTCTTCGAGGGCGTGGAGGTNTTTTTCGGAGACCAGGAAGCNGCCGAGGTGAGGCGCTTCGGCCCCAACGGTGACAGCACGGTGCTGCTCGAGGTTACGACGCCGCCCGGACAGGGCCGGGTCGAGATGCGGGTGGTCAACACCCGGCCGGGCCGGGCTGAGTCCGTCGATACCGTGACCTTTACCTACGAGAGCGCTGAAGGCTATNTCCGCGGAGATCCCGATGCCAGCGGGGATGTNAACCTTACCGACGCGGTNCTCCTGCTNAACTTCCTCTTNGCCGGNGGNGCNCCNCCGTCCTGTGAGGCCGCTGGNGATACCGATCGCAGCGGCGACATCGGAATGACGGATGCCATCCAGATCCTGAATTATCTCTTCCTGGGGGCGGATGGACTTCCCGCGCCCTTCCCCGAATGCGGCCGGGATCCTCTTGGCGANCTGTTGCGCTGTGACGGGGCCCGGGATTGCCAGTAGCGATTNGCCGCCCGCGTCGNTTGCCGGGTTTTTACGCCNCTATCGCTATTCAACCAGCTTGCGCCAGCGGACNTTGCGCAGGGCCGCTGTCGTCTGGAAGGTCGCCAGGCCCAGGGGNCGCGACTCTTCGACCTCGATTCGCACGTCNATCNGCCTNTCCTTGGTGTCGGCGTTGACGATCTTTTCGTTGTCGAGCCAGGCCTCGAGCTTGTCCTTCGTCACCCGCAGGCGGACCGCATACCAGGCCCTGTTCTTGAAGAGGATNGATGTCGTGGTCTCGTTNTTGGCGGCGTCCTCCCCNTCGAGGCACGAGATGCCGCAGACCGTTCCGCCCCAGCCACCGAGGATGAGGGAGGCAAAGCTGTCGTTTACCGGGAAGGTCAGGCCGCAGAAAAAATCAGAGCCATCCGCCCGCATGGCCTCCAGCCGGATCTCGTAGTCCATCTTCGGGAAGTCCCGGGCCCAGGTTATCCCGCTGAGGACCTCGCCGGCGGGAATGACAAGCTTCCTGTCCCTGGCGTAGGTTATCCCGGGGTTGAGGAAGTCGGATTGTTTCCAGCCAGCGAGGCTGGTGCCGTCGAAGAGCGGCGCCCAATTACCGTTGTAGCCGTTCTTTCCGGTGGTCGTGACCTGGCAGCCGCTCAGCCAGGAAGCGAGGCATATACAGGACAGCAGGCGAGTCGTTTTCAGGGACATCTCANCTCACCTCCAGCAGCTCGACTTCAAATACGAGTGTGGCGTCCGGGGGGATGACACCCCCGGCTCCGGCGGCTCCGTAGCCGAGGTCGGAAGGAATCGTCAGCTTNCTTTTTCCGCCGACCTTCATNCCGCNNACGCCCTCGTCCCAGCCGGCGATCACCTGGCCGGCTCCGAGATTGAAGGCGAAGGGTTGGTTACGGTCGAGGGAGCTGTCGAATTTCGTTCCATCGGTCAGCCAGCCGGTGTAGTGGACACTGACCTTATTGCCGGCCTCGGCGGTATCGCCATCTCCCTCGGCGCTATCGGTGTATTGGAGGCCCGAGGGCGTGGTCACCGCGTTGTCGTTTTCGAGTTCTTCCTGGGACACGGTCAATCCTTTCTATAGCGATTTTTCGATCCGGGCCGAAAAGGCCNGGCTGAGGATCATAGCAGCAGGCGCGGCCGCCCTGCTACTTCTTCTTCTGATCCTTTCCCTCTTTCGCCTTTCTCCTCTCTTCGCGCTGCCGCTTTTCGTATTCCTTGTACCACTTGACCAGCTCGGGCGGCCACTCAAAGCGCTTGAGGGGGTCTGTTTTATAGCCTTCCAGGTGCCGGCTTTCTTTCCGGCTGCCTGGATTCGAGTAGCGCCAGTCCCGGTAGCCGAAGATCTCTCTGACCAGTGCGGAAAGCTCAGGGTCATATTCGAGGAGCTCCTCGCGCGTATCGACATGGTTGTGATCATGATCGGGGGGGCGGTTGGTGTCGAACCAGGACTGCACCCCCTCGGCCCAGTATTCATGGTGGTTGTTCGCGGCGTATTTGCTCTTCCAGAGGTCTCTCTTCATGGCCGCCTCGTAGGCCGCCTCGAGCCGGCCATCGAAAGACGGATCGAGAAGATCCANCCCCGTATCGTGGATCGCGTGCGCGAACTCATGGATGAGAATGTTNTCNGCCTTGTAGGGGTCGCCNGGCATNCTCAGCAGGTTTTCTTCGCCGCAGCTGACCGAGGGNCTGTCATGGGTGGNTCCCAGTCCGCGNGCNCGCTTATCGTAGAACTTCGGNGGCTCCAGGTCNCTATGCTCAGGCACCTGCGTGGTGTATTCATTGTATGCCATGACGGTAAAGCGGATCCTGTTCCTGGCGAGGGCCCGGAGAATGTCATCGCGGCCCTCGAGCATGCGGTTGATGAGATAGCCGGCCTCCAGGAGGGCGTAGTCGGAGACCTTCTCCGAGGAGAGGATCGGAAAGCCCCCGATATTGACGATCTTCTTGTAGAAGGGCCGGAGCCTGAATTTTTTTCGAAGGTCATCGGGAATGGCTGTCACCTTGAGCTCCGGGGAGGGCCAGGCGGCGCCTTCTTTTACCCGGGGGTCGGTGCCGTTGAGAAATTCCTCGATATTGGTATATCCATCACCGTCGGCATCTTCAGCGGCGTCGCTCGGGGAGCGCGGGTTGAGCTCGTAGGCCTTTTCCCAGTGGTTGCGCATACCATCACTGTCGTCATCCCTGCGCCACCACAGGACGTCTTTCTTTTCCTGTTTTGACCGGTACTCCCGCTTCAGCTTCGGCCAGGAGCCGACCTCTTTCTGCGAATTGATCAGGGTTCCCTTGCCGGAGCGAACCTGTGTGATGACCCTTGTGTCCACCGCGTCCCGCACCGGCTTGGAGGCGCCGCCTTCATAGAGAACTCTTCGGTAGGCGACAGCAGGGTCATCTGTCTCGACGGGGGCGAAGGGGAAGGGCTTCGCCTTCCTGTTTTTCTTTTTCAGCCCCTTGACGGCGCTCCAGGGGTCTTTCCCTCCACTTTTTTCGCCTTCCACGAGGTTGCCGGCGGCATGCATCTCGGTGGTCTCTGTCGCCGAGAAGATATTCGTCGCCTTGATGTAATTACCGACGTAATTCACCCGCGCGGGATCCTGCGAGGTATAGCCCCGTCCACCCTGGTAGATCACGTTGTTGCGGAAATCGAAGAGGATCGAGCCATCTCCATAGGTACCCGGCCGCGGAGAGCGGCTTCGATGATGGGCGTAGAGGTTGTGGTGGAAGCTGATGTTGCCGTTGGTGCGAACGAGGGAGCCGTAGCCATGTGGACCCTTCTTGTGGAAGCTGTCATTCAGGCTCTCGCTGATGATGCACCACTGTACGGTGACGTTTGTGATGCCGGGGCCGGAGACCGAGAGCGTCTCGTCGATGGACCAGCTTGCCGAGCAATGGTCGATGATGACATCGCGGCTGCCGGAGCTGATGGAGATGGAGTCGGCTTCCTTCTTCATGGTGTCACCCGGGCGCACACGCAGGTAGCGGATGACCACATCGTGGGTTTTGACCGCGAGACCATGGTTGCTGAGGCAGATGCCGCCGCCCGGGGCGGTCTGGCCCGCGATGGTTATATAGGGCTCGGAAATGCTCAGCGTTTTCTCGAGCTCGATGGTGCCCGCTACGTCGAAGACGATGGTCCTGGGCCCCTTCGCTTCGCAGGCCGCTCTGAGGCTGCCCGCGACGGCTTTTTTCTCTCCGCCGGGGTAGTCCTCGAGGGTCGTAACGACGAAGACTTTCCCGCCGCGGCCGCCTTTCGCTCCGGCGCCGAATCCTTCGGCGCCGGGAAAGGCCGGAAGGTCCTCCCCGTTAACGGGGATGCAGGTCCAGAGCAGAAAGATCAAGCCGCTCAGCAGGCCCTGTTCTGTGGTTTTTCTGAGAAGTCCTGTTCCCATGAGAGCTCTTTTTTCGCTTATCGGGAGTGGATCTGTAACCGGTCCTTTTTACCCCGGGGACCCGGACGGGTCAACACGCGCCGGATTGGATGGCTTGGGGTTTGTCCGGTTTCCATGATCTGGGTTAAAATACGGCCTCGTTCATTCGCCTGTGGATGGGACGAATTGTCTGAATACCTTTGCCCTGGATCTTTTCACCTGCCCCGATCTTCACGGGAGGGGCCGACTTTCCTGGAGATGAACATCGTGATATTTAAGATTCGTACGATTCTCTGTATGTGCCTGGCATTCACCTTCTTCTCGCTGGCGTTCGCTCCAGCCTTCGTGGCGGCTGCGGAGAAGACCGTTGTCTTCGTGGCCGGGCGTGACAGCCACGGCTTTGGATCCCATGAGCATGGTGGCGGCTGCCGTTATCTTGCCGCCACCCTCGAGAAGGGGTTGCCGGGTATCAAGACCAGGGTCCATGCCGGTGGCTGGCCGAAGGATTCGTCGATCTTTGATGGAGCCGACGCGGTCGTTCTCTACATGGATGGAGGCGGGGGACATCCCGTCAACCGGCATCTCGAAGAGGTCGACAAGCTCATGAAGAAGGGCATCGGCCTCGCCTGCATTCACTACGCGGTAGAGGTTCCCAAGGGAAAATCCGGGAACTTCTTTCTCGACTGGACCGGAGGTTATTTCGAGACCCACTGGTCGGTCAATCCGCATTGGATCGCCGATTTCAAAAAGCTTCCGAAGCATCCCATCACCAGCGGTGTGAAGCCCTTCAAGATCAACGATGAGTGGTATTTTCATATGCGCTTCCGCGACAAGCTCGAGGGGGTCACCCCGATCCTCAGTGCCGTGGCACCCGAGAGCACCATGCGCCGGCGCAATGGAGCCCACAGCGGCAATGCGGCCGTCCGCGCCTCTGTGGCGAAGGGCGATCTCCAGCATGTCGCATGGGCGCGTGAGCGTCCCGACGGAGGCCGCGGCTTCGGCTTCACCGGCGGTCATGTTCACTGGAATTGGGGAGATGAGAATTTTCGTAAGCTGGTCCTCAATGCGATCGCCTGGGTCGCGAAGGCTGAGGTGCCCGGCGCCGGAGTTCCCTCGGCCAATCCCAGCAAGGATGAGCTGATCGCGGCGATCAAGGGCAAGAAGGTCGCAAAGAAGGCCGGCAAGCTGGCTCCCGGGAAGCCGGGCGTCAAGCCTGTCTTCTAGAGCCCGGTGGTGACCTCGCGGACCCCAGGCTGTTCGATCAAGGTCGATGTCGATATCCGGGGAGCCAAGGAGCTCTATCTCGTGGCCTCCGATGGCGGCAACGGCTTTAGCTGCGATTGGGCGGACTGGGGAGAGCCCCGCCTGGTGGGCCCAAAGGGAGAGAAGAAGCTCACGGAGCTGAAATGGAGCTCGGCGTCCAGCGGCTTTGGAAACGTCAAGGTCAACGCCAATTGCAACGGCCAGGCCATGCGGATGGGAGGCAGGGACGTTCCCTACGGGCTCGGTACGCACGCCAACTCAGCGATCGCCTACAAATTGCCCCCGGGCTACGAGCGCTTCAGGGCCCGGGCCGGCCTTGACAACGGCGGCACCGACCAGGGAGCCTGCGGCCACAACAGCTCGGTTCAGTTCATGGTCTATACCGGGAATCCCGGCTCGGCCGTGCTGACATCGATCGGCGGTGGCGGTGGGGGTGGAGGCGGCGCCGACAGCCGTGAACCCGGTGATGCCCTCGCGGGTCTCGATGTGCATGCCGACCTCGATGCGACCCTCTTTGCCTCCGAGCCGGCCATTGTCAGCCCGACCAACCTCGATATCGATCATCGTGGCCGGATCTGGATCTGCGAGGTCGTCAACTATCGGCGCAACAACGGCCGGCGCCCCGAGGGCGACAGGATCGTGATCCTCGAGGACACCAATGGAGATGGAGTCAGCGACACCTCGAAGGTTTTCTACCAGGGACGCGATATCGACTCCGCGATGGGCATCGTGGTGCTTGGCAATAAGGTCATTGTCTCCTGCGCTCCCAATGTCTTCGTCTTCCACGACGACGATGGAGATGACAAGTCCGACCGCAAGGAGGTCCTCTTCACCAAGACGGGCCAGCCTCAACATGACCACTCGACTCACTCGATCGTCTTCGGCCCGGATGGAAAGTTCTACTGGAACGTCGGCAACACCGGCCGGCACGTACACGATGCGAAGGGGACCATCATCACCGACATCGATGGCAAAGAGGTTCGCGACAACGGCAAGCCTTACTTCGGCGGCATGGTCTTCCGCTGTAACGCCGATGGCAGCGAGTTCGAGGTGCTTGGCCATAACTTCCGCAACAACTACGAGGCGACGGTTGATTCGCTTGGGGCCGTTTGGCAGTCAGACAATGACGATGACGGCAACCGGGGCGTTCGCATCAACTACGTCATGGAGTTCGGCAACTACGGCTACCGGGATGAGATGACCGGGGCGGGCTGGCGAAGTAACCGGGTCGGGATCGAGAAAGAGATCCCCAGGCGCCACTGGCACCTGAACGATCCCGGCGTGGTGCCGAATCTCCTGCAGACCGGCGCTGGCTCGCCGACTGGCATCACCGTCTACGAGGGTCGCCTCCTGCCCAGGATTTTCTGGGACCAGGTGATCCACTGCGATGCCGGGCCCAATGTCTGCCGTGCCTACCCGGTAAAGAAGTCCGGCGCGGGTTACGATGCCGAGTCGGTCGACATTCTCAAGGGTAGCCGGGATCGCTGGTTCCGTCCCGCCGATGTCTCTGTCGCTCCTGACGGCTCGCTCTTTGTTACCGACTGGTATGATCCGGGCGTCGGGGGTCACGGGATGCGGGATCTCGGCCGAGGCAGGGTCTTCCGGGTCGCTCCTCCAGGCGTCAAGTACAAGGTGCCCACCTTCGATTTCAAGACGGCGGAGGGCGCGGTCGAAGCGCTCAAGAATCCCAACTACGCGGCCAGGTACCTGGCGTGGACGGCCCTCCATGATATGGGGACGAAGGCGGAGAAGGCCCTGCTGAGCCTCTACGGCTCGGAGAATGTTCGCCACCGCGCCCGGGCGCTCTGGCTGCTCGGTAAGATCGAGGGCCGGGGGGCTCACTACGTGGAGCTTGCCGCCGCCGACAAGGAAGAAGACATCCGCGTCGTCGCGATCCGCCTCGCCCGCCAGCTCAAGCAGGACATTATTCCTCTGGTCGCGAAGCTGGCCTCCGATTCCTCGGCGCCGGTCCGCAGAGAATGCGCGCTTGCCCTGCGCCGGGAAAAGTCAGACAAGGCGCCGGCGCTCTGGGCGCAGCTTGCCGCGGCCCACGATGGCAAGGACCGCTGGTATCTCGAGGCGCTCGGAATCAGCGCCGCCAATCGATGGGATGAGTATTTTGGCGCCTGGCTGGCGAAGTACTCCGGGAAGGCGTCTTCCGCCGCGGCGCGAAATGATGTGGTGTGGCGTTCACGCGCCAGTGCGACCCCGGACCAGCTGGCCGGCATCCTGGGAGGCAAGCTGGAAAAATCCGAGGTTCCGCGTTACCTGCGAGCCTTTGATTTCCTCAAGGGGCCGGAGAAGGACGGGGCGCTGATCGCCCTCGCCTTCGGCGCCGGCAAGGATGCCGATCCCGCCAGGCTGCTGGTGGCACAGGAAGCGTTGAAGCGGCTGGGCAATTTCGATCCGAAGAAGGATGCGAAGTATTCCAAGGCTCTCGATGGACTGCTCGAGAGATCGAAGGGCACTCCGCAATTTGTTGATCTCGTCAACCGTTTCAACATCAGCGCGAAATATCCCGACCTGCTCGACATGGCCATCGCCGACCCGGCCGGCCAGGCTGGAGTCGACGCGATACGCATCCTCCTGGGGAAGAACGCGACGGAGCTGGTCACCAGGGCGCTTGATGGAGATGAGAAGAGGGTCGCGGGCATCGTCGAGGTGCTTGCCAATTCAGGAGAGAATCGCGCGGCCGGCATCCTGGCCTCGGTGGTCAAGGATGACGACAGGAGCGTTGAGTTACGTCGAAAGGCGGTCAAGGGCCTGGCCCGGAGCCAGAACGGAGGCCGCGAGCTGATCAGGATGGCCCAGAAAGATGAGCTGGAGGCGGGCCTGCGTACCTCCGCGGCCCTCGACCTGCACCGCTCCCGTGCCAAGGATGTGCGCTCGGCCGCCGCGAAGCTTTTTCCCCTGCCGAAGACGAAGAGCAATAGGTCGCTTCCCTCGATCGCCAAGCTTCTCGGGGCCCGCGGAAACGTGGAGCGCGGAGCCGCGGTATTCGCCAAGACCGGGACCTGCGCCAACTGCCATAAGGTCAACGGCGCGGGCAAGGAGGTGGGCCCGGACATGTCCGAGATCGGAGGCAAGCTGACCCGCGAGGCTCTGTTCGAATCCATCCTCTTCCCGAGCGCGGCGATCAGCCACAACTTCGAGACCTACGTCGTGGTTCTCAAGAACGGTGAAACCCACAGCGGCATTCTGCTCAGCCAGACGGCCGCGGAGGTCGTGATCAAGGGCGCCGACGCGCTCAGCAGGAAGTTTCCGAAGGCCCAGGTCCTGGCGCTGAAGAAGGACAAGCTGTCGATGATGCCGGCTGATCTTCAGAAGCAGATGAGCGCCCAGGAGCTCGTCGATGTCGTGGCCTATATGACGACCCTGAAGAAGGCGAAGAAATAGGCAGGGCTAGTCGCCGAGGAATTTATTGAAGGGCGCCAGCTGAGGATCCGCGGTGTCCTTCATATGCCCGGCCAGTTGCCTGCGGAAGCTCTCGACCCGCTCCTTGTGCGCCGGGTCACCGATGAGGTTGTGAAGCGCGTCGGGGTCCTTTTCGTAGTCGTAGAGTTCCTCGGGCACACGGTAGAGGAAGAGCTTGACCCGCTCGGCGATGGAGCTGTTGTTGCTTGCCGCAGCCTTCATCGCGGCCATACTCAGGCCGTTCTGGGATTCATTTTTGAACACAGTTTTCCCGTCGGCCCAGCCGTTGTAGATGTAGCCCCAGCGATGGGTGAGCACCGAGCGCATCGGGTAGTCGCGTCTACCGGCGGTGCGGTGGAAGTGGGTGAAGATCCGATCGCGCCCGGATTGCTCCTTGCCGCTCAGAAGCGGCCGAAACGAGCGGCCATCCATGCCCGCCAGCGGCGGCAGGCTGAGGAGATCGAGAACGGTGGGGGCAAGGTCGATTCCACTCACCATATGCTGGCGGTCGATGGAGCCGGGCTTAGTCACGCCGGGCAGGCGGACGATCCAGGGTGTACGGGTTGAGTGGTAATAGCAGTTGGTCTTGGCGAAGGGCAGCGGCATACCGTGGTCGGAGAGGAACATAACCAGGGTGTTGTCGGCGAGTTCCGCCTTGTCGAGCTCTTTGAGGACAGCTCCTGTGATACGGTCGGCCCGGCGCACCGAGGTGTAGTACTGGGCCATCTCGGTCTTGATCTTATCCAGCGGCGGCAGGAAACCCGGCACCGGGATGTCTCCGGGCTTGTAGGGGTTCTCCACCACGGGAAAATTCGACGCCTTTTTTTTCTTCTTCGGGTTGGCCTTTTTTCGCGTGGCCCCCTGCTTGCTGTTTGCGAAGGGGCGATGCGGGGATTGCGAGTTGGCCATCAGGAAGAAGGGCTTGCCGGCGGCTTTTGCCGCCGCGAAAAACTTTCCTGAATGTTCGGCGAAAAGAGCCGGGTCGCGGCCGACACCCAGCTCACGAGCCTGGAGCACGAGATCCCAGCTCTCCCCCCGGCTGGGAACAACGTGGGGAACCTTGGCCAGGATGCCTGTATGGTAGCCCGCCTTTTTCAGGGCCTCGAGCAGGGTCGGCACTCCCGGGTTGATCTTCTGGAAGCCCAGGGCGCCGCTTCGATGCGGATAGCGTCCGGTCATCCAGACCGCGCGCGTCGGCATGCAGACGGCGATGGTGACATGGGCATGGTTGAAGAGCAGGCCCTGGGAGGCGAGGCGATCGATATTGGGTGAGATCCCGGCGACCTTGCAGCCGTTCACCCCGAGCGAGTCCCAGTTCATGTCATCGACGGTGATGAGCAGGAAGTTGAGGCGGGGTTTATTTTCATCGGCGCATTGCAGGGCAGCGCAGAAGAACAGGAGAAGACCGGGCAGTGCAGCCCAGGACAGGAGGCGTTTATTTTTCAGCATGGAGAGATTCTATGTAGCCGGGGCGCCGTGGACCATCGAAAAGCGTTTTGTCTCCAGTCCCGGTTCGTGCTGTGTTCTGGACAGGAGGGCCCGGTTTCTCTAGACTGTTCGTCGCCGAGAAAATCGGCAGGAGATGGATGCGATGAATATCGAGAAGCGAGAAGCGAAAAACGAAAGCCCTGAAACGGGCGGGTTCCTCGGCGCCATCGAGCGGATTGGAAACAAGCTTCCCGACCCGGCGGTCCTCTTTATCTTCGCCATGTTGCTCACATGGGTGGCCTCCTGGTTGCTTGGTGGATATGAGTTTGAGATTCCGAAGAAAGGTGGGCCCGAGACACAAGAGGTTGCCAATCAGCTCACCGGTGCGGCGCTGGTGCAGTTTCTAGTTGATATGGTTAAAACCTTCACAGGATTCCATCCGCTGGGGGTCGTTCTGGTCGCCCTGCTGGGAGTCGGTGTCGCGGAGAAGTCGGGCTTCATCGACGCGGTCATCAAGGCGTTGCTGAGCGTCACGCCCGCGATGTTCCTGACTCCAATGCTGATCCTCGTGGGCATCATCAGCCATAGCGCGGCGGATGCCGGCTATGTCCTGGTGATTCCGCTCGGGGGAGTGATCTTCTATGCCGCAGGGCGCCATCCGCTGGCCGGGATCGCGGCGGCCTTCGCAGGGGTCTCGGGCGGGTTCAGCGCTAATTTTATTCCTTCGGGAATCGATCCTCTGCTGCAGGGGATTACCCAGGTGGGGGCGCAGATTCTCGAACCCACCCAGGAGGTCAATCCCCTCTGCAACTACTGGTTCACCACCGCCTCGAGCATCCTGATCATCCTCATCGGGTGGTACATCACCGACAGGATGATTGAGCCCCGGCTCGAGTCAACCGAGGTCGATGGAGACCCTGATGACATGCCGAAGATGGAGGAGCTTACAGCTGCCGAAATAACCGGCATGATCTGGGGAGGGGCCTCCCTGCTTCTTGGACTTGGCGTCCTGTTGATTCTCTGTCTCCCGGAGGATTCGGTTTTTCGAAGCAAGGGAGAGCTGACCTCTTTCGCCGCGCCCCTGATGAAGGTCATCGTGCCGCTGATCTTCCTCCTCTTCATCGTGCCGGGTATTGTCCACGGCTACGTCTCCGGCAGGTTCAAATCCCACCGGGACGTCATCAAGGGTATGAGCAGCACGATGAGCACCATGGGCTATTACCTGGTGATGGCCTTCTTCGCCTCGCTCTTCATCTATTCCTTCAACCAGTCGCACCTCGGAGCTCTCCTCGCCGTGAAGGGGGCGGATGTGCTCAAATCGCTCAACCTGCCGGCGCAGCTCACGATCGTCGGGATCATCCTGCTCTGCGCCTTCGTCAACCTGGTTGTCGGCTCGGCATCGGCCAAGTGGGCCCTCCTGGCGCCGATCTTCGTCCCGATGCTCATGCAGCTGGGGATCTCCCCCGAGCTGACCCAGGCGGCCTATCGTGTCGGTGATTCGAGCACCAATATCATCACCCCGCTGATGCCCTACTTCCCCCTGGTGGTCGCTTTCTCGCAGCGCTACGTGAAGAAGGCCGGCGTCGGAACGATTATCTCGCTGATGCTTCCCTACAGCCTCGCCTTCCTCGTCTTGTGGACGGGTTTCCTGCTGGTCTACTGGGGGGTTGGGCTTCCCCTGGGTATCGGCTCCTAGGGCGAACGAAACAATTTTCCTCAGAGAATGTCGAGGATGTTTTCCGGGGGTCGTCCGATCCGTGCCTCTTCCCCGGCGACGACGATCGGACGCTCGATGAGGATCGGGTGCCGGGCCATGGCGGCGATGAGGGCCGGGTCATCCTCTTCGCTGCTGGCGAGGCCGAGCTCGGCGAAGGGCGGCTCCTTTCTACGAACCAGCTCGATCGCCCGGATTCCAAGCTTGTCGAGGAGACCTGAGATAGTGGCCTCGTCGGGGGGTGTCTCGAGGTACTTGATGATCTGCGGCTCGATGCCGCGGTCCTCAAGGAGAGCGAGGGTCTGGCGGCTCTTTGAACAACGTGGATTGTGATAGAGGGTTACCGTGCCGACCGTGCCGCTCATTTGGAGCTCTTTTCCCGGCGTTGCGGCCTGAGTTCGCTGTCCTGGATCGTTTCGTCAGCCAACTTCACCTCTTTGTCCCAGAAGTGCTTTTCAAGAAAAGCGAGGCCCAGCTTGTCGAGCGGCGTCCCGCGAACTCCATGGCCGCCGCCCTCGACGCGGATGAGGATCGACTCAACCTCAAGCTTGTCGAGGGCCTTGTCGAGAATTTCGGATTGATGAAAGGGAACCGCCATGTCTTTCGTGCCGTGCACAATCAGGAACGGGCAGGCTTTTTTGCTGATGTAGCTCATCGGCGCGGCGTGCAGCGTCTTCTCCTTGTTTTCCTGGATGGCGCCGCCGATCAGCAGGCTCTCGGGTGAGCGGGGCGCGTCGTGATCGATCTTGCTCGGTTTCGAATTCATCAGCAGGAACTGGGTCGGCCCGAAATAATCGAGGACCGCCGCGACGCTGCCGGAGTAGTCCTTATAGGGTCCGAGGTCGCCCTCGAGCTCCTTGTTGTTCCCGGTGACTCCCAGCATGGCGACGAGGTGGCCGCCGGCGGATGTTCCGTAGACAGCTATCCGTTTGGGATCGAGACCGTATTTCTTCGAGTTGGCCTTCAGCCAGCGGATCGCGGCCTTGCAGTCGTAGAGCTGCTGGGGCCACTTCGCCTCGCCGCTGAGACGGTAGCCGATCGAGACGCCGGCGTAGCGGCCCGTGGCCAGGTAGGCGCCCAGGCGGTTGAGGCCGCCATCCTTCGAGCCCTGTCTCCAGCCACCGCCGTGGATGTAGGCGATGACCGCCAGGGGTCTGTCGGTGGCGCGTTTCTCAGGCAGGGCGAGGTCGAGTGCCTGGCGCGGATTGTCGGTGCCGGCGTAGGCGATGTTCTTCTCGATTTTGACACCCTGGAGCGCGCGCGGCTGGCGCTCCTGGTTACGGTTTCGCGGCAGGCGGCCAACGAAGGTGAGGTGTTCCCTGAGCGAGATGAAGCCATCCTTGTCGGTGTCGACCCGCCCGAAATTTTTCCGGTTGCGCTCGGGAAGCTCCTCGCGGGTGAGCTTGCCGTCCTTGTCGCTGTCCCACTCGGTGAAGCGCCGGTCGGGCTTGAGCTCCTGGGCGGCGGAGAGCATCGGGAGGAGGAGGGCGCAGCAGGAGATGAACGTTATTTTGAATTCCCGGATCATGGGGTCCTCGTAGCTGTCGATTGGATGTGAGATTCAGTCGAATCGCCAGTATAGCCGGGTTCCGGAGCAGCTTCCATCGTCCTGGTGAAACCGCGCAGAGGATGCCGCCGAGATGTTAATTAACTTGAACCCGCCTTCTGGGAGTCCATAAGATCAGGGAAGTGAAAGCGAGTGTTCGAAACAATCCAGGGCTTCTTTGAGGGCGCGACCCGATGAAACCTCACAACCGCTTCCGTATCGGCGGCCTGCCGCTTCTCTTTCTCCTCTTTGCCGCTCCGTCACTTCGCCCTGATGACTGGCCGAACTGGCGCGGTCCGAATCATGACGGCATCAGCTCCGAGAAGGGGCTGTCCTTCAACTGGAAGTCGAAGCCGAAGGTGCTCTGGAAGCGTGAACTCGGCGCCTCCTTCAGCTCTTTCGCCGCGGTGGGGGAGAGGGTCTATACCTGCGGTACCAGCGGGGGAAAACAGAAGCTCATCTGCCTGGGCGCGGCCGACGGCAAGCCGGCCTGGGAGATCGATATCGAGGGCGAGCTCCAGGAGCGACAGGGAGGCGATGGCTGCCGGGCGACTCCCGCGGTCGACAACGGCCTGGTCTACGTGCTGGGGGCGAAGGGAACGTTGCTTTGCGTCAAGGCAAAGGATGGCCGCGAGGTCTGGCGGCAGAAGTTTTCCGCCGCCCCGACCTGGTTCTACAGCGGCTCGGTCCTCATCGAGGGCGACCTGGCCGTGGTCTCACCTGGGGGCAGCGATGGAAGCATAGCGGCCTTCAACAAGAAGACCGGCTCGAGGGTGTGGAAGGCGGGCTCGGACGGAGCCGGCTATGCGACGCCCTATCCATTTACCTTCGAAAAAACTCGTTATATCGCCTGCTTCAGTGCTAAAGAAATCCTCGTGGTTGAGGCAGGCGATGGCAAGGTGGCCTGGCGGTCGGCCTGGAAAACCAGCTACGACGTCAACTCCGCCACGCCAATCTATGACGAGGGAAACCTCTTCATCAGCTCCGGCTACGGCCATGGCTGCGCGCTCTTCCGGCTTCGTAAATCCGGCGGCAAGCTCACTGTCCGCGAGGTCTGGAAGAACCAGGTCATCCGCAGCAAGTTCCAGACCTGCGTGCTCTACAAGGGCTTCCTCTTCGGAGCCGATGAGCAGGCCCTGAAATGCGTCCAGCTGAAGACCGGCAAGCTCGTCTGGAGAAAAGATCGTCTTGGAGCTTCCGGCGGCCGCGGCAGCAGGACCCGCCACGGTACCCTGACCCTGGCCGATGGCCACCTGATCTTCCTGGCGGAGAACGGCCAGCTGCTGATCGCGAAGGCCTCGCCTTCGGGTTTCAAGCCGCGCGCGGGGGCGAAGCTGCTTTCCGGCAAATGCTGGACGGCGCCGGCCGTGCAGGATGGCAGGCTTTACCTGCGCAACCAGACCACGGCGGTCTGCGTTGACCTGGGGAAATAAACCCGGGTGGGGGTCACTTCTTCTTTTTTTCTTTCGCCCGCAGGATGTTGGCGTGGACGTGCGCGACGTCCCACATATAGTGGCCAATCCTGTGATCGTCCGCCGCCTTGATGAGATGCTCGCGGGCGAGCTTCCCCTTGCCGGCGGCCTCGTAGTAGAGTCCGAGGTAGAGGTGGGTATAGAAGAGCCTCATGTTCAGCTGGGGGGGAGAGGGTTTTCCCGCCCGGGCGGCCTCGAGGACGTCCTCGGGCTTGAGCTTGCCGGCATAGAGATCGTAGATCTGGCGCATCGGCACCCGCCGGTCGTCGCCGATTTTCAGGATGTCCTTGCTCGCGGCGGCAACTCCACTGAGCCGGGCCATGCAGAGGTAGCGCCAGGTGGCGTTCTCGACATCGCTGGAATCGACGGTCTGGTAGCCCTCGAATTGTTTTTTCCCCTTCTCGAATTCTCCAGCGTAGTAGTAGGAGATGCCGCGGCGCCAGTGCCAGGGCTCTCTTTTTCCGTCGAGCTTGACCGCCATATCGAAGTCCGCTACAGATTCCTTGATCCTGCCCGCCTTGAAATGCTCGCTGCCTCTTCGATCAAATGCTCCAGCCGCCCGCAGGGCCAGGCTTTGCGCCGTTCGCTCCGCCTCCCGGGCTTTGAGAAGAAGGGATTCGGGAGTTTCCTGCGCGGCCAGCTGACCCTGGGCCAGGATCGCCAGGATCAATGTTGCCTGGGGCAGGCCTTCGATTCTGATCATGCTGCTGGTTCTCCGGGTATGTGTTGAATTCACAAGAGCGGGCTTTCGATGTGAACAGATAGTATGGCAGGTTGGGCCGGAGTTTGTATACTGGCGGGTCCGGTTTCAATATCAATCATCACCAAGGAGCGTATCCATGCAACTCATCCGGATTTTCGGCTTCATACCCGGCCTCTTCCTGCTGGCTTCCTGCGCGGTACCGGGCACGAAGGTGACCAAGGCCCCCTTCGGAAAAACAGCCGATGGTGAGGCGGTAGACGTCTACACATTGGTCAACAAGAACGGCGTCAAGGCGAAGATCATGACCTACGGCGCGCTGCTGACCGAGCTGCACGTTCCCGACCGCGATGGAAAGCTCGCGGACGTGGTGCTCGGCTTTGATTCTCTCGAGGGCTATCTTGCCGGCCATCCCTATTTCGGAGCCACCACCGGGCGGGTCGCCAACAGGATCGCGGGCGGCAAGTTCAAGATTGGCGACAAGGAATACACCCTGGCGAAGAACAACGGCGCCAATCACCTGCACGGGGGCGTCAAGGGGCTCGACAAGAGGGTCTGGAAGGCCACGATAATGCGGGGAAGCGGGGTGATCTTCGGCTACAAGAGTCCCGATGGGGAAGAGGGCTACCCCGGGAATCTCGATATCCGGGTTATCTACAAGCTCACCGACTCCAATGAGCTGATCGTCAGCTACTGGGCGAAGACGGACAAGGCCACCCCGGTCAACCTGACCCACCACTCCTATTTCAATCTCGCGGGGGCTGGCAGCGGCACGATTCTCGATCACGAGCTCATGATAGCCGCGGATCACTACACCCCTATCGATGGCGGTGGCATACCCACCGGGGAGATCAAGGCGGTGAAGGACACGGTCATGGATTTCACAAAACCGATGAAGATCGGCTCGCGGTTCGATAAGCTCCCACCCTCCGATGGCAACCCCGGTGGCTACGACCACAACTATTGTCTCAGCTCAAAGGACAACTCCCTGGCGCTGGCGGCGACGCTCTACGACGCGGGCTCCGGCCGGGTGCTGGAGATCCTGACCACCGAGCCGGGTATCCAGCTCTATACCGGGAACTATCTCGATGGATCCAACATCGGCAAGGGTGGCAGGAAATATGCGAAGAACCATGGGATCTGCCTCGAGACCCAGCATTTTCCCGATTCCATCAACCAGCCCAATTTCCCGCCGATCCTGTTGAAGCCGGGTGAGAACTACTCGCACGATACGGTACACCGCTTCCTGGTGAAGTAGCCCCCGCGTTTATTTTTTCGCTTCGGTGACCGCGAAGGCCGCGAGGCCATCAAGGATCCGGGGCGGATGGAAGAGGCGCGGAAAAGTTTTTCTGAGGGCCTCCCTCGTACGGGCCTCGATTCGACGGGCCCTGCCTCCGTCCGCAGGGGTTCCGAAGATTCGGAAGGTCCCCATGGAGCCAGGCTGGAGGTCTTTTTCGAGGGTAATCTTCAGCTCCGCAGAGTCCTTTCCCTTGCCGATGCGGGCCTTGCCGGGCTTGGTGCCCCCGGGCAGCCCCTCGGCCACGAGCTCGATGGGACCATCATAGCCGTTTCGCCTGCAGCGGACCTTTACCTTGAGGTCACCGCCGGGGGCCGAGCTGTAGAGAGTCTCCTCGAGCTCCAGGCTGAAGTCTCCCTGCCCGTGCCGCACCTCGATACGATAGACGTGTTCCGGCCCGCCTCGACGGATAAGGTCCTCGACCATGAGGATGACCCTGCCGTCTTCGGGGAAGGTGTAATTGAGCACACCCTCCTCAAAGTAGTAGTTCTTACCCTTCTCCTTGTCCTTGCCGGGATCATAGGAGCGGTCCTCGGCCTCGGCTATCTTACCGCCGCCGGGTTTTTCCAGGCGCAGGTACAGGTCGGTGGGGGAGCCCGAATGCCGGGTCTCTCCGCGGATGACCAGCCGCGTTCCTTTTTTTCCGGCGATTTGGTAGAAGTCCCTGTCTCCCCCGTTCGCGAAACGGCCGTTGATGGCGCAGGGCGGCTGCAGCGTCCCGGCCGATTCAGCCCGGTTGTTCGGTTCCTTCTCCAGCAGTTCGGGCAGATCGCTCGACAGGAGGGTGACGAAGCTCGAGCTCGCGCCCCCGGGGAAGCGGGCGCCCAGGGAGAAGGCCCGGCCGCTCGAGCCCCCGGGAAGCTGGACGTTCCGGGACTCCACCCCGGCGCAATCCGGGCCCGCGATGGAGATCTTCGTGGATTTCTCCTGCTCGGCTCGCATGGGGTAGGGCGCCGAGACCAGCGGAAAATCACCTGCCCGCAGGCGATAGGTGAAGCCATCGCCTCCACGGTAGATGACATCGCGAAGCTCGATGAGGTATTCACCTTCTTGCTCACACCGCCAGGCGAGCCGGCTGTCGGCACCCGCGGAGTCATCGCTGAAGGCGACCTCCCGGCCCGCGGAATCAAGGATTCGAAGGATGGGGTCAAGCCGGGAGCCGATCCGCTGGGCCATGACCTCGAAGGAGAGACGCTGTCCGGCGCGGGCTCTGAAGCTGTAGTAGTCCCTGTGGTCGGTTGTCGTCCGTGAGTCGATGGCGCAGGGAGGCTCGATGGCGGCGGCGTTTTCAGCCGAGGTATTCTTTGCCCCCGGGGTGCTGGCGGGGAGGTCATCGATCAGGAAGAGCTCCAGGTTGGAGAGGCCGCCGGGCCCGGCGGCGCGGATCGCGCCGATGCCGACAGGGGTCTTCTCGGGGATGTCGATTCGCAGGCGCAGGCGGCTTTCCTCCCGCTTGCCGGCCTCTACGATCGAGATCTTCGATTCGAAGGTGGTCCAGAGGCCGGTTACCCCGGCGAGGCGTTGACCCTCGATCACCACCTCGGTGGTTTTTCCCGGGGCCGCGGCCAGCGGCAGGATGCTCTTTATCGTGGGCGTCTCCGCGGGGAGTTTCACGGGCGCCAGGGTGAAGAGGAGGACCCCCACGGCCAGGGCGGGTGCCCGTTGTGAAAAACCAGCTTGTCGTTGCTCGAAAAACATGGTCCCTGCATTCTCGACTCTTCCGCGGTCATTCCAAGGACTTTCATTTCACCGAAAGCCGGGCTCTTTTTCAGCAAAGATCATTTTCCCCTGTGTTAGCTTCTGGCTGTCAGGCAGCCTGAGGAAGCACCAGGTATGAACGTCACCCGCCTTATTCAGAAGAAAAGAGATGGGGAACCTCTCACCGCAGAGGAGCTCTCCGCCCTGGTCACGGGCTATGTCTCGGGCGCGGTGCCGGAATACCAGGTGGCGGCCCTGGCGATGGCCATCTGTTTCCAGGGCATGGAAGATTCGGAGATCGCCGCGCTGACCGCGGCCCTGATGGAATCGGGAGAGTGCCTCGACTGGACTGGTGTCGATGGTTCACGGGTAGACAAGCATTCCACCGGGGGGCAGGGCGACAAGGTCTCCCTGGTGCTGGCTCCACTGGCCGCCTGCTGCGGCCTGCGGGTTCCGATGGTGGCGGGCCGCGGCCTGGGCCCCACGGGCGGAACGATCGACAAGCTCGAGGCGATACCGGGTTTTCGTACAGGGCTTGGGGCCGGGGAGATTCGGCGAATCACTGAAGAGGTCGGCTGCGTCATCGCCTCCCAGGGCGGAGAATTCGCTCCCGCCGATGGGAAACTCTACGCCCTGCGCGACGTGACCGCGACGGTCGCCTCGGTGCCGTTGATTACAGCCAGCATAATGAGCAAGAAGCTCGCAGAGGGCCTCGATGCCCTGGCCCTGGATATCAAGTGGGGCAGCGGGGCCTTCATGAAGGACATCGAGAGCGCCCGCTCGCTCGGCGCCGCGATGACGGCGGTGGGGGAGCGCATGGGTGTCAGGACAGGTTTTCTCGTCACCGATATGAACCAGCCGCTTGGCCGGGCCGTGGGAAACGCCAACGAGGTGCTCGAGGCTCTCGCCGCGCTCGGAGGGGATGGGCCGGAGGACCTCATGGAGGTGGTCTACGAGCTCGGGTCGCGTATGCTGACGGCATCTGGTTGCTCAGACGATACGCCATCAGCTCGCGCCGTGCTGGAAGCCGAGCTCGGCTCCGGACGCCCGCTCGAGAAGTTCAGGGAGATGGCGCGGGCCCAGGGGGGTGACCCGGAGGCTGATCTCGAGCTGGCACCCGCCTGTGAGGTGGGGGCGCCCCGTGCAGGCTATGTCTCCGCCATCGATGGAGAGGCCCTCGGCTACGCCCTGATCGCCCTTGGCGGCGGCCGGCGCTCGCTGGAGGACACCATTGACCCCTCGGTCGGTCTCCAGATGAGAGTTCGCCTGGGAGACGAGGTAGAGGAGGGGCAGCCTCTCGCCGATCTGCTGAGCGCCGGTACGGGCCATGACGAGGCCCTCGCGTTCGTCGCCGGCGCCATCAGCATCACCGATGAGCCACCCGTGGAGTTGCCCGTTCTTATCACGGCAGGGCCCTGACAGGCCGGGGTTACCCAGACCTTTGCGGGCAACCGGCCAGTTTGCCTAATGGGGCAATTTGATCCGTCATATCAAAAAAGACGCCGTTGCCGCCCCGGTAACCAGGAGAACAAAGAATAGCATGCAACAGCCAGCCGCTCGGCCTGCCTTCTGCTGGCGGCCGAGGCGGGTCAGGGGGATGCCGAGTTTGCGCGAGATTTTTCCTTTTAAAGCCGAGAGGCCGATGGCTCTTTTCCAGGACCACGAGAAGCCGAATTTTCGTCCCATGGCTATTTCCGCCTGAAAGGGCTGTTCAGACCAGTTCGCTGATTGGCTCGGTGCGGTCGAGGAGGTAGTGGGGGCGGCCGCTGGCGTCCGCTATCGTGGTGGCGGCCAGGTTGATTCCAAGGCAGTGGTAGAGGGTGGCGAAGACCTCCTGGTAGTGGACGGGCCTGGTGATCGCCTCGCCCGCGTAGCGGTCGGTGGCCCCGATGATCTGCCCGGTCTTCATCCCGCCGCCGGCAAGCATCGCCATGCCGACCTTCGGCCAGTGGTCACGGCCGCCGTTCTTCGAGTTCACCTTCGGGGTCCGGCCGAACTCTCCCCAGGCGACGATGGCGACATCATCGAGCATGCCGCGTTCCTCGAGGTCGGTGATGAGAGCGTGGAGGCCGTGATCGACGATGGGCAGGGTGTGGCGCATGCGGGGATAATTCGAGGAGTGGGTGTCGAAGTCCGAGATCGACAGGCTCACGCAGCGAACTCCGGCCTCCACCAGGCGCCTGGCCAGGAGAAACTTCCTGGTCGAGCCGGCGCCCTCGTTGGTGCCCAATGGCCGGTTGTTACCTTCCGGCAGGGAGTAGCGCTCGACGACGGCCGGGTCTTCTTTTTCAAGATCGAGGGCATCGGCGAATTTCCCGGAGGTCAGGATCCCGACGGCCTGGCGGGTGAAGCGGTCGAGTGCGTCCATCTGTCCGCCTGAATCCGCGCTGCGCTTCAGACGGTCGAGCTCCTGCAGGAGTCCCACCCTGGTCTTCATGCGCTCGGCACTGAGGCTCCTGTTGAGGGCCAGGCTGGTGGCATGGTCGCCGCCGAGGGCCTTGAGCTCACCCTTCATTCCGTCCTCGAGCGGCCGCTCAAACATCTTCGAGATGTCGGGGCGGAAGGGACCATAGGCCGGGCCGAGGAATCCGGGACGCGCGCTGTTTCGCACCAGCGGCCTGCCCTGCATGAGGTCGACAAAGCAGGGAGCCGGATCGGCGGGCGATCCCTGGAGCTTCGAGAGCACTGCCCCCAGGGCCGGGGGGCCGCCGATAGAGTCGAGCGACTTGCGGTCGAAGCCGGACTGGCATTGGAAGGCGTCGTGCTGGCTGGCGGCTCCGACCAGGGATCGGATGAAGGCGAACCGGTCGGCGATCGAGGCGATCTTCGGAAGCAGCTCGGAGATCAGCAGGCCGGGTATTTTCGAATCGATGGGCCTGAACTCCCCGCGGATTTCGCGCGGCGCGTTCGGCTTCAGGTCGATCATGTCCATCTGGGGAGGGCCGCCATCGAGGTGGATGTTGATCACAGCCTTCGTTGATGAACCGATTCCGCCCAGGCTCTCAGCGCGCAGGAGGTCGGCCAGGGTGAGGCCGCAGAACCCGGCGGCACCTGCACTCAGGAAGGCGCGACGCGAGAGGCCGTCGCAGTGGCTGAATCGTGGTCCGTGGATGTCGAGCATGACTGTCTTCTGCGCTCAGAAGGGCTTTATATTTCTGTCTTCGGAGATATGCACCTCCTGCTGAAGGCCATTATCGCCTGATCGGAACCTAAAGACAAACCATCTCGCACTCGCTGTAAATGTGCCTGTCAGGCAGGATTTGGCTGGTTAGGACGCGGGCGGATCGGCAAAAATACCCCCGCTTTGATTCGCCGGGTTTGTGTTGCGGCGATGGGAACGTGCTGGAGCTTGCAGATGGACTTTGAGTGGTTCTCGTGGATACATTCACCGGAGGCCTGGATTGCCCTCCTGACCCTTACCTGTCTCGAGCTGATTCTCGGTATCGACAATATCGTTTTCATCTCGGTGCTTACCGGCAGGCTTCCCGAGGAAAAACGCAAGAGTGCCTGGCGGACGGGTCTCTTGCTGGCCATGGGGATGCGGATTGGCCTGCTCTTCTGCCTGGGCTGGGTTCTCGGGCTGGAGGAATCCCTGTTCACGGTTTACGGAGACGAGAACGCGACAGACAACCCGGGAAACATCTCCGGTCGAGACCTGATCCTGGTACTCGGCGGCCTGTTCCTGCTGGCCAAGAGTACCCACGAGATCCATCAGAATCTCGAGGGTCATGAAGGCGAGGGCGGTGGGAAAGCTGTCACGGCGGGCTTCGCGGCGACCCTGGTGCAGATCATGCTGCTGGATATGGTCTTCTCTCTCGACTCGGTCATCACGGCAGTTGGAATGGTGGACAAGGAACACATGGCGGTCATGATCCTCGCCGTCGTTATCTCTGTGCTGCTCATGATCTTCTTCGCCCGCAGCGTCGGCAAGTTCGTGAATGATCGTCCGACGATCAAGATACTCGCCCTGAGCTTCCTGCTCCTGATCGGCATGGCGCTGGTGGCTGATGGACTCACTCTCCATATTCCCAAGGGCTATATCTACTTCGCCATGGGCTTCTCGCTCTTCGTCGAATTGCTCAACCTGAAGGTCATCGAGCTGAAGCACGGGGGAGGAAAGAAGGACGCACCCGGAAAAGGTAAGGCCTGAGGCTATCTCTTCGCCGCCCGGGCTTTCTCGTCGAGCTCTTTCAGCGTGAAGCGGACGCTCACGATGAACGGCGACTCCCCCTTGATCCAGTGACCGTAGGTGGTCGTTATGAAGGTACCGTCCGGGAGCAGCTCTACGCCGGGGTAGGCGCAGTCGGCTCCGCGGGTATTGTCCATGAGCCGGACACGGTACTGTCCCTCGGCTCCCTTGACGATGTCGTTGTAGGTGCCTACCCAGCCGACCCAGTCGCCCTGGGTGGGACTCTCGAGCGTCCGGTCGCGAAACGAGATGAAGAGCCGCCCATCAGGGGCGTACCTTGCCGTGTGGCGGTCGCCGGTGAGCGAGCCGGGAACCTCCCGTGGAGCGGTCCAGGTAACTCCTTCGTCATTGGAGAAAATCACGTGGCCGTTTCGCCTCCTGCTGTTTTCCCGGAAAAGCACGGCGATCTGTTTTCCATCGGGTGAGCGTACCGTTCCGGGTTCGCAGAGGTGCAGGTCCGAGCGCGCGAAGATGGCCTCGGGGAAGCTCCAGGAGAGTCCGCCGTCTTTGGAAAAGGTTTTGTAGACGGTAAAGAGAGTCTTCTTCGCGCGTTTGCCGTTCTTCGTGAAAAACCTGCCATCGTCGTGAAACAGGGCCAGGTAGTTTCCAGGGCCCGTCTTCAGGTCGATCACGCTTCCCATGACGACGATCCCGCCCCAGTCGCCAAGGGTTTTCAGAGGCGACCAGGTGGCGCCATCGTCTTCTGAGACCGCCAGCCGGGCGGGATAGAGTCCGGAGAACATGATAAGACGCTTTTTTCCGGCCGGGTCGATGACCCGGTGAATTGTCGGGACCTCCTTCGAGGTGGCCCAGTTCTCCGGTGTTTTCAGCCTGGCGCTCCAGGTAAGCCCGGCATCGGCGCTGCGCTTCATGATGATGCGCCCGCGTCCGTGTCCGGCGGGGTAGACGCAGATCATGGTCTTCTCGTCCTCGAGCAATACCGTGGTGGGGTGCCCGAGATAGACGTCCTTTTCCCGGTCGACCACCACCTGGCGGTGTTTTTCACCGGCAAGATCGATCAGCGGAATGGAGTAGCCGCGAGGTTGTTTTTTCGCTGAGGGTTTCTTCTCCTCCGACGCGGGACAATAGGTGAGTGAGCTGATGAGGAGGAGCGCCGAGAGCGCCAGGGTGCCGGTGGTTTTCATGTTTTTCCCTGTTTCTTATTCGTAGACGTATTTGTACTTCCAGGGGTCGCCGCTTTGCTGCTGCCATTTTTTGAGTTTTCCCTGCATGCGCTTGAGGGTCTCGGCGTGGTCGGGATTGTTGGCCAGGTTGATGACCTCGTGCGGGTCACGTTCGAGATCGTAGAGCTCGTGCTTCGCCCGATGGAGGTAGGCGTCGACGGTTCGCTTGCCGTAGTAGCGCTCCTTTCGCTGCCAGACTCCCTGCCAGGCGGCTGAGGCCCAGAGATCGGAGGCGTGGGGGTAGGCCAGGCCACTGGCGATGTTCAGGGTGTACTTGAAGCGCCTCTCCCGCAGCACCCGCATGGGGTAGTACATGGTGATCTCGTGGAAGGTATGGGAGGCGTAGACCTCGTCCCAGCCTTTGGGGTTTTCCTCGTCGAGGGTCCCGAGGAAGGAGCGGCCGTGAAATCTGTATTTCTTCGGGGTCGCTCCCGCGAAGTCGAGGATGGTCGGTGCCAGGTCGGTCCAACTCACCATCGCGTTGGTGGAGCCGCCGCGTTTCTTCTGGGCGGGGGCGCGTACCACGAGCGGCAGGCGCATGCCCGGCTCGTAGAGGTTGGTCTTGGCGCCCGGAAAGGCGATGCCGTTGTCGCTCAGGTAGAGGATGAGCGTGTTGTCGTAGAGCTTCAACTCTTTAAGTATTTTTACCAGCAGGCCGAGCCCCTGGTCGAGTCTCGCCACCGACTGGTAGTATTGGGCGAGCTCCCTCCGGCACTCGGGAGTATCGGGGAGGTAGGGGGGCACGATCACGTCCCCGGCCTTGAAGGTCTGCTCGTTGACACCGTTGTATTTGCGTCCGTTGCCGAAGAAGTCAGGCCGATTGAGGGGATGGGCCGCCTGGCGGCCGCTTCGATGGGGATCGGATGTGCAGAAGTAGAGGAAGAAGGGCTTCTCGCTCTTTTCCCCGAGCCAGGCTTTGCATTTCTGCGCCATGGTGACAGCGTTTCGGGAGCCGCCCTGGTTGCCCTTGAGGTAGGCGTCGAAGTGGTACACCGTCTCGGGCTGAACGTGGTATTTGCCGATGCTGGCGGTGCGATAGCCCGCCTCCGACAGGAGCACCGGGAGGCTCCTGACGCTCAGGCGGGTATGGAAATTGTGGTAGGAGTGCTGGTGCCCGTACTGGCCGTTNGAGTGGTTGTGNAGCCCGGNGAGGATCACCGAGCGGCTNGCNGANCAGCTNGCGGTGGTGCANTAGGCGTGCTGAAAGACCGTNCCNTCGGCCGCGAGCCGGTCGAGGTTNGGGGTCTTGATCGCCTTNTTGCCGTAGCAGCCGGCNTCGCGGCCCTGGTCATCGACCACGAACATGACAATGTTNCCCCTGGCCGCTTCCNCTGCGGAGCNGGCGCAGGATATTACGGNGAGCAGGCAGGAAGTGANTAAGAGGCGCNGGTTCATGTCGTGACTCCTGAGAGGATGGTTGCTCCGTGGGAAGATGGGGTACCCGGGNCCCCGNGGAGAAGCCTCAGGGTATCACTGTCCCATGGGAGAGACAACAGTCCGGGCATCTTCCGCTCGGCACAGGAGCNNGCCTGGATNCAGNGGCCGTCGANTCAGGCCTGGATGAAGCCCATCTTCTTNCCGACGAGATAGAAGCCNGCAAGGTGGGGGGCAAGGACTCCGAGGAGAACGACCATGAAGGCATGGACTCTCTGGATCTCGAAGATCTGGGGGATAAAGCGCAGGCTGAGGAGGACGTGGAGGCCGAGCAGNNAGCNGCCNACGGCGATCAGGCCAACGGGCTTGACCAGGTAGTCTTCAACCATTGGAAAGAGCTGCGAGGAGGACGCGTCGGCGGCGTTCTCGGTTCCCACGTAGAGCATCATGACGGCGACCACGCCGACGATCANCAGGGTNCAGAGCGTGATCATCTCGGCCAGGAAGCTNGCCTTGAACGATTTNCTGATCGAGGCTTCNCGTACAAAGGTGATATGGGACGCGATCCAGACAATCAGGCCCTGGAGGATCGCGTGCGCCAGGCAGAACAGGAGCACGTAGCAGGCGAACATCGNCAGGCTGAGTCCGAAGAGGGTCTTCGATTGGATCTTGTTCTGCAGGGTGTTCCAGACGGAACTGGATTTCGGCTCGGCCCCGGCCGGGTCCGCGTGGATAGANGGNGCCTGCGCGACCCGCGGCTCTTCAGCGGGAGCGGTATCAGCGCGAGGGGGCCGCGGCGNCGTCTNCCNGGGGGNGGCGGGTTCCAGGGCCCCGGCGGCCCGCAGCTCATCCGCGAGATTCTCAGGGGGGATCGGGCTGGTCGGCGCNGCGATGGCCGGTATCTCTATCCGTTTTCCCGGTATCAGCCGGTCCGGGTCGACCCATGGATTCGCCTCCAGGATGCGGTAATAGTCAAAACCGTTACCGTAGGCCCGCTCGGCGATCCGGAAGAGGTTGTCGTGCTCGCGGATGACATACGCCTGCCCCGCCTGGGGGGTACCCTCGGCACAGGCCCTGGAGCCGGAGTAGAGGGCGTCGATCAGGATGAAGGACACCGTAAGTACCAGGAGTGTGATGAGTTTGCGTTTCATGAAAATACCGCGTTCCGCCGAGAGCGGGATGACGTCTGAAGGCTCTACGGACTAGTCTTTTCATCGGCAATTTGTTCTCATGGAATTGAGTTCATTTGTGATGAATCGGGTCTCCGGGCTTTGTCTTCCCACTTATCGGCCCTGNCTCGCGAGATACGGGCAAACGCCCATGATTACCGGTAGATGTCGGGGGAGGAGGCTTGAAGGTNTCGCTTTGTTGCTGCTATGCTCGAACGAACCAATCCTNGTTTTTNATGGAGTCGTCAGGGTGCAGCAATCCCAGAGAGAGACCGTCCTGGTATCAGCGTCCGGCAGGGACCAGCCGGGAATCGTCGATTCGGTGTCCGGAGTCGTTTTCGATGCCGGGGCGAACCTGGAGGATTCCAGGATGGCGATTCTCGGAGGTGAGTTCGCGCTCTTCATGCTGGTGGTGGGAACCGGTAAACAACTCGATGCNGTTCGCGCAGGCCTGGACTCGGTCGCCGGCGAACTGGACCTGGAATTGCGGGTCAAGTCGGTCGCGGCCGGGCAGGCAAGGCCCGGCGTCATCTGTTACAGGCTGCAGGCGGTGGCGCTCGACCATCCCGGTATCGTTCACAAGATCACGGGCATTCTCAGGGACAGGGGGGTGAACGTGGCAAACCTCGACACCTCGCTGAACCAGGCGCCCATCACCGGTACACCCATATTCTCCCTTGAGATGGAGGTCCAGGTGCCTGTAGACCAGGCGGTGAACGAGCTCCGGGAGGAGTTGCAGCGCGTCGCGGGAGAAGACAACGTCGATGTCATCTTCCAGCCCGTGTCTTGACGCTCCCCTTCTGTTTCTTCCCTTCGGCCTGCTTTCGAAAGAGGTCAGAGGTCCAGAAGGCCAGGAGGTAGATGTAGCCCGCCAGGCTGGCGATGAGGACGGCGATGCCTGTTGCCAGCGGAAGGATCACGATGGCGGCCTGCTGGGGGACGTTCACCGGGAGGGTCNCCCCGGCCGCACTGAAGAGGACCTTGCCGACCTCTTCGAGCCGGAGGTGGTTCAGCCAGGTGCCGAGCAGGCCGAAGGCGAAGGCCAGGCAGCCTGTTCCCGGCAGCAATATGGTGACGTGCTTGCGCCGGGGTATCATGTGGAAGATCGACAGGAGAAAGATCGTGACGACCGCCACGGCCAGCACGAAGACAGCCAGCCCGCAATACCCGCTATTGTAGAGATCGATGCCCAGGTCCCGCTCCTGGAGGAAGCGGTAATCGGCTCTCATGAGATAGCCGAAGAAGCCGGACTTCTCTTCAGCGTCGTTCATCAAATATTCCGTGGTCAGCTTGCTGAGGGGCCGAGATAGCGCTCTTCGAGTTCGATCACTTTTTCATAGCGCCGCTGGTGTCGTCCTTCCGCTGCGAATTCAGCGCCCAGGAAAGCTTCGACAACCTCGCGCGCCAGGGCTGGTCCGACGACCCGCTCCCCGATGCACAGAACGTTCATATTGTCATGCTCGACTCCCTGGGCGGCGGAATAGGTGTCGTGACAAATCCCGGCGCGCAGGCCCGGATGTTTATTGACGGCGATGCATACCCCGACCCCGCTTCCGCAGATCAGGATCCCTCTCTCCGCCTTGCCCTCCATCAGGGTCTCCGCCACCAGCCTGGCGAAGTCGGGATAGTCGTCCTTCCCATCGAACTCAAGCGCCCCTACGTCCAGGACCTCGTGGCCACGATCGCCGAGATGCTCGCAGATGAGTTTTTTCAGTTCGAATCCGGCGTGGTCGCCGCCGATCGCTATCTTCAAGGTCTTCCTTTCCGCCCGGCTCAGGAGTTCGAGGCCGAGCCTCTTGTCGAAATATAACTTCAAGGCCCCTGAAAAGGAACGCTTCACCGCCCGGGACCTCTGGTTTTTTACCCGGTAAAGCAGGTGAATGCATGCGAGATGTTCGTACCGAAGGGACCTGTCGTTGCCCGGTTACCCGGGACGCTTTCGTCTCCAGGTACAGGGAAAAGGCGCTCTTGCTTCGCCACGGCAATGCCGGCCGGCGTCCTCGCGATGTTCGGGGGCGAAGAGAGGCTCTTAGCGTAGGAAATCCCCTAAGGGGTGCTATAATCGTACCTTGGTGTCTGTAGTAAACGGAGTTCCCGCATGCCGCCGCATGGGGTCCGCGCGATTGGGTTTTGACCGCTTTTTGCCCCGAGGGGTACACGGTTATCTTCCGTTCCGCCTGAGTTGAATATCCTATGAAGAGAATCCGGCGTTTTTTCTTTAGGGCCACGGCCGGCTTTTTGCCCGCATCTTCTCTTTTAGTGTTGGCATGGCTGGCTCTGCCCGGCTGCTCCGGTGGTCCTCGTCGCATGCCATCCGGTGGCTCCACTGTGCTTCCCTACAGCGTGGGAGTTTTTCTGAAAGCGCCCGCCACCGCTCCCGAGGGAACCGAGACCACCCTCGAGACGGTCTGCGCCGCGCTGGAGGCGGATGATGCCGTAGTCAGCAGGGCGTTGGCGCTCAGCTCGACGACTACCGCGGACGCCTTGCGGGAGGGGCGCAATATGGATTTCCTTATCGGGGTCAGGCTGAAGGCCGAAGAGATTCTTCCGGAACCCGTGGTCTCTTCAGGCGATGCCGCCCTGGAGGTCCTGACCTGGCTCTTCGGAGGTCTCCCTTCCTGGTTCGTGCCTACGCTCGAATACCCGCTCACCGGAGAAATGGAGCTTGAGGTTATCGACCTCAACGACCGGGAGGTCAGGGATTGGCTGAAGCTCTCCGGGCAGCCATCCGTTCCGACCCCGGCGTATAAGCTGCGCTCCAGTGGCGGCTCCCGCTCCTTGAGCCTGGTCGATCGAAGCGGGGGGGATGAGAGCCTGGATAATTACCTGCTGAGTATCGTCATGCCGCCGATGTACGTTTCGGGGGATCCCGAGGCGGTCAAGAGCGCTCTGAATGAAGAGGCGCTCGCGGGCTTCCTCGGGGAGCTCATGGAGGAGCTTCGCGGCCATCTCGGCCGGGATGAAGAAGAGAGCGCCCTCCGGGTCGTNTTCCCGGCAGGGCTCGAGGNCTCCTCCTTNGCGTTTGACCTTGTCAGCGCNGCCGGCATCCGGGTGCTCGACCTGCACCGTCTTGCCGAGGAAACGGAACGCTACAGNTGGGTGCTCCGGGGGGACGAGCTTCAGCGGGTCAACGGAATTCTCGGGCGTGAGGGCAGGGCCCGGGTAGAGGTGCCGGGNGGGATTCCGCTCGTCGCCGGGAAAAACCTGATCAAGGTTCGNGCGTTGAGAAACGACGGGGNCAGGATCTCCCGTACGGCGGTGATTTTTTCGGGTAGATAGAAATGCAGACCAGGCTGAATAAAATACTGAACAGGCTCCTCTCCCCCCGAGCAGGGCTTGCCCTGGCGGCCCTGNTGGCCTTGCCGCTGTTGTTCAGCGGCTGCAATGCCGGGACGGCGGTTCTCANCTACCTCCTGCAGGACGATGATGAGAAAGAGCATCGTGATGCCGCTGTCGGTGTCACGGTCGTCTTCGAAGGATTCGAAGCTGAAAGCAATCGACGGGATCCACGACAGGCAATACTGCGGTTCCGGCTCAGGAGCGAGTCCGGCGGCCTGGCAAATCTCAACATCACCTGGTCGATCGATGGGCTGGATTTTCAGCCGATGACATTCATGGACCCGCTGCCCGAGNATTTTGAGCTGAACGAGGGNCAGGCGTATCCTGATGACCCGGCNAATTATCCTGAGCCTCTGAGGGGCCTGATGACCACTCGNGGNGGCAAGCAGCACCTGATCGGCTGGAATGCGCACGCGGACCTCGGNGANTCCAGCCTTCGAGAGGTCACCTTGCGATTCGAATCCGGGAGTCGACTCAACGCCATCGTCGACATCGGAAACGATGCCCCCACGATCGCCAATATCGCATCCGAAGGCTCCAGCTCGGGCCTCCTCGGGTTGAGCGTCACCATCTCTGATGCCACCTCGGATCTCGTGGATGTGGAGATGCGGGTCTCGACCGTAACCGAGAATCCCAGCGACGACGATTTCAGGGAGATGCGCACCAACCAGCCGCAGAACGGCCTGGCCTCTTCGCCCGAGGGGGTCGTCCATCATTTCGATTGGCGAGCCGCCGATGACCTGGGGAATATCGACCGGGCCGTGCTGGTTCGCATGACGCCGAAGGATCTGGCCGGCGAGTTTACCGAGAGAGTGGGGGAGACGGTCACCGCGCTGGTTGTCCTCGAACTGAACGAGGCTCCGAGCGTGGGAATCCTGGGGGCTCCGGGAGTCGGAGACGATGGCCTGGCCGGCGGCGATATAGCCATCGACTTCATGGCACGGGATCCCGAGGGAGACAATATTGACGTTATTCTTCAATGGGCGCACCAGGGGGAGNCTTTCCCCGAGCTGCCNCGGGANCTGGATGCGGACCCGGCCGCGCGNNGGGACCTGCTGTTTGCCGGGGAAATGGAGGCGGAGCGTTCGCGCCTGCGGATTGCCACCCTGGCAGAAGACCTGGTGAGCGGCTCCGTTGAGCGGCCGGCCGGAGCGGACCTGTCCGGCCGGGAGGTGCTCGCCACCTGGATTCGCCGAAAGGGCGAGCTGCGCGCCCTCACAGAGATGTCTCGACGCCCGGTGCGGCTTCTCAGGCAGGGGAAGGGGCAGTCGGAGCAGGAGCGGCTTGCCTGTTCCTACGCCGCGGTCTCCGGGGTGCTGAGCCTTGCGGCTCCTTTCGCCCCCCCGGCCGAGCCTGGCGATACGCTCCAGGTTGACCTGGCCGCGCCGCTCAATCTTGGCGCCACCAGTGCTGGTGAAGACTACCGAGTGATCTGGGCCAGCGCCGTCGATGTTCCCGGCGGTGGGGACGTCAAGCTGCGCATAACACCGTTTGACAGGATTCGGGGCCTGGGCGTCGGCTCGGCGGGATGCGCCGGCGATCCGGCGGGCCAGGATGACGAGCTTCCCCCGGGAAGCCGCGGGACCCCNGACGTGCTGGAGTTCTCCATCCTGGCGAGCATAGGCTTCACTCCCGAGCCTGTCTGGCTGGCGCCTCTTGCGGAAATAGACGATCCCGTGGCGGTCGCCGCCGGCGACCTCGATGGAGATGGAATGCTGGACCTCGCGGCCGCCTCCAGGGGAGCCCGCTCGCTCGTTTTGTCTTTCCAGAGAGCCTCCGGNACCTTTGACCAGCTGCGCCTCCTGGATGATCGAATTGGCGAACCGGCCGACCTCGAGCTGGGAGATCTTGATGGAGATGGCGACCTGGACGCGGTGATCGCGACGAGCCATTTCCACACGCCCGCCTTCCCCGATGAGAACGTACCGCCCATAGAGAAGGTGGGCTCCCTGATGATCTATTTCCAGGCCGAGGATGAGGATCCCCGCCGCCGTTTCATTGCCGAACGCGCCTCCCTGAAGGCTGATGGCGTCTTCCTCGATCCTACCGCCCTCGCGGTCGCTGATTTTGATGGCGACGGGGACCGGGACATAGCGGTTTCCGAGGGAGCCAGGATGGAGACCGCCCTGACGATCTTCTACCGCGGTGAAAACGGGGTGAACGGCTGCAAGGGGACCGAGGAAAATTATTCTTATTGCACCTTCTCCGGGCCCGCGACCGCCGGGTCGCCGGTGGGCGAGGAGGCGGGGATTACCGACCTGGNGGCCGGTGATGTCGANGGTGATGGTGATATGGANATCATCGGCTCGTATCTCNCCGGGCTGGTCGTTTTCGAGAACCTGGGAGCGGCCGGCTTCGCGGCGCGGGACGCGGTCCAGCTCGCGGGCTCGCGGATTCGATCCGTCGGGACTCTCGACCTCGATCACGATGGACGCCTCGATATCCTGGCGATTGACACGGAGCAGGATAATATCGTTGTCGCCTGGCAATTGGAGGGAGGGGCTTTTGAGACCGGACGGTTCGCCCCGGAAGGCCTGGAGAGGCCCGTCTCCATGCTGGTGGCCGACCTGACCCTCAACGGATCGAATGACCTCCTCCTAGCCGATGCCGGCCTTCCCGGCGGCCCTGGAGGCCGGGTGCTTGTCTGCCTGGCTGATGCCGCGGGGCTTTCCGGCTGCGAGATTCTCCGGCGTACGGATCAGATCGCGAGTCCGCAGCATGTCGCCGTAGGCGACTTCGATGGCGATGGACGTCGCGATGTCGCGTCTGTCGACGAGGGTTCGAGGGATGTGGCCATCTACCAGCAGGATGCCCAGACCGCCCTGGAGAATCCCGCGCAGACGCTTGCCTCCCTGGCGGATGGCGCGCGGCCTTCCTCTTTTACCGTGGCCGACCTGGATGCGGATGGAGACCTCGACCTGGCGGTCGTCAGCCCCTTGTCGAACCGGCTGAACCTGCTCCTGCAGCGTGGCGATTCTTCTTTTGCCGCGCAGGGCCATAATTTCTTCGGGCCTGGGTCGAATACCCGCGGAGCATCCCAGGTGATCAGCGCGGATCTCGATGGGGACGGGCGCGCGGACCTGGCCACGGCCAACGTCGAGACGGACAATATTCTCGTATTGCTCCAGGATTCCCAGGGCAGGTTCGACAGGAGACTCTCGGTGCTGTCCCAGGACGGCGCGCTGGATGGTCCTCGCACCCTGGCCGCGGCCGATATAGATGGAGATGGCCGGCTGGACATCATCACCGGGGGGAGCTTCTCGGATGATGTCATGTGGTTCCCCCAGGCTGCCGGAGGAGTCTTCTCTCCCGCGCGGATGATCGACACGGGAGGTCTCCTGGAGGATCCTCTCCAGCTTATCGCCGAAGACGTCAACAGCGATGGAATGACCGACCTGCTCGCCGTGGGTAACGAGTCCGACAATGTCGTGGCCTTTATCCAGGACGGCGCTAACCGAGGCGGCTTCTTTCTCTACAATATGCCCCTGAGCGATGGAATTGCCCCGGTGGCGATCGCCTGCGCGGACCTCCTCGGGGATGGGCTGCCGGATATCGCGGTGGCCTCCCTCGGCGGCGTGGATATCTTCGAGCATGTGGCCGCGGGTTTTTCCCGTCGCGAGGTCGTCGTTTCCGATGAGGAGTATTCGCCCACAGCGCTGCTGGCCTCTGATTTTGACGGCAACGGGAGGGTTGACCTGGTTCTCTCCAACGCCCTGCCGCCGGGAGGCATCGAGATCTTTTCAGCCCGCAATGGCGAAGGGTTTGCCAGCTCCCAGGCGCTTTCCGGGGCGGCCGTGCAGACCGCCGCGGGGGTCTTTCTGCCGGTGGCCATGGCGTATGCGGATCTCGATGGCGATGGAGAAAAAGATTTCGTTGTCGCTAATCGCTCCGGCGATGAAATGACAGTATTCTGGGGGGGAAGAAGATGAACAGTTTCCATACCGCGAATGATATTGCGGCCGCTCCAGGGGCGCAGATGACCTCCCTGGCGTTCGCCGTCCTGCTGGCATCGCTCGTTTTCCTGCCGGCCCCCGCCGGGGCCCAGGATGTCGTGGACGAGGTTCTCTCGACTATTTCGAATATGACGGTTGAGCAGAAGACCTATGGCGAGAGTAACGGCCTGGTATTGCTGAGCTGGACCAACGGCACCCGCTACACCGTCCTCGAGCTTTTTATCGACGGGCGCAAGGAGGCGGAGCTCGATGGGGAGATGAGTGAATACAGGGCCGAGGGCGTCGCCGTCGGTGAGCGCGTATTCGGCCTGCGAGGTCAATCCGGAGATCTCGTCTCGGAGCTGGTGACGGTTGCCTTCACCGTTATGCCGTCGACGCCCCTCAGCGAGCCCGTGGCCGGTGTTTCCTGCAGCTACTTTCCAAGCGGCGGCGGAACCATCGAGGTGACCTGGAGCCTGGGAGCGGACAACTGGTCCTCGGGCATGCTGGTGATCGGCGATGGAGAGAGTATTGAGATCGCCGAGGGCGCTGACTCGATCACCGTAGAGGGGGTCGGGTCGGAGGTGCCGGAGTTCGCGATCTATTTCCTGAACGTCGAGGGCTATTATTCCGACCGGATCGTTCCGGTCTGCGCCCTTCGCTCGGCGCTCTTCCGCAGGGGGGATTGCAACTCAGACGGTACGGTCAGTATCAGCGATGCGATCTTCGAGCTGAACCACCTCTATCTCGGGCGTCAGCGCTGGTATTGCGATGACGCCTGTGATGCCAATGATGATGGCAGGACCAACCTCTCCGATGTGATCACGATCATCGGCTATGTCTTCCTTGGAGAGATTGAGCCGATCGGTATGAAGCAGGTCTGTGGCCCCGATGAGATCGACGACTTCCTCGGCGGCATCTGCGAGTGCCCGTTCTGATCGAAGGGAACCACCCCTGTCGCGCCTACCCAGTTTTTCTGAAGGGGAGCAAGGTCCCTGGACGTAAAATGGCGGTGAAACAAGCGTGCGGAATCAGGAGCCGAGAGTTGCTCTCCTTTTCTGCTCGCCCGCGCATCTCTTATTAAAGGAATGATCACCATGGTTTCCGATCTTCGAATCTTCGTCTGGATTGTAGTTATCGCAATCAGCATCTTTCTCGGTAATCTCGTTCTGGATTCCGGCTCGCAAGCCGGTAGAGGATACGGCTTCTCCTCTCTGGGCGCTGAAACGGTCGACCAGGAAAAAGAGGACGGCGAAGAAAAAGGAGGAGGAGATGATGATGATGAGGAGGAAGATGATGATGATGACGACGACGACGAGGAAGAAGACGAAGAGCGAGAGCTCGAGGAAGAAATAGAAGAAGTGAAGGGGCGCCTCGAGGAAATCGAGGACCGCAGGGAAGAGCTCGAGGAGGAGCTCGCAGAGGAGCTCCGTGAGCTCGAGGAGGAGCGTAAAGAGGCCCTCGGGGATCTCGAGTTGCTCCAGGCGGAAAAGAAGATCGCAGAGCTCAATCGCCTGGGCGAAGAAGCTGAAGAGGCCGGCAGGGAAGAAGCTGCGAAAGAATATTTCGAACAGGCCGAGCGGCTCGAGGCCGAGTTGGAGGCGTTAGAGGAAAAGTTCAGAATAGACGACGAAGAAGAGGATAGAGATCTTGATGAAGAAATAGAA
>NZOA01000014.1 GCA_002695115.1 Planctomycetota bacterium
ACTCAGCTTGGTATCGTAGGTGCTGCCGCAGAGGGAGGCGGACATGGCGCCGCCGCGGCCTTCAGCCGTGTACCACAGGCCTGGCGCGCTGCTGGAGCTGCAGTCGGCGTTCTCTGGATCGACAGAGGCGCCTTCAGCCGTGGTTCCTTCGACGGTTGCCGGTAGGTCAAGAGCGATTGCCCCCTGGCAGCCGTCGTTTTCCTGGCTGCAGGCATCTCCGAGGCCTCCGCCATTCTCGTTTTCCTGGTCCGGGTTAGCTATGGAAGGACAATTGTCACAGGCATCACCAAGACCATCTTCGTCCTGGTCTTCCTGCTTGGGGTTGGCGTCATTGATGCAATTGTCATCGGGATCGCCAACGCCATCGTTGTCCTGGTCTTCCGGCGCGGGCGGTAATTCGGTGGTGACCCTGAGCTCATACTGGCCGGATCTGTTGCTGAAGCCGTGGACGAGAAGGTAGTAGGTCTTACCAGCCTCTGTATCCCAGTTGATTGTGGAAAGACAGCACGTGCTGGCATTGCTGCAGGCGTCATCATTTGAGGTGACACAGGAGAGCGCGCCGCATTCTCCTTCGAACAATGACAGTCGGGTGTCGTATAGACTTTGAACGCCGCAGGTCAGGGCGCGCATGCCCTCGCCATTTCCTACCACGCTGTACCAGACGCCCGGGGCGTTGCTGTTTCCGCAGCTGTCGTTCTCCGGATCATCCGTCATGGCAGCTGTGCTTCCAACTACCTCCGTGTACAGAATAGCGGCTCCAAGGGCATTGCCTTCTTGATCAAGGGTGAGGGCGATCGCGCCCGTACACTCATCATTGTTATCACAGGCATCTCCGATACCGTCCCCGTCTTCGTCTGCCTGGTCGGCGTTGGCATTGTCGACGCAATTGTCATCAGCATCTCCGACCCCGTCCCCATCGGCATCGTCCTGCTCAGGGGGCAGCCCCGCGGTGAGGTTCAGCGCGTAGGGTCCTGTACTTGTGCTGAAGCCGTGAACGAGGACGTAATAGATCACGTCTCGCTCGGAATTCCAGCTCGAGCTTGACTGGAGGCCGCAGGAGTCATCGTTGCTCGTAACGCAGGCCAGGTTCGCGCAATCTCCATCGAGTCCGCCGCTGAAAACGCTTACGCGGGTATCGTAGGTGCTGTCGCAGAGGGATGCTGTCATGCGCGCGCCATTTCCGATCACTATGTACCAGACGCCGGGCGCGTTGCTCGCCCCGCAGGAGCCATTTTCGCTATCCGGGGTGGCTGCGGTGGTGTCGCCGTCGGCGGTGGCGCCGAGGCCGATCACATTCAACCCTCCTCCGAATCCGCCTGCAAACCGTTCTTCGAGGACCAGCTCCTCGGCATCGATGCAGACATCGTTGTCGGGCGCCGGCCCGACTTTAGCCTCATCGACCGTCAAGGTGTATTGTGCACAGGAATTAGCGCCTGATCTTTCGAAGATGCAGAAGTAGTAGGTTCCCGCGGGGAGGTTCCCGGTCAGGCAGGAATTCTGCGGGTTGATACCCAATGCATTCCAGGCTCCACAGTTCGTGTTGCTGTTCATTCCCCCGCAGCCGGAGCTCATTAATTCCATGAAGGTGTCGCAGCTACTGCTTGTAGTGATGGTCACCATCCCGGCAGCCGGCTTGACGTACCGGACGATCTCGTAGCGCCGACCGTTTCCAAGCGTGCAGTCGCTTGTATTAATCGTGCCGGTGTAGGGCTGGCCGGCGCTTACGTCGCCTGTGCGGCAACCGAAGCAATCCTGGGCCACCAGGGGAAGGTCTATCAGGCAGAGACAGAGAGCCAGGAGGGCCATCAGTCCCCATGAACAAACACCACTCATTCGTTGAGCATTCTTCATACCGCAACTCCAGAAAACAGGTTTAAAAAATTCAGACTGAGGCGCCCCGAACCTCCTGGGAGGACCGGGGCACCTCTGAAATGCAATTTATGGTCGCTGTCAATCAGTTACAGGCGTCCTCGCAATCGACAATCTGCACACAGTCGACTCCAAGCACATGGCCCGGGCCTCCCTGGAACAGCCAGTTCAGCAGCCCGATACCATCGGAGAGATCGAGAGCGCTGTCGCCGTTGAAGTCGAGACCGCTGGGACAAGAGGGGTCAGCCCTCCCCAGGAAGAGGAACCCGAAGACTGAGATCGCATCACTCAGGTCGATTCCCGCATCCTGGTTGTAGTCGCCGGGTACCTGGCTGCCGCCGAGGGCTTCAGGGGTAGCCTCCACCGGCCCAGAGCCGTCGGATTCGTTACCGCCGGCGTCGACCGAGCTCACGCTATAGGAATAGGTGACGTCGTTTGCGACGTCTTCGTCAGTGTAGGAGCTCTCGCTGAGATCGCTGGCGATGACCGAACCATCCCGGGAGAGGTTGTAGCCGCCGAGATCGCTCTCGGTGTTGTCGTTCCAGTCAAGGGTGACGACAGCGTCTCCGGCCTCTGCGGCAAGTCCCGAGGGAACCGCGGGCGGCGTCACATCAGGAACAACAGAGAAGCTGCAGGAGCCGCGCTCCGGGCGGATCGTGACACCCTCGTGGGTGACGACGTTCTCGACCGGGCGCCCCTGGCCGCTCAGTCCTTCACGGTAGGCAAGCTCGACCGTGCCGGCCTCGTCGCCTACATCTCCCTCGACCGTGATCGTGGCGATGCTGGAGCGGGAGTTGGGTGGCAGGGCAGCCGATGTCGAGAAGGAGACCACGACGGCGCTGATGGCGCCTTCGTTGCCATCTCCTGAGGTGATCTCGTTGATCTGGAAGCCGGTGGCGTCGATGGCCTCGCCCGCATCGGTACCCTCGGTGGAGATCTCGGTGATGCTGCCGCCCCTGGCGACAACTCCCAGTGACCAACTCTGGGCGCCGGAGTCGGAATTATTGTTCGAGTCGGCCAGGACGAGATCGACATAGGTGGAATACGCGTTGCCGGTATAGCCGGAAACTTCGTCACAGCCGACAAAGCCGAGAGCGTAGACCGGGGGGCCTACCACGCACGGCTCGCTGCAGGCATCTCCCACTCCATCTCCATCGCAATCCTCCTGGTCCGGGTTTGGATCGTCGGGGCAGTTGTCTTCATCGTCAATAACGCCATCTTCGTCACCGTCTGCCGGCGCGGGCGGCGAGAAACTCTCTGGCGAGGAGACTCTCAGCTCGAAGAGACCAGAGCTGGCGCTGAAGCCGTGGACGAGGATGTAGTAGTCCACACCTTCAGTGGAAGTCCAGTTAGTCTGTGAAAGACAGCACGTTGCGGCATTGTTGCAGGCGTCGTCATTGCTGGTGACACACCTCAGGGCACCGCATGCACCGCTGTACACTGAGAGCCGGGTGTCGTAGCGGCTACCCGCGCCGCAGGTCTGGGCGCTTATAGCAGCTCCATTTCCTGTCATCTTGTACCAGACGCCCGGAGCGTTGCTCGCACCGCAGGAGGCGTTTTCACGGTCATAGTTGGCGGCCAGGGTATTGCCGTCGATGGTTGAGACCCAGGCCGTTCGCCCGAACCCTGCAGCCTGTTCCTCAAACGCCAATTCCTCGGCATCGGCGCAGGTGTCGTTTTCGGGCACGTCCCCTGGATTGAACTCCTCCTCTTCGACCCACAGGGTGTAGCTGCCACAGGAGTTGGCGCCCGATCTCTCGAAGATGCAGAAGTAGTAGGTTCCCGCGGGCAGGTTCCCGCTCAGGCAGGAGTTTTGCGGGTTGATACCCAACGCATTCCAGGCCGAACAGTTCGTGTTGCTGGCCATTCCCCCGCAGCCGGCGCTCATTAATTCCATGAAGGTGTCGCAGGTACTGCTTGTAGCGAGGGTTACCATCCCGGGATTCGTTTTGACGTACCGGACGATCTCGTAGCGCCGGCCGTTTCCAAGCGTGCAGTCGCTTGTATTAATCGTGCCGGTGTAGGGCTGGCCGTCGCTTACGTCGCCTCTGCGGCAATTGACGCAATCCTGTGCCGCCAGCGGCAGGTCTAGCAGACAGAGACAGAAAACTAGGAGGACCGCCAGTCCCCATGAACAAACATCACTCATCCGCTGAGTGTTCTTCATACCGCAACTCCAGAAACAGGTTTAAAAAACATTGACCCAATTCTCCGGGAACACGAGAGCCCCGAAGCAGACTGTATATTAGAAAAGACCAGCCCGTTTCAGTAAAACAAAATGTAGCGACAAATCGGGCCGCCGCGGGGCGGGCCGCGGGCGGTTTCTCGCGATCAACCATCAGCCGCAGGAGCTGTAGCTCTCGCAGCCGAGGGCGTCCTCCGGTTCGGCCGGGTCCGGGCCGCAGGGGCTCGCGGATGTGCCGGGCTCGACAGGAGCGGCCCCGCCGAGGAAGAGGAAGTTCAGGAGATAGATTCCATCGGTAAGCTGGACCGACCCGTTGTTGTCGGCATCGGCTGAGTCGAAGCAGGCAGGCGCCGCTCCGCCGATGAAGAGGAAGTTCAGGATGAAGATTCCATCGGTGAGCTGCACCGACCCGTTGTCGTCGGGATCGCCGCGGTTGAAGACGGGGCCTTTTACGACCTGGCAGCCCGCATCCGCTTCGCAGTCGGGATCATCGCAGTCGGCGAGGCCGTCGTCGTCATCATCTTCCCCGTTGTCGCAGATCTCCACCGCCGGCGGAGGTCCGACCACCGGACCGCCATCGGCGCTGATCGTCACGTCGTCGATCGCCCACCAGCCCGCTGACTGGTTGGGATTGTCGAAGTGGAAGGCGAAGACCACGTCCGGCTGTTCTGCGGCCGCCGCCACGGGAAGGATGTAGTCGCCGTGGGCGACCTCTGCGTTTCCATCAGCTCTCAGGAAGCCGGCCTCGGTGCTGTAGGAGAAGACGGGCTCTTCCTCGAAGGTCTCGCCGCCATCGAGGCTGAGGAGGATCTCGGCGGTCGCGCTCGTCATGAGGATCGAGGAGCGAACGTGAAGGTAGACGGCCGTTCTCTCCGAGAGGTCGAGGGGCGGGGTCATGAGGGTCTCGTTGCCGGCCCGGTTGATGCAGTCGAGGCCGAGCTCCGGATCGTTGCCGCAGGAGACGTTGGCGAACTCCCTGTCGAAGTAGTGCAGGCGGCGTCCGTCAGCCTCATCGGGGAACAGGCCACCGTTGTGGTTGAGAAGGGAGATGGGGAAGCTGTCCACGCCGCTCCAGGGGGCCAGGTTGTCAACGGACTCGATATCCCAGTCATCGGGTATTCCGCCGTTGAAATCAGCTTCCAGGAGCAGGTGCTCTCCGCCGCTGGAGGGAACGGAGTCAACCTGGACGTTGTCGATCGAAACCCACCAGTCCCAGCTGGGCTCGAAATGACGGATGCGGAATTTCACGTTGTCCTCGTTGGCGGCCGTCTCGGAGATGTCGAGGTGGAGGCGCCCGTAGAAACCATCGGAGTTGCCCTCCCGGGGCCCCCCCGGCTCATCCTCGGAGAGCTCGACCTGCGGGAGGGGATCGGCCCCTCCTCTCGCGGCGCCGACACGGCGGAAGACGTTCGCCCAGTTGTCGCCGCCATCGCTGGAGACGTCGATGTCGACGACGCACGTGCCGTTGTTGTTGAGGACGATCGAGGCGTCGAGATGCAGCCAGACCTCGGCCATGTCCGCGCAGCTGAAGCCGGGGCTCACGATGTCGAAGGAGCCGCCGGAGCCGGGCGAGAAGTCCGCGCCGCCGAAGTCATTGTCGGAGATGAGGAATTTCCCCTGCGAGGGTTGGCCGTTCTCGGTCGGCGTATTACTGCGTCCTCCCGGGTTCTCGACGCTGAATTGCGAGCCGTCTTCGGGAGCTCCGCCGGAGAGGATCAGCTCCCAGCCGGCGCCGGTGAGGTTGGCGTCATCGGCGTAGCATTCAAAGTCATCGTAGAAGGCGATCCCCTCGCCGGTGGCGACGACGCTGCAGGAAAGCGGCAGGCCCGGGCATTGGGCGGCGTTGCCGCCGTTGAGCTCGAGGGTGTATTCGTAGACCCCGGGCCTGGTGATCCTGTCGGTATAGGTGTCCCCATCGAGGGCGACCGAGGTCCTGGGAATGCCGTTTCGCCGGATCCTCCAGGAGCGGCCTTCCACGTTGACTCCATTGAGCCAGGAGAGCGTCACCTCCCCGGTGGCGATGTCGTAGCAGCAGCTCAGGTCGGCCGGGCAGCGGCGCGGCTCGACAGGCGAGGCCTCGCACTCGGTTCTCAGCTCGTCGCCGGCGTAGCTTCGGATCGAATAGGTGACGGCTCCCCCGGCCGGGGGGCTCTCATCGGTATAGGTCTCGACATCCGCCGCGAGGTCTCCCGCGATGACGTCCCCGTTGGCGAGGAGCTCATGGCGGGTGTCGCCGTCAAGGACGTTCCAGTGCATCGTTACCGAGGCCGCGTTGGGGTCGAAGCCCTCGGTGCGGAAGTTCCGGTTGGCGCAATTGAGCGAGTCGAGCCCCTCTCCTGTCCCGGTGACATGCACGTCATCGATAGCCCACCAGTACTGGTTGCCGCCGGACTGGTAGTGCCAGGCGAAGACGACCTTGCTCTCAAAGCTGGCGGCGGGAACGGAGATGACCCTCTCGGCGTAGAACGGGTCCTCCCCGGGATCGAAGCCGGCTCCAAGGTTGTAGGAGAAAAGCGGGACCGGCTCGAAGCTCGCGCCGCCATCGATGCTGAAGAGCACCTCCTGTACGGCTCCATCGGTCGCCCAGATCTCGTCCTTGTAGTGGAGGTAGACCTCCTCGGCCTCCGAGCAGTCGATCACAGGCGTCATCAGGTACTCGTCCTCGATGGGGTCGGGATCGGCATCGGAGTCGAGGATCGCGAAGGGTGGCTCGAGGCGGTGGACACCGTGTCCATCCTGGTAGGGGAAGACTCCGCCATTTTCGATGACGCTCCTGGAGCCTTTGTCCGTGGTGTGCCAGGTCTCGGTGCCTTCGTTCGGCACCTCGGCGAGGCTCATGATCTCCCATTCGGCGGGGATGCCCGCCGCGAAGTCCTGCAGGCCCAGGAGGAAGACCTCGCCGCCCTGGGGGCCGGCGACATCGTCGATGAGCACGTTGTCGATGGCGATCCACCAGTCCCAATGGGGTTCGAAATGACGCCAGCGGATGATGACCTCCGCCTGTCCCGACGCGATGTCGGTTATGTCGAGGTGGATCCTGCCGAAATAGCCATCAGAGTTCTCCGTGCTGGCGAAGGGTTCCGCCTCGATGCGCGCGGGCGCCACGCGGCGAAACACGTTCTGCCAGGTCTCTCCGCCATTGATGGAGACGTCGACGTCAAAAACGCACTTGCCGTTGTTGTTGAGTATCGCGGCGCAGTCGAAGTGGAGCCAGACGCTCTCCTTCGCATCGAAGAGGTCTATCTCGGGGCTCCAGATGTCGTGCGACATCCCGCTGCCGGTCTCGTCCGATGAGGCATCGCCCTGGTCGGAGTCGGAGATCAGGAAATTTCCCGCGCTGGGGGCGCCATCTTCCCCTGGAGGATTGGCGCGTCCCCCGGGATTCAGTACCGTCCAGAAGGTGGAGATCTCGATCGGGTTCGCCACCTCGACCACCCGCCAGCCCTCGTCCTCGAGGTCGACGTCATCGAAGTACATCTCGAAATCGTCTTCGAAGAAGACGTCGGCCCGCAGCGGCGCGGTGAGAAGGGACAGGACCAGGGCCATCGAGCAGAGTCCGCAGAAGCACTTCGCGATGTAAGCGCGCATTTGTCAATTTCCTCCGTTAATCTCCCGAAAGAGCGCAGCCGGAGGCTCGCCCGAGCTCAGCGGCCCTCTCCCCGGGGATGATCGAAATGTTAAGTTCAACCCATGAACCCGAAGATTATATATTCAGACCGATTGCATTGATAAAGAAAATGCGTTTTGAAAGGAGGGGGCGAGCAGCAGCTATTGGCAGCGCGGAGAGGATTCGCAGCTGAGGTCGTCTTCGCTCGGGTCCACGCCGCATTCTTCAAATGGAGCCGGCAGGGCGTCGTCGCCCCTGAAGAGGTAGCCGAGAATCCTCACGGCGTCCGTTATGGACAGCCCTCCATCATCGTCGGCATCCGCGGTTTTCAGGCAGGCGGGCTCCTCTCCATCGGTGAATAGGAAGCGCAGCACGGTGATGGCATCGGTTATCGAGATCCGTCCATCGGAGTCGGTGTCGCCGCGCTGCAGGACTGGTCCTTCCGGCTCGGTGTAGAGCTCGAGACTGAAGGAGCTGACGCCCGCGCGGCCAAGCTCCTCGAAGGTCGAGCTGAGATATTTCCCGGCGGGTTCCTGCAGGATAGCCCCGGCGCTGTTGGCCTGGGGGGATACGAGCTCGACGATGGCCACCGGCTCGGCGAGTCCCTCGACTGTCACTGGGGGGGCGAGCACGAGCCAGTGCCTGACGAAGGTATTGTGCCGCGAGGCGGCGTAGACGAGCTCCCAATAGGACTCGGTCCTTCTGCGCTCACCCCGCAGGGTGACCTCGCCGCTGAGGAGTCGAATGGGTCCGAACTCTTCGTTCTGTGGGGGACGGTAGCGTTCGAGGATGGACAGCCGGGTACCATCATCGAGTGTCGCCCTGACCTGCCAGAGGTCGAGGCTGTCGTAGGAGCAGGAGTTGTAGTCGAGGAAGATTCTCCGGTCGGGGTCGGAGAGGGAGGTGATCTCTCCCTGCAGCGAGAGCCCCTCCTCGAGATAGGCCGCGTCCAGCGTGAGGGATCCCTCGAGGACCTCCTCACCCCTGGCGGTAAAGGGCTCGAGGAGGAAAAGCTTCAGCTTCAGGCGCAGGTCGTTATCGATGGCGAAGTCCTGGTCGAAGATGAATCGATGCCGAACGGTTCCATCGTTGTTCGTGATGCGGCTCGAGCGCAGGAGGCCGGGGCCGGCGGGGGCCAGGGGCTCGGCCCCGGGGCCGAAGCGGACCTCCTCGACAAGCTCCAGCGCCGAAACGAGAGAGTCCGTGCGCAGGACGTGGGGACCGTCCCGGAACCTGATCTGGCTCTTGAGCTCCCGGACGCTCCTGGGATCCCGCTGGATGCTGGCGTTTCCGAAGCCGACGCAGACGGTCGTGGCGACGGGGATCACCAGCTCGAATTGCGGTCGGGGCGGGATGGGAGCGTTGCGCAGGAAGGGGCGGACCTGCTTGATGGCGAGCGTCCCGTCTTCTTCGATTTTGAACTCGAGGTCAAGGACGACCTCCGCCCGTTCGTGGTCACCGGTTTCCACCGGGAAGTTCTGGTCGATATGCCACAGGACCGCTCCGAGCTCGCGGAGCTGGTCATCGGAGAGAACGTTCTCTCCCTCGGCAAGGAGGGAGGACCGCGTGGACCTGGTGATGTCGAGGACATCTCCCTGGCTTACCAGCAGCAGGTCTACAGCCGTGGAGACCCCGGGTTCCGGGCTGACGACGCTGTTCTCCCCGACCTGGGAGGTTACGAGGTAGCGCGGATCGAGAGGATTCGAGGGGTTGCCGGTGAAGACGACCCCGTTGGCCCTCTCCTGGTCGAAGGTGCGGCTGACGAGGATCCCCATGCCGACGAGGTCATGGCTCACTCCGTAAAAGGCGCGCTCCTCTACCGCGCGGAAGTTCCAGAGGCTGGCCCAGACCCTCCGCAGCGCCCGCGCTATGCCGCGTTCACTGCCGCGATCGGGGTCACAGCGGGAGGGGCCGTTGTCATCGGCGTCGAGATCGTCCGCCGCGCAGGCGGAGAAGGAACTGTAGAGCCCCGCCCCGTTGAACTCGAGGGCATCCTCCACGTTGGAGGAGGAGCGCATGCGCACCTTCATGGTGGTGGAGCCGAAGACGGTCTCGATCTTTTCGGCGATGCTCGCTACCAGCTCGGAGCTTATCTGGCCTCTCTCCTCCATGTGGTCACGAAGCGTATCGAGGCTCTCGAACCGGTATTCGGAGCTGGACTGGAACTCTTCGGAGGCGAAGAGCTCGTTGATATACTCCTCGTAGGTCACGATTCTCAGCGGGTCGATGATCGAGAAGAGACGGTTGGAGCGAATGAACTCCATGTAGTGGTGAAGCGGGATGCCGAAGCCAACCTCTCCGTATCGCTCGAAAGGGCCTGCCAGGGTGTTCTGCAGACGGGCCAGGTTGACTGTCTTGCCGCCGAAGCGCGAGATGAGCAGGCCGCTGTCGGCGCCGAGCTCCATCTCGGCGAGGCCGACGAGCTCGCTGAAGTCCTCGTCGCGCTCGGGAGGACTGGCGAGGCTGGGGCGGCTTTCGATCCAGAAGGCCTCGGCCTCTTCGAGGGTGGCCTCCCGCAGCAGGTAATCGTCTTCCCTGACCTCCAGCCTGACGAGCTGGCCCTCGAAGGGAGTGAACGCCGAGATCGCTCCCTCGAGAAAGGCGTTGGGAGTGTTTCTTCGCGCCGTCCGTATCGAGAGGTGGCTGAGGGGGCCCTGGGGCTCAGCCGTGATGACGCCGGAGACCACGCCCTCGATATCCCTTGGCGCGTGATCGAGAACCAGGAGGTCCTGGAAGCTGATCCGCCCGTTGTCGTTGGCCTCCTCGAAGGAATCACGGTCGAGGATCTTGACGGTTCCGTAGCCGACGGCCTGGGTGTAGGGGATGTAGTCGGCGGCGATGTTCCGGGTGTCGAAGACGATGGGGAAGCCGGGGTCTTCCCAGCCGGCCGCGTTCTCACGAGCCGGAACGTTGTCAGGGAGATAGGCCAGGGGAGCGAGGTTGAAGGTCCGGGAGAAGTTGTCGTAGATGGAGCGAGCTTCCTCCACGGTCAGCAGCTCGGCCGCGCTGGAGCTGATGTCCGTATAGACGCTGAAACCGTAGACCGTACCCTCGTCCGTGGAGAGGCGGGAGATGGAGCCGATGTAGTATTCCCGGCTGGCCCGCAGGCCCACGAGCCGGTTGTACTCGTCCGGGCCCAGCAGGGGGAAACGCTCCGGGAAGGTCTGGGTGAGNAAGTCCTGGTGNAGATCGAAGAGNNGNCCGTTCTGGTAGAGAANAGGCAGNGNNNCCNGGTCNTCNGGATTGACCGGCATGACGAATTTCAGGTCCAGNCCGCGGGNNGANGAGGTGGCCAGCTCGTGGTANTCNAGCTCCGTGCAGATCTCNTCGAGNTGGGTNACCNNGAGCACCGTGGGNGCCTGGTTGTAGTANAANNNCATNTCCCNGCTGTCGTGNTTGGCCGCGACGANGTCTACATCCGAGTCGTTATCNAGNTCGCCGGCGAGCGACNAAGCGNGGNCCCTGNCCGGCNTCGTAGGTCANNCCGAAGCCCATCGTNCCATCTCCGAGGTTCAGCAGGATGGANATNTTGTGGCTNTCGGCGTTNCCGGTGANGACATCNGGCAGNCCGTCNCTGTTGATGTCGTGGANNATGAGNGAGTAGGGAGGNGNGCCCGCGTCGTAGCTGATGCCCGCGTCGAAGGTNCCATCGCCCCTGCCCGGGAGGATGATGATCGATCGCCCCGACGGGTTGGCGACGACGACATCCATCAGCCCGTCGCGGTTGATGTCTCCNCCGGCGACGTAATAGGGCGCGCCATCNACGGGAACCTCCGTGGAGGCGCCAAAGAGNCCGTTGCCCTGGTTGAGCAGCACCGAGATATTCCGTGANCCCCTATTGGAGACCACCAGGTCGTTGAAACCGTCTCCATCGAGGTCGACCGCGTCGCTGCAGGCGGGCTGGCGCCCGACCCTGTAGTCGCGCCGGCCGCTGAAGGTGCCGGTTCCATCGGCCCGGTTGAGCCAGACGGTGACGGTCCCGGAGCCCTCGTTGGCGCTGACGACCTCCGGAAACTCGTCGCCATTGAGCTCCGCGGCCTGGACCTGGAAAGGCCTGACTCCGGTAATGAGCCTTCCCTGCCTGCGGAAAGCGGCGTTTCCGAGGTTGAGGAAGATCTGCATATGGGAGCTCATCATCGCCCCGGTTACGAGGTCGAGGTCNCCATCNCCGTCGAAGTCGCCGCTGTCGATAGNGTTGAGGTATTCGCCGGCCGGGACNGTCCGGCGCGGACGCATGATTCCATTGGAGTTCAGGAAGAGCGTGATAGAGCGTCCGTTTCCATCCCCGGTCGCCACATCGAGGAAGCCGTCGTTGTCAAAGTCGCCGATGGCGGCGGCGTGGGGGGCCGGCCCCATGTNCACCCGGACGGGGTCGAGGGTCACCGCNCCCTGGTCCCTGTTCCAGAGGATNCCGACACTGGTGAATCGCTCGAAAGCCGTTGCCAGCTCCGGGTCTCCGTCGGAATCGAGGTCGCAGATGGTGAGAAGTCCGGGGGCGAACTCCACCGCGAAGGTGATGGGGGCGGACAGGAAGGCGCCGTTGACGTTGTTGAGGACGGTAACCACCGCTTCCCGCGCACCGAAAATGATCTCGGGGTCGCCATCTCCATCGATGTCTTCGGCAAGAATCTGGGTGGGACGCGCGGGGAAGTTGTCGACAAAGGTGAAGGCGCCGCTGCCGTCGTTGTGGAAGATCGAGACCGACTCCATATTGCTCGTGGCGAGATCGATGTCGCCGTCTCCATCGAGATCCGCGGTCGCCATCTGGGCTGGCCGCCGGGATCCGATCGGGAAGGTCACCGCCTCTGCGAAGGCCCCTTCTCCATTCCCGGCGAGCATGGAGGCTGTGTCATCGCGGCTGTTGAGGACCAGGATGTCCATGGACTCATCGCCGTTGAAATCGTNGATCACAGCGGCTGTCGGATAGTCACCGACGGGGATGCTGACGGCTTCGGTGAAAGACCCGGCTCCCGCGTTCAGCCTGAAGCCGATGTCGTCATTGCTCGTGTTGGTGTAGAGGAGGTCGAGCCGGCCATCTCCATTGAGATCTCCCGTGGTGACGAACCGGGTCGCCCGGTCCACCTCGATGCCGGCGGGTTCGGAGAAAACGCCGCTGCCGTCGTTCCAGAAGAGCTCGATGGTGAAGAAGTTCGCTGTGACCAGGTCCAGGTCGCCATCTCCATCGAGATCCGCGGAGGTGATGGAGCTCGCCCTGACGCCGGCGGCGATATCCGTCCTGGTGAAGTTCCCACCGCCCTGGTTGTAGAGCAGGGAGAGAGTCGAGCTGGTGTCGGCGTCTTTATTCGCGGTGACGAGATCGTTGTCTCCATCTCCGTCGAAGTCGCCGGAGGTGAGAGCCCTGGGAAAACGCTCCACGGTGAGGGCCTGCTCCCGAAGGCCGAACTGCAGCGGGGCGAATTCGCACTCATCGGGGACGTTGTTCTCGTTGCAGTCGGCACTCGTATTATCTGCGATATCGACCCGGTCTTCGATCCCGTTGCGATTGCAGTCCAGCGCGAAGACAGGGCGGGAAGCGAGCGCCATCGCCGCCGCCAGGAGGAGAGCAATGATATTGAGGGAAAGTCGTTCTTGATTGATCATGAGATATGAATCACGAATCCGATGGCAGGGGCGGGAACGGTTTTTTTCGGGCAGGGNCCCTGGCTTCCGACTCCGGGTTCCGCCAGAACACTCGTTTGTCCGACCCGGACCCGGTTAATTTCGCAAAAGCCCGGCAATATTTCTACAGTGAATGTCGATGTCCGGCTCTCGTACGGCCAATTTTCTATAGGCCCTGGCGGCCGGTACATACCTTGAAAAATCGTTACCGGGCGGGAAGATTCAGCTTGGACCCTTCCAGCTACCGTTCGGATGCCGATCAACTGGCGAACATCAGGCTTTACCCTGTTTCACCTGTGAAGAGTCGGCCCATGAGAGCACCAGATGAGGATCTATTTTACCGCAAAACCCTCTAAATCAAAGGGTTGCGTTGGTCCCGCCGGCTGGGCGCGGCAGGGCTTTTACTGCGAGAGCAGATCCTCAAGGAGGGTCTGCCCCATGAAGGTATAGTGGCCGCGCCAGCGCACGATGCCGTTCTGATCGATGATGACCGCGGCGGGAAGACCTGAGACCCTGTAGGGCCCCCAGCTGCCGCCGCCCTCGTCGAGAGCGACATCGAAGAAGGGGACCTTGTTAGTTTTGACGTAGATCTCAACCGGAGATGTACCCTTGGGATCCCTGGGATTTGCGATTCCCAGGAAGACCACCCCCTTGTTTGTCCATTCTTCAACGTCACGCCTCATCTGCGGCAGCTCGCTCTTGCAGTGATTGCACCAGGTGGAGAAGAAGGTCAGNACGATCACCTCGCCGCGGAGCGATTCCAGGCCTCCTTCGACCAGACCGTTGAGCCAGCCGCTGGCGTTGATTGGCGGAGCCGGGCGTCCGACCATCTCCAGTTCGCGGAGATAGCGGGTGCGGATCTTCTTCGCGCTCGAGGTGTACTTGGGGTCGTTGCCGAAGTCCCTGAGGTATTTGCTGAAGAAGGCCCGGGCCTGCACATGGTCCCCGATTCCGGCATGGCAGATTCCAGCCCGCTCCAGGGCCCGCGGACGGTATTTCGAGGTGCGGGGAAAGTTTTCAAAGGCGGACTTGTAGGCGGTCAGGCCTTGGCGGTGATCACCAAGCAGCAGGTAGCAGGAGCCCGTCATATAGGCCGCCTGCGCCGAGAAATCGAGCTCAGCTTTGTAGCGCCTGGCAACCTCCTGGAAGAGGACCGCGCTGATTTCGAGGCTCGAGTCGGGATCCTCCACGACCTCTCCGGGCTCGAGTGATTCCTCCCGGGCGTCCTTGCCGCGGCGGAAATAGGTCTCCGCCAGCTCGAGCAGGACCTCGGCGCGGATGGAGTCCGGGCCCTTCATCCCGACCGCCCGGCCGAGGACATCGATGGCCTTGCTGTAGCGTCCCTGCTTCTGGAGGCTGAGACCTTTTTCCAGCTCGGCTTTAGGATCTCCCTCCTCCTGTCCATCGAGGTTGTAGCCGAGGCTGGCTGTGAGGCTTTCAATCGCGCTGCTGATGAGAGGCTTCGGTTCTTCTTCCGGTTTCTCAGCCCCTACCGGTTCAGCAGGAGGGTCGGCGGGTTCCTCCTGGGTTTTTTCCGACAAGACTGGATGTGCCTGTTTCCCGCCCGCGGCCTCTTGCGAGGCTTCTCCACTCCACTGAGGCGCCTCTGCGCCGCAGCCGGCCAACAGGAGGAAAGCCGGCAGGCAGATCATCTGTAGGATGTTCGTGAGTTTCATATTCAACCAGTCAGCAGAGGGCGGACCTGCCGCGANAGTTCGGCACCGATAAAATTCTAACATTTTTTTTCTTATTCTGTAGGCCCGGTATAAATCGAGGCGGGAAGCGATCCTCAGCCAAGCAGGGCTTTCACGTGCTCCACCACGGAGCGGGAGAGCGCATCGACGTTGTAGCCGCCCTCGAGGACGCTCACCAGCCGGCCTGGAGGCAGCCTCTTCTGCGCCTCGCGGGTCATCCAGGCGAAGTCGTTTTTTCGCAGGGTGAGACCTCCGAGGGGGTCATCGGCATGAGAGTCGAAGCCGGCGCTGATGAGGATGAAGTCCGGGGAGAAGTCATCGAATATGGTATCGAGATCCCGCCTGAAGATCTTACGGTAGGATTCGGCCCTGAAGCCCGCCGCCAGGGGACGATTCAGGGTCATTCCCTCGCCGGCGCCTTCGCCTTTCTCCTTCGCGGCTCCTGTGCCCGGGTAGAGAGGAGATTGATGCAGGGAGTAATAGAAGACCGTCGGGTCGGCGTAGAAGATGTCCTGGGTTCCGTTGCCGTGATGCACATCCCAGTCGATGATGAGGACCTTTCCGCACCCCATCTGCTGAAGATGCCGCGCGGCGATAGCCACCGAGTTGAAGAGGCAGAATCCCATGGCCCGCCCGGGGGTGGCATGGTGTCCGGGTGGGCGGACTAGGCAGAAGGCGGCGGGATACTCGCCTCCGTAGCAGGCCTCGACAGCCGAGAGCAGGCAGCCGGCCGCGAGCAGGGCGGCATCCGCTGATTTCTCCGAATGGACCGTATCGGTATCGATGCGGCCCTTGAGCCCCCTTGTCTTTTCAACAAGCTCGANGAGACCGGGCTCGTGGCAGCGGAGGATNTCCGTGCGTGTAGCAGGCCTGCCGGTATTCCACTGCAGTCGTCCCGAGAGGCTGCTGGCGCTCTTCAGGGCGGCCAGGCTCTTCTCTATCCTGGCTGGTTTCTCAGGATGTCCGGGACCCGTGTCATGCTCGAGAAACAGGCTGTCGGTGTAGATGGGGATTTGGTTCATTTTGCTCGTGCTCCGCTGCAACAAACCTGCCGGCTGCAGCGTCTTCTCTACAGGGAAGACCCCCGGAAGGCCGTATCGCCGGGCGGGGGCTTTTTCGATTCACCCGCTGGTGTTACCATACCGTCTGAAGATTCCTGCTGAGGGGATCATTCGATCCGGTCTGCTCGATACCTGAGTATAGGGGAGAGATAGCTTGAGGGAAAGCCGATCAAAACTCTACCTGTCCCTGCTGTCCCTCCTGGTCCTGCTCATTCCCCTGGCCGTGTTTTTTTATTACTACACCGATCTGATGCAGGAAACCCGGGAGCGCCCGGTCGTCAGGCTGGTTCATGATCCCTACGATGATGAGCCTGAGGAGGAGAAGGCGCCTGAGCCTCCCGCCGTTGAAAGCCGGGAGCTGGAGGTCCGGGGACGCGCTTGCGTTAGAGGGGGGGATGCGCTCGGAGATCTGAAGTTGACGCTCGGGTCTCAGAGCGTGGTCTCGGCCGCCGATGGCAGTTTCTTTTTCCCGGCCGCTAAGCGGGGACGCTCGACGAAATTGCTCCTGGAGCTGGCTGGGGATGAGGTGGCCGTTTTTGAGGGAGTGCTGGTGGGGGATGACCCTGGAGCGATCGGCGCCAGGGGCTCAGCTCTCGAGCTCCTGCCCTCGAGGCCGGCGAGGATCAACTGGACTGTCCAGGTATCCCGTGACGGGGCGGGAGAAAAAAAACTTGAGGGTTCGCGGGGAGGGGAGATATCCATCGGACTGGGGGCGGTGCTTGTCGAGGGATGGGGTACCGGGGGCAGGATATCGGTCCAGGGCACCACCCGGCTGCCGCCCGGAGCGGGAATCTATTCCCATCTGTCCTTTGACGGTTTCCGAGTCGCGGGCTGCCTGGACCCGGCCATCGTATCCGGGACAGGGCAGTGGCAGGGGACAGTCTTCCTGTCTCCCGATCATCGATGGTATTCGGGCTCCCACGAATTGATCGCCAGTTTCAATGTCGTGGTTGAAGATCCGCAGATGATTCTTGAATGGGAGAAAAAGCTCGGAGAAGGAGCGCTCCAGGATGCAGGTGAGATATCTGCGCAATGCGGGGTATTTATCGGCGATCCGGAGGTGGCGGAGAAGGAAGACAGCGAGGTGCAGGCCTATGCTCTTCGAATGGTCAACGCGGCCAGGGGTTATCGAGACGGCCTGCGTTCCCGGGTAGATGAAATACTCAGGCTTGGAAAGGGATGGGATCCGGCGCTGCTTTCAGTCCGCAACGGGAGCCGCCCCGGGTGGTTTCACGAGAGCCTCGTAGACGAGGATGGGGGCTTTTCAGAGGGCCTNTGGAGAACCTATCTCGATGAACAATGGAGGCCGGGTCTCTCAGCCCTGATCAAGGAGCACCGGGAGGGTCATCCGGGCAGTGAAAGTACGGTGAGGAAATACCAGGAGTGCTACAGCCGCCTCGAAGGGTTGCTGAGCGGGATTTTTCAGATGAGCAGGGTCTACTCCATGTTTGTCGTCTACCCCCGCTTCGATCTGAAGCCGCACGAGAAGGATTTTTACCTGGATGAGAGAGGGCGCGAAGATCTCACCGTCCTGAGGAGAATCGTGGACGAGCATTTTGAACGCCTGGAGCGTTTTACCGCGCTGGTCGGGGAGTAGCTCCCGGCGGGGCTGGCGTCCGGAGGTTCAGCCGGCTTTCCCCCCCGCCAGGACAATCTTGAGGGGACCGGAGGCGTATTGGAGCATACGGCCCTTTGCGTCGATCCAGATGTCGCCCTGCCAGGATCCTTTTTTCACTTTAAAGGAAAAGCGGGTGACGGGGATCTTATTGCCGCCGATCGTCAGTGGAGCGCTTTGCACTTCGGGGCTGAAGTCAATTTCGATGACCTTGCCGAATTCGGGATAGAGGATCTTGATGCTTTTGGGCCTTGTCCGGTCCAGCTTCCCGGTGAAGAGGTTCCATTGCTCCTGGCAGAGGGTCGAGAAAAGAAACGTACCCTTGTCGATGGGAATCTCTTTTTTGGATGCCTGTTTCTTTCTCCTGTTGCTGATGTAGGTGGTCGTAGCCCGGCCGGCGTGGAATTGGATACTGGCTTCCTGCAAACCGATTCCACCCGCATGGCGGATGCTGGTTTCTTCCTGGTAGCTCAAGGGAGCTCCATCCCCGGAGAAGAGCAGGGTTCCGACAGAGTCCTGCAGCTCTCCCTCCGCCTCCATTTTTCTGCGAATGGAAAGCTGGTAGTATTCGTCGCCTCCGGCGACACCCTCTTTGCGGTTGAAGCGGAAAACAGTTTCGCCAATCTTCTCCTTATCCTTCAGCCAGAGGTATTTATAGCTTCGGTCCAGCTTCCAGCCGAAATCGAAGGTCGGTCGGGGGGCGGCTGACAGCGCCAGCAGCAGGCCAATGAGTATTTTAGGGGTCGTCATGGATTGCCCTGAAAGCGGTTTCCGCAATGGCTGGGAGAAACAGGCTCCACCAGCCTTCCATTACGGCATCGATGAGTAGAAAAAAGGCATGGATTCATACCATGAGTTTATTCTATCCCGCTTTTTGAAAAGTCTCCGAGAGGAAAATATAACACCCTTTGAAATATCAGGTTACAGAAAATGAATCAGGGGCCTCAAACACGCCTGAGGAGGCTTTTTTCAGCAGGGATGGTGCCGAGGCGGTAGACTTGATGTTGTCGCACAAGGAAGTCCGGCAGGGTTGTTTCCAGAGTCTGGGAACGCGCGGTTTTGCCGGCGCTACAATTTGAAATGACGGTCCCAGAGCCTTAAAAGGCGGGAACGTCGGCAGTCGGCCTTCTGTTGTTCCGTTGGCCGGCACTTTCTTCTGGAGGTAGAGGATGGTTCGCAAAATCGAAAAAATTGAAAAAGAGATGGGGTATTGCGAGATCAAGCTCGAAAAGAAGCGTCGCCTGCAACTCCAGGTAATGTTCCTCGAGGCGGACCTCGAGGTTCTTGACGAGTTCACCAGGAGCTACGAGGGGTGCTACAGGGGACTTTCAGAGCTTCCCTACCCGAAAATCGGCAACCAGGTCGCTGTCGAGAGGCAGAGTCTCGAGGAGCCCGGCCCTTTTTTCATGCGGAGCAAGGATGATTTTATTGCAGCTGGAGCGGTGGAAATGGTCCGCGAGGAGATGAAACTCCTGCGGAGGGAGAAGGAAGATATCGAGGCGCGGTTCGAAACATTTGAAGGTCTCGCCCGCAAGCGCGAACTGCTGCTGGAGGAGAAGTACGAAGCCCTGCAGAGCGTCGCTCCCGTTCAATCATCCCGCCTGCGCAAGGTCGGCGAGGAATTCAAGAAAACAGAGGGGCGGTGGAACACGCTTACCGAGGATTCGATCAACGTAGACGAGGCGATCGGGTATCTCAGCCACAACGTGGACTATCTCGTGAGCGCGAGCAATTTNCTGACCGCTGCTAAGGGCGCCTTTGACGTTGAGAACTGGGTCGATTGTGAGTACGAAGGGACCCTCTTCAAGCATTCGAATATCGGGCGGGCCAGGGAGATGGTCTATGGCGCCAACCGCAATCTGAAGCTGGCCCAGAAAGAGCTCGTTTGCGTGGTCAATATGGAGTTCGAGTTCGATCAGTTCGCGCCGATCCTGGTTAATTTCCTGGGCCTGCTTTTTCAGGATATCTTCATCGAGGGGCGGCTCTCACGGATCCTCGATATGGTAGAGGAGGCCATCGAAGAGAGCCGGGCCCGGCTCAAGATGGTACAGAAGAAAAGAGAGCAGCTTCGCAAGAATACCGAGAAGACGGAGAAGGCGAGAATTCGCCTGTTCCAGAAGCTCGGCGGGGAAAAACGCGGACGGGTGCGCTTCAACTGAGGAAGCTTCGGAGCTTCTCATGCCGCCTGGCTCCCGCAATGGGACGAGCGGTTGGCGCCTACTGGTCGCAGTTGAGTGTATCCTCGGAGGGATCCAGNCCGGGGTTGGGGAAGGGCGGTGGAGGGATCCTGCCGCCGCGGAAGAGAAAGTTCAGGCTGTAGGCCGCGTCGGCGACATTGATCGTTCCGCTGTCGTTCGCATCAGCCGCGTCGAGGCATGCCACGGGGGCCTCTCCCAGGAAGAGGTAGCCCAGGAGCACCACGGGGTCGGAAATGTTCACCAGCTGGTTGCCATTCGCATCGCCGCGGACGAAGGTGGCCGTGGACATCTCCGGGGCGGAGAAGAAGACCGTTCCGGCCTTCTCCAGCCGCGGCAGGACGGTCATGGAGTTTACCGTGAGGATATTCTCCAGGGGCGGTTCCCCAACGCCATTGGCAAGGCGTACGACCGTGGAGCCTTCGACAGGGGCCAGGGGTGAAATATCCGCGATAATATTCAGCAGGCGCTGGTTTTCTCCGGGTGGAAGGGTCCTTCCGTCGTAGGGCGGTTCGATATCAAAAATGATTCCTGATGTCACATAGGGCCTCTCTGGATCGTTGGAGATATTGAAGGCGAGAAGCTCCGGGCTGAGTAATCGCAAGTTGGTCAGGAGGAAGTCGACCCCGGTGACTTCGATAAAACCGGGATCGAAGGTCGCCGCTACCTGGATGGCCTGTACGGGAACGTCGTGTGTCACCTCTACGGGGATATAGACCGCCTCGAGGCCGGGGTATACTCGGACATCCGCGACCCACATCCTGTTGCCCGATTCGTTGACCTGCACTACCTGCTCAACCGTCGAAACGCTGCGACCGCCCGGGCCGATGACGGTGAGGCTGACCGGGTACTCGCCTGGTTCCTGGTAGGTATGCACAGGATCCTGCAGGACGCTGGAGTCGCCATCCCCCAGGGTCCAGAGCCAGGCTGTGACATCCCCTGCGCTCTCATCCCGCATCTGAACCTCCAGCGGGGCGATGCCCGAGAGCTGTGTGATGCTGAAGGTGGCCACCGGGGGCAGGGCATCGGTCGTCATCAAGAGCGTGTCCTCCTGGCTGAAAATGACCGGGTGGTTGCCGAAGGTGTCGGTGGAGATCATCGGGGCGAGATTGCTTTCTTCGCCGCTGAAGATCCGTACCGGGAGGCCCGGATCTTCCGGGTTTCCGGACACGTAGTAGATCGATCCATCTCTCTGGTAGGAGAGGGCCAGGCTGCCCGTGTTGTCGAAATCAAGAGAAGGAGATGTCGTGTTCCCGGTGTCGATGAGCCTCGTCTCTTCAAAGTTGCCCGTGATGTTGCTTGCCAGCTGCAGCCCTTCACCGGCGGAGAAGGCGAGATAGATATTCGAGCCGCCTGCCAGCATGGCCCGGGGGGGAGAGTGGGGGGCCGGTATCTCCCCGGCGATGGGTTCGGGCTCAGGGAAGGTTCTCGGACGGGCGGAGGACGCGTCGTTGGTATAGTGAATTATCCCATCCCGGAGGAAAAAGACATGCAGGTTCCCGTCCGAGTCGACGACGAGGTCCGGTTTCTCGCCGCGTCCCAGGCCGGCGATCTCTCCTCTCATGCCTGCCAGCTGGATGACGGCTTCGCCGCCATCGTCGTATCTCTCCCAGGCAAAGAACGGGTTGCCCCGCAGGTCCACATCGATCACGGGCCGGCAGCAGCGATCTCCTTCCGGTGAGACCAGCTCCGGAGTCCGCAGCGTCTGGCCGACCTGGGCCGCGTACCAGATCTCGCCGCCGGGATCGTCGTCCCTTTTTTGCAGGTAGGCCAGGTGGAGGCTGACCGAGAAGAAGTCCAGGTCCGGCTGGGACGCGTTCGTGGCGACCAGCATGTCGGTTACCCTTCCGTCGGCAAGCAGGGTGTGCAGGTTCAGGACGTTTCCGGTGACATAGGCGATGTGGAGATTTTCGAAGAGATCCGTGCCCAGGCAATAGGAGCCGGCGGCCACGTTCCTCGAGATGATGTTGGGCGCGCGAAATTGCGCGAGGAGCGTGTCATGACCGATGAATAAAGTCATTACGGTCATCGCGGCCCATAACACAGCGGACCCGGGATTTGAGTGTTTTATACGGGGCATAGGTCAGAACAATTCAGGGTAGGTGGGTGATGGGCGCCGTCCTCGGCGCGCAACTTCAGACCTGTTCCGCAATTATCCGCTAGAGTCGGGTTCTGCGAAGCGTAAAAATCAGCATCTACCCTGGTTGGGCCCAGAACAGCCGGTTTGTGGGCTGTTTGCGGGTTATATGAGGGGCCTCTGTGTTATGCTACCCCCGGTTTTACGGTCATCCGGGANGGTTTCTGGCTTGGAACACGAGCATCAACAAGTACTGCTGAGCCTTGCGGCGATTGTCGTGATGGGGCTGGGCGCGCAGTGGCTGGCGTGGAGGCTGAGGCTGCCCTCGATCCTTTTCCTGCTGGCTGTGGGTTTTGCCGCCGGCCAGGCAGGTCTCGGCTTCATCGATCCCCAGGCTTTGTTCGGCGAGAAGCTGCTCTTCCCGATCGTATCGCTCTCGGTGGCGATCATTCTCTTCGAGGGAGGCCTGACCCTCAGGGTCTCCGAGCTTCGCGAGACCGGGAAGGTGGTCCTCAGCCTGATCCTGCTGGGGGCGCTGGTTACCTGGGGACTCACGACAGCCTCGGCCTATTGGCTTCTCGNATTTGATATCAAGCTCGCGGTTCTTTTCGGAGCGTTGCTGATCGTGACGGGTCCCACCGTGGTCCTCCCCCTGCTGCGGCAGGTCAGGCCGGGCGAGCAGATCAGGAATATTCTGAAGTGGGAGGGCATCCTCAACGACCCCCTCGGGGCGATCGTCGCCGTGCTGGTTTTCCAGGCCCTTTTTTCCGGGCTTTCCGATACCGGCGGAGACCCGGGCCTGCTGCATGCCGTCGAGGGCCTTCTGAAGGCGGCCCTGATCGGGGGTGGGCTGGGGATCGTGGGCGCGGCCTGTATCCTCTTCTGCCTGAAGAGGTACCTGATCCCCGACTTCCTGCAGAGCGCCATCACCCTGATGACCGTCGTCGTCGTCTTCGCGTTGTCGAATTATCTCCAGGAAGAATCCGGCATTCTCGGCGTCACTGTGATGGGGCTCTGTCTCCCCAACCAGAGATGGGTGGCTGTCAGGCACATCATCGAGTTCAAGGAGAACCTGCGGGTGCTGCTGATCTCCGCGCTCTTCATAGTTCTCTCTGCCCGGATCAGCCTGGAGGATCTCCAGGAGATTGGCTGGATGGCGGCCCTCTTTGCCGGCACCTTGATCCTGCTGGTGCGGCCGGCCTCGGTTTTTCTCTCCTCGATCGGCTCCGGGCTCAGCCTGCGCGAGAAGCTGTTCCTGTCCTGGATGGCTCCGAGGGGAATTGTCGCGGCCGCGATCGCCTCCGTTTTTGCCCTGCGCCTGCAGGACACGGGGATTGAAGGCGTGGAGAAGCTGGTGCCGGCCACCTTTCTCCTGATCTGCTCGACGATCTTCGTCTACGGATTGACCGCGCGTCCGCTGGCGATCCGCCTGGGAATCGCGCGGGCGAATCCGCAGGGCATTCTTTTCTTCGGAGCGCATCGCTGGACGCGGCAGATCGCCGCCGTCCTCCGGGACCAGGAGATCGATGTTCTCCTGGCCGACAGCAACAGGGCGAGTATCAACAAGGCGAAGATGGAAGGATTCGATACCTTCNTCGGTAACGTGCTCTCAGACGATTCTGCGGAGGAAATGGATCTCGGGCCCATCAACCGCCTGGTCGCCCTGACGCCGAACGATGATGCCAATTGCCTCGCGGGGCTCCATTTCAGGGAGGCCTTCGAGCGCCGCGAGCTCTACCAGCTCAGCGAGACGGCGGAGAGCGAACGAGCCGGGGGCGCGAACACCCAGCTCAGGAGCAGAGAGCTCGGAGATGGCAGCTTTGATTATCCCGCGCTGGAGAACCTCTTCATCGATGGGGCCGTGGTGAAGGCCGTCGGCCTGAGCGAGGAATTCACCTTTGAATCCCTCCGGAAAAAATACCGGGGCGCCTGCGTTCCGCTCTTCCTTATCGATTCGAGCGGGAACCTCGAGGTCTTCACCAGCGATACCGAGCTGAATCCGGCTGCCGGCGACAAGGTGATCCTGATCGCGGCGGAGACCCTGGAGTCCTGAAGTTGAAGGGCGGCCTGCTTACCGGCTGAGAACGCAGCGCAGACCTACCGCGTCGTCGCGCAGGGACGTCGGCACAAGGCGCCGGTAGGATGAAGAAAGCGCCGGGGCGTTGTCTTTCCAACTGCCGCCCCTGAGCACCCCGCGGTCGCGGATCCCTCCGTCAATCCATGGACGTGGGTCGGCCGGAGCCTTGTTGTAGTCGGGGTGCGCCGGGTCGGCACACCACTCCCAGAGATAGCCGTGGATATCGTAGAGTCCCCAGGGATTCGGCTTCTTGACTCCTACCGGGGGGTCGTTTCCGGCCGCGTTGCCGTGGAACCACCCGTAGTCACCGAGGCTGGCAGGATCGTCGCCGAAGGAGTAGAGGGTGCCGCTTCCAGCCCGGGCGAAGTATTCCCACTCGGCCTCCGATGGAAGCCGGATGCGTTCGGCTGCTGAGATGAGCCCTGCCGAACGCATGAGGCCGGTGGCGCACAGGCAGAACCTGGCGGCATCGGTGTAGTCGAGCTCCTCAACGGAGTTCCTCTTTCCTTTCCAGCGACTCGGGTTGAATCCCATCACGGCTTCCCAGAGGTCCTGGGGAACCTCGTAGCGGGCCACCTCGAAGGGGCCGGACATCTTTACGGTTCGAGGAGGAGCCTCGGCGGCGGGACCTCCCTTGCGTCCCATCTGAAAAGAAGCGGGATAGCTCCCCTGGCCGGGTTCGATGGAGATGAACTCCTTGCGCAGGACAGCCAGCAGCTTCTTCTGCCGGCTGGTGGGGAGGTGGTAGCCCAGGGTGTTGAGGCGAATCCTGTAGAGGGAGGTATCGACGGTCACGTAGAGGATGTCTGCCTGGTAGCCGCGTCCGAAGACGCAATTGCTCGGCAGGCTCTCTGCATCGGGGGGCAGGCCCGGCGCGCCGCGGGTGGAGATGTGTCCGAGCTCTTTTCCCGAGGGGTCGGTGATGAGAATTCCCGGCCGCCTGGCGCTGCGCAGCGCCAGGTAGAGGTTGCCTCTGGAGTCGGTCGTCATTCCATCGATGCCCTTCTCCGAGCCGAAATCAATCAGCGTTCTGCGGGGACCGGTGACCAGGCCCTTGCCGTCAAGGCTGAATGCGTAGAGCTTCATCGAGCCCTGCTTCGGCGGCGGGAGGGAGGGATCGATGCGGTCGGTGCCGTTGTCGTGGTTGGCTACGTAGAGGGTCTTTTCGTCCGGGCTCAGGGCGATGCCGTTTGGTTTTTCCACCTGCCGGGTGAGCTCGCGGACCGTTCCATCGGCGTCGATTCGGTAGATCGCGTGGTGCTGGAGCTCACGGGGCTCGTGACCCACGTATCTCGGGTCGCTGAAGTAGATCCGGCCCGAGCGATCGATGACCAGGTCATTAGGGGCGTTGAACTGTCTGCCGTTGAATTTTCCGGCGACCAGTTTTTCTTCACCTGTCTGGATGTCCCAGCTGACGATTCGGCGCTTGCCGTAGTCGGCGCCCTGGCAACCGACCAGCCGGCCGGCCGCTTCGAACATCAGGCCGTTCGACTTGCCGCTGTCTTTCTTGAAGGGGGTCGTCTTGCCGCTGCGGGGGTCGTAGCGCAGGATCATCCCGGCTCCGCCGTCCTTGTTCATGGGGATGTCGGAGAAGAAGATGCTCCCATCGGGGGCGACCGCCGGCCCCTCGGTGAGCCCGCCCTTGAGCTTCGCGCTGCGGGTAAAGAGATGTTCGAGCCTGGCATCGGGGGGGATGATTCCAACGGCTTCAGGGCCTGGCGNATCAGCCACCGCCCGGACGCCTGCGATGATTCCCATGCACAGGACCAGGCAGGGCAGAACCCATAATTTTTTTTCTTTCATCGGCTCAGCGATACCCTCATTCACCGCCGTCGCCATCGCCGCCTCCGGGCTCCCCGAGCTGTTTCAGCGCGAGCACGGTCTGCAGCACGGCCAGCAGCAGCAGGATAGCTCCCACGGGCAGAAGCAGGATGCCGAGGCCGGGGTCTCCTCCGTAGAACCACAGTCCGCCGAGAAAGAAACCGCTCGGCATCAGGACGCTGGCTCCGCAGAGACAGGGGGAGGCGAGCTTCTGGAGCTTCGGGTTTTCCGGCAGGATCCGCACCGTCGCCGCGAAGACGAGATGGACGATCGCAAGGAGCGTGCCGTGGGTGTGAGCCAGGGTCCACATCAGCCTGCGGGTCTCGTTGTTGGTGTCGAGGTAATAGCCCAGCTTGAAACCATGCATGGTCTCCAGCGCGATCCCGAGGCTCAGGAAGCAGAGAAGCGACCACCAGCCAAAGCGAAGGTGGCGATGGACGATCCGGGTTTTTCCGGCGGTTCCTTTCTGGCTCATCAAGCTATCCCTTTTTCTGTTCGCCGCCCCCGGTTACCGGGCGCCGCGGGTTCGTGTTTCTATTCTTCCAGGTTAACGCGCCGATTGTTTCTCGCCTGCAGCAGGGCCTGCCAGACGTTCTGTGCCAGGTTGCCTGAAGCATCGATCAGCAGGGCGCCTTTCCTGCTGGCGGGCTGTATTTTACCGCGCTTCCACCGATCATGAATCTCCCCCAGTATAGCCAATCGCTGGTTGGGATGGGCCATATAGTCATACTCGATACCCCGGAAGCCAGGGATCGTACGGAGGGAATGCTGGGCTATGTAGCGAACGGCCGGGTAGGGGTCCTGTTGCATGAGGGGCGCCAGGAAGGGAGCCATCCAGTCGGTCCTGGAGATTTCCTGGGCCGGCTCCCAACCCATCGCCCAGGCCATCAGGGCTCTCTGCCCGGCATCTCCCCGGAGGATCCAGAGAATGGAGGCGGCGATGGATTTTTCTTCGGGCTTCAGCTCGGGAGCCTTGATGCCATACCAGTCCTGGAGATGCCCGGCGGACCACTGGAGCGTCTTGTCCAGATGACAGGCATTGCAAGCGTTAGGCCGCCCGGTCTGGAGACTCTCCTGTACCGAGGGAACGCTGATGGTGTGGCTTCGAATGCCCTTGAGCAGGCCGTAGGTCGTATGGGGCATGTGGCAGTTGTAGCAGAGGCTTCCGGATGACCCGGCCAGGTGATGGGTATGCCCAGCCAGTTTTTCACCGAGCTCTTCGTGGCATTGGAGGCAGGCCCGGTTGCTTCTCATCCCTTCTCCGAGCTGGTCATCTCTCCATTTATTGATCGATTCGGCGCTGCCCTCTCGCTTGTGCATGGTATGGCAGGACATGCAGGTCAGCGTTCTTTCCGGGTCATCGTGCTTGTAGCAGGGGCTGTCCACGAGGCCGTTGTATTCCCTGCCGGCAATGCGGATCATTCCGTCGGCCCAGTACCGATCGTCGATGAAGTTCCTGCCCATCTTTTTGAGGATGGCTGTTTTCTTCTCCCGGGTGTCCATGTCTTCACTGCTGATGACCAGCCGGGTCTCGGCGAGGTCTTTGCCGGGCCTGTAGGTGAAGCCTCCCTCGAGCTCTTTTTTGTGCTCATCCAGAAGTGTCTCCAGGATGCTGTGACACTGACCGCATACCTGGGATGCTTTTTTCGGCGGCACCCTGGCGGGATTGATGATGGGTGTCGTATCGCCGGCTTCTTCTCCGAGGTGCCGACTGTAGCGGCGGGCAGGGTCCCCGTAGAAACGCACATGCTCCTCTGCGGGCCCGTGACAGGCTTCGCAGGCGATGCCAAGCTCAGCTAGGCGGGTATCCATCTCCTCCTGGAACGGCTGAACCCCGGTGGCGTGGCACTGGCGGCAGAATTTATTCCATTTCCCCTCGGCCCGGTAGTGGGGAAGGGCTTGCGGGTCATGGAGGAAGGTGGCGTATTCCTCGACCCATCGCTTGTTGTTTTCGAGGTTCAGATAAACCCATGGGATCAGTCCCACCTTTCTGCGGTCTCCACTGGCGAACCAATAGGCCTGCATGTGATGGGAGCCGGTGGTCATGACGATGTCTTGTTTCTCGGGCTTTTTCCCGGGTTCGGTGATCTCGACCCAGAAATCATCACCGTCGCGGCCGAGACGGTAGTCTTTTCCCCGGCAACTTCTCAGCTTGCCGTCGAAATCACCGATGACAGCCTCCGGAGTCGCCACCTGGGTCATTGTCCTGTGGTAGGAGCTGTGCCAGGTGGCGTGCTCGTGGGGATGGCAGGACTCACAGGTTTTTGAGGAGACGTATCCCTTTTCCCTGACCTCGATGGGGCGGTTCTCGACCAGGGCTTCATCAGGCCGTGCGGGGCCATCGAGAAAGGTNATCGCTCGCACGGCCACCATGGCCAGGAGGCCGAGAGTGAGCAGAGTGAAAAGGGTTGNCTGCTTTTTCATGGCGGTTTCGAAGGGTTCCAGCCAGGTTGCTTCGCGGGGCGTTACTGGGCCGCCTCGGCTGGAAAGGCGACTATCTCAGTATCGCCCTTGATGGCCTCAGGATTGAGAACATCGTAAACATAGTCATACTGTTGAAGGTAATCCAGAACGAAGGCATGCTCGGTATCTCCATGCGTGGCGATGACCATCACGGGGCGTGATCTTTCTATGGTTTTGCGGGCGCCATTGAGAGCGTCGATCTCACCTCCCTCGATGTCCATCTTGAGGAAGTCGGGATCAGGGTAAGAACCACCATTCACCAGTTCATCCAATACGATCGTTTCGACCTTCAGACTGCCTTCGGTCGAGAGGTGTCCCGTGCCGCTTCCGGTCTTGTCTTCGAAGCCGGCGTTGCCCGACCTGTCTGAAACAGCGGCCTCGATAAGGGTCAGGTTCNCGATTTCATTAATCGCCACATGACGCTTGAGAAAGATGGCGTTCAGCGGGCGGGGCTCGAAAACGAAGACTTTGCCCCTGGGGCCGGCAAGCACGGACGACAGGATTGAATAATAGCCAACATGTCCTCCCACGTCGTAGACAACNTCACCGGGCTTGACGCATTTCAGGACAGCCTCCGTCTTGAACTCCTCGTACCGCCCCCTGATGAAGTTCGATCCCGAGACCACGATCCACTTCATCCCCTTGAGCGGTCCCGCCTTGATGGGAACCGTCAACCACCGCATCCAGAGTTTCATCCGCTCTCGGATCTTCCTGATCATGTTCGCACTCTATCCCTTTTGATTGAAAAAATAACGGAAAACGATGTCCAAATTCGAGGCGAGCATATGGATCCTCAGATTGGCAATCAAGACCCGGCGAGCTTCGTGCAGGGTTTCACTCCTTACATAATCCTACGAATATTTGGCAGTCATTTTTACGAATTGGAAATACACTGAAGCCAGTTAAGAAACCGGCTTCACCAGATAGAAAGGTGCTTATTAAATGAAAATCATCGCAATGACCCTGGTAATAGGAATCCTGTCCGCCTCCGTTGGCTTTGTACAGGAACGCGGGGAAAAGAGAGAACGCCCGGAGGCGCAAGGGAGTGAGCGCAAGGCCGAGAGTCCTTCCACAGGGGGGCCGCGGCTGGTGTCCAGGGGCCAGAAGGGATGGCGCTATCTCGATACTGAGAAGGCTCCCCCGAAAGAGTGGACCGGGGCGGATTTTGACGATTCCAAGTGGAAGGTCGGCCAGGCGCCGCTTGGCTACGGCGAAGACGACGTGGTGACGGAGCTTGGTTACGGAGGCGACGACGAGCAGAAGTTTCCCGCGGCGTATTTCCGGCTGAAGTTCAACGTCGAGGATCCGGGTGCCGCCAAGCTCTACGCCGGAAGGATTCGAGTGGATGACAGCGCGGTGGTTTATCTCAACGGTAAGGAGATCAAGCGTNTGCGCATGGGCGAGGTTGAAATTGAGGCGGGGAGCTACTCCAGGGTGATCGCCGGCCGGGACTCGGCGGATGAAGCCGAACTCCTGTTCTTCGCTGTTCGCCAGGGATCCCTGGTGAAGGGTGAGAACGTTTTCTCTGTCAGCGTCCACCAGGGACANGCTGCCAGCAGCGACCTGTTTCTCGACCTGGAGTTTTTCAGCATATCGAGAGAGGAATATGGCCGCCTTGCCAAGGGCGCTCAGCGTGCCCGCTCCGCGGACGTGGGGAGGTACCGGGAGCAGCGGAAGGTCGAGGTCAAGGATCCTGCCGGGTTCAGCAAGTCGCAGGAGAAGCCTCTTTTTTCCGGGCCGCAGCCTGGCGAAAAGCTCCCATCCTTCAAGACCATCGGGGTTCGAGGCGAGACCGAGGGCAAGGAGCTCGATGCCATCGCCGCGGCTGCAGGGAAGCCCCAGCTCCTGATCTTCCAGGATGATAACCGCGTCGGGTTTCGCGGGATCTACGGCATCGCCGGCGCACTGTCGAAGATCGCCGAGAAGTCGGAGAAGGGGTTGAGTGTCCAGGTCGTATTCCTCGGTGACGATGCGAATGAGCTCTCAACCATGTTGAAACGTATCGCAGCGAGACTTCCGGAAGCGCTTACTATCGGAATCAGCCGGGATGGTCGTGAAGGGCCCGGCTCCTACGGGCTCAATCGCAATGTATCGATGACGATCCTCGTGGCGAGGGAGGGGAAGGTGCTCCACAACTTCGCCTTTCAGCAGCCGCTGCTCACCGTTGATCCGCATGTTCTTGGCGGCATCGCCGAGGCCATCGGAGAAAAACGCGAGACGGTCCAGGGNTGGCTGAACGAAGGCGCCGCTGAAGGCGGGCGAACGCGAGGCGAGGCCGCGCCGAGGAGGCGTGAAAGAACGCGGNANGATGTTGAGCCCGGGCGTGAAAGAGCGCGCGAGCGTGGAGGTGAGACGAAAAGAAAAAAGGAATGAATGCCGCCGCCGGATGGCGCCTGCAGGAACCAGGGCGTCGGCGTCGAGATGCCTGGTGAAGAACGCGAGAAGCTCTATAAATGGCTGAACGAACAATGAAAACAGGCTGGTCAGCTCTCCTGGCTTTGACGTTGACTGCCCTGGGCTGCCCGGGAGGATTCGCCGGGGAGGCCGGCTCCTCCACCCCCGCCGGCCGGGTCGATTTTGCCAACGACCTGATCCCGGTGTTCACCAAGGCGGGCTGCAACGCCGCTGCCTGCCACGGGGCGGCGATCGGGCGGGGCGGCTTCAAGCTCTCGCTCTACGGCGGCAACCCGGCGGCCGACTACGAGGCGATTGTCCGGCAGGTCGAAGGCCGGCGCGTCAACCTGGCACGGCCCGAGGAGAGCCTCATCGTTTTGAAGCCGACGAAACAGATCGCNCACCGCGGCGGGCGNCGNCTTNTCGACGGCAAGGAGGGAGCGGAGCTTCTGCTGCGCTGGATTCGGCAGGGAGCCGGGCTCCTCAGCAGCCGGAGCCTCGCTCGCGTCGAGGTCGCCCCCCGGAAGCATGTAGCGGAAAAGCCCGGCTCGTCAATCCAGCTGCGCGCAACCGCCTATTTCTCCGATGGCAGCAGCCAGGACGTGACGAGGTGGACTGTCTTCACCGCGGAGGACCCCTCGGCGGTCAAGATCGATTCCGAGTCGGCGGCAGCGAAGCTGCTGCGCCGTGGGCGGCAGATCGTCATAGCCCGTTACCTCGATCGGGTAACACCGATCGAGCTGATCGTTCCGTTGTCCGGCTCAAAGCCCGACCTCGCCGCTGAGCCCCGCCGAGGTTTCATCGATCGGGAGATCCTCGATGCGCTTTCGACCCTGCGATTGTCGCCTTCCCCTATGGCAGATGACGCCACCTTTCTGCGAAGGGTGACACTCGACCTGAGCGGCCGTCTTCCGACCACGACCGCGGCGCGGGCCTTTCTCGCCGACCCGGGTCCGAAGAAGCGCCAGGGCGTGATTGACAGGCTGCTGGCATCGGAAGAGTTCAGCCAGTACTGGACCCTCCAGTTGGCGAAGCTCCTGCGGATCCACCCGGACCAAGGGAGTGGAGAGGTAGCTGAGCGGGACCAGCAGGGCGCGCTCAAGTACCACCAGTGGCTTCACCGGCAGGTTCGCGACAATGTCGGCTACGACCGGCTGGCCCGTAGCGTGATCCTCGCGACGGGCGACTCGCACGAGGTGGGCCCGGCGAACTTCTACCGCACCGTCAAGGGCCCCAGGAAACAGGCCGAGTTCATGAGCGAGGTCTTCATGGGCAGCCGGCTGCGCTGCGCCAATTGCCACAACCATCCCCTCGATCGCTGGACGCAGGATGATTACCACGGGCTGGCGGCGATCTTCGCCAGGATTGAAGGCGGGCAGGTCGTCAAGGTGAAGGCATCGGGCGAGGTCATCCATCCGCGGACCCTCGAAAAGGCCCTCCAGCGGATTCCAGGCGAAGATTTCCTCGGAGCGGACATAGTCGATGGACGCGGGCGGCTTGCAAGCTGGCTGACGGACCCGGCCAATCCCTATTTCTCGAGGGCCATCGTGAACCGATTGTGGAAGGCGATGATGGGACGTGGGCTGGTGGAGCCCGCGGATGATTTCCGCGCCACCAATCCGCCGACGCATCCGGCGCTCCTGGCCGGGCTTGCCGATGACTTCGTGAAAAACGGCTACGACCTGCGGCATACGCTGCGCACGATCGCGCTCAGCGCAGCCTATTCCCGCAGCTCAAAAGCGACCGCGGAGAACAAGGCGGATGGGAGTTTTTATTCGCACGCCATACGCCAGGGCCTGGAGCCGGAGGTGCTCGCCGATGCGATCTCGGATGTCCTCGGGGTCGCGGGGAGATACGGCGAAGAGCCGAAGGGGACCCGCGCCGTGACCCTGGTCGATCCGAAGACGAGGTCCGTCGCGCTCGATATCCTCGGACGCTGTTCGCGTGAAGAGTCCTGCGAGAGCCCGGCGGGCTCGACCGGCGGGCTCCAGCGCAAACTGCATCTCTTTAACGGCGCGTTGCTCAACGCCAGGATTGGGGCGCCGGGCGGCAGGCTGGATAAAATGATCGCCGCCGGCGAGTCGTCGCTATCCATCGCCGAGCATTTTTACCTGGCCGCCCTGGGTCGGTATCCCGGTAATGAGGAGAGTGCGTTCTGGAAAGAGCAGCTCGGGGAGAATGTCCCGGCGGGCCGGCAGCGGGAGCTTCTTGAAGATTTCGTCTGGAGCCTGCTTGTCTGCAATGAATTCGTAAGCAATCATTGAGTCATGAGAAAACGAATGTCCAACCTTACTCGATGTGATGGCGTCTCCCGGCGCGACCTGTTGCGTGTTGGCGGCCTGTCGGCTCTCGGCCTGGGGCTTGGCGATTACTTTCGCCTGCAGCGCCTCTGCGGCGCCGAAAATACCCTGAAGGCGAAGGCGAAGGCCTGCATCCTGGTCTGGCTCGATGGCGGACCCAGCCACCTCGAAACCTTCGACCCCAAGCCGGAGGCACCAGCGGAGGTCCGCGGCCCCCTGAAGAGTGTCGCCACGAAGCTGCCTGGAGTGCGGTTCTCTGAAGACCTGGCGCGAACGGCGGGCCTGCTCGACAAGCTGGCGGTCATTCGCTCGATGACCTCGACGCTCGGGGAGCATAATTTTGGCACGCATTACCTGATGACCGGTTACAAGCCCACCCCGGCCCTCGAATACCCCGCCTTCGGGGCGACCCTGGCTCATGTGAGGGGCCAGGCCGGCGTCCTGCCGCCGAATATCGCCGTACCCGACTTCGGCATCGGCGGCTCCAGGCTGGCGGGAAACGGCTACCTGCCCGGCTCGACCCGTCCGTTCTCCGTTGGCGGGAGCTCCGGCAGGGGAGGCTTCAAGGTTCGCGATCTCGATTTCTACCGAGGCCTTGACCTCGCCCGCCTTGACCAGCGGCGTAAATTCGTCGGCGCGCTTGATGAATTCAGTCGATCGAAGGATGCTTCATCGAAGTCCGCCCCGGACCCGGACCTCGAGAGGGCCTACAACCTCATCGCATCGACGGAGGCCAAGCGGGCCTTCGATTTCTCCGACGAACCGGCAAAAGTCCGCGCTCTCTATGGCGACCAGCGCAACTCGATCGGGCAGGCCTGCCTGCTGGCCCGGCGCCTCGTTGAGCGCGGGGTCCCGTTCGTGACCGTCAACAGTAAAGGATGGGACACCCACCAGGATCTCTACTCGAGGCTGAAGGAACGCTACCCGGGAGACAAGTGGGCCCTGCTGCCTTCCCTCGACCTCGCGCTCAGTGGCCTGGTCGGTGATCTCTCAGACCGCGGCATGCTGGATGACACCCTGGTCGTGGTGATGGGCGAATTCGGCCGCACCCCGAAGCTCAACGCCAACGGTGGCCGGGATCACTGGCCACGCGCCTTCAGCGTGGTGCTGGCCGGTGGGGGAGTGAAAGGTGGCCAGGTCATCGGCCAGAGCGACTCGCTCGGCGAGAGCCCGAAGGACCGGCCCGTAACGCCCGCGGATCTCGCGGCGACGATCTACACCCTGCTCGGCATCGATCCGAACCTCAAGCTGCACACAGGCGATGGACGCCCTGTCCGGGTCGCGCCGGACGGATCCAGGATTGTTTCGGAGCTCATCGCATAGGAGGGTGGTTTAGAAGAAGAGAGGGGGAGCTTCTTCACTCCAGACGAGCCGTGAACGCCAGACGCTTCTTTTTCACATCCATTGGCCTTTTCCTCTGCGTTGCGGCCTCACCGGCCGGGGCCGAGGATCCGCCGATCACCTCCCTGGCTTTCGCTCCCGGTGGGAAGTCGATCGCGGCCTGTTCCCAGTCCGGATTACGCATATACAGCTGGCCCGGATTGAAACCCGGGAAGAAACTGGAGACGATCGCTCTCAATCTCCACGATGTCGCCTTCTCGCCCAGCGGCGATCGGCTGGCTGTCGGTGGGGGGATACCAGCTGACGAGGGGATGGTGGAGATCTTTTCATGGCCCGCCGGTAAACCCCTGCAGGTCCTGAATGACCACAAGGACTCCGTCATGGGCATTGCCTGGCTCAGTGGATCATCGATTGCCTCGGCCAGCCTCGATCACAGTGTTGCGCTGTGGGATACCGGGCTCGGCTCGCTAGTCAAACGTCTCAAGGGCCATTCACGCGGCGTCTCATCCCTCTGCTTCCTGGCGAAAAAGAAGCTCCTGGTCAGCGCTGGCATCGACCAGAGCCTGAGGGTCTGGAACCTGGAGACGGGGAAGCTGGTTCACAGCCTCGACAACCATACCCTGCCCGTTCATGATCTCGCCCTGCGCCCCGGCGCCGGCGGGCTGCCGATGGTCGCCTCCGTCAGCGACGATCGAACCGTCCGGCTCTGGCAGCCGACGATCGGCCGAATGGTCCGCTTTGCGCGATTGAATAGCAGGCCCCTCGATGTCGGCTGGCTTCCGGACGGCTCCCGGATCGTCGTGACCTGCTCTGATGGCCACCTTCGCCTGGTCGACCCGGTGGAGGTGAAGGTCACGAAGGACCTGCCCGCTGTTGAAGGTTGGGCCTACTCGCTGGCGGTGCATCCGAGTGACGGCAGTGTCGTTGTCGGCGGCAGCGCTGGCCGGCTGCGCCGCGTCAGCGTCGGAGCCGCAAGGCGGTAGTCTTCACCCTCTCGGGCCGTCTCCTCACCGGGCCGCAGCCGAAAGAACCCTGCGGGACGGCGGCTTCCGCCATCGCCTTATTTCTTCTTCAACTTGTTGGCGATGCTGTCGATCTTGCCTTCCTGCAGAATTGGCAGATAGCGGTTCGGCATGGCGAGAATGAAACAGGCCACCGCCGTTCCGTAGAGATCTCCGGGCAGGCCTCCCACGCGTCCTCCACGCCAGAGCCCATTCTGTGCCGCCTCGCCCGCGTTGATCATCTGGCTGGCGACAAGGTAGTCCCGTAATTTCGGATAGGATTCTCTCCAGCGCTTTCCTCCTACCTGGTAGAGCGCCTGTCCCACGTAGTAGAGGGTATAGGCATCTCCGCCGGGGAGCCTGCCGTTTCTTGAGCCGGGAACGGCCTCCTTGCCAATGGCAAGCTGGATCACATCAAGGTTCTTGCCGATCCGCCAATCGCCGTACTGCCCGAATTCCTGCAGACAGACAACGCCCGCGGCGGCCATTGCCAGGGTCCCACCGCCGCCATTGTAGGTGAACTGTCCGGCCTCGAGCATCGCGGCCTTCGGGTTGTTCAGGCCATTTTTCCCCGAGCGGGTCTTGTAATACCTTCGCACACTCTGGATCGCTGAGCCGACAACCTCGGGCGAGACCTCCAGGCCGCTATCCATCGCGCCTCGCAGCGCCTTGGCCTGCATCACCACCAGGCTGAGGTCATGCCCCCTGCCCTGGCGCCGTGCGCGGTAATCCCAGCCTCCATCCTCCGCCTGGGTATTCGAGATCAGCTTGAGGGCTTTATCGAGGACACGGGAGAGCTCCTTGTTGTTCGTCATACCGTAGGCCTGCCCGAGCGCGAAAGCGGCAAGACCGTGGTTGTACATGTCCTGCCCGGCGCCGGCGATATTCAACAGGCCGGAAGGCTTGGCGTTCTTGGTCACGTAGCCCAGGGCCTTCTGGACGGTAGTTCCGTAGCGGCCCCGCCCGGGAAAGTAGCCGGCGGAAAGGAACGCAAGAGCTCCCATCCCCACGAGCCCGAGGCTGTTGGAGTTCCAATTCCCTTCAGGGCCCTGGTTCCGGGCAAGCCACGCGAGTCCCTTCTGGAGAGCCCGCTCGCTTGCAGGCGTGACCTCCCAATCACCTTCGGCCAGAACCGATGAGACAGGAAGCAAAACCATGAGAAACGAAAGCCATGTCGTCCTGAAGATATTTCGCATGTAGCCGCTCCTTTAGTCAAAGTCGATCAGCTATACCTGCCCATACCTTATGCCAACAGCTACCCGCAGGCAAGGAGAGGGCTACCCCTGGCTCTTCCGGGGGATTGTCGCCCAGGCGGGATCGCGGCGTCCAGGCCAATGCTACTGGCGGAAGCGCTCAAGCGGGAGTGGCTCAACCGTGAAATACCACGAGTAAAACGCTATCCACAAAACGGAGAGCAGGATCATCCTGCTGCGGGGGCTTATCTTCTTCAGGGGACTCTGGAAATCAAACGACCTGTAGACGAAATGAAAATTGAACACGGTGGCAAAGACCCAGGCGCTCAGCAGGAAGATCAGCAGTCGCGCAGGTATGCTGATGAGCAGGAAGGTGAATAAGTTCACACCAGCCGCCCCTGCGTACGCCCCGTAGATCTTGTAGGGCCCCGTGACCCGGCCGGATAAGGTGGCCTGGGGTCCGTCGGACTCGATCTGGCTCTCGATCAGCTTGAGCATGTCGTAGTTGACCGCGGGGACGGTTTCCAGGAACTCCTCGGCCGAGTCCAGGTCCAACGAGCCCCAGGCGTACATGACGGTTCCGCCGATCAAGGCTCCCACCAGCGCCCAGAAGCAGGCTCGCGTCGCCTGTCGCCAATCCTTCAGGGCGATGTATGTCAGGAAGACGTCCGGGATGATGAAGAAAAACGTGGCCTCGGCAAATCCCCAGGCCAGTGCTATCCAGGGTTCTTTACGCTTCATCCGTACATTCCTTACCGCGGGTTAAAACCAGCCAATACACTACTCGCAGTCGCGCTCCGGCATCAATCAACAGCGGCCTGGTTGCGCAGCGTCCGGGGCAGCGCCGAGGGTTGTGGGGGTGGTGTTTAACAGGCGAAGGAATTGCCCGGGTGGTGTGCCGCCTGCTCAGCTCGACTTGATTTGCTCCTCATACAACTCGATCCACTCCCGAGCCGAAATCTTCCCACAGAGTTCTCCGATTAGATCATGGGGAATATCGGCGACCTTCTTGAAACGGATACAGCTCTTGCCCATATCCAGTTTGCTCTCGCAGTGTTTCGGATACTCCTTCACAAACCAGTTCATTAACGAGGGGCTGGCATAGATCCCCATGTGATACACGGCGATGTGGCTCTTCTGCGAGGCGATGCCGAGGAACGGGAGGGGAAGCTCGGGGTTCGCGTGGTAGCCGGCCTCATACAGCGAGTGAGGAACAACCCAGCCGGGGAAACCGTAGTTTAGAACCTCCTCGAACCCACCGGGCAGGTTTGCCCGTATGCTGGCCCCGAGCGTTTCCATCGGCTCCTTCCGGTCCTCGGGAAGGGCGTTGAAGTAGTCTTCTACTGTCTGAGGTTTTCCCATGACTTACCCTCTCTATGTATTAGTCGAACCCAGCCAACAGCCTATGCGAGGCCATGGGCGGGGGCAAGGAGAGGGTGGCCCCTGGTTGCTTATCGCCCGGGGCATCGCTTAGGGTGGGGCTCACTCATCCAGGGGGTCGTCGGGGAAGTATCCTGGGGGGTCGATGGAGACAGAGTTTTCTTTGGGTTCCGCAGCCTCCACAATGCGAGACCCCGCACGGGCTCCCAAAACGGCACCCAGAACCCCACCTCCTATGGTTATCGCAGCGATCGGCCCCCAGTATCCGGGGTCGAGGATGAAGAGGTAGTTAGGAGAATGGCCCTGTGCCCATATGCTAGCTGGGATTTGCGCGGCTATTGTTCCTATGCACCCCCCGAGCGCCCCTCCGAGAATACCCCTCCGGATATTATTGTTAATCGCACCAAGAATGACTCCGGGGACGACGCCGAGGACGGCTCCGAGTACCGCAACCACAGCCACAAGGATCAACAGTTCCATCATCCACCCTCCCTCTGTATTGTCTGATCCCAACCGTTCATCTTCTTAGGTGGTTAACTAAATCTACCCGAGGCCATCTCCACAGGCAAGGAGAGGGTGGCCCCTGGTTGCTTATCGCCCGGGGCATCGCTTAGGGTGGTGGGGGTGGGGGATGAGAATCAGTCCGGGGAGACGGAACCCTGAATTGCTTAATTGCCCAGGAACGGCTTGCTCAGGACAACCAGGCGTATGAGCTCGCGCAGGCCGCCTTTCTTGCCGTCGAGTTCAGCGAGAATCTCATCGATGCTGGGGCGGTCGCCGATTTCGAGTTCACGTCCCAGGGCGTAGGTCATCAGCTTTTCGCTCAGGCAGCGGCTGAACTGGTCCTGTCGGTCTGCGAGGAGTTTTCTGAATTCCGGAAAGGTCCGAAACGAATCTCCTCTCGGGAGTTTGCCGGCAGAATCGATCGGATTTTTCTTCTCGTATTCGTCCCGCCAGCCTCCGATGGCGTCGAAGTTTTCCAAGGCGAAGCCGAGCGGATCGATCTTGCGATGGCATTCGGCGCAGGTTGCGCTTTCCCGATGTTTCAGGAGTTGCTCGCGAATGGTGACAGCGCCGCGGATGTCAGGTTCGATCGCAGGAACGTCGGGTGGAGGGGGCGGTGGCGTGTAGCCCAGTAATTTCTCCAGCACGTAAATGCCGCGGACGACGGGCGAGGTGTCCACGCCGTTGGCCGAGGCCGTCAGGAAGGCACCGTGGCCCGGCAACCCGCCACGCCGGCTGCCCTTGAGGGAAACACGCTGCAGCTTGTTGCCCTCGACGCCTTCGATGCCGTAGTGCAATGCGAGTTCGCGATTGAGAAACGAATAATCGGCGTCCAGGAATTCGCGCAGCGACAGGTTGTTATCAAGCACGTGGCGGAAGAAGGTTTCCGTCTCTTTGCGCATCGCGGTCTCGAGGTTGTCGCGGTAGTACTCAAGAAAGTCTTCTGAGGGGGGCATGGTCCCGATATTGTCCAGGTCCAGCCAACGACGCACAAAATGCCTGACAAATCGATCCGACCTTGGATCGGCAAGCATGCGTGTCACCTGCGCCGATAAGCCGGGCTGCAATTTTCCGGCGGCTGCCAGCTTGAGAAGCGTTTCATCTGGAGGCGATGACCAGAGGAAATACGACAACCTCGA
>NZOA01000015.1 GCA_002695115.1 Planctomycetota bacterium
TGGCTTGCCGTCCTTGGGGGACTCGGGATGGCGCCCGGGTTCATCCTCGCGATGGTTGTCGGTCCATTTGTTTCGGAGGTGAGCTATGACAAGTTCAAGGCACTGTTTTTTGATCCGGCCAGCGGCGAATTTATTTTCACGATCCAGAACCTGTTTTTCATCCCGGATATCGCCGGCTTGGTGAGCGGCTACAGCCCCTTTTCGTCTGAATCCGGGATCCTCCAGAACCTGGATACCGGGGTCTTCCTCGCGGCTTTGCCCCTGGCGCTGGCCGCCTACGTGATCGGCTTCGGCGATATCGTAACGGGTACGGCCATCCTGAAATCCGCCCGGGCCGAGCGTCCGGATGAGGAGATCGAGTTCGATGAGCANCGCACCCATCTCTCGCTTGGAATCCGCAACCTTGCCCAGGCGGCCATTTGCGGGCCCTTCTTCCCGCTCCAGGGGCCCCTGTGGACGGGCGCCATGGTGGTCGTGACGGAACGCTACCGGCGCGGGCGCGAGGCGATGCGCTCCATATTCGATGGAATCTCCAGCTACTACCTCTTCGGTATTCCTCTCCTGCTTTTCATCAAGCCGGTGGTGCTCCTTTACCAGCCCGTTCTCGCCGTGGCCCTGTCCCTGACCCTGCTCCTGACCGGTTTCGCCTGCTCCTATGTGGCGCTCGCCATTCCCAGGAACCGGGTCGAGATCGGCCTGACGGTACTGACGGGTGCGGTGATCGCCACCCACTCCGCCTGGCTGGGTCTCATCGTCGGACTGGTGGCGAGCATCCTGCTGCTTGGCAAGGACGCCTGGCGCAAAGAGGCGGATTGAATCTACCGTTCAAGCCCCCGGCGGGTTCTGTTATCATCTGTCGCTCTAAGAAGGCCTGATTCCACGGAGTGTCTGAGATGTCCACCCTGCTGATCGCGCTCGGCGCCCTGGTTCTCTACCTTGTCGCCTACCATACCTACGGTCGCTGGCTCGCGCGCAGGATCTTCAAGCTCGACCCGGAGGCGACCGTGCCGAGCATCGAGCTCAATGATGATGTGGACTACGTACCGACGAAGAAGACCATAGTCTTCGGCCACCACTTCACCTCGATCGCGGGGACCGGGCCGATCGTCGGGCCGGCGATCGCGGTCATGTGGGGCTGGCTGCCGGCGCTGATCTGGGTGCTGGTGGGCTCGGTCCTCATCGGCGCGGTGCACGATTTCGGCGCCCTGGTGGTGAGCCTGCGGAACCGGGGGCAGACGGTGGGTGACATCGCCGGGCGGGTGTTGAATCCCCGCGTGCGGTTGCTGTTCCTGTTTATCCTTTTTCTCGCCCTGACCATCGTCCTGGCCATTTTCGGGCTCGTTATCGCCGCGGTCTTCAAGCAGTACCCTGAAACGATCTTTCCCTGCCTGGTGCAAATCCCGATCGCCGTGGTGATCGGCGTTGTCCTGCACCGAAAGGGAGTGGACCTGCTGGTACCATCGCTGCTGGCGCTTGGCTGCATGTACCTCACGGTGATCTACGGGGGAGTCGGGATGCTTGGCGAGGTGAACACATGGCTCAGCCAGCTTCCGGTGATGACCTGGGTGGTGATCCTGCTGCTCTATTCTTACGTGGCCTCGGTGCTGCCGGTCTGGACCCTCCTGCAGCCGCGTGATTACATCAACAGCCTGCAGCTGCTGACNGCTCTCGGCCTGGTTGTCGTCGGTCTCTTCGCGGCCGCGATTCTCGGTGGGGCTCCTGTAGAGGGTACGCGACCGGCGCTGGAGATAGTCGCTCCGGCGGTTGAGTGGGCTCCCGAGGGAGCGCCGATGATATTCCCGTTCCTCTTCGTGACCATAGCCTGCGGCGCCATCAGCGGTTTTCACTGCCTGGTCTCCAGCGGTACATCGAGCAAGCAGCTCAAATGCGAAGCCGATGCCCAGTTNGTCGGNTACGGNTCGATGCTGACCGAGGGNTTCCTGGCGACGCTGGTGATCCTGGCCTGCTGCGCGGGCCTGGGCCTGGGAATCGAGAAGGAAGGAGCCACGCTGCTTGGCGATGAGGCCTGGGCCAGTCGCTATGCCAGCTGGGGCGCGGCCAAGGGCCTCGGGGCCAAGGTCGGAGCCTTTGTCGATGGTTCGGCGAATTTTCTGAAGGCCCTGGGGATCTCGGCAGGAGTGGCAACGGCCCTCATGGGAGTGCTGGTGGCATCCTTCGCGGGAACGACCCTGGATACCGCCTGCAGGCTGCAGCGCTACGTGGTGCAGGAGCTTGCGGGTACCTTCCGGCGGGGTGGAGAAGACCCTGGGCTGCTTGGCGGACCAGCGGGCATCCTATCCAACAAGCATGGAGCGACGATCTTCGCGGTGGTGCTGGCTGGAGCAATGGCTGCGCTGCCGGCCGACGGCTCGGAGTGGACCTGGGCTACCGCTGGCAAGGGCGGCCTCATCCTCTGGCCCCTTTTCGGGGCGACGAACCAGTTGCTGGCAGGGCTCGCCTTCCTGGTTATCTCTTTCTGGCTCTGGAGAAGAAAGCTGCCCGTAGCCTTCGTGGCCCTGCCGATGGTGTTCATGCTGATCGTTCCCGCCTGGGCGCTCCTTGCTCAGTTGAAGGGTTTTTTCGGAGCCGGTAGCGGAGCGGAAACCAACTGGCTCCTGGTGTCAGTCGCCCTCGCGACCCTCGCCCTCGAGGTCTGGATGGTCTTTGAGGCGATCATCCTCTGGCCGCGGGTTCGTGGCGTGCTGGAGGATGTCCTTCCGCCACTTGGTGGCGGCAAGGTCGTTTCTCCCGCAGATGAGGGGGGGCGTTCATGCTGAGCCTGCGAAAAGGCGCCACGGGCTTATTGATTACAGCCTTAGTGGGCAGCGCCGTTGCGGAACTTTCAGCTCAGACCCGTTGGCACCAGATGGATGTCGGCCCCTTCTTCAGTGCCACCTTCCAGCCGCAGCGCTCGGGCGTGGCGGGGCACACCCACAAGGGGATCGCGATCCGGCTGTCGAGAGAGCCGGGCGCGGCCGTCTGTTTCGATACCGAGCTGCTGAGAATGAGCGCAGGCTGGGAGGGTCTCTTCGTCGACTTCCACAAGAACAGGGAAGGCCTCGGGGGTCTGCCGCGAATAGGGTCCGAAAGCCTCTTTTCGAACTACCCGGTCTGCGGTTGGGTGAAAGATGGCGAGTTCCGGGATCCGCGCAAGCTGCCTTTCGGACCCATGCCTGACGCGCTGGGAAAATACAAAGGTCTCTACCGCAGCGCGAAGGGAACCGTCCTCTCCTACGAGGTGGCTGGAGTCGGGATCCTTGAATTGCCGGGTATCGAGAGGGGTGAGAACGCCGGGGTTTTTACCCGCGCTATCGAGGTGGAGAAGGCGGCCCATAGCTTGTTCATGATGGTCTGCCCGGCTGTGGGTGAACGGGTCGATCTCGCTCCGGCAGACAGCCTAGAGTTGCTCGCCTTTGAGAAAAATGGAGAGACGACACTTGTGGCGGCGTGCGCGGGGAAGCTCTCGGTGCGTACCCTCGAGAAAAGAAAAAACGTTCGGGTGATTGCTCTCGAGGTGTCGGCCGGTGAGCATCCGCGGCGGGTCAAGGTTTCCGCCTGGCATGGAAAGAAGGAACAGCTTCCGGCGGTCCTGGCCCTGGTGGGTAGGAGTCGGAGTCCTGCGGCCGCTGAGCTTGCGCCGCTCCTCAAGGGCGGCCCGAAGCGGTGGGGCGAGCCGCTGATCACGAAGGGTGTTCTCGGCAGCGGGGGAGCTTATGTCGTCGATACGCTCACTCCGCCCTTCGACAACCCCTGGAAGGCGATGCTCTTTTTCGGCGGCCATGATTTCTTCTCCAACGGAGACGCCGCCATCTGCTCGGTCTACGGAGATGTCTGGATCGTCGGCGGGATCGACGACAAGCTCGAGCGCATCACCTGGCGGCGTTTCGCCACGGGGCTGTTCCAGCCGCTGGGGCTGCGGATCGTCGAGGACAGGATCTACGTGCTCGGGCGCGACCAGATCACGCGCCTCCATGATCTCAACGGCGATGGAGAGGCCGATTACTACGAAAACTTCAACAACGACTGCCAGGTGACTCCGCACAGCCACGAGTATACGACCAACCTTCATACCGACCCGGCCGGGAACTTCTACTACATGAAATGCTCCAACGATTCGCGCTCGGAGCATGATGGCTCGGCCATCAGGGTTTCAAAGGACGGGAAAAAGTTCGAGCTCTTCGCGACGGGCTTCAGGAATCCCAACGGTCTCGGTGTCGGTCCTGATGGAACAGTCACCGTCGGTGACCAGGAGGGAACCTGGGTTCCCGCCACGAGGCTCGACTTCGTCCGCAAGGGCGCTTTCTGCGGCTATATGCCATCGCACCATCGCACCATCGCTCCGAAGATCTACGATCCGCCGCTTTGCTGGATACCGAAGAGTGTGGATAATTCTGCCGGTGGGCAGGCCTGGGCTTCGCCCGAGGGGTGGGGGCCTCTCAGCGGCCATCTCTTCCATCTGTCCTACGGCCAGTGCCGGGCGCTGCTGGTTCTCTCCGAGGAGGTCGACGGCCAGGCGCAGGGCGGGGTAGTGCCAATGCCCTGGAAATTCAATGCGGGCTCCATGCGCGGCCGGGTCAATCCGTCAGACAGGCAGCTCTATATCTCGGGCTTGAAGGGATGGCAGACGACTTCGCCTCGAGATGGAGCCTTTGAGCGGGTGCGCTATACGGGCGAAAAGGTCTACCTGCCCGTGGCTCTCGGGGTGAAGAAGAGTGGACTCAAGCTGACCTTCAGTGAGCCGCTGGAGCCGGAGTCGGCCTCGAGTCCATCTCGCTATAGCGTGGAACGCTGGAATTACCGATGGACAAAGAACTACGGTTCAAAGGACTGGCTGTTCAGCAATCCCGACAAGATGGGGCGCGATCGAATGCAGGTCAGCTCGGCGAAGCTCAGTGCCGATGGCCGGAGCGTATTCCTCGAGATTGCTGGTCTTGCGCCCGTTATGCAGATGCAGATTCGCTACCGGCTCCGCTCCGTCGACGGCCGGGATGTCCGCGGCGACATCTTCCATACCATCCACAAGCTCGGTGCGGACTGAGAACTGCCGGGTTCGTCCCGGTGATTATTTCTTCCTTGGGGCGTAGTCCTGGTTGAGCTTGAGGTCTTCCTCGCCTGGCTTCGGAGTGTCGACTCCACCCTTGGGAACCTCGGCGCCCGCTACCCAGACCATCGCGTTCAGGACCAGCTTGCGGAAATCATCATCGGCGAAGTTCTTGTGGTAATGCAGGCCCGTGAAGCCGAAGCCGCGGCCCCCATCGGGGCGCTGGCGGGCCCAGGCGACATGCTGCAGGTCGCCCTTGGCCACCGAGGCGCGGACCGCGGGGTTGCCGCTGTGGGCTCCATCCCTGCGGTTCATGGTGGCCTTGGGAGCCACGGCGCTGAGGATGGGAGTGACGCCCTCCATCTTGTCGCGGAACCGCATGTGGAAGTACCACTCGTCATTGGAGGTGAAGGGCTTGACGCCGTCGGTGATGGGGTGCTCCTTGGCCAGCGTGACGTTTTCGATCGTCCAGTGCGGGTTGACCGACCAGTGGGCCTCGAAGTAGCCGCCGATCCAGTCGAGGAAGCTGTTTCCTGATTTGCCCTTGGGAACCTCGACGCCGTAGTGCAGGCAGGCGAGCCCGACTCCCTTCTTCATCAGGGCGTCGATCTCGGCGAGGTGCCTGTTGACGGGGTGTCCACCGCCTCCGTTCATGAAGAGCACGACGGAATCGGCGTTGTCGAAGGCGGTCGGGTCCTTCGGCCAGCCGCCGCTCATCACGGGTACGGCGGGCTTGAGATGGCCATGGTTGAGGTAGACGGTCGAATGGACCGCGGCGGAGCTGCCGTCGAGCAGTTTTTTCATCAGCAGATGGCCGGCGTTGAATTCGTGCGAGCCGTAGCCGTGGCTGCGGTTGCCGGAGATCATGACGATCTTCTTCTTGTCGCCGAGCTTCAGTCTCTTGAGGCGGATGTTACGGAACTGGACCGTCATCGGCGGGCCCGCGTGCAACTGCAGGGCGAGGATCCCCGAGCGCCGGCGCATCTTCATGTCGTTGTCGAGCACCTTGCAGGTGACCTTTCCGTTGATCTCGTGGGTGAACTGGTGCCCCCTGGCGATGATCCGGTAGGAGTTCCAGTCCTCCTTCTTGATGTTGGCCTGCAGCTCGGCGGAGTTGCCGACCTTCTCGAGCACCTTCGGCCTGTGGTTGTCGCCGATCTCCGTCGATTGGCCGCGCTGGGCGAGGATTCCCCTGAAGCGTTCGCCGTAGAGGATCCCCGAGTAGGTATTGCCCGCCTCGAAGTCGGCCTGGTAGCCGCCGACGACCCACTTTCCCCACTTCGGGTTCTCGAAGCTTCTGTACTGGATCCCGCTATTGCCTCCGACGATCTTGTAGTCAAGTCGCAACTCGAAGTCATCGAGCTCGCCCTGGCGCCAGATGATGAAGGTGTTTCCGCGCGTGGGCTTCTCCTTCGTGGTCTGTCCGGTGAGGGCGCCATCCTGCACGCTCCAGAACCCGGGGTTTCCATCCCAGCCGTCGAGGTCCTTGCCGTTGAAGATGGGCCTGAAGCCTTCTTCCTCATCGGCGGCCATGGTCATCTGCGCGTGGGGCGTGGTGAAGATGGATGAAATAGTGAAAAGCGACAGGATGAGAATAGACTTCGGGTTCATCGAAAGACCTTCCTGGAAGCGTGGTTGCAATTGCCTGTTCAGACGCGTGTTCTACCGACTGGATAAGGTAGGACCTCGGAGCCGCTGTTGCAAGCAGGCTTCAGGCAGGGGGGACGGAGGGATCAGGTGATCCCGGTGCCCCTGGCGATGACGACCTTGCCCGAGCGTACGCGCTCGATGATGCCGAAGGTCTCGAGGAGCTGCTCGAAGGCGTCGATTTTCTCCGAGTTGCCGGTCACCTCGACCACCATGGACTCCTCGGTGATGTCGACAGCCTTGCCGCGGAAACACTCGGCGATCTGGAGTATCTCGCTGCGGTTTTCAGGAGTCGCGGTGACCTTCACAAGGGCCATCTCACGCTCGACCGTGTTTTCGCTCATATGCTCAGCGGCATGAACGGTGTCGACGAGCTTCTCCAGCTGTTTGACGATTTGTTCGAGCTGGTCGATGTCTCCCTCGCAGGAGATGGTCATCCGGGAAAAACCCGGCTGGTGTCCCGCGCTCACCACCAGGGAGTCGATGTTGAATCCCCGGCGGGCGAAGACCTGGGCGATCCTGGAGAGGACGCCGGGCCGGTCGTGGACCCGCATGCTGATGGTGTGCTTGCCGTCTTTGCTCATGGTGGCTCTGGAGCTCTCGGGGCTCAGGTGCTGCCCTCGGGCTTGGGGAGGGCTGTCTTCGGTTTCTCCGTAATCATTTCACTCACTGCCGCTCCCGCCGGGATCATCGGGAAGACGTTGCCTTCCTTCTCGACGCAGGCATCCACGATGCAGGGGCCATCGTTGTAGTCGATAGCCTGCTGCAGGATGCGGCGAACATCTCCGCTTCTGCGGATGCGGAAGCCCTTGCAGCCGAATGATTCGGCGAGCTTCACGAAGTCGGGGTTGCCCTCGAGATCCACGCCTGAATAGCGGTTNTCGAAGAACATCTCCTGCCACTGCCGNACCATGCCGAGGTAGGCGTTGTTGATGATCAGAACCTTGATCGGCAACTTGCAGGTGGCNGCNGTGGCGAGCTCGGGCATGGTCATCTGGAAACCGCCGTCTCCGACCACGGCCCAGACCTGGTGGTCAGGCCGGCCGAATTGGGCGCCGATGGCGGCCGGCATTCCGAAGCCCATGGTCCCGGCTCCACCGCTGGTGATCCACTGGTAGTCGAGGCCCGTCTTGTAGAACTGGGCGCACCACATCTGGTGCTGGCCGACATCCGTAGTGACGATCGCCTCTCCACCGGTCAGGTCGCTGAGAGAATCGAGGACGTGCTGGGCCCTCAGGCCTCCGCGCTTGGGGTACTTGAGGGGGAACTTCTTCTTCCACCCGGCGATTCTCTTGAGCCAGGGCCCGGTGTCGAGCCTGTTGACGTGCTCGATCAGCTCTTCGAGGATCAACCTCGCGTCTCCCACCAGGGACACGTCCGGCTGGATGATCTTGCCGTGCTCGGCGGGATCGATGTCCAGGTGGATCTTTTTCGCATCGGTACAGAACTCGCTCAGCTTGCCGGTGATCCGGTCGTCCCATCTCGCGCCGATGGCCATGATGAGATCGCAGTCGACAACCGTCTTATTGGCGTAGGCCGTTCCGTGCATCCCGAGCATCCCGACCGAGAGGTCGTTGGTCTCGGGGAAGGCACCCTTGCCAAGCAGGGTCGTGGTGACGGGCGCCTGGAGCTTCTCGGCAAATTCCCGTACCACCTCAGCCGCTCCCGAGATCCTGGCACCCTGGCCGACGTAGAGCAGGGGGCGCTTCGATGCGTGGATAAGGTCCGCGCAGGCGTAGATGCTTTCCATGTCGCACATCTGGGGAAAATTGTAGCCGGGCAGATGCTCTTCGAGATCTTCAGGGAAGGTCGTGTTGCATTCGGCCGAGGCGATGTCCTTGGGAACGTCGACCAGGACGGGCCCCGGNCGGCCGCTCGATGCTATGAAGAAGGCCTCCTTCATGACCCTGGGTATATCGTTGACGTCTTTCACCAGGTAGGAGTGCTTCACCACGGGAATCGTGATGCCGAAGATGTCAGCTTCCTGGAAGGCATCCTTCCCGAGCATCGGGGTGATCTGCTGGCCGGAAACCACGACGATGGGGGCGGAGTCCATGTGGGCGGTCAGGAGGCCGGTGACGGTATTGGTCGCGCCGGGGCCGCTGGTGACCATGACGACGCCGGTCTTGCCGGTGGCGCGGGCGTATCCATCGGCCATGTGGGTGGCGCCCTGTTCGTGACGCGTCAGGATCAGCTCGATCTTCGAGTCCAGGATGGAATCAAAGATCGGCATCACCGCGCCGCCGGGCAGTCCGAAGACGTACTCCACACCCTCGCGGCGGAAGGATTCGATAATGATGTCAGCGCCTGTTGCCATGTTGGTTCTACCTCCAGGAGGAGGTTCCCAGGAAATCTCGCTTCCAGCCCCGCGAGGGCGGTTCTGAAGCTCCTTGTAGTGCTTTTGCAGGATAATATGCGAAAGATACGAATTTATCGTCTATTTTGGACTTCTTCAAGACTAGCTTGCCTGGAAAAGCAGATTTTTAGACAAAATAAGCATCTTTTCAGATAGATAGCAAGTTTTCTAGCGTTTTGGAGCTCTATTTTGACTGAAATCATATCTCTTGTGCTTGAAATAGAGTTTTTCAGTCAATACATGGGATGATCAGCTGATGAACTCCCTGGGGGGCGAGTAGAGCCCCTGGTCGGTGTGCAGCCATGGCTTCGGAAAGATCAGCGGCAGACGCTTGGGCAGGATTCAACCCGGATACATTCAGTTCCGCCGATAGGTTCCGGTCCCCTGGTGAACAGGAAGTTGAGGGTATAGACCGCGTCGGAGAGGTCGGCCCTGGAGTCACCATTTACGTCGAGCAGGACCAGGCTGCCGCCGGTGAAGAGGTTCTCGCTGTCGCAGGGGACCTCCACCGGGGCTCCGAGGTAAAGCTGCCGGAGAAGCCGAACAGGATCCGAGATGTCGAGGATGCCATCCTGGTTCGCATCGCCGGGAAGCTGCCAGCCGCTGGGTATGAATTCGCCTCCCTCGGGGGCACCGGGGGTGCCGCCGGCTTCGGCGCTCAGCGCCCAGCTCGCCCCATCGTTCCAGGACTCGGTGCCGGCCGAGGGATCGATGATGTTCAGGGAGTGGCCACCGCCGTCGCTCTCTGCCAGCCAGTCATCTTCGTAACGGAACTCGAGGATCTTCTCGCCTCTTCCATCGGTGAGAGAGATTCTCTCGCCGCCATTGTCGAGGTTGCCGCCGTATTGACCGGCGATGTTGAGTCCATCGGTTTCGTAGACGGTGGAGAAGGCCGCGAGGTTTTCAACCACGACCAGGAATTCTCCGGGAGCGAGAGCCTGGATGGGCGAGGTTGTGAAGTCGAAGTCGATCCCGTTGTCAAAGTAGACCCCGGCCAGGGCGGCCGGTTCTGCGCCGATGTTCTGGATCTCGACGAACTCGAAATCATCCGCGGTGAAAGCCCCGGCATTCTGCGGACGGGCCGGATGGTACATGAGCTCGGTGATTCGAAGCGGCAGGTCCGAATTGTAGACGAAGGTCGCCTCCGCCAGGCCGCTCCACTCGTTGCCGACCTTCGCCCTCGCCTTGATCTGTACGGGCTCGGTCAGGACGATGGGCTCTCCCTCGGTGGTAGAGCTTCCACTGAGGACGGGCACGATGAGGAGGTCACTGGAATCGATGGTGAAGTTGAAGCCCTGGATGGCGAGGATGTTCGTTCCCTGCCTGAGCGCTTCGATCCCGGCGTCGGGGATGCTGAAGGTCTCGAACTGAACCGAAGCCGCGTCATCATGCTGGGCGGTGGCGGCGGAATTCCAGGAGACCAGGCTGCGGGAATTGGAGGCGGCGACTCTCTGGCCGTTCAAATAGGCGATGAAACCATCGTCGTACATCATGCGCAGGGTGAGCTGCGTGATGTCCGAGGGATCGTTGACCTCGAAGGGAACCCGAATATAGACGCTGGAGTTTCGGTTGTACATCTGGCTCTCGACGTCGACATCGATGAACCCCTGGTAGCCTTCGCCGCGCTCGTAGCCGACGCCGACCCCGTTTCGGCCGAAGAGCCAGGCGGAATCGTCGAAGCCGGACTCGGTCCAGCTTCGTCCAAGGCCTCCATTTGTCGGTACCAGCGCCCTCACACCGCTGTTTTCATCGGGTGAGACGAGGGCCGAGGCGGTTCCTGCGCCGTTGATTCCCGCCCGAGGGTTGATGGATCCCCCGGTGAGCCTCGGATCGCTGCCATCGGTCGTATAGTAGACCGTGCCGGCCATCGAGCCGATTCGCAGGTCGAAGGGGGCATCGAATCCGCCGCCCTCCTGGTTGAAGACAGGAGTCGCCACGTAGTTGGAGTCGTACCAATTCAGGCGGGCCTCCAGCCATCCCTTCATGAAGTCCAGCTCTTCAGGATAGGTGTCGGCGACGAAGTAATTGGGCCAGACGTAGGTGCCCAGGATATTCCAGCGCTGGAAGTTCCGTCTCTGTGCGTCATCGAGATAAACCGCGACCTCGTCGATCTGCGAGAGAAGCGCCTGGGTCTGGAAGGGGCCGCGGCGCAGCATCGCCCAGCGGTCGATGTATTGCTGCTCAAACTCGGGGTCCTGGAAGAGGCGGGGGAAGTAGGGGTATTGGTCGGCGTTGATCAGGGGGTAGTACCAGCCCTGGGGAATCCCGCCGTTGAGATAGTTGGCGTTGCCGAGCGCGAGATTGAAGTCCCAGACCGGTCCCATGTGGAGCTTCCCGTTGCGGTCCTTGTGATAGAAGGCGCTGAGCCGGTAGCCGTCGATGTTCTTGCAGAGCTCGACCATGATGTGATGGTCGATGAACGAGCCGGCATCGATGTACTGGCGGTAGCCTCTCTCGGGATCGGTGAAATTATTTCCGTAGAGGGCCGACTCGAACTGGTTGATGTAGTTGAGAATGTAGCTGCGCTGGTTCGAGGTGATCTCGTCTTCTTTCGGTTCGACCAGTCCGAGGGTCTGTCCGCGGCTGGTGCGGATGCCGTTGTCGCCGGGGTCGAGTCGATCCTTCTTGAGGATGTAGCCGCCGGTGATCTCGGGTGTGGAATTGTCGGTGCGCGAGAGCCTGGCGATGTCTACCCGGTCGGGGTTGCGCTTGATCTTCTCCATGAGAACGTAGACTCCCGCGTAGTGGCTGGAGCCCATCCGTCCCCCGGAGGTCTTGAAGTACAGCTCGACAAATCTGCAGCGCGGCCCATAGCGGCCGATCTGGTTGCTCCAGTCGTAGCTCAGGTAGTTGCGCATGAGAGATTTGTCGGAATAGGGGGCGTAGAGCACCCAGTCGGACTCCGCCGGCATGCCCAGCAGCGGCACATCGCGGTCTTCGTTGAGCTCGTCTCGGATCTCGAGCGCGTATTGTTTTTTAGGGAAGCCTGAGGAGCTGGAGCCCCGGATCTTCAGGGCGCCGCGACCCGAGAAATCGGGAGCATCCGTTATGGCCGCCCTGTCGTTGGTCGTTTCGATCATTTCCACAAAGGCGTTCGTGTAGTTGTTCTGGCCGACGCTGTTGCTGAAGGTNTCGACNAGCACGATCGGCAGGTTGGAGGTGACGTTCCTGAGCTGGGTCGAGAGCATGATGTAGCTCTTGTTCAGGGACCTGCCCGGGAGCTTGCCGGTGGCGAAGAGCCGTGCCGTGAGCACCGTGGCGTTGCTGATCCTGATGGCGGAGGAATAGGCAGGGTCGTTGCCCTGCGGCTTTGATCCATCGAGGGTGTAGCGGATGGTGCCGGCCTCCGGGGCCGAGAGCTCAACGGAGATGCTCGCGGCGACATGGGCCCCGCTCTCGATGGAGAACTCTACGTCAGCGGAGGCCTCATCAAAGCCGGGGCCGTTCATTTCTCCGGGCGTCGGNTCGCCGAAGTACTGGAAGCTCGTCACCTCGATGTCGCCGACGGAGGTGGCCAGCAGGAGTAGGTCGATCAGGAAGTCATTGCTTGTCGTGCTGCGGTTGAGCCCGTGGATGGCGAGAACATTGGAGCCGTCTCGAAGGAGCTCTCGATGCTCGCCCAGGTTGAAGTTCTCGTATTCNCGGGCCCGTGTATCTATNTGCGAGAGCGAGGCGTTGGAATNCCATGCGAGGTTTTNGGCGCTCGGGCTGTTGACCGAGAGGATCGGGCTGCCGTTGAGGTAGGCGGTGAAGCCATCGTCGTAGCGCATCTGGAGCCTGAGCTGGTCGACCGTGTCGCGGTCCTCGACCTCGAAGGGAATTCGAATGTAGACGCCGCCGTTCTGCTGGTACATGTCCGTTTCGACGTCGGTGGAGATGAACTCGTCATAGCCCGTTCCCCGCTCGAAGCCGACNCCCCCGCGGCCGCCTCGCCAGGAGTTATCGTTGAAGGTGCGNTTCATCCACGTGGATTCGAGCGAGTCGTCAGTGGGTACGAGAACGCGGTTGGGGGCATCGCTTCCGACCAGCTCGATGAAGGTGCTGTTGGTCGAGACGCCGTAGGACGTGTCCTCCACCTGGGGAGGAAAAGACGGAAAGAAACCCGAGAGAATGGTCGATCCATCCGGGGTGATGAGCAGCAGCTGGTCGCCGTCTCCGTCGAGGCGGAAGTTCGTATGCAGCTCCCCGCGCGCATCGCGGCGGTCTTTTTCAGAGGCGAAGACCAGGAGGTGGCCTCCGGAGGGGATGCTGACGGCGGGGAACATCCACTTGTCGAGGTTGTCGGGGTCGTCGGTCAGGAAGTGACCNTCGAGGTCGTAGGNGGCGCTGTCGGAGTTGTAGAGCTCGATCCAGTCAGGGTGGTTGCCATCTTCATCCTCGAGGAAATCCTGGTTGGAGGCCATGAACTCATTGATCAGCACTCCATCTCCGCGGACACGGAGAGGAAGGAGGCTCAGGAGAATGGCCGTAAGGACCGTGAGGAAGGGTGTCGCACCGCGGATTATTGTTTTATTCAAGTTTGCCTGTCCTGTTCTGTGCGTCTCAAATGTCCTGCCGAGTGGAAAGGCTGCCCAAGCCTTTCTATTCACGCTGGCTCTATGTGTCCCGAAACCGCCTAGGGTCTATATTATCACCCGGCTTTCCAGGAAGCCATGAATTCAGGATACGGCAGGATACTGATAACGGAAGACTCAGGGTTTCTGCCAGGGAACCGTTCCGTAGCGTTGCAGCTCACGGCGAAGGCGCGCCGAGAGGTCCCTGAACACGCCGCGCTCCTTGCCGGCGAGGTTCCTGGACTCCAGCGGGTCGGTCTCGAGGTTGTAGAGCTCCAGGGGCTGGAAGGGGCTGTTCTGCAGGAGCTTCCACTTGCCCCAGCGCAGGGCCTCGATCGTCTTGCCGCCATAGGCTGTGCCGCCCTCTCTGCGGATGAAGTAAACCTCCCGTTTGGCCTCAGAGCGTTTCTTGCCAAGCAGCTCCCCGAGGAAGCTCACTCCATCGAAGGGTTCATCGGAGGCGGCCGAGAGGGCCTCGAGCAGGGTCGGAAGGATGTCCATGGTCAGCGAGACTCGCTGGGAGCCGCTGCCGGGAGCGATTTTCCCGGGCCAGGAAATCAGTGTGGGCACCTTGATCCCCCCTTCGTAGACGGTTCCCTTGCCCGCCTTCAGTGGGCCGTTGTTGGCTCCCACATTGATCTGCCCGCCGTTGTCAGAGGTGAAGATCACCAGCGTGTTTTCAGCCTGGGCGGTTTTATCGAGAGCTTCGAGGACCTTTCCGATGCCATGGTCCATGTGCTCGATGAGGGCGACCAGCTTCGCCCGCTTATTGTTGATTCCAGGCTCCCTCTTCGCGACTTTTTCGATCCATTCTTTCGGGGGCTGGATCGGGGTGTGGGGAGCGTTGTAGGCGAGATAGAGGCAGAAGGGGGCCTTCTTTCCTTTTCGGGAATGGATGTACTCGACGGCCCAGTCGGAGAACAGGTCGGTGGCATGTCCCTTGGGGTCGATGGTCTCACGACCCTTGCGCATGTAATTATTTCCATGGCGGCGATGGTTGTAGTAGTCGTCCATCATGTCGCCGAGGAAGCCGTGGAAGAAATCGAAGCCGCGCGAGAGGGGATGGTTTTCTTCCTTGAGGCCGAGGTGCCACTTGCCGACGAGGGCGCTGTGATAGCCCTCCTTCTTGAGCAGCAGGGGAAGGAGCCTGGCATCCTGGCGCAGGTAGCCCCAATTGTTCGTCGCATGGGTCCGGATGACCCCGGGAACCCCGGCCATCGCCGGGTACCTTCCGCTCAGGAGCGATGCCCTTGTCGGAGAGCAGACCGGGCAGTTGGCATAGAAGTTGTCGAAGCGCATCCCCCTGGTGCCGATCCCATCGACATTCGGGGTCTGGATATCCTTCCCCCCGTAGCTCGACAGGTCCCCATAGCCGAGGTCGTCGGCCAGGATGATGAGGATATTCGGGCGATCCGCCGCGAGGGCGGCCACCGAGCACAGCAGCAGGACGGCCAGGCCTTCCACGAAGGTTTTCAGCGGCAGGCGTTTTTTTTTCGAGACCGTCATCTCAGGCGCGCTTCGCCCACTCGGATTTCATGAAATCGAGGGAGTCCCTTGCCAACTGCTCCTCGCTCTCGTACATGCGGCGCCAGATCTTGGTGGCGGCGGCGAGCTCGGGCAGGGCGAGTCCGAAGGCCTCGACCATCATCCAGCCGTCGTAGCCCGTTTCCTTGAGGGTGTCGAAGGTTGTATCCCAGTCGACGTGGCCGGTGCCGGGCGTCGAGCGGTCGTTCTCGGAGATGTGCACGTGGACGGTGTGCTCACTGCAGGCACGGATGGCGTCGGCGATGCCCTTCTCCTCGATATTGGCGTGGAACGTGTCGTACATCATCCTGCAGTTGGGATGGTCGACGGCCTCGATGAAGCGGGCGGTATCCGCCGCGGTGTTGATGAAATAGCATTCGAACCGATTGAGGTACTCGACCGCGAGGGTCACACCGCAGGTCTCGGCATGTTCGGCCACGGCTCGCATGCTCTCGGCTCCCCAGCCCAGCTCGTCGGGTGTGGGGCCGGCGCCGCTGAAGACGCCGAGCGCGGAGTGGAAAGGTCCGCACAGGAAGCCGGCTCCCAGGGCCTGGCAGCAGTCGAGCGCCTGCTTGTTGAGATCCACGCCGGCCGCTCTCACCGAGGCATCCGGGCTGATGGGGTTGTCTTCCTCGTTGCGGACGGTCACGGCTGTTCGCTCGAGTCCGAGCTCATCGAGCTTCTTTCCGAGGGCGGCGCATTGGGCGACATCGTAGGCGAAGAGAGGTATCTCCACTCCGTCGAAGCCGGTCTCTTTCAGCATCTCGAGCACCGGGTAGTGCTCCTCCTCGATGCCCCCGCTCCACAGCAACAGGTTCATGCCAAATTTCATCGTCTTGCCTCTCCGAGCTCGTGAGTTTCTGGTTTCTACCGGTTCCGGGCGGCCTTTCCGCATTCGGGAACTGCATAGTTAACTACGAACGCCGCTTTCATGGCTACTGCGATTTTTCCAGGCAGGGCCGCAGCGACGGTTTCAGACGGTCTCTTCCGGTTCGGAGAGGAGCTCGTGAAGCTGNCCGGCGGAGAGGCCGAGCTTCTCGACGTAGTGGGTGTGGCAGGCCGGCAGGTAGAGCTCTTCGCAGCCGAGGGTTTGCGATGGCCCATCGAGGGTCGGCTTGCCATCGACCGACTTGAGGTTGAAGACGGCCTTTCGATTGCAGTAGGCGCAGGTGGTCTTGAGCTCTTCGATGCTGTCGGCAAGCTCGAGGAGCCTCCGGCTTCCCTCGAAGAGCCGTGTACGGAAGTCGTTACGCAGGCCGTAGCAGATCACCGGTATGTCCCTGGCCGCCGTGATCTCCCGCAGCTGATCGATGACGAATGCCGAGACGAATTGGGCCTCGTCCACCAGGATGCAGTGGCAGGAGTCGAAGAGGGTCGTCGGCAGCCCGGTTTCGGGNTCGAGCAGGAGGTCGGCCTGGCGGTCGAGCCCNGCCCTCGATGCGACACGGGAGGCGCCGAAGCGCGTATCCACAGCCGGCTTGAGGACGACAACCCGCTTGCCCTGGCGTTCGTAGTTGTGGGCGACGGCCAGCAGGTTGAGTGTCTTGGCGCTGCCGACGGTGCCATAGCGGAAATAGAGTTTTGCCATCTTTTCTCCAGGCCCGTGAAGGTGGGCTTAAAACTCTATCCTTCACTCCACCGGGGGCGCAAGGAAATAGCCNNNCGGCTCAGCCGCAGGAGGGATGGCGTTCGCAGTCATCCCTGTCGGGGTCGATGCCGCAGTCGGGGAAGGGAGCGGGAGGGGCCTCCCTGCCGAGGAAGAGGAATCCCAGCAGGCTGATGCCGTCGGTGATGTCGATGTTGCCGTCCCTGTTGGCATCGCCGGTCTGNGTACAGCTCGAGTCNGGGCTTCCGAGGAAGAGGAAGTTCAGGAGGGCTATGGCGTCGGTGATCGAGAGGGCGCCATCGGTGTCAAAATCTCCACGCACGAAGAGCGTCGAGCCGTCCCCCGCGCCCNCGGCGTCGATGAAGAGTACGAGGCCATCATGGTCCGAGGCGCCCAGGGGNGTCGTCGGGTCGCCGCTCCTGCCGGCGGGCGCATCCGCGTTGGAGCGGCCGTATTGCGCTCCCCTGGTGAGCTTCTCNAGCGCGGCGGAGGTGAGGATGTGGTCGANCGCCTGGGCAGTGCCGAGGTTGACGGTCGAGTAGCGCTCGGACGNCTCCATGGAGAGGACCTGGTTTCTCAGCGGCGGCTCCACGAGGGTCTCTCCCGGCAGCAGGGCGTTGCCCTCTTCCTCCAGTCCGCTGATGATTCCCAGGACGTCGACGTAACCATCTGTGAACTCGAAGGCGTTGAGGTCACCTGCGACCACCAGGTTTACGGCCGGGTCCTCCTCCTGGAGGTCCTGGATGACCTGCGCCACGAACCGGGCCTGGGCGAGCCTCTTGCGCCTGACGAAGTTGCCCTGCGCCGGATCTTCGATATTGAGCAGGGAGCGGAGATGGAGGTTGATCACGGTCAGCGGGAGGGNCTCAGCCGCTCCCAGGTAATGTCCTCTCAGGAGCTGGGGCGGACGGGAGAAGGTCTGCAGGTCCCGTCCGCCGAAGCGGAAGGTCGCCTCGAAGCCCAATTGTCCGACGCTCTCGACCTCTATGCTGTCGCTCACCAGCAGCCCGTTGTTGCGGCCGCCGGGATCGCTGCCGCTCTCGAGGTAGGGAGTGTAGAGCGCGGTGTCGTCATCCAGCAGCAGCCGGTCGGCGAGGNCCTGGAGAATGGCGAGGTTCTCGNCCTCCTGGACGCAGAGAATGTCGGGTTTTCTGAGCACCTCCCGGATGGCGAGGGAGTGCTTGGCGAGGCGGAGCTCCTCTTGCGCCGCGTCGGGGACAGCTTCTTCGAGGAGGGGGTCATCGAGTGAATCCATGAATTGATAGAGATTGAGGGTGGCTATGGTGAACTCTCCAGGCTCCCTGGCCCTGACGGGCACGGTCTCGGTATTGTCATCGAGTATGAGAAGCTCCGGGTGGAGACGATAGCGTCCGTAGCGAAAGGCCAGGGGNCCGCGGCAGAGCTTGATCACGGCGCCAGGCGCCGGATCTACATCTTCGAGCCCCAGGGCATCGGGGTCGAGCTCGAAGATCTCCGGATTTCCATCCCAGACGGGCAGGTTCGGTTCTCCGGGAAAACGGATCCCGGGCTCACGGTAGGGTCTTTGCCTCGCGGCCACGACGAGGCAGTTGCCGTAGCGGTCAAGGGAACTGACCACCGTGCCGTAGAACTCGACCCGCATGTTTTCAAAGCGCTCCAGCTCATTTTCCGGNTGGGGTCTCTGTGGTGAGGGCAGGGCGTCGTGAAAGATAACGGGATCGGGTAGCTCCTGGGCNGTGAGGCTGGTGGTGATGCGGGGATTGGTGAGCTCCGTCCATTCAAAGAATTCCTGTACGGTGCCGACGACNTCGACCAGGTCGCCGGCCTGGACAGTCGGGGGAGANTCGGTGTAGACGAAGATTCCATCGGAGGTCTCAGGATCGCCGTCACCTCTCTCATCGGGGGTNTGGAGGAAGAAGCCGTTCCAGATTACGCCCGTTACCAGGTTGTCGGTAGTCAGGACGTTTTCTCCTTCCAGCGGGGAGGACATGCCGGGACCCTGGATCTCCCAGATCTCGATGCCATCGGGGACGCCGGCCTCCTCCGGGCAGCCCGCGAAGCGGCTTCCATCCAGGAGCGTGCCGGGGGAAAAGCTCACGCCGCCGCTGCCGTCAGCTTCCGAATGCAACAGGAAGTCTCCCTCGGTGTCGGGGGAGCGGACGAGGGATTGGCCGCCGGCNGCAGCGGCCCCGTAGGTGACCCGGACGAGAGTCTCGCCGGCTTCGCTGGAGAAGGAGACGGTGTCGCCCTCATCATCGAGGTCGAGCGATCCCGAGGAGGCTGTCTGGACCAGGGCGCCGCTTTCGGGCAGGTCCGCGCNCCCTCCCGCGAAGACCACCACGGCGCAATTGTCGGCCACCAGGGTTCCGGGCAGGAAGAGGTGGCGGACGGTTGTTCCATCGGAGAGCGCCCAATTGGAGATGTCCCGCTCGGCGCCGGTGAGGTTCACGACCTCGATAAATTCATCATTTTCCGTATCGCTGATCCCATCTCCGTTCGCATCTCCTTCTCCGGCATCTGGAGCGGGGTGGATCTCGTTGATGACCCATCCCGAGGGCGGTGGCGGCGGGGGGCCTTCCGGGCAGCCTTCGAAGACGGTTCCATCGGTTTTCGCGCCGGGGGACATGGTTGCGCCGCCGGAGNCGTTCGCTTCGGAGTGCTGTGTCCAGGNNCCGTCGAGGTCCGGGTCGAGCGTGAGCGACTGGTCGTTGTTNCCCTCGGGCCCGTAGGAGACGGCCGCGATCTCTATTCCGGTGTTCGTGCTGAGGGTCAGGGTGTCGCCGCTGTTGTTGAGAGCCAGTGTCCCCGAGCTCGAAGCCAGCCGCAGCACCCCGCTGTTGGAAGGGCCGAGCGGGCCGCCGCCGAAGATCACCACCGCGCAGCCATCGGCAACCAGCGAGCCCTCCGGAAAGACGTGACGAATTCGCACCAGGTCGGAGATGGTCCAGCCGCTGATGTCCGCATCGGCTCCGGAGAGATTGACGAGCTCGAGGAACTCGTCCTCTATGGGGTCGGAGTTGCCGTTGTTGTTGGAATCGTTGATCCTGCCGGGGTCCGCGAGGATCTCGTTGAAAACCCATTGGGAGCCGGCATCTGAGCGGGNGCAGGTCATCAATGCAATAACCATGAAACNGCAGCCAAGGACCGNCNTTGTGATCATCNTTCGAACCTCGCNGGGAAACCAGGGGTGTTACAAACCAGGACCCACTCAGCAAGTGATGATAGATTCCTGGGCCAAGATCTTGCAAGCTATTCACATCGGTAATCCGCTTTATCCGGCGGCCTCGACCGGCGTTTTTTATTGCCGCTTCTGTGAGAGTTCAAGTGTCAGAAAACAACAGGATACCAACCATCGATCTCGAGGATTTCACCTCGGATGAGCCCGGGCGCCGGGGACACTTTACCCGGACCTTCGGAGAGGGCCTGCTCGACTGTGGGTTCATCAAGCTCGAGGGGCACGGGGTGGAGCCTTCTCTCATCAGGCAGGGCTATGATGCGTTCGAGAGTTTTTTCTCTTTCGATGAAGAGACAAAGAAACAATACGCCGGGAGCGAAGCCGGNGCCCGTGGATATACGCCCTTCGGCATCGANCACGCCAAGGATTACGANAAGCCCGATCTCAAGGAGTTCTGGCAGGTTGGGCAGGATCTTCCCGAGGGGCATCCCTACCGGGCTGAATATTCCCGCAATGTCTGGCCGACGGAGATCCCGGAATTCCAGCGGCACGCCCNGGAGATCTTTCGTCGACTCGAGGATTGCGCNCGCATGCTGCTCGAGAGCCTTGCCGAGTTCTTTGAGNTGCCGGCGGGAACCTTCTCGGACATGATCGTCGATGGAAACCACGTGCTTCGGATCATCCACTACCCGCCGTTGTCCGGCGAGGTGGATCAGNCGGCNTTTCGCTCCGCTCCCCATGAGGACATCAACCTCATCACGCTTCTTTGCGAGGCGACCCAGGGGGGGCTCGAGATTCTCACACGCGAGGATGAGTGGATCCCCGTCGAGGCGAAATCCGGCCAGATTGTCATCGACAGCGGCGATATGATCGCCCGGGTAACGAACGGGATCGTCCCCGCTACGACCCATCGCGTCTCCAATCCGAAGCGTGCCGTGAACGAGTCGCGCTACTCGATNCCCTTCTTCGTGCATCCTTTTTCAGCATGCGATCTGACGGTCATGGACAGGTTCGTGAGCGAAGATCGGCCGCCTCGTTTTGAGCCCATAACCGCCGGCGAGTATCTCGAAGAGCGCCTGCGTGAGATCGGGCTGAAGGGTTGATGCAGCANATGTCGGATATTCGCTCAATTCCCGAGGTTGCCGGACTCGATTCCTCCGGGGGAGTGATTCGCCTCTCTCCGGAGCTGGACGTGCCGCTNACCGAGCGCGTGCGGGATCTCATCGATTGCCCGGAGTTTCGCCGCCTGTCGGGGATTCCGCAGCTTGGGCTTGTTTCCCTGGTCTATCCGGCCGCCACCCACAGCCGGTTTGAGCACTCTCTTGGAGTCTATCGGCTCGCGCTGCTTTTTCTNAGGCATCTCTCGCACAACGAGCGATTCTCTGAATCGATCAGCAGGGANCAGGCGGAGCTTTTCATCGCCGCGGCCCTGCTGCACGATATCGGCCACTGGCCCTTCTGCCACCCCATCGAGGATATCCGGATCGATGGGGTGCCGAGACACGAGGCCTTCGCNGCCGGCTTCCTGCTCGATGGNGAATTGGGGAATTGTCTCAAGAGGGACTGGGGGATCGAGCCCCAGGTCCTGCTGGACCTGCTCTCAGGCAAAGCCGCCACGCCGGGGGAGCGCATTCTTTCGAGCATGCTCTCGGGGCCTATCGATATTGACAAGCTCGACTACCTGATGCGCGACAGCTTCCATGCCGGTGTNCCCTATGGACGCAACTACGACCAGGGGCGGCTGATCGGGAGCCTGTGCCTGAACGAGGCAGGCGATGGCCTGGCCATCACGCAGAAGGGNAAGACGGCGGCTGAGATGATGGTCTTCGCNCGCTATGTGATGTTCAGCGAGGTCTACTGGCATCATGGAGTCCGCTCCGCCACCGCGATGCTGCAGCGGGCNTTCTACCTGCTCCANGCGGATATCGCCAGGGANGAGGTCTTCCGCCTCTCCCAGGACGGGATGATTACCCAGATGCGNAANGTGGCGAGACAGCCCGCGGCCCGGGAGCTCCTGGACGGTCTCTTCGGGCATCGGCGCACCCTCTATAAGAGGCTGGCGCAGTTCAGCTATTATGAGAGCAGCNCGGTCTACGAGCAGGTGGCCCGCCGCTCCTACGACTGGCTTGTGAGCTGTTCCGATGAGCTGGCCCGGGTGCTGGGCAGNCGCATCGGCGGGGAGGTCCACGGTCACGAGGTATTGATNGACGCGCCCCCGGTGGAGAAGGAGGTCGAGTTCAAGATTGACGTCTTTGACCAGAAGAACGGGACCTACAGGCCGCTGGAGGAGGTCTCGCCGGTGGTGCGCACCCTGGCGCACGAGCAATTCGACGATTTCGTCAAGCGGGTCAGGGTCTTCATCCATCCACGCCATTCGAGGGGTTGTGTTGAACTCGATGATCTTTCGGAGTTGCTGCTGGAGGCCGCCGCCGGGGCGGACTCTCGTTCTGAAAACCAGGTAGCGCAGGGGAGGTAGGAATCATGGAACAGAAGCTCATCAGCCTGCTTGGACTGTTCGTGATGATGACACTAGCCTGGTATATGAGCTCCAATCCCAGCAAGGTGTCGCTGAGGATTGTCGTGGGCGGTGTTGCGCTGCAGTTTTTCTTCGCCTTTCTTATTCTCGGGACCGGTCCCGGAATGGATTTTTTTCAATTTCTCGGCGACACATTCAAGAAGCTGTTGGGCTGCGTGGACGAGGGGACGAATTTTCTCTTTGGGGGCCTCGTTCATGGAGAGGATGGTCTCCTCGCCCTCAAGATTCTGCCGACGATCATTTTCTTTTCGGCCTTCATGTCGATTCTCTACCATCTCGGGGTGGTGCAGATCGTGATTCGCNCCATGGCCTGGGTTATGCAGAAGACCCTGCGTACCTCCGGAGCCGAGAGCCTCTCGGCGGCCGCCAATATCTTTGTCGGGCAGACCGAGGCTCCGCTGGTGATCAAGCCCTACGTGGCGACGATGACCAATTCAGAACTCATGGCTGTCATGGTCGGGGGTTTCGCCACCGTGGCCGGTGGGGTGCTCGCTTTCTACGTTTCGCTGGGGATCGATGCCGGCCACCTGCTGGTCGCATCGATCATATCGGCTCCCGCGGCGCTGGTGATCGCCAAGATACTGCAGCCGGAGGTCGACGAATCGAAGACTCTTGGAGATGTGCGGGTTGAGGTCCCGAAGGAGNCTGTNAACATCATCGATGCGATCGCCCNGGGCACAATCACCGGCGTCAAGCTGGCAATCAACGTCGGAGCCATGCTCATCGTATTCATCGCGCTTATCGCCGTGCTCAACGGGCTTCTCGGCTGGCTGGGCGGCTATTTCAATTATGGCGAGTTGAGCCTCGAAAAGATCTTCGGCTATTTATTCTGGCCCTTCGCCTGGCTCATGGGTGTGGANACGGTGGATTGCGGCAAGGTCGGGCAGCTCCTTGGAATCAAGATGGTCGCCAACGAGGCGGTGGCCTATATCAAGATGCAGGACCTGGTGCTCAGCGAACGTTCCAGGGTGATCGCCACCTACGCGCTCTGTGGTTTCGCCAATTTCGCCAGTATTGGAATCCAGATTGGTGGAATCGGTCCCCTGGCTCCCAAGCGCCAGGGAGATCTCGCCCGGCTGGGATTCAAGGCGATGCTTGGCGGTACGCTTGCCGCCTTCATGACGGCTTGTATTGCGGGAATCCTGATCTGAGTCCCGTTCCTCAGTCTGAATACTTGGAGATCTCGCGCCGGATCTCACGGTCGCTGTCGCGTTTTCGCTTCGCGGCTCGCTTGTCGTGGGAGTGCTTTCCCTTGCAGATCCCGAGCATCACCTTGGCTATGCCCCGCTTATTGAAGTAGACCTTCAGGGGTATGAGGGTCTGGCCTCTGATCGACACCGCCTTGTAGAGCTTGCGGATCTCTTTCTTGTGCAGCAGGAGCTTTCTGCGCCGGGTGGCCTCGTGNCCGAACATTCGAGCGTTCTTGTACTCGGAGATNTGGAGGCCCTGGATGAAGGCCTCACCGTTTTCGATGCGGGCGTAGCTCTCGGCGAAGCTGAGGTTGCCCTCACGAAGCGNCTTCACCTCGGAGCCGATGAGGACGATGCCCGCCTCGATCCTGTCGAGCACGTGGTAGTCGTGGTAGGCGCGGCGATTTTTGAATTCTTTCGGGGTTGCCATGGGAGGGTAGTGTCTTTGCGCGGTAGTGGTCCATCAAGGGGGGATCTTCAAGAACTCTTCAGCGCCTGGGCTTGTAGCGTCCGGCAGCCTCGTCCCAGGCCGCGGCTACCTCCCTGTCGAGGAGGTGGCTCGGGCGAACGTTCCCGATGGCGCTCAGCATGACCTGCCGCAGTCCAGGATTGTTTTCCTCCAGCTCGGCCAGCAGCCGGGCGACCTCGACCCTCTTCAGCTTGTCCTGGGAGCCGCAGAGGTTGCAGGGGATGATCGGGTAGTTCCGGACNTCCGAGTGAGCCGTGATATCCGTCTCGGCGCATTCGATGAGGGGCCGGATGACCTCGAAACGCCCATCGACGGTCCTGTAGCGCGCCGGCATAGCCTGCAGGCGGCCGGCGTAGAACAGGTTGAGCAGCAGGGTCTCGAGGGCATCGTCTCNATGATGGCCGAGGGCGAGCTTGTTGCAGCCTAGACGTTCGGCAGNGGTGTAGAGGATNCCGCGGCGNAGCCGNGAGCAGGGGCCGCAATAGGTGGAGNTGTCTTTCTCCGTAAGCTCGAGCACGGCGGAATAGGTGTCCTCGGNGATCACCTCCCAGGGAACGCCGAATTCCTCGAGCCAGGCGCTCAGGGCGCCTCCGTCGTAGCCGGGTTGCCCCTGGTCGAGGTGGACCGCGATCAGCTCGTATTCAACCGGCGACTTGCGCCTGGCCTCGTGCAGGAGGTCGAGCAGGGTGTAGCTGTCCTTGCCGCCGGAGACGGCGACGAGAATCCTGTCCCCCTCNTCGATCAGCTGGTGAGAGCCGATGGTCTTCAGCATGGTCTTCGACAGTCTTGCCCGGATTTTACGGGGTGATTCGTCTTCGCCGGGAAGGATCTTTCCGCCGGGGTCTTCCTGGGCGTCCAGCACGGGCAGCTCCAGCATCGGTTCCTTCGCGGGGTCTCTCCGGGCGCTCATGGTTTTCTCCCGGCCGCGGAGGGAAAGAGCTCGGCGAGCTTCATCTCGAAGAGCAGGGGAGCGTAGAGGGCGTACATNCCATCGGCTTTTTTCACGCCCCTGCGGCGGTAGTTTCCGCTGACCGAGTCGGGATCGTTGATGATCCAGAGGCGCCCGGCTTCCTCATCCAGGGCGAGGCCCTCAGGTGATACCCAGTAGATGCGGCCGCCGCCGGGGTCGCGAAGGTCGAGGTCAACCCAGCGAATCACACGGGCTTTATCGAGATCGATCAGCAGNACGCGCTCCTGGTCGCGGGCCAGGGCGACGAGCCAGGACCTGTTCTCCCGGCGCAGGAACTGGATGTCGTTGATGTTGAGGAGAGAGCTCTTCTTNTCCGGGCGGCGGGTGACCCCGTCGAACGAGATTCCCAGGTCCCTGGCGGTGACGATGTCTTTTCCGGCGAGGCCCGTCAGCGTGATCTCCAGGATGCGCGGCAGGTCGTCACCGGCCCGCTCGTAGGCCAGGTAGGCCTTGCCGGGTTTTTCCGCCAGGGCGATTCCTTCCAGCCGGAAATTCTTATTTCCATCCCAGGGCTCGAGACCCTCTGGAAAACGGATCTCGGTGAGGCTCTCGAGCCTCACGATGGTTTCTTTCCGGGATTTTTCCAGCCGCAAAACGCTGATCCAGGGGACCTTGTCCTCGGTGATGCCGTAGAGCCTGTCCCGGACGGCGGGATCGGCGGCCAGGCCTTCGAAATCGGAATTCGGTATGGAGCGATAGGTATCGAGGTGCCGGTTCTCGCCGGGTTTTTTTTCATCGGGGGTGATCTTCATCGGCGGGCGCAGGAGGCGTCCGGTTCCGGGGNCGATGAGAAAGAGGTGGCCGGGATACTGGCTGCGCTGGTCGCCGGCCGACAGGAGCGCCGAGTCTCTCCACAAGAGGGAGGATGTCTGCAGNCCACGCCTGAAAGAATCCGGNCCCACGGCTTTTCCCGAGGGGTCGAGGACCCACTTTCCCCGCAGCTCCACCCGGGCGNTGTCGGCCCGGAGCGGCTGGAGGGNGCCGNCGGNGACCGCGGCGATGAAGAGTATTGTCAGGACAGGTATTTTCATACCGGGCAGCTCCGCCGGGGGTGAAGAGTTTGCGATGCGGGCACAATTGTCGTTGAACATCCGGCGGACCGCAAGGCATCATGCCCGGTCGAGTCGAANCTGTGAATACANGGATGGAACCATGAGCGANNTNCCNCTCGACCTGCGCTACGAGCCNGTNATGCCGGCCGATCNNACNCCCGGNATCGGCTGTATCGGNGCCGGCTTCATCATGGCNGACTGNCACCTGGTNGCCTANCGNAACGCCGGCTTCAATCCNGTGGCNATCGCCAANCGNACCCNCTCNNNGGCCNAGGAGGNNGCCNAGCGCCACGGCATAGANAANGTNTACGAGGACTATGAAGAATTGCTCGCCGATCCGGCGGTCGAGGTGGTCGACATCGCCCTGCCGCCCGACCTGCAACGCGGGGTCGTTGACCGGATCTGCGAGGGCTACGCCGGGAAGATTCGCGGCATACTGGCCCAGAAGCCGCTGGCCATGACCTACGAGGATGCCAGGCATATCGTCGAGACCTGCGCCGCGGCGGGTATCACCCTGGCCGTCAACCAGAACATGCGCTACGACCAGTCGATCCGGGCGCTCAAGGATCTCCTCGGTCGCGGGCTCCTGGGAGAGCCTGTCCTGGCGACCATCGATATGCGGGCCATTCCACATTGGTCGGATTGGGCCGTGCCCTACGGGAAGCTCTCCTACTACATCATGAGCATCCATCACATCGACACCTTCCGCTACCTCTTCGGGAACCCCGACCGGGTGCTCTCCTCGAGTCGTCCCGACCCGCGTACGGAATTTCCGCATGAAGATGGAATCAACATGTACATCCTCGAGTACGACAGCGGCCTGCGCTGTACGAGCCTCGACGATGTCTGGACCGGTCCCTGCCGGGAAGGCTCAGACGGCGACATCTATATCAACTGGCGGGTGGAAGGCACCGATGGAATCGCCAAGGGAACGATCGGCTGGCCGAGCTATCCCGAGGCGGTGCCCAGCACCCTGCGTTATACCTGCAAGGAGGGTGGCGAGGTCTGGGTGGAGCCGAAGTGGGACAAGGTCTGGTTTCCCGATGCCTTCGAGGGGACGATGGCGCAGCTGCTCGTGGCCCTCGAGACCGGCGGGAAGCCGGAGATTGACGGCGAGGACAATCTCGACACGGTTGCCCTCGTGGAGGCCTGTTACCGCGGAGCCATCGAGCACAGGATCTTTACGATAGACGAGATAAGGTCCGCTTGACGGCGGAGCCTGGTAATTGATAAGAAGAGGGCTTGCCGCGCCGGCGGAGGTCGTCGAAACACGGGAATGAACTCGAGAGGAAAACAGGAACATGAAACTCGGAATGATCAACTCCGCCTGGGAGCAGCATGGTATTGACCTTTTAAGCGGCCTGGAACGCACCAAGGAGATCGGCTTCGACTGTGTCGATATCTTCCAGGATCCCCTCGACCCGGGAGCCGATGAGCGCATCACCGCGATCAAGGCGAAATGCGATGAGATCGAGCTGCCGATCATCAGCGTCGTGGGCGTCAGCGTCGGGCTAATCGACTTCAATCCCAGCGTCCAGGAGTTTCACCTCGCACGCTGTAAGAGATACCTCGACATGGCAGAGCAGCTGGGAGCGAAGAACTACCTGTTGGTGATCGGTGAGTATATCTGGCAGAAGGAGGTCATCCCGCCGGAGGAACAGTGGAAATGGGGAGCCGAGCACTGCCGGACCCTGGGCGAATACGCTACCGAACGCGACCTGGAGATCGTTCTCGAGCTCGAGCCGTTCGACATGGCCCTGGTCAACAACCTCAGCGAGATGGGCAGGTTTCTTACCGACGTCGACGTTCCCGCGGTGAAGGCCAATATCGACATCAGCCACATGCTGCTGTCCGATAGCAAACCTGAGGAGCTGGCAAGCCTTCGGGGGCGGGCCGGACACGTGCATATTTCCGATTGTGATGGGAAGGTGCACGGGGACTTTCCTCCCGGCGATGGAGTGGTTGATTTCCCACCCTACCTGCAGGCCATCAAGGACCTCGAGTTCGACGGAGCCATCAGCCTCGAGCTGGAGTACTCGCCTGAGCCCGAGAAGATCGTCGAATGGGTCACGAAGGCCTACGATGCGACCGACAAGCTCATGCAGGAGATCAACCTGAGGGGTTGAGTTCTTCAGGGTCGATCAGCCGAGCGCTTCCCTGACCCGGGCGATTCCCACTCTTGACATCGCCAGCAGTACGGTCGACAGGAGGGAGCAGGTCACGGTCTCGTCGAGACCTGTTCGCATCGCGATCGGTCCTGCGAGGGAGGCTATGTAGAGCGAGAGATTGGTCGCGGAGGCAGCGCTGGAGCCGGCGTTTTTTTCGCGGGGCGGGGCCGCGAGAGAGGGCTCGGATTGTTTCATTCCGTGCTCGAGCGGCTCGAAGAGGGCCGTGGCGAGCTGTTCGCTTATCTCGTCGAGTTGCAGGGCAAAGGTCGCGAGGCGCGGCCCGGGGTCTTCCTCAAAGTAATACGTGTCTGAGTTGAAGGGGGAGTCGGGACCGGAGAGCAGCAACCTCTGGGCATCGACCAGTCGGGCGTGTTCTTCACTGTCGAGAGCTCTCTCGTGGTAGGCCTTCAGGATCCACTCCTTCAGGGGTTCCTCGTCGAGGTCGAAGGTTTCCTGCTCACCCCCGGGAGAAGGATTCATACTCCCTCTCGATTGCAGCGGATCATGTAGGCTCCGGAGCGGTCCGTCGAGGGCGTGTAGCCATCGAGGGGAACGAGGTGGGTATGGATCGCGTCCAGCAGCCAGGTGTCGGCCGGGAAGAAGAGCTCCTCCTGCTCGGCCGAGGGGGTTATCCAATTGCGTGCGCCCACGATGGTCACCGGCGCGTCGAGATGGTCGAAGGCCAGCTGCTGGATGTTGGCGGCCAGCGTGTTCAGGTAGCTGCCGCGCTCGCAGGCATCGGATGCGAGCAGGATGCGGCCGGTCTTGCGTACGGAGTCGAGGACCAGGCTGTAGTCGAACGGGACCAGGCTGCGGGCATCGATGAGCTCGGCCGATAGGCCATGCTCGCTCTCGAGCTTTTCGGCCGCCTCGACCGCCTTGTAGAGGGTTGCCCCTATGGTGAGGATGGTGAGGTCATCACCGTCGCGTTTGATGTCAGGCGCTCCGATGGGGATCTTGTAGTAATCCTCGGGAACCTCCTGGCGGAACTGCTCGGTCTCGCCATAGGCGCGCTGGCTCTCGAAGAAGATGACCGGGTCGTTGCCGCTGAGGGCCGAGGCCATGAGCCCCTTGGCATCGTAGGGCGTGACCGGGAAGCAGACCTTGAGTCCCGGGATGTGGGAGACCAGGGCGCTCCAGTCCTGCGAGTGCTGGGCTCCATACTTGCTTCCAACCGAGACCCTGACGACCACGGGCATCCGGATCTCGCCGCCTGACATCCCCTGCCACTTGGCGAGCTGGTTGAAGATCTCGTCTCCGGCCCGGCCGAGGAAATCGCAATACATGAGTTCCACGAGCGCCCGGCCGCCCTCCATGCCGTAGCCGACGGCGGTCCCGGCGATAGCGGCCTCTGAGATCGGTGAGTTGAAGAGTCGATGGTAAGGCAGGGATTCGGTCATCCCGCGGTATACCGCGAAGGCGCCATCCCAGTCCCTGTTTTCCTCGCCGTAGGCGATCAGGCGATGGTCGTTGTAGAAATGATGGATGATGGGCTCGAAGAGCGCGTCCCGTACTGAGATAGCCTTGCCCTCGGGCAGCACCGCCCCGGATTCCGGGTCGATGCCCGAGCGGCTCTTCTGGGCGAGGGCCTGGACGCGGCTGTTTTCCTCGAGGGGCTTGAGCACGTCTCCCTCCCGGATCCCTGGCAGCTCCTCTTCATCCTGGTGGCAGAACATGAAGC
>NZOA01000016.1 GCA_002695115.1 Planctomycetota bacterium
TTTCTTGCCTATGCCAGGCAGCAGGCGCTTCGAGGGCTGGAGATGAAGGGGAAAGCCCTTCCGAAATCTTTCCTGGCGTGGGTTGATGCGGATCCGGAAATTGCGGCTGGCGTCTATGCCGCTCATGACAAACCGGAAGATGTCTTGTTGTGGCTGTATTCGCTGCGGTTGGACCTGGGGAAGAAGAGGTTCGAGAAGTATCGCCAGCTGGCCCTGGCGGCGGCTCTTGTCAGCGTCAAGGAGGGTATGGAAGCTGATATCAAGGCCCGCAAACCGCTGGAGCTGGTCATTCCAGGCGATCCTCGCAAGCCGGTCGATACGAAAGAGCAGGGGCGCACGCTCGATATGAACGACCACATCATCAATTTTCTCAATGAGAACACTATCGAGGAAGAGGTCCTGGTCGATTCAAAGGGAGCTCCCGAGCTGCGATACGACAAGAAGGGCATCGCCATTCCCTCTCCAGCGAAGAAGAAGCGCAAAAAGGGCCAGGCCACGACGATGCGCACACGCACCCTTTACGCTGCGGATGTGCTGGCCAGCAAGAAACTCCAGGCGAAGTTTAACTCTTACATGAAGTCCCGTGGGTTCGATACCCGGGTCGATTGCGGTGAGCGGGTCGTCCACTGGAAAAGCAAGGACATGGTTCGCGGCGAGCAGTACAAGAAGGTCAACGAGGCCTACCTCCTGTTTCGAAGGGCCTACGAGGCCAAGGGCCTGATGCCCGCCAGGCGTGATGCCTTCCCAACGCCGGCGGAGAGATGTGCCTACCTGATCCGGAACCACGAATACAAATTTCCACCGAAGCTGCAGGCCGAGCGCAAGTGGCCTCGCTTCCCCCTGACCGCTCCCTGGCCGCTTCTGACCATGCTGGCCGCGGACCGCCAGCCCCTGCGCGAAAGAGAGGAGCGCTGGGTGGCGTTTCGAGACAAGGGTGAGTTCCACCAGTATGGAGAATACATCGGTGGCATCGCCCAGCAGCAGGCGATGCAATCTGCTCGACGCCTGACTCCCTATCCTTTCACCTACGCTACGATCCAGATCATGCTGAAGGATGGAGGTGTGTGCGGAACGATGGGCTCCATCTCAGCGCGCGGGCACAACACCCTCGGCATCCCCGCTTGCCAGGCCACCCAGCCGGGCCATTGCGCCATGGTGGCCTTCCGCTTCGACCCGAAAACCGGGACCTATCGTTGCCAGGGTGGGCAATACGCCACTGGAGGCGATGAAAAGACAGGGCCTTTCACGCCCTGGCCCTTTGCAGACAAGTTCAGGCGAATCAATAGAAGAAACGGCTATGAGATCGAGTTCCATAACCGCAAGCCCATGGTGTACCACCAGAGCCTGGCATGGGGGGTTAACTGCGGCCTGCAATCCTTTCTCGATGGAATCATGGCCCATGCAGTCTTCCGCCTGTTGCCGAAGAATCAGCGCCAGGTCCAGGGGGTGAAGCTCCTGAAGAGCGGTCTTGCCCTGAATGCCTACAGCTTCCTTCTTGTTGACGCGGCCCAGGGCGCGGCCGCCTCGCCACAAGAGCAGATCCTTATCTGGAAGGGCTTCCTGGAAGCGCTGAAGTCCTCAGCCGGTAAGCCGGGTTGCCCCACCGGGGGGCTCTATAACACGACCGTGAAGAACCGGATGTTTGACAGGATCTCCAGGCTGCCCATCCCGAAGGACAAGAAATCTGTGCGCAGAGTCCTGTCGTTCCTCGAAGATGAGAAATGCAGCAATGCAAAGACTCTGGAGGCCTACCGCCGGGCGTTGAAAGACCAGTAAGCCGGCTCCGGGAAAAAGAGCCTGCGCCGGTTGGAACCTGGATCCCGGCTGGTGGAGTTGAAGTAAAAGCGGGAGAGGGATGGCATTAGACGCCAATGACCGGGAAGAACTGATCGGGACCTACCGCGATGGCCTGCTGGAGGATGTCCTGCCGTTCTGGTTGAAACACGGTGTCGACCGTGAGCATGGCGGTTTCATCACGTCGCTCGATCGTGACGGCAGCATCGTCGACACGGACAAGGGCACCTGGCAACAGGGACGGTTCACGTGGCTGCTGGGCGAATTGTATAATGAGGTCGAGGCGCGCGATGAGTGGCTCGAGCTGGCAAAACATGGAGCGAAGTTCCTCGACGAGCGCTGTTTCGATCCGTCTGACGGCAGGATGTGGTTCCACGTGACTCGCGAAGGGGAGCCTGTCCGCAAGCGACGCTACGGGTACTCCGAAAGCTTCGCTGCGATCGCCTATGGTGAGCTCTTCAAGGCGACAGGCGAAGAGCTCTATGCGGAGAAAGCCCGCGGGACATTCCAGGCCTTTATTGACCACAACCTGGACCCAAAGGGAGTCGAGCCGAAGTTCACCGACATTCGCCCCATGAAGAGCCTCGGTTTTCCCATGATCACGATCGTCACCGCACAGGAACTTCGCGATTCGATCAACCTGCCGAATGCCGACGAATGGATCGACCGCAGCATCGAGACCATTCGCCGCGATCATCTCAAGCCCGATATCCAGTGTGTGATGGAGACTGTCGGCTCCAGGGGTGAAATCATCGATCACTTCGATGGTCGCACCCTGAACCCCGGGCACGCGATCGAAGGCGCCTGGTTCATCCTGCAGGAGGGTAAGCTGCGTGGCGATAGTGACCTGGTGAAAACAGGCTGCCAGATGCTCGACTGGAGCTGGGCGCGCGGCTGGGACGATGAGCACGGCGGCATCCTGTACTTCGTCGATCTCAAGGGCGGGCCGGTGCAGGAGTACTGGCACGATATGAAGTTCTGGTGGCCGCAGGCCGAAGCCGTCATCGCCACATTGCTCGCCTTTACCCTGACGGGTGACCCGAAGTACGCCGCCTGGCATCGCCAGGTCCACGACTGGACCCACCGGCATTTCCCGGATCCTGAGCAAGGTGAGTGGTTCGGGTATCTCCACCGCGACGGCAGTGTAAGCTCGACCCTGAAAGGCAACCTCTGGAAAGGTCCCTTCCACATTCCACGCATGCAGATGGTGTGCTGGCAATTGCTGGAAGGCCTGTCGCAATAGCACGATTCAATCGTGCCTGTGACGCCGGTCGCGCTAAGCCTCTCACTGGGAGCAGAAGGCCGCAGGCTCGCGAAGGTGCCCGCGGCACCCCGCCTTCATGCCTGACGAACCCCTGCCTGGGTGACCCACCACCCTGGGCGATGCCCCGGGCGATAAGCAACCAGGGGGGCAGCTTAGCGCCTTACTGGTACCAGGACTGAACCAACGCAGCCGTCAGTCCAGACGCCGCCCCCGCGAGCGTTGATCATAAATGCCCTGGCTTCCCTGGGCAGGGGTTTGCTCGCGATGACTTCACCCTTGCCGATGGTGCAGGGGATCGTACGCAATGCTCTGTTCTTCCATTTGGCGGCCGTAGTGTACCCCAGCACCGCACTTTTAAGTTCACCAGTGAACTTCGCATGCACCAGGCCATCCCTCCGGTTCACCCTTGGCTTTCCCAATGTTGGTATCGATTTGCCTCCGTTGACGACACCGTTGGCAAAGCCGTCGATCTCCCACACTTCCTCCCAGCCGAAGCCGTGTCCGTGGATCAGGAACGGACGAATGCATAAGATGCTCGTTCCCGCCGCCGTGCCTGCCGACTTGCAGAACAGATCGAGTGGGAAAACCGGTTCGTTGAACCCATTGACCCAAAGCATGGGCATCTTGGCGTATGGTAAGTGCGCCGCAGGATCCCACTTGGTGTTGTACTCGCGAAATTGCTTCGCGGTCATTTTGTGTTGGTGGATGTAGCCACCGCCGTAGACCGGAATCACAAANGCGAANCGTGANTCGATACCCGCCACCGCACTCACGATGGTTCCGCCCCAGGAAATNCCCGTCAGNCCGATCTTCTCCTTGTTGATCTCAGGGTGGCTTCGCAGCAGCGAATTCGCACGAATCACATCGGCCACCGCATGATAAAACCACTGCTCTTTGTCAGGCAGAGCAATGTCGCCGAACCAGCCGTCACGACTGGGGCCGGCGTTCTTGTGGGGCTGATTCGCCGGATGGCCGCCCTGTACGCCGAAATGGCCCCCGCCCGGCAGGTGACCTTCCAGGTCCATCGCGATCGCCGCGTACCCCTTCTTGTTCCAATGCGCCACCCAGGCAGGAAACGCCGTGCCGCCGCCGCCGTGAGCACATACCATCGCGGGCCAGCCGCCTTTGGGTGGGCTCCCCCCGGGCGTCGCGTAGTAGGTAAACACCCAGGTCGGCTTGCCTTTGTAGTCCGCGCCCTCATAGAAAAAGGACTTCATTCCATTCGCTGGGCGCTCCTTGGTGGCGTGAACTTCGGGCGACTCAAACAGCTCCCTGGTGTTCCATACGACAATTCGCTTTGCAGTCCCAGCCACTTCGTCCTTGTTGCCGGAGGACCTGGGGTTTTTCGCCAGCAGTCGCTCCGCTTCCTCGGGTGTTACTTTCTTTGGGTCTGGCTTGAAGGGTTTCAAACGCTCCAGTGCCCGCTTGGCGTGCTTCTGAACTGTAGCAGACGGATCGGTCAGCAGCTTCTCCACTTCAGGGATCGACCCGGCGGCCGCTTTTCCGATCTTCCCCAGCGCGTAGGCCGAGATCGCCCGCACCTGGTTGCGTTCATCTTTGAGCGAGGCGGTAAAGAGTGGAACCTCGGCCGCGAAGGCCTTGTCGACCTTGCCGAAGTAAAGGAGCGCCTCCCTCTTCACCGCCTTGTCCTCTGACACGAGCTTGTCGAAGTTGGCCTTGATCGCTTCTGCTCGAGGAGTTTCACCTTCTTCGGCCCCGGCACAGTAGGCCAGAGTTGAGGCGAAGCAAACCAGCGCCACACCAAGACCAGCTCTCATGCGTATTGTCCTCCTGTAAAACACCCCAACCACCCTAAGCGATGCCCCGGGCGATAAGCAACCAGGCGGGTTATTTGCCGATAAGCTGAGGCACCTGGTTTCCGCGCTTGAGGTTGACAGGTTTTCCGCGGGTGTCGTTGTAGGCGCTGAATTCAGTGATCACCGGGGCGGAGCTGTTGGTTCGGATGATACGCAGCCTGGCTTTTGAGGTGAGTCGACTGACGATCGGCGCTACGAATTCTTTTCCAATCTCCCGGCCGTTGAAACAGCTGACCCACCTGGAGGCCTTGCTGTCCCAGCAGTCGATGGAATAGCGGATTACAGAGGAGCCCTTTGCTTCCCTGATCTTGAATTCGTTAACCCTCTTGGTGCGGCCAAAGTCGAGCTGTACCCACTGTTCGCCACCGGCCCGGGGCTTCCAGGAAGTTGAGAGATCCTCGTCGGATACTCCCGCGGCTTTCTGCCCGGAAGCCTGGGAGGATGCGGTCGCTTTTCCATGCAACCTGGGACTGCCGCAGGCGGTGGCCAGGTCCTTGACGATACAGTCGGCAAAGGCTGTCCGCTTGTCTTTCTCAGGATCCATGATCCGGATCAGGGCCTCCCCTCTTGAGAGGTAAAACCGGCAGTTCTTCCAGGTGGATTCATTCCAGTCAGTCGTGTTCACAATTGCGCACCGGGGCAAGCCGATCGGCCTCTTGCTCTTGCCGTTGAGGACACAGTTATCCATCAGGATTTTCTTGTGAGGGTTCCAGTCCGAGGCGTAACAGCAGAGCAGGAAGCCCGGGCCATCGGTGTCATGGAAAAGGCAATTGCGCATGGTCATGTTGTCGCAGTTGCCCTCGAAGTCGAAGGCCTGTCCGTCTCCACTGCCCAGGCCGATGGAGATGTAGCCCCACTCACTGTCTTCAAAAATCCAGTCCTTGCAGCGAAAGAACATCGCGCCGGCGACGCCGTTGAAAGAGCGGAACTTCCTGCCCACATCGTGGGTAACACAATTTCTTACCGCCCCGGTGTCTACCCCGCGAATCCCCAGTTGCCATTGCCGGCCTTCTTCAAAAAGACAGTCTTCAAAAGTCATGTTCTGGAAGTTATAGACGAAGGACGCTGCCTTGTTGAAGTTGTCAGGGCTGTTGGTCCAGACTCCCGATGTGAGTCGCCGGAACACGCAGTTCTTGATCGTGATGTCTTTGAGTACAACTCGCTTGTCCCGCTCAAAGGAGAAAAAGCAGATGCCGAGGCCGACCTTGCGCCGGGGATAGTCCTCGTAGTGCTGGTAGAGCAGCGAGTCGTGAAAGTAGCAGTCCTCGATCCAGATGTATTTCCGGGTCGGGCAACCATCGGAATATTCGCTGTAGATCCCGGTCATGCAGCGGTTGAACTCGATCCCGACAATTTTGAACCCTCCCTGGTCGGACAGGTGGATTCCGGTGAGGTCCTTCTTGTAGTCCCCGCGGTCGATCACCGGTTTTCTGCCTTTTCCATAGGCTCCGATGGTTATGGGGCTGGTCGCCGTTCCGTTGCCCCTGGGCGCCAGTTCCTCGTTCCAGGTGTCTCCACGTTTGAGGAGGATCTTGTCTCCAGGGATATATTCTGCAGAGGCCCGCTTCAGGGTCTTCCATGGTCCGGATTTTTTTCCCTTTGAGGCAGACTCTCCTGTCCAGAGATCGTTTCCTTCGGAGCTACTCACATAGAATGTTTTACTGCTGGTTCGTTTCAAACCTGCAGCTGGCACAGGAGGAGGTTTTACTTTTTCGGCACGGGCAGCCACCTTTCCCGAACCGAGGGCTACGACTCGAAAGCCGTAATTGGGCCATTTCGCACTGAGCACTTCGTAGCGTGTAGAAGCAAGCAGGTAGGCTGTGTTGTCGTCGATGTAGAACGAGCCTCCTCGCAGGCCAACCTTCGTCCCCGCTACGGTTTCATTGTATTCCCACAGATTGCCGTTCTGGTCAAAGGTGCCTGAAGGGCTGGGAAATGAGGCGTAAGAGCCCACCTCTGTCATCGAGCCTGAATTGAGATTGCATTGCGGCGGATTGCCGCCTTTGAAGGCATAGCTCCAGTAGCCGGGACCGCCTGGCTTGCCGGGGTCGTAGTAGGCCGCCTTGTACCACTCGTTCTCAGTGGCAAGCGCCCAGTGGGTCGTTTTGCCGGCGGCCAGGGTGGAGTGGTCAGGCAGGCTTGCTACCCGGCCGCCAAGGATCGTGTAGGTACCCTTTTCGGTGGCTGCCTTGTCCCTGCCGCCAGAAAGCCAGTTGGTATACCGGATACAGGACAGCCAGGTTACATAGCTGACAGGCTTTTTATCCCGGCCAGCGATGGTTGAGTAGGCGTAGCTTCCCGCAAAGCCCGAACGGGTGATGCCTCCATACTGCTGGGCCATCCGAGGGTCATAAAGCGCGTGAGGATCATCCTTCGCCGCAGAGTTGAGGAACTCGCAGTATTCGGCATTGGTTACCTCGTATTTTCCAATCCTGTATTCGTAGGAAACCTTTCCGTAGCCGGTAGAATCGGCAGGGTTTTGCGGGTGCCCTACAGTTACCGTCTNGGGGTTATCTGCCAGGGCAAAAGACGATAAAACAGGGGACCAGAGCAGGAGCAACAACGCGGCCGGTTTCATGACGGTATTCTCAACTATAGGATGTATTTCAGAAGGTGAGTATCCGCTAAGAAGTGTAAATCGAGCTGCGGAAGCTGTCCAAAGTTGAAATCCAAGGTGTAAGGAGGATATCTTTAACTGCCGCCGCCATTCTGCCCTCTCCTTGCCCCCGCCCATGGCCTCGCATAGGCTATTGGCTGGGTTTAAACCGGATTGGGNTTTTTGTCTGTAAAGATGATGTTGGGTAGATCTGAGCTGTCCCGGGAGTTTGCCGTGAGCGACCTTATAAGATTTTTGATTTGTTCATTTCTTTCTATAGCGACGGTCTCTGCTCAATGGGTCTCTGATCCGGCCCAGCCTCAATTGCTAGGTCGTGGAATTCAGCCACAGGTAGCAGCCACTGCCGATGGAGGGGTTTACATTGCCTGGCTCTCCGATGGAGATTACCACGTGTATGTCCAGCGGTTCGATGCCACAGGAGAAGCTCAACTTGACAACTCCGGTATGCTGGTGAGCAACAGAAACAATGCTTCCTGGATCGCCGTGTACCACCTGAACCTTGCGGTAGACATCGATGGAAATGCCATCATTGCGACCGTGGACCAGCGCACAGGTACCTGGGAGGTGTATGCCTGGAAAATTGCCCCCGACGGTCGCATGCTATGGGGAAATGACGGGATTGCGCTCTCCGCTTCCAGCGTGAGCAATATGTCGCCCCGGTTGACGGTACTGCCGGATAGCAGCGTGGTCATTGCGTGGACGCATAACGATAACAGTGTCCGCTTTCAGCGTATTTCATCTGAAGGCACACTGCTTTGGGATAATGGAATTCTCATCGCGGACAATAGCGCCACTTTACTCTCGCCCCAACCCATCGTCATCGCCGAAGGCGACGTGCTGATCCAATGGGTTCGGCAGACAGGTCCTTTCTGGGCCTCACGCAGCGAGCTGTACCTGCAGAAGTACGATTGTGATGGCAANGGCCGGTGGGACAACCCCATCGTGGCTATCGAACCGGTGGTTTTTCCCATGGGGAATTGGTCGCAGCAGTCTGTGGCTGATGCTGACGGCGGCAGCTTCTCGGCGTGGACGGAAATGTCCGGGAACGTGCAGGCCGCCGTAGTGCAGTATATCGCTGGTGACGGTACGTTGTCGTGGCCAGGCGGAGTAGCNNTGTCAACCCGCTCCAGCAACTTCCGAATCTCTCCCCTTCTTGTTGTCGCCGATAAGACGCAGGAACTCATGGCGGTCTGGAGGGAAGCCAACGGGAGCCAATCCCAGCGCGGTGTTTTCGCGCAGAGGCTGGACAGCAGCGGGGCTCGGCTCTGGGGAGCAGCCGGAGCCACCGTGGTAGCGCTGAACAGCACCTACGATTATCTTGACCTCTCTGTGGCCGGATTCGGTGAAGAGATGATCTCGACCTATATTGAGCAAAGCAACAATATGAACGGTAGCATCTACGCCAACCGGCTGGATGTGGACGGGAATCCGGTGTGGAGGGAGGGGAGGACAGCCGTGACCGACTCGACCAGTCCCAAATCAGACATGATGACAGGCAAGGGACCGAGCTGCCTGTTCATTGCCTGGTCGGAGAATGGGTCTGTTTATGCTCACCGTCTGAGAGCAGATGGCACCCTGGGCGGTCCGGAAGTGACCGTGCGCGGCGATGCCAACGGAGACACCAACATCGACATCTCCGACCCGGTCCATACCCTGCAGCACCTCTTCCTCGGCGGGCCGGCGCCTGCCTGCGCGGCGACGGCCGACGCCAACGCCGACGGGGCCATCGACATCTCCGACCCGACCTACACGCTGCAGCACCTTTTCCTGGGAGGACCGGCGCATCCGGATCCGGGTCTCTCGACCTGCGATCTCTGATCGCATCGGCAGGCTGATTTCTACAGCCCGGGCCACTCCAGTCCNCGTGGTTTCTTTNCTGGGGGTTGAGCAGGGGCTTCAGCCTGTNACAAGGCCCAGTCGCCCTGGCCGCAGGCTGAGCAGGGCCCAGGCGCCAATCACCGCGGAGAAGGCAAGTATTCCAGCCAGTCCCTTGCCGACCCTGGAAAGCCATTCAAGGTCGTGTTCCTCCACGAATGTGAACGTGGGCATTCGGTCGATGTCCTGGAGGACCAGCGGCTGGCGACGATGGACCTTTGGCGTGTAGAAGTCCGAGATGGCCTGCTTGAATTCCGTTACCTGGCTCCGGAAGGCGCGATGGCGCCAGTAGCCGGTGCCGGCGAGGTCTGTGAGAGCCTCGTGCGCGGCGATCGCCGGAGAGACGAAGCGCCACCTGCCAACGGTCTGCTGCTGTAGTGCCAGCTGGGTGTCAAACTTCTCGAGGACGGGGGCTACAGCATCCGCGACCTCCTCCTGGACCGTCAACCGCTTCGCCATGAAATCGGCTCGTCGGCCCGGGGGAGCGAGTTCCGGATGGTCCCTGTAGAAGGTGTCGATCAACTCGTTGCCGCGCTTCTCGGCTTCGCCGGATGCCTGGCGGCCAACGGCGACCAGCTCAGGTCTCGATGGTGTCGGGTAGAGGCTCTCGGCGGCCAGGTTGATCAGGGTCGGCGCCACGAGCACGAGGGCGACCCAGGCCGCGCCCAGGGTCGAGGCGGCGCCGGCGGCGCTGCTGGAGACGGCATTGATGGCCACGGCGAGCGTCACCCAGAAGAGGCCGTAGACGAGAACCACGCCAAGGGCCACGGCCAGGCGCAGCTCGTAGCCGGTGGAGCCCGCAAGGAGAGTGCCTCCAAGGGCAAGGCCCAGCACCGGAAGCGCTCGCGCCAGGGCGCGGCGGCAGAGCCATCCTGCGGGAGAGATCCCCTGCGAGAGAGCCAGGCGCAGGGTTCCCGACTCGCGATCACCGGCCATGAGATCGTAGAGGAAGGCCAGGAGGAAGAGCGGGTAGAGCCATATGAGGACGAAGGCCAGGTCAAAACGGCCGGCAAGCAGGTGGGATGGGTTCTCTAGCTCCGAGCGGGTGTCGGCAGGCGCCGTCAGCTTCCACAACACCACGTTTTCGTGCCCCGGCACCAGGTCGGACTGGCCTGTGGCGAGACCGGGTAGAGGGGCCGGCGGGAGCAGTGCGAGGGACCCGTACCCGGCGATGTTTCTCACAGGCAGGGCCTGGCCCGGGCGGCTGAGGTGCTGGCGAACTTGAAGCAGGAACTTTTCGGAATTCTCTTCGGCGGCTGTGGTCGCCTCGCTGTTTCGTTTCGCAAGCTGGGATCCATTCCAGAGCCCGTAGCCCAGGGCTCCGGCAAAAAGGGCGACGAGCAGCCAGGCGGCGCGCTCACGCGCCATCATCCTGATTTCGAGTAGGAATATGTGAAGGCTCATATCAAGATCCGTTTACCGGGTGGTGTCTTCGGAAGGTCGGGCGAGAGCGCTGACCTGCTTGTTTCAGTTCGGCTTCAGTCTCCCTGCGGCGAAGAAAAGGGCCGCCCAGCCTGCGACGACCCAGAGGCACAGCACTGCGAGGCCGGGCGTGGCGACTGAGACCGCGTGGGCAAAGGTCGGCGGCCGGTAGCGAAAGGGTGGCAGCTTCTCCCAGAGCTCGCGACCAGCGACTCCTCCATGGGCGCCCGGCTTGGTGTTGTTCATCATGTCCTCGTTGAGCACCTTTACGAACTCGCGTCGATGTTGTTCGGCGGCGACTGAGAAATGCCTGTGATGGGTGAAGTCGGTTCCCGCAAGGGTTGTCGATGCCGAGCGCAGGCTCAGCAGCGGTGCGGCCAGGCCGGTCCACGTTACGACCCGGTCCTGGGCCTCCANCTGGTCCCAGAGTTCGCCGAAATGATGATCGTAGACCTCGTTGGCCATGCGCTCGGCCTCCAGCATGACCAGCCCCTGGAAATTAAAGGGCAGCTCGTTGACGTTTTTCTTACCGTACTTCTCGAGGGTCTTCCGACGGAAGTCCTGCAGGCGTTCGTTGCGCGGATTGTGGCCGTCGAGGCCCTTCTGGATGGCCTCCTGTACCTTCGCATCGAAGTCGGCCAGCTTGGGTGTGGGGAGCATCCACTGTGAGAGATCGGAGGCGAGGCGGGGCGCNAGAATGGTATTGCCTGCCCAGAAGACAAGCAGGATGGCGAGGGAAGCGCGCGAGGTGGGCGCAAGGGCTGAGACAGCGAGGCAGATAGACAGGATCGCGCCGAGATAGAGCAGGTAGGCGCAGGCCATGAGGGAGAGACGAAGCCAGCTGTCGTCTCCGCCGGCGTCGATCCCCGGGATCCTGGACAGGGCGTAGATTCCCACACCCGCCATGGGAAGGAGGAGAGTGCCCAGGGCTCCGCCGAGGCCCAGGGCCTTGCCGATGACCAGGGAGCGCGGATGGACCCCCAGGCTCAGGACCTGCCGCAGGGTTCCCCGCTCTCGCTCGCCGGCCAGGGTTCCGAAGGTCAGGAGGATGATGAGCAGGGGGGCGAGGAGCTGGAGGCACGCGGCCGCGGTCAGGTCGCCGAAGCGCCGCATGGCCGTCGCGTCCTGGGCGGGCAGGAANGCGGCCTGGTTCTGCCTGTGNGCNTCGAGGAACACGGTNTTNCCCACGAAGGGCTGCAGGCCNCGGTCAAANANCGCCAGNGGGGCNACCGGCTTGAACACGTAGACGCCGTAGTGGCCGGCGGAGTGAGAATTCTTCTGGCCCTGGTTGAGCCAGTTGTCTCGTTCCATCCCGGTCGCGGCGGCTCTCTCTGCGCGGCCAAGCTCAATCTGCTGGCGCGCCATCAGGACGGCGACTCCCAGCAGGACCAGGATGATGCCCGCGGCCCAGCGGAAGCGACCGTCGCGCCAGGCATCCCGGAATTCCTTGCGTGCGATGGATAGAATCATTTGCCTAGATGCTGCAGGTAGAGTTGTTCGAGATCGACGCCCTTGAGTTCCTCTGACGTGTAGTTGCCGGCGAGCTGGCCGGCGCGAAGAATCCCGATGCGGTTGGCGTCTTCACGGGCCCGAAAGAGATCGTGGGTCGCCATGAGCACGGCGACTCCATCGCCGGCGAGCTTTCTCAACAGCTGCGAGAANTCGTGGGACGCGGCGGGGTCGAGTCCGGAGGTCGGCTCGTCCAGCAGGAGCGCCTTGGCCTCGGTGGCCAGCGCCAGGGCTATGCCCACCTTCTGGCGCATTCCCTTGGAGTAGGTCGAGACACGACGAAGGGCGGGCTCTTCGGGGAGACCCGCGTGGGCCAGGAGCTCGAGGATCTCCGTACGATTTCTTCTGCGGCCACCAAGGGAGCTGAAATAATCGAGGTTTTCAACCCCGCTGAAGCGGGGATAGAGCATGACCTGCTCCGGGATATAGGCGAGCTTTCTTCTCGCTGAGATCGTGTCGGCGGCGACGCTCGCTCCATCGACTTGCGCCTCTCCCTCATCCGGCGACAGGAAGCCCAGGAGCAGGTTGATGGTGGTCGTTTTGCCGGCGCCGTTGGGGCCCAATAGGGCGAAGATCTCTCCGGCTTCAATCTTCAGGCTCAGCTTGTGGACCGCGGCCTGGCCGTTGAATCGCTTGGTGAGTTTTTTTGTTTCGAGCATGGCAGGAGCAGGCTCCAGGTCCCTGTGATGGAATTGTCTCAGAGGCGAGAGAATATACCAGCAGGCTGCCATCCATCAAGCCTCGCGCGCAGGGTGAGCCCTCTCCTTGCCTCCGCCCATGGCCTCACATAGGCTATTGGCTGGCTAACTGATACGCAGTGCAGGTAAAACGACAAACGATATGAGCCTTTTGATCAAGACGCTCTGCGCCATCGCCGCGGTCATCTCGGTGGCAGGGATAGTCCGCATGGCGGTGTTTGAAGGAGAGGGCGGCCAGCCTGATTTACTTGGTCTCCTCCTGCTCGTCATCGGCATCGTGGTCGGGATGCCTATCCTGATTTTCGGTGCCAGCAGCCCCGGGGGCAGGGATGAGCTCGACAAGCTCCGTGCCAGGATGCGTTCGAAGACGTACAGGAAGAAGATCCGGCGTCTCGGCACGATTTTCAAGTACCTGGGTTATTCCTCGCTCCTGGCTTTCGTCGTTTTGTTAGTCGTCGGCATTATCCTGTTTGTATCCGGTTCCACAGGTTTCCAGGGAGCGTTTGTCGCCGCGCTTGTTCTGTTTTGTATGATGTGGGTTTTCGCCGGTCTCTGCGATCTCGTGGATTGGCTTGGCGACATCAAGAGACACCGGAAGTCGAAATTTGAGAAGAAGCTTTCGGAGAAGGCGGAGAAGTTCGGGCAGTGGGTGGCCGTGATATTCGCCGTTATCATGGGGGGCTCGGTGCTTCTCGGGATTATCGCCGCTGTCCTGCTGGTGATCGTGCTGGCGATCGCCATGCCCTTCGCGCTCTGGGACGCGTGGGGTTCCGGCACGAATTTTGAGGGGATGGTAGTCATAGCGGTAGCCTTCGTCCTTNTCGTGGTGGGCTACGGCTCCTTCCTGATATGGCACTTCAGATCTNATAAGACTAATAAGAAGAAGGTCCCTGGGGTTAGAGTTTTCGCCCTTGCTAAAGAGCTGGACATGACCAGCAAGGAGTTGATCTCCTTTCTGAAGGCCGAGGGGCATAAGGTCTCGAGCCACATGTCGTCAATTGACGAGTCCGAGGCAGAGGCTCTGCGTAAACGCCTGAAGCCGAAGGCTGGCGAGACTCCGGCTGAGAAACCCGGAAAGAAAGCCGGGTAAAAGACCGAGAAGGGCGCAAAGGAGGCCCTGCTCGACGCAGGTCAGGACGCCGCGCAGACGACCAGGTAAAAAATGACATTCAAACCAATCCGGGAGATACCATGTCGATGAAACGCCTCGCGCCACTCCTGTTCTTCTTCTTCCATTTCCTTGCGCCTGCGCTCTGCGCGGACAAGCCCAATGTCGTCCTCTTTCTCGTCGATGACATGGGCTGGATGGACAGCACGCCTTACGGCTCGAAATACTACGAGACGCCCCACATGGACAAGCTCGCCAGGCAGTCCATGCTCTTCACCGACGCCTACGCCCACCCGCTCTGTTCACCGACCCGGGCTTCCATTCTCAGCGGGCAATACCCCTCGAGGCACGGCATCACCACCGCCAGCGGACACCAGCGCGCTCGCCCCGCGGGCACACCCCGTTACCCCAAAGGGGCGCCCGCGGACAAGCCGCTTCTCTACGCCTCCAGCAGGAACTACCTGGACCCGGCGATAGTTACCTTGCCCGAGGTGCTGGCGAAGGCCGGCTATTCTACCGGCCACTTCGGCAAGTGGCACCTGGGGCTCTCCCGGGAGCACTGGCCCGAAAAGCACGGCTTCCAGGTCGCCTTCCATGCCCAGCCCAGCCCGGGACCTCCGGCTAGCAACTACTTCTCACCCTACGGGGTCAAAGCAGACAACGAGCCCAGCCCCAGGAGCCCGGCGGGCACCATCACCGACGGTCCCGATGGGGAATATATAACCGACCGGCTGACCGACGAGTCGGTCGCCTTCATCGAGGCGAACAAGGACAGGCCTTTTTACCTGAATCTCTGGCACTACGGGGTCCACGGGCCGTGGGGCCACAAGGAAGAATACACCGCAAAATTCGCAAAGAAAAAGGATCCCCGGGGCGAGCAGCGCAACCCCATCATGGCCTCCATGTTGAAAAGCGTGGACGAAAGCCTCGGAAGGGTGCTGGCGAAACTCGACGAGCTGGGGCTGACCCGGAACACGATCTTCATCTTCTACTCGGATAACGGAGGCAACGTANACANCAATGTCCCCGGCGACCGCAGGATCGCCAATATCAAACCAGGGCATCCCAGGTACCCAATGGTGGAGGACTGGGAAAAATGGGCCGGCCCCGAAGCGCCCACCAACAACGCCCCATTGCGCGAGGGCAAGGCGCGGATCTACGAGGGCGGGCAGCGCGTGCCNCTGATGGTGCGCTGGCCCGGACGGATCGAGCCGGGCTCGACCAGCGACGCCGTGGTCGCCGCGATCGACCTGTATCCCACGCTGCTGGATGCCCTGGAGCTTCCGAAGCCGAAAGACCACCTGATCGACGGCGAATCCATCCTCCCCGTGCTGGAGGGGACCGGCGAGCTGAAGCGCAAGGCCTACTTCACCTGGTTTCCTCACCTGGTTGGGGCCGTCTCCGTGCGCCAGGGCGACTACAAGCTGATCCGCCGCTTTGAGCCTCATCCGAAGTACCCAGAGCTTGCCGAACTCTACGACCTCGAGAAAGATATCGGGGAGACCCGCAACCTATCGGGAAAGATGCCGGAAAAGGTCAAGGAGCTGCAGGCCCTCATCGACGGTTTCGTGAAAGAAACTGGGGCCCTCCATCCGAAGCCCAATCCCAACTACGACCCGGACAGAAAACCCACTGCCTCGAAGCCGAAGTCCAAGCGCCCCAGCCCGGAGGAATTCCTCCGCAGGAGGGACAAGAACAAAGACGGCTCAATAACCCTGGAGGAGTTTATTGGTGACCCGAAAAATCGCGACGTGCCGGCGCTGAAGAAGCAGTTCAGTCGACGCGACCGGAACGGGGACGGAAACCTGACTCTTGATGAATTGAAAAATACAAAACGTAAATAAGGAGAAGGATTCATGAGCAAAAAACTTTCACGCCGTAGATTTATTCAATCGACAGCGGCATCCACCGCCGCAGTGAGCATTCCCTCGATCCTGCACTGCCGCTCACCCAACAGTAAGCTCAATGTCGGCCTCATCGGCGTCGGCGGCCGCGGCCGCGGGCATGTCAATGCCTGCAAAAAAGAGAATATCGTCTCGCTCTGTGACGTGAACTACAGCAACCTAAAGGGTGCCCTGAGAATCGCTCCCAATGCCCGCAGCTACAAGGATCTGCGGGATTTCTGCGGCAAGCTCGACGACATTGACGCGGTCGTCGTCTCGACGACGGAACACACCCACGCCTTCGCCACCCTGCCGGCCCTGAAGGCCGGCAAGCACGTCTACTGCGAAAAGCCCCTCACCCGCGATGTCCACGAATGCCGGATCATCACCGAGGCGGCGGCCAAGGCCAAGGTGCAGACCCAGATGGGTACCCAGATCCATGCCGGTGAAAACTTCCGGCGCGTGGTCGAGCTGATCCAGGCCGGCGCTATCGGGCCGGTCACCGAAGTGCATACCTGGGTAAGCCGCGCCTGGGGCTGGCAGAGCAAGGCGGATGCCAAGAAGAACCGCGACATCATGTCCACCCAGGACACGCCCAAAAAAGGCAAGCCCGTCCCTGAAATACTCGACTGGGATCTGTGGATCGGCCCCGCGCCGCACCGCCCGTTCCACTCGGATTATTTCCCCGGGCCGCGCTGGTACCGCTGGTGGGATTTCGGCAACGGCACCATGTCGGACCTCGGCAGCCATCGAAACGACCTGCCGTGGTGGGCCCTGAAGCTCGACGCTCCGCTGACGATCGAGCCCCTCTCCGGCCCCAAGCCTCACCATGATATCGCCCCTGCCTCGATGAGCGTAAAGTACACCTTCGGCGCCCGCGGCGACGGCTACCCGGCGCTCGAGCACACCTGGTACCAGGGCACGGAGAAACCGAAGATCTGGCGCGAGGGTGGAATCCCCAAATGGGGCAACGCCACGCTCTTCATCGGTGAAGACGGCATGCTGCTGTCGGATTACGGCAAGCATATGCTCCTGCCGGAGAAGAAATTCAAGGACTTCAAGCGTCCCGAACGCTCGATCGCGCCCTCCCCCGGCCAGCAGGCCGAGTGGATTCGCGCCTGCAAGGGCGAGGGACCCGAGCCCCTGTGCCACTTCGCCTACGCCGGGCCCCTGACCGAGGCCAACCACCTCGGCAACGTCGCCTACCGCGCGGGAAAGAAGCTGGAATGGGACGCAAAGAACATGAAGATTCCCAACGCGCCGGAAGCCGAGAAGTACCTCGGCCGTAGCTACCGGGAAGGGTGGAAACTGGCCTGAACCCTGCCGCAAGAACGCCGATTCGAGACAGGCCGCTGTCAACCGGCCAGGACCTGCGATGTACCAGGGAGCCATGGCCTACATGATGAGATACTTTCTCGCTTTCTACTCCCTGGCCTTGCTCGCGCCGGACTCATTACTTCATGCGAAGTCGCAGGAATTTGATGTATTGGTTTACGGGGCCACACCGGCCGGTGTCTGCGCCGCAGTCGCCGCCTCGCGCGAGGGAGCCTCGGTAGCCCTGGTTTCGCCCTACGACTATGTGGGCGGCATGATCAGCGGCGGCCTGAGCTTGAGCGACGGTAACCAATGCGCTCGTCAATTGATGGGAGGGTTGTTCGTCGAGGTGCACGAACGAATCTGTAAGCACTACGCAGAAGCCGGCGTGAAGCTCAACTACAGGATCGATCTCACCAAAAACGACAAGTGGACCTACGAACCGCACGTGGCTGAGAAAGTGTTTCACGACATGATCAAGGAAGCCGGCGTCTCGCTACATCTGGAACACCAGCTGGTGGGCGCTACGAAAGAGTCAGCGCGGATCAAGACGCTCAGGACAAGCAAGGGCGTATTCCAGGCCGGTCAGTTTATTGATGCGACGTACGAGGGTGACCTCATGGCGGCGGCCAGCGTTTCGTATGCCCTGGGGCGCGAAAGCAAAAAACAATATGGCGAATCGCTTGCCGGCCACCAATTCCCAAAGAAGCCCGTTAAGGGCCTGCCCTTCAATGAAGCAGGTAAGCCGCTGCCGCTGTTGACCGGGGAGACACCTGGCGAAGACAAGGGCGATGGGAAGATCATGACCTACAGCTTTCGCGTCGTAATCTCAACCGACCCGGACAATCGACTGCCGATGCCCGAGCCGGCCAATTACGACCCGGCCCGCTTTGAGCTCGCTCGCCGCTACATCAAGGCCAACCCGAAGGCGGCAGGGAGAATGGTCTCCGTGGACGGATACCCGCTGCCGGGCAGGAAGGTCGACCTGAACAATGGAATCGGTCGACAAATTTCATCAGGCCTGGTCGGCGCGAGCTGGGCCTGGCCCGAGGCGACCTACCGGGAGCGGGAGAAGTTCTGGGAGGCGCACAAGCAGTACACCCTGGAGTTGATCTGGTTCCTCAAGAGCGACCCGGTCGTGCCCGAGGGCGTTCGCAGAAAGTTCGCGGCCTACGGCCTCGCCAGGGATGAGTTCCAAAAATACGGGGGCTGGCCGCCGGCCCTCTACGTGCGCGAGGGCAGGCGCATGATCGGCGAGTACGTACTGACCCAGCACGACGTACGGACAAATCCCGGGAAGAAGGACAGCATCGGCATCAGCTCTTTCCCCATCGATTCGCATGATTGCCAGCGGGTACCTACCGCCGATGGCAAGGGGTGGATTAACGAGGGAACGATTTTCCCCGATCGAATCAATGGCAATCGGCACGGGCATCCATACCAGGTACCTTACCGCTCGCTTACTCCCAGGCGTGCCGAGTGCGTCAACCTGCTGGTGCCGGTATGCCTGTCAAGCAGCCATGTGGCACTTTCCAGCATCCGGGTGGAGCCGACCTGGATGATGCTCGGCCAGAGCGCCGGAGTGGCCGCGGCCGCGGCTCATGAAACCAGGGTCGACGTTCAGCAATTGCCCTACGACAAATTGAAGCAGCGGTTGCTTAAGCAGAAACAGGTGCTGGACTTTCCGGCTGGATACAAGACGAGCTCCATTGCGGGTGTCGTTGATTCCAGGAAATTACCCGGCATCGTGCTCGACGATCGCACGGCAATTAAGAAAGGTGCCTGGAAGGAATCCAGGAACTTTCGCCCATATGTTGGCATCGGCTACATCCATGACGACAACGCCGGCAAAGGCGCGGCCAGCCTGACCTTTGAAACGAAAATCAGTAAAAGCGGTCGCTACGACCTGCGCCTTGCATACTCTCCCCATCCAAGCCGTGCCAGCAACGTTCCCCTGCGCATTGAATCTGGCGGCAAGAGCCAGGAGATTACTGTCAACCAACGACTGTCACTTGATCCAGGGTCGGCATTTCGCACACTTAAAACACTTGATCTGAAGGCGGGGCATAAGCTCACTGTCTACCTGGGCAATGAAGGGACCGATGGATTTGTGGTCGTCGACGCCCTGCAACTCCTGGAGCGTTCAAAGAAATGAAGAAAAGCAGCCTTATTTTCTGCTCCCTGGCGCTGCTTTCTCTGGGTGCCTCACTTCACGCCGCTGACAGGCGGCCCAATATTCTCCTCTGCATTTCAGACGACCAGTCCTATGCCCACACCGGGGCCGCCCATGACCCGGTGGTCAAGACGCCCGCCTTCGACCGCATCGCCCGTGAGGGCATTCACTTCTATAACGCTTTCTGCGATGCTCCCACCTGCGGTCCATCACGGAGCGCCATCCTGACGGGACAGCCCATCTGGCGCCTGGAGGAGGCGGGCAACATCCACAGCACCCTGCCCGCCAGGTTCAAAACCTACACAGAGCTGCTGAAGGACGCGGGCTACGCCATCGGGTTTACCGGCAAGGGCTGGAGTCCCGGACGGCTCGAGCCGGGAGGCCGCAAAGCCAACCCCGCCGGCGCGGAGTTCAACCGCCGCAAACTGAAGCCGCCCTTCAGAAGCATGGCCAACAGGGACTACGCGGCAAACTTCGAGGACTTCCTCGCCCAGGTCGACAAGGACCAACCCTTCTGCTTCTGGCTGGGGACGCATGAACCCCATCGCGGCTACGAGAAGGGCGCGGGGCAACGAACGGGGAAGGATCCAGCCAGGGTCGTCGTGCCGCAGATCTTCCCCGACCACCCCATCGTGAGGAACGACCTGCTCGATTACTTCGTGGAGATCGAACACTTCGACACGATGGTAGGCCGCGCGATCGCCGCCCTGGAAAAGAGCGGCCAGCTTGACAACACCATCGTGGTGGTCACCAGCGATCATGGTATGCCCTTTCCCCGTGCCAAGGCCAGTCTCTACGATGCGGGAACACGCGTGCCGCTGGCCATTCGCTGGCCCGGGGGAATCAAGAATCCGGGACGGGGGCACGGCCGCATCATCAACCTCAGCACCCTGGCGCCCACCTTCCTGGAGGCTGCCGGCCTGGAGGTTCCTGGAGAGATGAAGCAAGACCCGGGAAATTTCCATGTGATCAACAGCCTGGCTACCGCCTTCAGCGACCTGGGACGTACCGAGACGAGACTTTTCACCGATTTCTCCGCCGCGTTCATCTCCATGGAACGACACGATGGCTGTCGCAAGGGAGGTAAGGGCTATCCCTGCCGCGCCATCCGCACACACAAATATCTCTACATCAGAAATTACGAGCCTGGCCGCTGGCCGGCTGGCGACCCTGACCGCAAGGTCTGCGCCCGTGACATCCCCTTTGGCGAGGTGGACTCGTCTCCCACCAAGAAGCTGCTCATGGACAATAAGGACAAGCCCGGCTTCAAGCGCCTTTACGACCTGGCCTTTGCAAAGCGCCCGGCCGAGGAGCTCTACGATATACGCAAGGATCCCGGCCAATTGGTGAACGTCGCACTTGATCGCGAGTACGCCGAGGCCCGAAGAAAACTCAGCGCCCGGCTGCAGAAACACCTGGCTCGAAACGGGGATCCGCGCGCCCTCGGTCGGGATGCTCCCTGGGACTACTACCCCTACTACGGCAGGAAGGTGAATAAAGACTGGAAGGTCGATCCGAAACCGGAGAAACAACCATGAAAACGCTGCTGCTATTTATCTGCCTGCTTGCTGCGCCGCCGCTGCCCGCCCGGGACAAGCCCAACATTGTCTTCATCCTGGCTGATGATCTCGGCTACGGGGATCTTGGCTGCTACGGCCAGGAGAAGATCAAGACGCCGCGGCTCGATCAGATGGCGCGCGAGGGCCTTCGCTACACCAGCCACTACTCCGGGCACAACATCTGCTCGCCGTCGCGCTGCGCGTTGATGACCGGTAAGCACATGGGACACGCATCGGTAACCGGCAACGGTGGCCGACTGAGGGCCGGCGATGTCACGGTCGCGATGCTCCTGAAGAAGGCCGGCTATAGGACCTGCATGATCGGCAAGTGGGGCCTCGTTGGAAGGCCCGGCCATCCCGGCAGCCCGAACCAGAAGGGCTTCGACCGCTTCTTCGGCTTCGACAACCAGGGGTTCGCGCACTTCTACTACCCGGAGTATCTCTGGCGCAATGACCAGAAGGTGCTCTACCCGAAGAACCACGAGCTGCGCGTCAATGGTGAATACAAAAAGGGCGCGGGCACTTACAGCCACGACCAGCTGACCAGCGAGGCCATCGACTGGATCAGGGCCAACAAGGAGGGCCCGTTCTTTCTCTACCTGCCCTACTGCATTCCTCACGCGGAGCTGACCGTTCCGGAGGATTCACTGGCGCCTTACCTGAAGCTTGGCTGGAAAGAAAAACCGAAGATTGTCGGCACGGGCAACACCGGCGGCGGGGGTTACGGCAGCCAGTACAAGAAGGGCTATTGCGGCCAGAGCCATCCGCTGGCGACCTACGCTGGAATGATCTCGCGCATGGACCGAAGCATCGGAAAGATCCTCGACCTGCTCGATGAGCTGAAGCTGAGTGAAAACACCCTGGTCATTTTCAGCAGTGACAATGGCCCCTCTTCCGAAGGCGGCCAGAGCCTCAAATTCTTCAACAGCTCAGGCCCGCTCTCCGGTGCCAAACGCACCTGGCGCGAAGGCGGGATCCGCGTTCCGATGATCGCGCGCTGGAAGGGAAAGATCGAGCCGGGACGAACGAGCGACCACCCGAGCGCCTTCTGGGACTTCCTGCCGACGGCCTGCGAGGTCGCCGGGATCGCGGCGCCGGCCGGCATCGACGGGATCAGCTACCTGCCGGACCTGCGCGGAAAAGCCGGGAAACAGAAGCGCCACGAATACCTCTACTGGCCTGGTGCGATCCGGGTCGGCCGGTGGAAGCTGCACCGCTACGGCAGGGATCGCTTCGCCCTCTACGACCTGGAAGAAGACATCGCCGAAACCACCAATCTCGCCGGGCAGAAGCCCGAGCTGGTAAGCCGCTACAGTAAATACTTTGATATGGCGAGGAGGTAGCTTCTTTCACGCTGAGCCTCTTGTGAAACCAATCCATGTTCTGAAAAGATGTCCCCCTGGCTGAGTGAGGTCTTTGTGACCTGGTCAAGCTCTCCATCTTGCGTAAAACTTTCCGCGATATTGGTGAATGCTGGCGCTATACCGGGACTCTGCGCTGCNGATCAGGTGGAGGAAAAGTTTCAGCATTCCCTCGTTATGAAAAGGTTTATACAGGGGGAGGGGCGGTCGTTAAGATAGTGAGCAGCTTATGACAGAAGCGGTTTCAGGCTGAACCCCAAGAGGGAATCCCGGTTATGGATAGACGTCATTTTCTGAAAGCGGTTGGAGTGGCCATTCCCCTGCCCCTGTTGCGGTCACTTTCCTTTGCCGGGCAGGCACCCGGAAAGGAACCCGGCAAGCCGGTCAAACGGTTTGTTTCGGTCTCAAATAACTATGGGATCTACGCCAAGGCGTTTTTCCCTGATCAGGCGGGGAAGGATTATGTCCTGCCGAGCACGCTCCAGCCGATGGAGCGCCACCGCAAAGAGTTTACGGTGTTCTCCAACCTCGACCATGGACTCTCCGGAGGCCATGCCTGTGTCCCGTCCTTGTTGAGCGGGTTGAACCCCAACATGGCGGACAATTTTCCGGAAGGGAATATCTCCGTCGATCAGAAGATGGCCGAATTCCTGGGGGCGACCACGCGCTTTCCCTCCATGACGCTCGGAGTGAAGGAGAAGAACCAGACCAGCTACACCCGCTCCGGCGTGCAGGTTCCAAGCATCGGTTTGATCCAGATGTACCGCGGCCTGTTCCTGGAGGACTCTCCCAGGGCCAGGCGGGAAGAGGTGCTGCGCCTGAAACGAAACCGCAGCATCCTCGATGTCGTGATGGGGAAAGCCAGGGAGGTGAATGGACGGCTGGGGAAGCAGGATCAGCGGAAGTTCGAGGAGTACCTCGATTCCGTTCGCAGCCTCGAGCGAAAGATCGTCCAGCAGGAGACCTGGCTTGATCGTCCGAAACCCGGGGCACCGTTCAAGGAACCCCGGCAGACCAACAATATCGAGGCGGACCTGAAAACGATAATGGAGCTGATCGCCCTGGCGCTCAAAACCGATTCCTCGAGGGTGATCAACCTGGCCTGCGGGATCGGCAATGGCGACTTCGCCGTCAAGGGCGGCTACCACGGCTATTCGCATCACAACGAGAAGGAGGAGAAGGTCAAGGTCCTCAAGTTGATCGATGCCCACAAGTTTGAAGCGATCGCGCACCTGATCGACCTGCTCAAGTCCACTCCGGATCCCCTCAACGAGGGGGGCTCGCTCTTCGACCACACCATGATCCTTCATGGCTGCGGGATGGCGACCGGGACGCACTCGACCAGGAACCTTCCCCTGGCGTTGGCGGGCGGTGGCTTCAGGCTCGGAGAGCACCTGGTACTTCCCGCCGGGAAGGGCAAGCGCATCCTGGCCTCCAACCTGCTGCTCTCCATTCTGCAGAATTTCGGCCTGGAGATTGACCGCTTCGCCAACAGCAGCGGTACCCTGCGCGGGCTGGAGATCGGGTAGGGCGACTGTGTCTTCGACGCCAGGGCGCCGGAACTCGCGAACACTCAGGACCGAAACACCCATGATCACGACTCGTCACGAATGCCTGCGAGCTGGAAAATATCGGGCTGAGAGCATCAAGGTCCTTTTCTTCACTGGGCTGCTCTTTGCCTGCATGGCGGCGGGGTACGGTGAAACCACACCCGGGGGGGGAGCCGATGGCAAAACCAGGAACTCCGAAGATGGTTCTTCGTTGCGCGTTTCCCATCCGGCCCTTCACTCCTTCCTGGAGAAAAATTGCTTCGGCTGCCATGGGCCGGATAAGCAGAAGGGGAACTACCGGTTCGACGAGCTGGGGGCGGATCTCAGCGATCTCGACACTCTGAAATTGTGGCAGGGCATCCTGGACCAGCTGAATCTTGGCGAGATGCCCCCGAAGAAGGCGAAGGCACAGCCGACACAGGCAGAGGTCGCGCCGATTGTCGGGGAGATGACCTCGGCGCTCGCTGTCGCCTATGCCCGGCTCCGCAGTACCGGGCGGCAGGCCGTTATCCGCCGGATGAACAAATTCGAGCTGCGCAATACCCTGCGAGATCTCTTCTATCTCCGGCACCCGGATTTTCATCCGACCGTCGTCTCCTCGCTCTTTGACCACAATGGCAATGGCAGGACCGAGCACACCACGATCGAGCCGACCCGCAGTTTTCCTGACGACGAGGAAGAGGAGGGCCTCGATAACATCGGCGGCAAGCTGGTCATGTCGGATTTCCTCCTGAACATGATCCTTCGCGCGGCCGAGGAGAGCATCTCGATGGCGAGCATCAATGACGAAGATCGACCGGCCAGGGCCGGGTATCTCGGAGTCCAGACAGGGGATGCGGAGGGAGGGGTGAAGATTCTCCGGGTAGTCGAGGGAACCCCGGCCCAGGAAAGCGGGATTCACGAGGATGATGTGATTACCCGTGTGAACGGAATAGCAGCTGGAGGGCCGGCCGAGTTCAAAAGCACGATCAGCTCCTATCGAGAAGGCGATGAAGTGGAGCTTGTCTACCTCCGTGCCGGCAGGGAGGAGAAGCTCAAGCTGAAGCTGGGCTCGAGTGGAGGGGGGAAGAAGTCCCGGGGATTCAGCGGGAACAGAAAATATACCGCGCCGATTACGACACAGGGGCTGGTTGGCCACAGCATCGGGCGCTGGCAGAGGGAATTAGGCCAGGACTACGATGAGATATTCCAGGGTAACACGGGCTTCAACCGGATTGGCCCTGATGAATTGTATCAAGGTATCGGCAGGGAGGGCACCTATCGTATCACGGTGGAATTGTCCGGACACAACCAGGAGCACCCATGGGGAGAGCTGCTCCAGACCGACCAGGATGATCCGTTTTCAGTGGGGTTCTACCTTGAACGCAAAGAGCACCTNCGAGGTCCTCGCAAGCAACGGCTTGCGGCCTGGCCGCTCCCCGGTGACGGCAGGAAACGCAGCTTCAGCTACCAGACGTATATCGACAAGACCTGGACGCCCTGGTTTGCCTGGGAGAACGGGCCGAGCATCCGTCACAACGTCCATGGCAACCTCGTTAAGAAGTATTATCCCGAGCTCTATTACGACGGCAAGGCGAAGAAGACCGACAGCTGGCCCAGGGAGATGGCGAAGCTCCTGTTTGAGGCGGGCTACAAGGGTCCCTCCATCCGTGTTCACAGCTTCACGATTGAGCTTGTGAAGGAGGAGTGGCCGCCGAAGAGCCACAGGTCGCTGTATGGGAAGGGTCCGATTGAAAAGGCTGATCAGCGGAAGCTGCTCCTGGACTTCATCAGGAGAGCCTATCGCCGGCCGGTGGAGGCCAGTGAAGCGGATGGCTACCTCGGCCTGATCCGGAAGATGCAGGCGGAGGGAGCGACCCTGCAGGAGGCGATGAAGGCGGCCTACATGGCGGTGCTCTGCTCCCCGGAGTTCATCTATATCAAGCAGGACGCGGGTAGGCTGGACAGCTATGAGATCGCTGAGCGCCTGAGCTATTTTCTCTGGTCATCGATGCCGGATGCGCGCCTGTTCGAGCTCGCCGGGAAGGACCAGCTCTCCCGGCCCGCGGTGGTCGAGGCGGAGGTCGAGCGCATGCTCGAGGACCCCAGGGCGCTGGCATTCACCAGGCACTTCCCCGAGCGCTGGCTGCTTCTGCACCAGCTCGGNCGGATGGAGCCGGACAAGAAGGGCCCCTTCAGNGCCTATTTCGAGATGAAGAATCAACTGGTTGAGCAGGCAGACCTCTTCTTCAGCGACTTGCTGTCGACCAATGGCAGCATCCGCAATTTCATCGATTCGGATTACACGTTCATGAATGCGGTATTCGATCGGCACATTTACGGGCAGGGCGGGGTAGAGGGAAACCACCTGCAGAAGGTCGCCCTGAAAGATCGGCGTCATGGAGGGATCTTCACNATGCCCGTAGTGATGACGGTGACCGCTAATGGAGTCGACACCTCCCCGATCGTTCGCGGCGCCTATGTCCTGGAGAATATCCTGGGTACTCCTCCTCCTCCTCCTCCGCCTGACGTGGAGCCGCTGGTGCCGAACGTGAGCGGAACCAGGACCCTCAAAGACGAACTGGCAGCTCATCGAAAGAACGAGTCCTGCAATAGTTGTCACCGNAAGATTGATCCCATGGGATTCGCGTTGGAGGCCTTCGATCCTATCGGGCGCATCCGGACCCGNTATCCCGACCAGGACAGGAAGTTGAGCATAGACACCAGCGCCGTGCTTNCNGATGGGACGAAGATCAGCGACATCGTCGAATTCAAGCAGATGCTGCTGGGGCGCGAGGANCTGGTTTACCGCTGCCTGGTGAAAAAGATGCTGAGCTATGCCACGGGAAGNATGATGGAGATTGGCGACCGCGGTGAAATCGACCGGGTTCTCGCCGAGTTGGCGAAGAAGGGCCGCGGCCTTCGGGATCTCGTCAAGCTGGTTGTCCAGAGCGACATCTTTACAAACAAGTAGTGTCCCGCTGCTTCCGAAACACCAACGCCTGACCATGCCCGAACGCCTTCGCAACGTCCGATTTGACGGTACCCTGCGGGCCTCGCAGGAGGCGGCGGTGCGGATCATTCGCAAGCAGCTGCAGGCGGGCGAGCGCGAGCTTCACATTGTGGCTCCGCCCGGCTCGGGCAAGACGGTGCTCGGACTCTACGTCTGGGCGGATCTCGTGAAGCGGCCGGCCCTCGTTCTCAGCCCGAACTCAGCGATCCAGGCCCAGTGGACCGCCCGGGCGAAGGAGCTCTTTGAACTGGATGGAAACGAGGCCGCTGTGGTTACGGACCCCTCAAGCCCGGGCATCCTCACCTCACTCACCTACCAGTCCGTCAC